>SVQK01000050.1 GCA_015065385.1 Oscillospiraceae bacterium | reverse complement strand
TTCATCATCGAAAAGAAAAATCAATATCATGAGGGATCTCGTACGATCCAACCTCAAGGCTCCCTCACGAATCACCAGATTCGTGCACCGAGGGAGCTGTCACCGCAGTGACTGAGGGAGTCGCGCGAAACTATATTTCACGGCAACAAGTCCGTCTCGGCGGATCGCTCTCCCACCCAACCCCTTTGAAAGGGAGGGTCGAGGGAGGGGAAACTTTCCGCAGAAAGTGTCCCCTCTTCCCCTAAAAACACCAGCTTTCCGCAAAAAAACCGCTTCACTGAGAATTCAATCTTTCCGCTTCACAAAAGTTGCTCCAAGGAATGAAGTGTGACACTCCCTCCGTCACGACCTTTCAGGCCGTGCCACCTCCCTCCGAGAGGGAGGCTTTCAGCTGCCGGGATTTTGTTTCCCGTGCGCGCACCACTCCCTCACCGGGCAGCTTTCGCATTTCGGATTCCGCGCGGAGCAGACGTCACGGCCGAAGAGGACCATGCGGTGGCACCACGCGGCCTGCTCTTCGCGGGGAACGATCTCCGAGAGGATCCGCTCGACCTTGAGGGGGTCCTTCTGGGATTCATCGTAGAACCCGAGGCGGCCGCAGATCCGGATGCAGTGGGTGTCCGCGACGATCCCGGGCTGGCCGAAGCAGTCGCCGAGGATCAGGTTGGCGATCTTCCGTCCGACGCCGGGCAGGGCGAGAAGCTCCTCCATCGTCTCCGGGACGCGCCCGCCGTACTCCTCCGCGACGATCTTCGACATGGCGACGCAGGACTGGGCTTTAGTCCGGAAGAGCCCGCAGGGACGGACAATCTCCTCGACTTCGGAAATCTCCGCCTCCGCCATGGCCGCGGCGTCCGGGTACTTCTCGAAGAGCGGGACGCAGACGATGTTCACCCTCTCGTCGGTGCACTGGGCGGACAGCCGCGCGGCGATCAGAAGACGCCACGGGTCGCCGCCGTACTCGAGCGAGCAGAGCGCGTCCGGATACAGGGTTTTCAGCACGGTGTGAATGGCTTGTACGTCTGGCATGGGCATGGATGCGCCTCCGGTTCGGTTGTTCGGTCGTTCGGTTGTCCGGTTGTCCGTCGATCGGTCTCGGGCGGCGGGACTTACGGAAGGTCGATGATCCACTGGGAGCCGTCGTCCTCGTAGGAGCCCCCCGTGCCGTCGTAGTTGCCGGAATCTCCGGAACTGTCGGACCCGCCGGAGCTTTCGGGCAGGTCGTCGATGGTCCACTGGGAGCCGTCGTCCCCGTTCCAGCCGCCGATCGGGGTGGTGTCGAAGGGCAGATCCGCTTCGTCCTCATAGCCGGAGCCGGGATCGGATTCGTACGCGGAAGAGGAATCCTCCTCCCCGTCCCCGCCGTCTCCGGAATCGCTGTCGTTCGCGGCGTTCCATGCGGCCTCGGCCTCTTCCCTTGCCCGCGCGGCTGCCTCTTCCTCCTGCCGGATCCGCTCGAGCTCCGCCGCCGCCTCGGCTTCCTGCGCTGCCTTTGCGGCACGGACGCCGTCCACGTCGAAGTAGTAGTCGAGCACGTCCCGGATGGAATAACCGGCCTCGGTACCGCCGGACGCCTGCTCGATGACCGTGGTCACAAGGATCTCCGGGTCGTCGAACGGGGCGAACGCGGTGATGATGCCGTTGTCGGACTTGTACGGGGAGACCTGCGCGGTACCGGTCTTGCCTCCGATCGGGATGGGGTAGTCCTTGAAGACGGACGCCGCGGAACCGAGGTCCATAACGCCCTTCATCCCTTCCTTGACGGTGGTGAGGATGTCCGCGGGAACGTCGATCTGGTCGAGGATCTCCGGGGTCTGCGTGAACACGGCCTCGCCCGTCCCGTAATCGCGGATCTCCTTGACGATGTGGGCCGCCCAGCGCGTTCCGCGGTTCAGAATGGTCGAAATGTAGCACCCGATCTGCAGCGGCGTGAACATGTTGTCCGACTGCCCGATGGCGGCCTGCAGGGTGTCGCCGGGGCCCCATGTGTCGAGGCCGTTTTCGTTCCGGTAGTCCGGTCCCGCGAGGATCCCGGTGTTTTCGGGCAGCTCGATCCCCGTGGGCTGGCCGAGTCCCCAGTGGCGGCAGTATTCGTTCATCTTCTCGATGGTGAGCTGGCGGCCCACGTCGAAGAAGAAGTAGTTGCAGGACTCCTGAATCGCCTCCACGACCTTGATCTTGCCGTGTACCTCGCCGTAGAGCAGGAACAGCCAGCAGCGGGGGGTGTATCCCGTGTCGGCGTAGTACATGTACTGGCCCTGCGCGTCGATGACCGTGTCCTTGGTGATGGTCCCCTCCATCAAAGCGCCCGTCGCCACGCCGATCTTGAACGTCGAGCCGGGGGCGTATCCGCCGAGGAGGGCGCGGTTGAACATGGGGGCGTGCTCGTCCGCGTTCAGAAGGGCGTAATCCTCCTGCACCGTGGCGAGGTTGTAGGTCGGATAGGACGCGATGGCGATGATCCGGTTGTCGGCGGGATCCAGCACGGTCATGGCCCCGATGTAGGCGTCCTCGCCGGAGAGCGCGCGCGTGTGGACCGTTCCCTCGCGGATCCGGAGGACGTTCTCGGCCAGCGCGTTTTCCGTGATGACCTGCATATCGATGTCGATGGTCAGGTAGAGGTCGCAGCCCGCCTCCGGCTCCTTCGTGACTTCGGTTTTGACGACGGTCCCGTAGGAGTCCTCGGTGACGGTCATGAGGCCGTCCGTGCCGTGGAGGTATTCCTCGAAGGCCGCCTCGCACCCGTCCCGCCCGACCAGCGCGTCGTTCGGATAGCCCAGCTGCTTGAAGTACTCGGCCCGGTTCGCGGGGATCCGGCCGATCCAGCCGAGGATGTGGGAGAGGTATCCGGGGTAGTGGTAGACGCGGGAGGTCTCCGTCCGGATCTCGAACCCGCGGGAATACAGCTCCCCGACGCCGGATATGAACGCGAGGGAGACGTCCTTCGCCACGGTGTACGGCTCGAGGACGGAGAACTCGGAGAGCGTCATGTCGAGGCGGCGCAGAAAGAGATCCTTTGCGACGCCGTAGGGGTAGAGGTAGAAATAGTCGGCCTCGTTCGTCTCCGGGTCCCGCTCGGCGGTGAGGATGCCGTAATAGAACATGATCGCGCGGGCTTCCTCCTCGATCCCGGCGTCTTCCCCGACGTTCAGCTCGGCGACAAGGCGGGAGTACCGGCGCCCGCGGACCGTATCGAAGAAGCCCTCCGGATAGGCGAAGGTGATCCCCGCCGAGGAGGTCTCGACGATCAGGGATTCCCCGGGCGCGACGACCTTGTCCTCCTCCCCGGACCGCGCGGCAACCCGTTCGAGATCGAGCAGCATCTGGTTGATGCTGTCGTTGTCCCGGGGCATGGTCTGCGCGTCCAGACGGACGACGAAGAATTCCGAATTGGTGACGAGCGGCTTCCCGTTCCGGTCGAAGATCTCGCCGCGCTGGGCCTGAATGGTCTCGGTCCTCGTCCGGTAGACGGTCCGCTGGGACATGCTGTAGTAGTCCTGCCCCGAGACCTGCAAGTAGAGGAGCCGCCCCATATAGACCGCGGCGAGAAGAAGGCACACGACCGCCAGAACAGCCAGCCGCGGCAGATGATCTCGTTTATTCATAAGTCCAAACGCTCCGCGTTTGATGGATTTTTTCGGGATCCCGCAAAACAGGATCCGGGTCTTTATGACAGCCGCAGGTCGTTCCCGACCTGTCGGCGGAGGAGGATCGCAACCCGCCCAACCCCAAGGCTCCCTCACGAATCGTCAGATTCGTGCACCGACGAAGCAGTCACCGCAGTGATTGAGGGAGTCGCGCATAACCATATTACACGGCTTCAAATACGTTTCGGAAGATCGCCCCATTCCCAACCCCTTTGAGGGGAGGCAGAGAAATACAGTGTGACACTCCCTCCGTCACGACCTTTCAGGCCGTGCCACCTCCCTCCGAGAGGGAGGCTTTTACCTGCTGACGTTTGCTCACTCTCACTCCGCGCTCTCGATCAGTCGGGAAATCAGCTCACGGTACGAAATGCCGTCGTTGACCATCATCTTCGGGTACATCGAAATAGGCGTGAAGCCGGGGAGGGTGTTGATCTCGTTGAAGACGAACGTCCCGTCGGGGCGGAAGAAGAAGTCCACGCGGGAGAATCCCCGGCAGTCGAGGGCGCGGAAGATCGCCTCGGCGTAGCGACGCACCTCGTCCTGCTTTTCCTCCGGCAGGCGCGCGGGCAGATAGAACGACGACGCGTCGCTGATGTACTTCGTTTCGTAGTCGTAGAATTCCGAGGATCCGACGTCGATCTCGGCGGGGTGGGCGACGGTGATCTTCCCGTGTTCCTCGAGCACCGCGACCTCGATCTCCCGGCCCGCGACGCACTCCTCCACCAGCACCTTCGTGTCCTCCTTGAGCGCGGCAGCCACGGCATCCGCGAAGGTCTTTTCGGACTTGACCTTGCTCACCCCGACGGAGGAGCCCGCCCGGGACGGCTTGACGAACATCGGATACCCGAACTTCGCCTCGGCCTGCGCGCGGATCTTCGAGATATCCTCCTCGTCCCGCACCGCGTCCGCCTTGACGACCACCGCGCGGGCCACGTTCACCGAAGTCTCGCTCACCACGATCGCCTTCGCCGCTGCTTTGTCCATGCACAAGGCGGACGCCTGGCAGTCGCAGCCGGCTACCGGGATCCCCGCGACGGCGAAAAGGCCCTGCATGGTCCCGTCCTCGCAGAACTTGCCGTGGATCATCGGCAGAACGGCGTCGATGCGGATGTGCTCCGGCGTCCCGTCCCGCAGAACGACCACCGTCCCGTCGGAGAAGTCCACGGACAGGGGGAATTTCCGCCCGCTCTCCCATGTGTCCGCCGGGATCATCGCCGGATCGTCTTCGAACAGATACATCCGGCCTTCCCGGGTGATCCCGCAGAACCGCGCGTCGTACCGCTCCGTGTCCAGATTCCCGATGGCTCCCGCCGCCGAGGAAAGCGAAACCTCGTACTCGGAGGACTTCCCCCCGAAGAGGATGAGAATGGTTTTCTTCATGGTTGAAATGCCTTTCGTGTATGGAAGGAAACCCTTCGGGTTTCCGGATTATCTATTGAATCCGACTTCGTCGGAGGAAGTTGCAAACGCTTCGCATTTGCAGATTTCGTTCTTCCGATTCCATCGGAACCGGCGCTCTTTATCAGCCGCAGGTCATTCCTGACCTGTCGGCGGAGGAGGTGCAAATGCTTCGCATTTGCGGATTTGCTTAACCCTCTTCGAGGGAGGAGGAAAGAAACCCTACGGGTTTCTGATTTTATGTCCCTACGCGGGACGGGCGCCGGGAGGGATACCATCTCAGGCCGAAGGTACCCCTCCCGGGGGTCCCCCTTGGCCGGAGAGCATAATCCTGACCGCTCACCTCGAAATTCAAACCTGCCAGCGCATCCCACGTCCTCGCGCGGACTCTGTTGCGTCAGCTGAAACATGCGATGAATTCCGTCTCGGACGAAATTCATCGGTTTGCTCTGCTCACTCAAATTTCATTTGAGTGGTGGGGCAGACGCAAACAGCGATCGAAACGCGCATTGGAAGGGGAAAAAGTGTAAAGCCTAACCCTTCTTGCCTCGCCCTCCGGGAGAGGTGGCGCAGTCGAAGACTGTGACGGAGAGGGCTGACACGCACTCCACTTTTTCGCCGAACATACAAGAGAAGGTTCGCTTCCGTCCTAACCCCCAAGGCTCCCTCACGAATCGTCGAATTCGTGCGCCGAGGGAGTCGCGCGAAAAAAGGAGGCAGCCGAAGCTACCTCCCTCTCTGCGCTCATGTCCGCGCGGGGTCTTACATAATCTTCCTGTACAGCTCTTTCAGCTCTTCGACGTTCGTATCGCGGGGGTTGCCGGGGCGGCAGGCGTCGGCATAGGCGTCGGCGGCCAGCTGGTCCAGATCCTCCTCGCGGATCCGGTCGTTCTTCGCGGGGATCCCGACGTCGGCGGAGAGCTGCTTCACGGCGTCCACGGCGGCCTTGCGGTACTCCGCCTGCGTCATGCCGTCCACGCCTTCCACGCCCATCGCGCGGGCGATTTCACGGTACCGCTCGCCGGTGCATTCCTGGTTGTACTCCATCACGATCGGGAGCATCATCGCGCAGGCAACGCCGTGGGGAGTGTCGTAGTGCGCGCCGAGCGTGTGGGCGATCGAGTGCGCGATGCCGAGGCCGACGTTCGAGAAGCCCATCCCGGCCACATACTGCGCCAGCGCCATGCCCTCCCGGTCTTCGGGGATGTTCTGAACCGCGCCGCGCAGATGCTTTGCGATGAGGCGGATCGCCTCGAGGTGGAACATGTCGGTCATCTCCCACGCGGCCTTCGTCGTGTAGCCTTCGATGGCGTGGGTCAGCGCGTCCATACCGGTCGAAGCCGTGAGTCCCTTCGGCATCGAGGACATCATTTCGGGGTCGATCACCGCGACCTCGGGGATGTCGTGCTCGTCCACGCAGACGAATTTGCGCTCCTTCTCCACGTCCGTGATGACGTAGTTGATCGTGACCTCAGCCGCGGTCCCGGCAGTCGTGGGAACCGCAACGGTCGGAACGGCGTGGTTCTTCGTCGGGGCGACGCCTTCCAGAGAGCGGACGTCGGAGAATTCGGGGTTGGTAATGATCACGCCGATCGCCTTCGCCGTGTCCATCGAGGAGCCGCCGCCGATGGCGATGATCGAGTCCGCGCCGCACGCCTTGAACGCCGCGACGCCGTCCTTCACGTTATCGATCGTCGGATTCGGCTTGATCCCGGAGTACACCGTGTAGGGGATCTTCGCCTCGTCGAGCAGGTCCGTGACCTTCGCCGTCACGCCGAACTTCACAAGATCGGGGTCGGAGCAGACGAAAATGTTCTTCCATCCGCGGGAGGCGGCCAGCGCGGGGATCTCCCGGATCGCGCCCTTGCCGTGATAGGAAACGGGATTGAGAATGATGCGGTCTGCCATAGAAATTCCTCCGTAAATGAATTTTTGAGTTCCGTTTTATTATACCCGCCACTTGTGACCGGAGTATGGTCGGGATTTGGAGAAAGTTTGAATTTCGGACAGAAATTCATAGTGTGTTCACACTATGAGGAAAGAAACCCTTCAGGTTAAGGAAAGAAACCCTACGGGTTTCTGGATTTAATGGCCATGCGCCGCGCCGACGCAGTCGCGCTGCCGGGCGGCACGGGGGGACACCAGCTCAGGCCGCAGTTTTCCCCCCGTGCGGGGGGTTCCTTGGCCATATGGCATAACCTAACCGTTCGTCCTTGCATCGAAAACCGATTTCGTATCCCAATCCTCGCGCGGACTGTGTTGCGTCAGCCGAAACATGCGATGAATTCCGGCTTCACCGGAATTCATCGGTTTGCTATGCTGACGCGCCGCAAACAGCGATCGAAACGCGCATGGATAGGGGGAGCTGAAAATGGAAGATATCATTCATTATGACAGTTTTCGTCCCTCTTTTCCAAAAAGGCGGTTGGGGCTGCGCGGCTCCTATGTTCTTAGGGCTGTGCTGTTCCCCGTGACGATCGATTGTACAATACTAAAAAGTTCCGAAATTTTGAAAAAACCTTGCATTTCCCGCCCGAATCTGATATGATAAAATCGAAATCCGATCCGAAAGGAGCGCCATCATGAAAAGCGGTTTCTCAGGCAGAGCGCGGCTCATCCACGCCGTCGGCATCCTCTGCGTCATTTTCGTCGCGGTCGGCATCGCGCTTACCCCCGGCGTCATGGACGACGAATCCTATTCCCCCGCCCTGTACGCCTCGATCTGGGCCCTGCTGCCCCCCGTCGTGGCCATCACCCTCGCCCTCGTGACCAAGGAGGTCTACAGCTCCCTCTTCCTCGGCATCCTCGTCGGGGCCTTCCTCTACGCGGGAGGGAACGGGGAGAAGGCGCTCACGACCCTGCTCTTCCATGAGGAAGGGGGCCTTGTCACCGGGATCACCGACTTCTCCCACGCCTCGATCCTCGTCTTCGTCACCCTTCTCGGCACCCTCGTCGTCATGATGAACCGGTCCGGCGGCGCGGCGGCGTTCGGAAGATGGGCCAAGGCGAAGATCAAAACCAGAGTCGGGGCGGAGATGGCGACCATGCTCATGGGCCTGCTTATCTTCGTAGACGACGGCTTCAACTGCATGACCGTCGGCTCCGTCATGCGCCCCATCACCGACTCCCACAAGGTCTCCCGCGCCAAGCTGGCGTATCTGCTCGACGCGACGGCGGCCCCCGTCTGCATCATCGCCCCGATCTCCTGCTGGGCGGCGGCGGTGAGCTACGCGGTCCCGGCCGAATACGAGATCAACGGCTTTTCCATGTTCATCCGGACGATCCCCTACAACTTCTACGCCCTCGGCACTCTCTTCATGCTCCTGTGCGTCACCCTCTGGCGGCTGGACTTCGGCGCGATGCGCGTCCACGAACAGAACGCCCTGAACGGCGACCTCTTCACCACCGCCGACCGGCCCTACGGCGATCAGGAGAAGGAGGAGACCGCCCCGGAGGACGTGAAAAACGGGAAGATCTCCAACCTCGTCATTCCGGTCGTCACCCTGATCGTCTGCTGCATCCTCGGCATGGGCTACACCGGCGGGCTCTTCTCCGGAGCCGGGATCCGGGACGCCTTCGCGGACGCCGATTCCGCCCGAGGTCTCGTGATGGGCACGCTGATCGCCACCCTCGTGACCTTCTGGCTGTACATGAGCCGGAACGTCATGACCTTCAAGGACTTCATGGAGTCCTTCGCGGCGGGCTTCCGCTCCATGTGCGCCCCGATGATCATCCTGATCCTGTCGTGGAACCTCTCCGGCATGACCGGACTGCTCGGCGCGGCGTCGTTCATCCAGCGCGTCATGGAGTCCTCGGCGGCGGAGCTGACCATGTTCGTGCCGGCGATCGTCTTCATCGTCTCCGTCTTCCTCGCGTTCTCCACCGGAACGAGCTGGGGCACGTTCACGATCCTGATCCCCATCGTCTGCGCCGTCTTCCCGGCGGATTCCGAGATGCTGGTGATCGCCATCGCGGCCTGCCTCGCCGGAGCGGTCTGCGGGGACCACTGCTCCCCGATTTCCGACACCACCATCATGGCCTCGGCGGGGGCGCACTCCGACCATATCAACCACGTCACGACGCAGCTGCCCTACGCGCTGACCGTTGCCGGGGCGTCCGCGGTCGGCTACCTGCTCTCCGGCGTGATCGGCTATCATTCCGGAAACGCTCTCGCCGTCCTCGGCCTTCCCCTGACCTTCGCCGCGACCTTCGGGTTCGTCCTCTTCATGAAGAGGAGGAAAGCGGAGAAGTAAGGGCCTCCGCTCCTCCCGGATCAAAGGAAAGAAACGCTACGCGTTTCTGGATTTGGATGCCCTGCTCAGGGCGGGAGGCACGGGGGGACACCAGCTCAGGCCGCAGTTTTCCCCCCGTGCGGGGGTTTCCTTGGCCGGAGAGCATAATCCTAACCGCTTACCTCGGAATTCAAGCCTGAAAGCGCATCTCACTGTCCTCGCGCGGTCCGCGTATGTGCAGCTGGAGGTCGAAGAGCTTCAGTCGCGCATTGGGCATTGGGGCCACAGTGGGTTCGTGCGGATAAAACTTGTTTGAGCTGTACTATGCACGATTTACCTTTTTGAAGCGAAACCGTATATCCGTCACATCAAGAAGCTCCCGCGTTCTGCCTGAAAGTTCGGACAGGACCCGGGAGATTTTTGTATTTCCGCGGCGGAAGATCCGGTGCCGTTCTCCGGACGCCCGCTCGGATTCCGCGCTTGACGGCTTTGCCCGTCGTGTGGTATAATACCTTCGCATGCAGAAGCAGCCGCGGATCGGATCTTCTCCCTCCCCCGCGCGGGGGAAAAACGCGGAGGATCGGGGGAGGGCGCGCGGCGGAGAACGAGCGAACGGAGGAAAAATATCATGCGGAAGTGTGCGATCAAGCCCGTTTACAGCGCGGATCCCCGGTTTTCCGGATGCGCCGCGGTGTTTGCCCGGTACGCGGAGGAGGCGTTCGGGATCAGGTGGACGGAGGGGGAGGGCGGCCTGATCCTCTCGGCGGACGAAGCGTGCGGCCCGGAGGAGTACCGCCTTTCGATTTCCCCGGAGGGAGCGCGGATCGCGGCTTCCGGGGAGAAGGGGATGCACAACGGACTGGCCGATCTTCTCTCCCGCCTCGGACGGGAGGGGGATTCGCTTTCGGGGGACGAGGCCTGTCTGACGGATAAGCCGGACTGTTCTTACCGCGGGCTGCTGGTGGATCTGGCCCGTCAGCGCCATCCCCTGCCCTATGTGCTGTCCTACGTCGATCTCTGCTGGAAGAACCGCGCGTCCCACCTCCAGCTCCACTTCACCGATTCGCAGAGCTTTACCCTGCCGATCGAGGCGTATCCGAAGCTCCCGACGGAGGGACGCGCCTATACCCGGGAGGAGATCGGGATTTTGACGGAGTACGCCGCCGCGCGCGGGATCACGCTGGTCCCCGAGGTGGACGTCCCCGGCCATTCGGCCCCGTTTTTCGCGGCGTATCCGGAGCTGTTCGGCACGACCGGGGTCCTTCCGGCCTGCCCCGAGGCGTTCGACGCGCTGCGCACGATCTTTTCCGAGGTGGTCGGGCTGTTTCCGCGCTCCCCGCTGAAAAACGCGGAGCGCTGGACGCCCGAAACGCCCGTCGTGTACGACTGCGCCGTCCGGATCGAGGCCGGGGGAGAGGCGGACGGGGACCGGGTTTCCTTCGGCGTGCGGACGGCGGAGACCGATCCCGAGCGGGGCTTTCTGCTCAACGGCGAGCCCGTGAAGCTGTACGGCGCGTGCGTCCATCACGACAACGGCATCGTCGGGGCGGCATCGTGGCGGGCGGCCGAGGAGAGACGGGTGCGGATTTTGAAGGAGAACGGCTTCAACGCGATCCGCACGGCCCACAATCCGCCCTCCTCCGTGATGCTGGACGTCTGCGACCGGATGGGCATGTTGGTGATCGACGAGATCTTCGACTGCTGGCGGTACGGGAAGAGGGACTTCGACTACCACCGCTTCTTCGACGGCTGCTGGGAGGAGGACACCCGCTCGATGGTGCTCAGAGACCGGAACCACCCGTCGGTCGTCCTCTGGTCCGCGGGAAACGAGATCGCGGAGCAGGACGGCGCCTCGGACGGGTACCGCGTCCACAAGGGCATTCTCGACACGATCCGGAGCCTCGATCCCACCCGCCCGGTGACGCAGGCGTTCTGCCCCTTCTGGGAGAACCCGGAGATGGACGCGAAAGCAAGGGAGGAGAGCGGGCTCGGGCCGGATCGACGACAGCCACGTCTACACCTCCCCCGTCTGCCGCGCGTACCGCGGAAAACTGCTCGCCGCCGTCCTGCCTCACGCGGATCCGGCCGATCCCGTCTGTGTGATCGAGGCCGAATGCCGCGGAAAAAAGGCGTCGGTCACGGTCTCCGTCCGATAACCGGAAAACGCTCCCCCTGTATGCTTTGACGCACCGGCATACAGGGGGATTTTCGTCCCGTTTTGCATGAAAAACGACGATTCTGACTTGCCAAACTGGGTAGTTATATGGTATAATAGCATAAAACTTCTACGTTGTTCATCCCGCGGGAGTGTTTCAGACAGGAGAAATTCCATGAAGAGGAAAAACGTGATCAGCCTGATTCTGATGATTCTGCTCTGCCTGATCGTCCTACTGGCGGTGGTCTTTGCGATCGTTTACTTCACGAGGTTTCAGACCATCGGATCCATCGAAAGGCTCACGGATTACGAGGACGGGTACGACCTGTACAAAATCGACATCAAATACGAATACGACCTCGACCGCATGATGAGCCGGGAGCTCAGAACCGACGACGACACGGCGGACGTCATCCTTTCGGAGGCGCTGCCCTATCTGCCCATTCACATGGAGTCCCCGGACTATTCGTGCAGCGCGTTCGGGATCACCGACGTGAACGGCGACGTTCTGATGGGGCGCAACTACGATTTCGATATCGACACCTCCGCGCTCCTTGTGTACTGTTCCCCGAAGAACGGCTACAAATCGGTCGGCATGGCCGCGCTCGACCATGTGGGCGTGCACGAGGTGAAGTCGCTCGTCGATAAGGTCTGCGCGCTTCCCGGGCCGTTCATCTGTCTGGACGGCATGAACGAGAAGGGCGTGTCCGTTTCGATCCTGATGCTCGATTCCGATCCCGTCCGTCAGAACGAGGGCAGGCCGGATCTCTTCACGACGCTGGCCGTGCGCCTGATCCTCGACCGGGCGGCCACCACGCAGGAGGCGGTCGATCTGCTCCGGGGATGCGACATGTATTCCGTCGCGCAGGGGGACTACCACTTCTTTGTCACGGACCTTTCGGGCGACGGGCGCGTCCTCGAATACGACTGCGAAAGCGAAAGCCGCGAGCTGATCGACACCCCCGTGCGGACGGCGACGAATTTCTATCAGATCTATATCGACAAGGTGCTCCCGGATCAGTACAACGGCATTTACGGCCACGGACGGGAACGTTACGACCGCATTGAAGAACTGCTTTCGGCGAACGAGGGTCAGTACACGCGGGAGATTGCGTGGTCGGCTCTTGAAGCGGCCCAGCAGCTGCCGAAGCCGGATGAGCAGACCAGCAACACGCAGTGGTCGGTCGTCTACAACAATCACAAGCGCACCGCCGAGATCACCCTCCGCCGCAAGTGGGGAGAGATCACGGCCTACAGCCTCACGGACAACGCCGTGACGTGGAAACCGTAAGAGCGTAAGGTGTGGAACAACGTACGATCGACAGACAGTCTGATACTGTTTCGCTTCTACACGGTTTGAACGTGCATGGAACAACACGAACAAGTTTTATCAGCACAAACCGGCTGTGGCCTCCTTGCCCAATGCGCGACTGAAACGCCGCCGGAGGCCGAGAAGCTTGCTCCGAGCATGGCACAAACCGCACGAACACAGACCGCTGAAAGTTCGCCAAAGGCGAATTTCTGAAGTTCGCCAAAGGCGAAACTTCGCGCGAGGACATGGGTTGAACAATCAGATTTGGACACAGGCGCGAGCTGTCATCTTATGCCATATGGCCAAGGGGGACCCCCGGGAGGGGTACCCAAGTTCGCGGAGCGAATCTTGATCGGCCATGAGATGGTATCCGCGATCGAAGATCGCAGCCCGGCTGCCCGGCAGCGCGACTGCGTCGGCGCGGCGTAGGGACATAAAATCCAGAAACGCGTAGCGTTTCTTTCCTCCCCCGACGAAGTCGGGATCAAAAATTCGCAAATGCAAAGCATTTGCATTTTCCTCCGCCGAAGGGTCAGGAATGACCCTTCGGGCTTATGGAGAAAGCCGTTTCCGATGCGGTCGGATTTCAGAGAAATCCGGACGATCTATTTTCAGAAAGAGGTACATTCCGTGGAGACCATTATCAATAAACTCGCGCAGTACACCCGGGAGGATCCGGGCGCGGCGATCCTGTACGACGACGCTCATTCGGGCGGGATCACCTACGCCCAGCTGGACGATATGTCCGGCAGAGTGTACGCGTGGCTGAAACAGAACGGGATCGGCCGGGAGGATTTCGTTCTCATCGACCTGCCGCGCGGCGTGCTCCCGGTCATCGCCATGATCGGCGTGTGGAAGGCGGGCGCGGCGTGGGCCCTCGTCGAGGACACCTATGCCCCCGAGCGGATCGCCTATATCCGTCAGGACTGCGGATGCAGGATCGAGTTCTCCGCCGAAAACTGGGACGAGATCATGCGGACCGAGCCCCTCGCGGGATTTGAGGAGGTGGACGGGCACGACGCGGCCTACGCCATTTATACCTCTGGCACCACCGGCAATCCGAAGGGCGTCCTGCACGAATACGGCAACCTGAATCAGGCGATCGACTCCATCTCTCTGGACGGGAAGATCCCCTTTGACGGCAGGGACAGGCTGGCGACGCTTGCCCCCATGAACTTCGTGGCGACGGTCATCGTCATCCTCGCGGGCCTGAACGTGTTCCGCGGGAAAAACTTCATAGTCTCCTACGCCACCATCAAGAATCCCGGGGCGCTGGCGAAGTTCTTCCTTTCGAAGCGGATCACCATCACCTTCCTGACGCCCTCGTATGTGCGGATGCTCGGGAACACCACCGGGCCGTTTCTGCGGATGCTCTTCGTGGGATCCGAGCCGGCGAACAACCTCTACAACAAGAATCTCGACCTGATCAACATCTACGCGTGCAGCGAGTCCGGCTTCGCGGTCGGCGTGTTCAAGATCGACAAGTCCTACGAGACCTGCCCCATCGGCAAGCCCTCCATCGACACGAAGATCACCCTCATCGCGGAAGACGGGAGCGAGGCGGCGGACGGGGAGATGGGCGAGCTCTGCTTCGAGAATCCCTACGTCCGCGGCTACATCAACCTGCCCGAGGAGACGGAAAAGGCGTTCGTGAACGGGATCTACCACACCGGAGACCTTGCGCGGCGGGACGAGCGGGGCGACTACATCCTCCTCGGCCGCTCGAACGACATGATCAAGATCAACGGCAACCGCATCGAGCCCGCGGAGATCGAGGCCGCCGTCAAGCAGGCGCTCGGGATCGACTGGGCCGCGGCGAAGGGGATCGAGGACGGCGACAAGAGCTACCTCTGCGCCTACTACACCGCCAATATCGAGGTGGACGCGGAGGCGCTCCGGAACGAGCTCATGAAGCGCCTGCCCTACTACATGATCCCGTCGTACTACATCAAAATCGACTCCGTCCCGCTCAAGCCCAACGGCAAGCTCGACCGCAAGGCCCTGCCCGCGCCCGACGCGAAGGACTTCATGAGCGACTACGCCGCGCCGACGAACGAGATCGAGGAAAAGCTCTGCCTCGCCATGGCGAAGGTCCTGAAGCTCAGCCGGGTCGGCATCCACGACGACTTCTACGAAATGGGCGGCGACTCTCTCGCGTCCATCGAGATGATCACGGAATGCGACCTCCCCGGCCTGAACGCGGGCGAGATCTTCCGCGGACGCACGCCGGAAAAGATTGCAAAGCTGTACGAGACGCTCCACGAGCAGGACGACGGCGTGGACCCGGACGAGAAGAACGCGGCCTCCCTCGCGGCGGAGCACCCGCTGACCGCCGAGCAGCTGTACATGATCGACTATCAGCTCTACACGCCGAACTCCACGATGTACAACCTGTTCTCCGTCATGAAGGTGGACAAGGAGCTCTTCGACCTCGGACGGCTGGCGGAGGCCATGAAGACCGCGATCGGGGCCCATCCCGCCCTCTGCACCGCCTTCGGCTACAACGACGACGGCGAGCTGATCCAGCGGTACAACCCGGATTCCGTCCCCGACATCCATGTGGAGAAGATGACGGAATTCGAGTTCAAGTTCGTGAAGGACACGCTCGTCTATCCCTTCAAGATCATCGGCGGGCGTCTCTGCCGCTGCCGGATCTTCGAGACCGAGAAGGCCGGGTACATCTTCTTCGACGTCCACCACTCCCTGTTCGACGGGACTTCGCTGAAGGTCTTCCTCGGCGGCGTCGGCAAGGCGTACATGGGCATGCCGATCGAGAACGACTACTACTACCTGATGCTCAAGAACCGCGAGGAAGCCGTGCACAGCGACTTCTACGAGGAGAGCCGGAAGTATTTCGAGGACCGGTACGACAGCGTGGCGTGGTCCAGCTATCCCGCGATCGACCACGAATCCAGAGAGAACGAAATGGGCGAGCTCTTCGCGCCCCTCGGGATCGAGCAGCCCCAGATGAACGCCATGGAGCGCGCCTACAAGATCAGCCGGAACGAGTTCTTCATCACCGTGGCCGCGCTCGCCATTTCGATTTACAACAACAAGCCCGATATCAAGCTGTCTTGGATCTACAACGGGCGCGAGGACGTCCGGATGATGTCGAGCGTGGGACTGTTGTTCCGCGATCTGCCCGTGGCGGTCCGCTTCAAGGATTCCGCGACCCTGCGCGACGTCTTCGCCGATATCCACGATCAGGTGCAGAAGGGCATCGAGCACAGCTGCTATCCGTATGTGGACCTGCACAATCAGGTGGCCGACGGGGAGAGCGCGTATCTGCTGTATCAGCAGGATATCCGCGACATGGGCGGTCTCGACGGATTCGATATCGAACCCATCGAAGTCCGTCAGAATCAGGCGGCGTCCCAGACCATCCTCGATATGGAGATCCTCGACGGCGCGGACGGCCTCGAACTGATGGTGGACTTCGCCGCCAGCCGGTACGAGGAGGCGAGCATCGAGCGGTTCAAGGATATCTATGTGAAGCTGGCGCAGGCTATGGTGACGCACAACTCCCAGAAGGACGTCACCATCGGCGAGATCAAGGAAAAGATCCGCGACAAAAAGACCTTCTTCCAGATCGTCTCCGGCATCTTCTCCCGGAAAAAATAAGGGGGAGATATGGAAAGCTACAGACCCAACCGGAGAATCGAAGGGCCGTTTGACGGGAGCGTTTCGGCAAAGTGCCTGAACGGGACCTTCGTCGGCCGGGCGTCGGAGGGCGTCGTCTCGTTCCGCGGGATTCCCTTTGCCGTCCCCCCGGTCGGAGCGCTCCGCTGGAAGGAACCCGTGCCGGTCACGGCGTCGGACGGGGTGTTCGAGGCGGTGTGCAACGGCCCCTCCCCCATCCAGACGAAGCTCGACTCGGAGCGGGCGTCCTTCTGGGAGCAGAGCGAGGACTGCCTCTATCTGAACGTCTGGACGGCGGAGGGATACGCGGGGCGGAAGCGGGCGGTCATGGTCTTCATCCACGGCGGAAGCTACGGATGGGGCGGCACGGCCGATCCCCTGTACGACGGACACAACTTCGTCAAGGCGCATCCCGAGATCGTGCTCGTGACGATCGCCTACCGCACCGGGCTTGCCGGATTCATGGACTTTTCCGAGGTCCCGGGAGGCGAGGCGTACGCGCGGAGCGGAAACCTCGGGCTTCTCGACCAGATCTGCGCGCTCCGGTACATTCAGGGCAATATCCGCTCCTTCGGCGGGGATCCCTCGAACGTGACGGTGTTCGGCGAGTCGGCGGGCGGCGGGAGCGTTTCCCTCCTTCCGCTGATCCCGGCGGCGAGGGGGCTCTTCTCCCGGGTGATCGCCGAGAGCGGCAGCGTCGCCCTGACCTACAGCCGGAAGGAGTGCCTCCCGCTCACAAGAATGCTCATGAAGGAGACGGGGGCGCGGCGGATGGAGGATCTTGCCGCCCTGTCGCCGGAGGAGTTCAGAGCCGTCAACGAAAAGCTGAATCAGTACAACAATTTCCCCGAGCGGGACGGCGTTGTGCTGCCGGAGGATTTGTACGGCGCGTACGAGCGGGGAGAGGCGGCTCCGGTAGAGATGATGATCGGCACGAACGCCGACGAGCTGCGCTACTGGATTCTCGATCTGGGCGGCGTCCGCCAGTACCGGCTCATGAGCGGCGTCATGCTCCGGAACACCTTGAAGCAGATCAGCCGCAGGGACCGGAAGCGGGTGGAGGCGTTCCTCCTGATCCAGCCCGGGACCGATCCCGCCGACCGCCCGTGGAAGATCACGGAGCTGTACAACGAGCTTCTGTTCCGCCTTCCGGCCATCCGGCAGGGACAGGCGCACGCGGAGCGCGGGAATCCGGTGTACATGTACTACTGGCGCTATCCCTCCTCCCTCCCGGATCTCTTGGCCTGCCACGCGGTGGAGCTGGCGTATGTCTTCAACAATCTGGACGAGACGATCTATACCGGAGAGGGGATCGACCGAAAGCTCGCGGAAGAGGCGCAGAAAATGTGGGCGAATTTCGCCCTGACCGGCAATCCGTCCACCGAAGAGCACCCGTGGGAGCCCTATTCCGTCAGATCCCGGAAGACCATGGTCCTCGACGGGGAGATCTTCCAGAAGATCAACCTGCACGAGACCGGCCGCCGCCTGCTGTTCCCGCTTCTCGACTACCGCTTCAACGGGAACTATACCGCCGTGACCGAAAGCGCCCCGAAAATCGCCGCCATAGCAGCAGCCGCCGCCGCGGGGGCAGGACTTGCCGGACTCCTTCTGTGGTCCCTCCTCAAAAAGGGGAAGGACGACGGATAAAGCGGGGGCGGGGGCCCTGTTCGGCACAGGCTTGCTTAAGGAAAGAGGATCCCTCCACCCTCCCTTTCAAAGGGGGTAAGTGGGGGAGCGATACGTCTCTTTTATGTTCGGCATAAATGCGGAGTGAATGTCGGCCCTCTCCGTCACAGTCTTCGACTGCGCCACCTCTCCCAGGAGGGTTCCTCCCTACGGGAGGGGGCAAGGGGATAGCTGAACTTTACCGTGCTCCCCTTTCAATGCGCGTTTCGATCGCTGTTTGCGTCGCGTCAGCAGAGCAAACCGATGAATTTCGGTGAAGCCGGAATTCATCGCATGTTTCGGCTTCACAAACACAGTCCGCGCGAGGATTGGGATACACAATCGGATTTCGATGCAAGGGCGAGCTGTTAGGTTATGCCATATGGCCAAGGGGGACCCCCGGGAGGGGTACCT
>SVQK01000049.1 GCA_015065385.1 Oscillospiraceae bacterium | reverse complement strand
CTCGTCTGGCCTCCTTTTGATTTTTCGTGCAGTTGGTAGCCGCACGTCTATTCTATCAAAAGGAGCTTTTTTGTTCAAGACTTATAGGCATAGCCTTCTCTGAACCCCCCGGACAATCCGGGGGTTTTCGGTAGACAAAAAGCGCCCGGTCGGAAAACCGGGCGGATTTTGTTATCCGAAGTACTTGTCGTAACCGGGCCAGTCCGCAAGGTAGCGCGACAGGATCAAACGGTCCGTTTCGGTAACCTTGCTGTCCCGGTTGACGTCGGCAGCAGCGAGAATGATCTGCTCCTCGTCTCCGACCAAGCCGTCGATCCAGCGGGCAAGCAGCATCCGGTCGGCGGCCGTGACAGACCCGTCCCCGTTGACGTCGCCCGGAGTGACGGCTTTCCTGCGGTCCGTGTACGTTCTGCCGTTCAGCGTGACCGACGTCGCAAGGACGCTCATGCCGTCGGCGCCGATCTCGTCGGACAGTTCTGCCGCAAGAGTCATTGTGTGCGCCGCGTTGTTCCGGCAGGTGAAGACCGCCTCGGCGGAGAGCATGTCCGGAGCCCACCGCCAGACGGGATCGCCCCAGTCGTGGCTTTGCGCGTCGATAACGTCCATCGCAGCGTCTTCCGCGGCTGTGATCTCTGCAAAAGACGAGGCGGCTGTGATCGCGGCTTTGCCGTTCCGCACCGCTTGCGCGACGACGGCGGCATCAGCGGGGCATCCGTTCTTCGCGGCATATTCCTCGAGCGCGGCGATCGCGGCCTCCCTCTCACGGTCGAGGTCCGCTGCCTGCCTCAAGGGATCGGTCACCTGAATGACAACCGCCGTGACGACACCGTCCGCTTCGACCGTGATGATCGCGTCTCCCTCGGCGAGCGCCGTGACGACGCCTCCCGAGACCGCGGCGATTTCCGGGGCGGATGCGGTGAAGACGACCTCGCCGGGCGTACCGGAGAAGACCGTCCCATCGTACAGGTTCAGGCTTTCTCCGACGTTGAGCACGGTTTTGCCCTCATAGCGGATGTCCGTCACGGGATCGCTGTCCGCCGTCGGGATCGTGACCGCTTCAAACGCCGCGGCGTCCAGCTCGAGTCCGTTGTAAGTCAGGATCCCGGCCTCTGTCTCAACGATCACCGCGTCTCCGACGAGGAAGCCGTCCTCCTCGCTCGGTGTGAAGCGGAAGGTCCGCGCTGCCAGCGTGCCCGGTCTGACGTCGGTATCGCGCGGGCTCTGCTTATTCCCGAAGGCCACCTCTCCCTCGTCGAGCGGGACGAGCGCGCCTTCTGTGACAAAGCCTTCGACCTTTACCTTGATCCTTTCCAGAGCGGTTTCGGTCAGGACGGGCTTCGTGAAGCGGATATCCGCATATCCGGTGTGCGGCGTGATACTCTCCGGGGCGGCAGGCTCGGTGGACACGAACGAGATGTTCACGTCCGTGTGCGCCGGCGGCACGTTCAGCTCTTCGCTTTCGGCGAGGAAGTAACCGTCCTTTTCGAACACCACCTTCCATTTGCCTACGAGCACGTCCCAGCCGTAGCCGCCGTTTCCGTCGGTGATATTCGGGTTCGGCCCTTCTCCGTAAGCCTCCGAATCCCATAAATTCCACTTGCCCGTACCCGGTTCGAGGTAATACACGGTGGCGGACACGCCTTCGAGAGGGTTGTTTTCCGTTCCCTCGAAGACATACCCGGACGGGTCGATGTGGTAGCACATTTTCGGTATTCCGTACTTCCAGTACAGATAGTGCATACCGATGTCCCGGAGCTTCCGGTCAATTTCCGCTCGACGGGGATCGAGATATTTGTCGAAGAAGAACATGGCAGCCGATCCGCCGACCGGAAGGAACAGCCCGACCACGGATTCCGCTACGGCTCCGATGTTGTCTATCCGATGATAGTCGTCGTACAGTTCCTTCATATCGTCGGGCAGTTCATAGTACCAACCCGGCTTCGTATCGAGCATCGAGTCCACGAAGCGCTCCCCGAGTCCTTTCGCCGCGTCCAGATTCATAATGCCGTTGATCAATTCTTTATTCCCGTTCTTCTCCGCACGGAGCGCGGCGGAGACGATCGGATTTTCAGAACCGGCCGGGAGTCCGATGTTCATATGGAGGGCCTTGGAGATGTTTTTCCCGATCCCGCCCAATGAGATCGCTTTCGCCGGGACAGCGGTCCAGCCGATCAGCGCGTCGAACAGCCTGTCGAGAACGCGTTCGGGGAGAGAAAGGCTGCCCGTTGCTGCCTCACCATCTTCGGCCGGGATGGGAAGCAGCAGCGCGGGATTGTCCGAGCGGGACGAAAGGGTGAAGGTGAGGGCATCCGCGTCCGCGCTGCACACTCTCTCCACCTTTCCGAGGCAGTTCCCCCCGGAGAGCACGGCGATGCCTCCGCAGCTCTCCCCGGAGAATCCGTTCCCGGAGAAATCGACGGTATTGCTGACGGTGAACTGCAGGCTGCCGTTTTCGTAGAATTCGTATGCCGGATACCAGAGGATGCCGTCCGTGTCCGTAAAGGAGGCGATCTCCGCTTCGGTCAGATTATAGTCCGAAATGGCGGCGGCATACCGGTCCCACATATCGCGGCACTTTGCGAGCGACCATCCGTTGCCGGGGGCGGTTTCCTTCCAGCTCCACCCCTCGGGCAGGCCGTCGTTCTCCGCTGCTCCCTTGCCCCGCTTGTCTGCGTCGGCGGATATGTCGTCCGCATCGACCGCGATCAAACCGTCGTACAGCTGATCGACTTTCAGTGAATAGCCGACGGTGAAATCGGACGGCGGGTTCAGCGCGTCGCCGAGCATACCTGTTCCGACGAAGCAGCCCTCGCCCTCATCCCATGTCAGGGGGAAGGACGAATACGCGCAGTAATCGGGCACGTCGGCACAGGCGTACACCTCCGCGACCTCCTCCGGTTTGTCGAACCACGCCCTGCACCGGAAGACGTTCGAGCCGTTCCAGTCGATGTAGTAGGAGTCCCGGCGGTTTTGTCTTTCCTCGTCGATCCTGTCGTCGGCGGAACGGATATTGATATGCTCGTCGTCGAACACAACGGAGTTTATTCCGTTCAGATGCTCGAATCTCCATTTTTCGAGCACGGCGGATTCGCTGTGCATGACGACCTGCTTTTCCTCCGTGACGGTGCGGATTTCGCCGTTCGCGTCCGCGTATTTCAGCGAGAGCGAAACATCATAGGAGCAGGGATATCGGTCCGGTTCGTGCAGGGGTACGAAGAGATAGTACTCTCCGTCCCCCATGAATCCGAGCCGTTCGAACTCTGCTTTGGACATCCAGTAATAGACTCCGTCCTCACGGGATTCATAGCCGGAACGGAATCTGGAGACGGCGGTTTCGTCGGAAGGCGGGAACGTCGCGTAGAACGTGCTTCGCTGCGCCTCGTCTCCCGGTTTCGTCCTGGTCCCGGCGGACGTCAGGAACGCGGCGGAAGTACCGCCCCTGGCTAACGCGCCGGAAGTATAAGCGACAGTCACCATGGGCAGAATCATTTCGTGGGTATAGACGGGCAGATCATCGACCCGGAGCGCGACCGCAAAATCGTCCGCGGCGGATTTGAAGGACAGCCAGAGTCCTTCCTTGCGGTCGCTCCATTCCTTCTGATAATCCCAGACCGTGTAATCCGCGGGAATGTCGGACGCGCCGGTGCGGAAATCTCCGCCGACTGGGCCCGACATTGTTTCGTAGGAAGGCGACGCGGACAGGATATTGATTCCGGGCATCGTTTCTACAGAGGATTCGCGGGTAAGTCCCCATTTTCCTCCGCCCACGACCGATTCACTGCCGCCGAGAATGACGGTGTACTCCTCCGTTTTCTGTTTTTCATTCCAGGTCGGCTCCCGGCAGATGATCTCCGTATCGCTGACACTCTGCCGCAGGGACAGATCGAGCATCTTGAACGGGATCTCGCGCACAAACTGCAGGTTGCGGCTGTCGGGATTCCCGTCCTCGGTCAGGATGTAACACTCGATGTTCCGGTCCTCCGCGAGATCGGCCTCCGTTATCTCAAAAACGATCGAATGCTTTTCCTGTCCCTCCGGAAGAAGGATTTCACGGGAGGCGGCAGCACCGTCCACCGTGATGTTGAATGCCCCGGCGGGCAGGCGGATGAAACTTTCGTAGTACACGGTTTCACCGGGTATTCCCGCTCCTGCCTGTTCCATCCGGATCTCATAGACGCCGCTTGACGTTTCCGCAACGCTCTTGAACGAAGTGTCAAGATCGCCGAAGATTCTGGACAGCCGGTAGACGGGATTGCCCAGCGTGACCGTCCGGGTGTCGGACGACGCAGTCGGGAGCAGGTCCAGCGACACGGCAGCGGCATCCGGACAGGTACTCCAGAACGGATACATATCATCTATAGCCCAGTTCATATCGCCGTTGAGCGCGAAATAGAGTTCGAAAGAGTGCTGAGGCACTTCCAGCAGCTTGACCGCGTCACTGACGGTGATCGTGAACGTACTGTCTGTCAAATAGCAGGAGAACGCTTTCGCATACACTTTATCCCATTTCGAAGCCGTCAGAAGCACCTTTTCCGTGCTGCCGAACATGGCGTGGTTGATCGGATACGCGCTTCTGTAGCTTCTGAACGGTCTTCCGTCCGCGCCGAGGATCCTGATTTCAAAGGTTTTCTGATAGCCGAGCGTGAATTCCTGACGCTCCGGCGACGAAATGACGGGCCTGTACAGCCGGGCGTAAAGATCGGGATCGGAGCTGTATTTGGCATAGCTCAGCTTATTGTAGAGCACGGAGTAGTCGAGGTCTTCGTAGAACGGATACCAGGTCACATTGTACGGATCGTAAACGGTGCTTTTCACTGCACGCTCGCTGAGGACCGTTTTCCCGAGACGGATGCACAGATTCGCTTCGGTCCGTATATCCGCGCCGGCAAGATCGCGTACCATGATCCAGTTCGACACGAAGGTCGGATTCACGATCTCGAGAGGCGTTTCCCTCGTGTGCTGCCGCATATCCAGCGTGAAAACCATGGATTCAGGCCAGTCGGAGAGCGGGATATGGATGTATTCAGGACCGTATGCGGATTCATAAACCACTCCTCCTCCGGCAAAAGGCACGACGGCAAACCGCGATTCGCTGAATTTTTGGTTTCCGATCATCCTCTCGGACATTACTATATATCCCGAAGCGCCGTAGGACGCATTCGTTTCCGCGACATAGACCGGCTTCGAGGCGTCGCCGTAGAGATCGTAGAAATACAGGGTGTATCCCATACGGTGCATGCCGTTCCAGTCGAAGCTGAGCGGCAGCAAGGCACTGGTTTCGAGCACGACCTCCTGTGCAGGAACAGCAGCCGCCTGAGCCTGCGGGACGCCGGTCAGACCCGTGCTGTCCAGCGACAGAATATAGGAGCCCGCCCGCTGATCATTCACTTCGCATCTCACATCGAGACCCTGCGCCTCGCATGTCCCGTCCGCGCCGATCGGCACGCTTTGGGTCCGTCCTGTGACGCGGTCGGTGAACCTGACCGGGATGCCTTCCAGAGGCACGTCCTGACGGCTTACGAATCGGACGCGGTAGGTGAGCGTCGTCTTCTCCGTGACGGGCAGCACGGCGTCGAACGAACCGTCCGACGAGATCAGCTCGGCGCGTTCCAGATAGTTGTTGTCCGACAGATACCGTCCGACAGCGGTCAGCTTAAACTGAGTGTCGCTCGCGGCGTTAACCGGAACATCCGCCGTTCCGTTCGCGTTGAGTGTGACATACCGGGACCCGCTGTTAAAGGAATTGCCGGACTTCCATGACAGGATGACGGTCTCTCCGGCAAGCGAGGAGCCGTTCGAGGTCCTCAGCCGGATATGAACGTTCGGTTCGGCTTCAAACGCGAGCTTCACCGTGTATTCGCCGGCAGCGGTCAGCGGGACGGTATAGGTCCGTTCTGCGGTGCGAAGTCCGTTCTGCAGATTGAGCGAGTGGACCGTCAGGGTCATTGCCGTCGTTCCGGAATCCGGGAAGGAGAACGCTGCGCATCCGGCGGCATCCAGCTTCAGATTCGAGTTGACGGGGAGATCCGCGTATCCGTATGTGCTTGCGGATACCGGCAGTCCATAGAGCTCCGCCGATCCGCCGTCAAAACGGACAGTCACGGTCCGTGCGGGATTCGCTTCGCCGACCGGGGGAGTGAAGACATATCCGCCGCTCCGGACGGAGGCCGTCATGACTGTCTGGTTTTTCAGCGAATAATACCGGTTATCCGAGAAGAGGTAGGAAGAAACGGGAAGCAGTTCCATCGTATCCTCGGGCCAGAAGAACGCGCTGTCTCCGTCAGCGTCCGTGAGGTATCCGTCCTTGATCGCATATACGACGAAAGGCTTTCCGTCGTTCCCCCTCTCCGGGCGATGGGTGCAGGTCGTCCCGCCGATCCGGATCAGGCCGGACGCCGAAGCGTCAAGCGACACGGAAGCGGTTTTACCGGGAAGAACCGTCACGGAAGCCGTACCGATCTCGATGCCGCGGAGGGACGCGACGAGTGTATAGCTGCCCGGAGCAACCTTCTCGAAACGGTACGAGCCCGTATCCTCGGTCTGTCCTAACCGGCAGGTATAGCTTTGCTCAACGTCCGTTCCCTTCAGGGTGAGCGTGCCGGAGCTTGCGAGGAATGTGGGCGCGAAACCGGCATTCGGAAGGGTGAAGGCGATCTCTACCGCTCCGGCGCGGACCCAGTCAAGATCCTCGGTCCGGCTGTTCAGCAGCTCGCCGCTCCCTCCGTAGACCTTTGCTTCAGCGCGGACGAGATGCGCGAGCGATTCGGGAATGCCCCACGAGCCGGTAAAGAGACGGGAGGATCCGGACAGTTCGACCGTTTCCCGGACCTCTGTCCCGCCGTCGTTCCAGACAGCGGTGACGACGGCCTTCTTCACCTGTGCGGAGGAGACAAGGCGGAAGGATACGCTGTCGCCGGTGAGAATGCCGGAAGTCAGCTCCGAGGAGACCTCAAAGAATTCGATCGCGCCGGGCGTGTCCGCCGTGACGGTCTTCTCCGCCGCACCGGACATGTTCATCGCGGCGTCGTATGCGCGTACGGCATAAGTATAGTCACCGGTGTCGGGAGCAAAATCGGTGTACTGACGGCTGTCGGTCACGCGGGCGATTTCTTCTCCGTTACGGGTCAGGAGATATCCGGCGACGCCGCTGTCGTCGGTCGAGCGGCTCCACGACAGGGACACCATCGTCCCCGTCACCGTCGCCCACAGGGATTTCGGCGCAGTCGGCGCTTCCTCGTCGGGGATGTAGACGGGTACGCAGGTCACCGGGATCGGATTCGACAGGCTCCCGGACGCAGCCTCGGCCAATATGGCGTAGGTGTATTCCAACCCTTCGTTCAAGCCTGTGTCGAGGTAGGTGAGGACTGTCGGGCCGAGCGAAGCGATTTCCGCGCCGCCGCGGAGCACACGATATCCGACGGCCCCTTCGGAAGCCTTCCAGCGCAACCGGACAGCGCGGTTCCCTTCGGGTTCTGCCGTGACGGTCACGTCGGCAGGCGGCGCGATGCTGCACCGGACCGTAAGGAGATCGGATTCCGCCGCAAACCCGTTCCAGACGGACACCGCGTGGAAGATATATTCTCCGTCATGGGAGAGGGCGAACGTAACGGTCTCCGTCCCGCTGTCGGGCAGAACGACGGTCGCCGGGGTGATCTCGCTCCCGTCAGGTGCGGAACCGCTTACGGTCACTTCCGCGCCGGGAACGCCGTTCACGGTGAGATCGACCGAGAAATACGCGGTTTCCGGTCCGCTCAGGGAGACGTGATTCTCCGTCACCGAAGCGTTGCCGACCTCGAAACTACAGGACGCGGTGCGCGCAGTCATCACACAGCCATCGGGCGCGTCGAAAGACACCGCCGCGAAATAGCTCCCGCTCTCGAGTGCGCCGAGGGAAGCATGCCGCCAGTCATCGGAGCGGACGACGGATTCCGCGCCGCTGCTGAGATTCCTCAGCGTGACGGTTATCGGAACAGGCCCCGATCCGGCAATGCCAAGGCCTTCTTTAGGGGAGATCCGTGTCGATTCCGCTATGATCCCCGCGACGCGGTATTCACCGCAAAAGGCGAAGACGTCCAGTGAAACGCTCTCCCCCGCCTCGTAAACGGATTTTGCGGAGGCCGCTTCGAAGGAGGTCAGATCCCCGTAGGGCAGGACGAAGGAATCCCCCTCGGGCAGAACCAGCACATGGAGGCACCTGCTTCCGGAGTCGTATTCTTCCTTTCCTATCCCTTTTTTCCCTGCCAAGGGGCCGACGCCGACGAGAATCTCATCCACCGACACAGGATCATACCGCAGCATGAGGGATTCGTTGTAACTGTTTTCCCACGTTCCGCCGGATTCGATCGAGACGCCGCACACGGTCGGGCAGAGATACAGAGCGTTTTCGTTCTCCGCGGTAATCGTGACGGTCCGGAATCCGGACGTGTCGAGGTCGATATGTCCGTCCGGCAGGGTCACGTTCCGCCCGAAGAGCGTCAATACATCGCTGCCCATCGGATCGAGATATTCGCAGTAGATGAACAGGTATTCTCCGGCGGGATAGCCGGTATCGGAGCGGGCAGGACAGAATACATAACCGTCGCCGAGCGGAACGGCGAACTGCTCGTAGACACCGATATCCTCTCCGTCCGCAGTAAGGCTGACAGTGTAATAACTGCCGGCAGGGACGAATTCCGCAAAGTGCACTGCGGGGTCGTACTCCGTCCGGACGAAATCGCAGACATCCATGCCGAGGGTCTCGTCATAGCCGGTGACGCAGAACAGGATCGGGTCCCCCGCATCCAGACCGGAGAGGTCGAAAATTTCGGACCAGTTGATCTTGGTCAGCCCCGTCACCCTTCCGCGGTGGAAAGCGTATCCTTCTGCGCGGTAGAAGCTGCCGAGAAGCTCGAACGTTCCGCCCTCCGTGAGGACGAAGGTCGTGGAGGCGGACGTCTTCTCATAGTTCAACAGTCCGTCGCCGCTCACGTTGAAATAAGGCTCGAAGATGACCGTGATCGGCGTGTCATACTGCACTTCTCCGCCCAACTGATCCAGTTCGATTTCGCATTCGGAGGCGTTCGGCCACTCGTCCGAATCGTAGGAACTGTACGCGATCGGGCCGTGGCCGTCCGCGAGGATCTGCCAGCTTGTCCACAACCAGCCGTTCAGGGAGAAGAAACTGCCAGTATAGTCCGAGAAGACGGGGTTGCCCCTGTCGTCCCGCACGGCGAGAACGGCTGAGACGGAGCGAGCGCCCTTCCGCTTCGTCACCTCGGAATCGGACAGGAGAACGGTTTCCAGATACGCTGGGTCAAAATCCACGGACGTCTGGGACCTTGTGTCGATCTCTCCGAGCATGTGGACGGAGCCGGCATACTCCTCGCCGCCCGTCTCTCCCACGGGGAGAGTACAGTCATAAATGCCGACGCTCATTTCATAAATCCCGGGCGTCAGGCGTACCGTTTTCTCGGAGGAGGGGATCGGGCCAAGGATCGCGTTGTAGCTGCGGTCTTCGGTCTCTCCCTCCGGCCTGAAGCCGATCGACCAGAAGTCGTTGGCGTCGAGCTTGTCCGCCGCTTCGACGGTGAACGGAACCGCCGCGGATATCGCGTCCGCAAGGCTCACGCTCTCCTCGTCTGCCGTGATTCTTTCGATAATCAGCATCTTCTGCGCAGTGGACGAAGCCCATACGGTGTAGTTTTCGCCGGGCGTCACATACATTTCGCCGGTCCCGCCGCTGCCGATCTCACCCCCCACGGCGTTTTCTCCGTAGCTGACGAGGAACGAACCCTCCGTCATCGTTGTGACGCCGTCCGAGAAGACGAGGCTGAAGGGGATGGTGGAACGCGCGTCGAGCGTGATTTCGTCGCGGAAGCCCGTTGTCAGCGCGGGGGCATAATTGACGCTCCATTCGCGGACGACGGAGACAAGCTGGATCTCGCCGCCTCCGAATACGCTCTCCGGTACGAGGAAAGTGCGGTTATCGTAATCGTAATCCCACGACAGATTGCGGATTATGTCACCCGTGTCCGGATCGAGTGCGTAAAGCGAACCGGACCATGGACTGCCGTTCCGGTCGAGTACCTTCACCTTCGAGATCCGCTCAGATGCCGCGGCAGTCCCGGCGGCAAGCATATAGGGGGAGGAGGCTTCCTCGGCAGCCTCTCCGAGGGCGTCCGGTTCCGCCGTTTCCGCGGCGGTCGGGTCTTCAGAGAAAGTGAAAAACGGATCGTCCTCCGGTTCCGCTCGAAAACCGAACAGATCCGCAAACTCCTGCGCCAGAACGTTCGCCGGCAGGAGGGACGACAGCATCAAAACGGAGAGAAGTACGCTCAGCAGTCTTTTCCAGATAACTCTTTTCATGTGTACCCTTTCATCCTTTCGTCCGTCCGCATCCGGGCGGCTGTGCTTATGACGGCTTTGCTCCTGTTTCCGGCGGCGGGACGGGTCTTCCGCCGTTCCGGTCGTTATCGTTGTACAGTGTCCCGGTCCCTTACGGGCATCGGGCGTTCTCTGACGGGTATCCGGCTGCGGCTCAGATCAACTCGAATGTCAGCCAGTTTGTCATATACGAAATACTGATTCGCACGACGGTGCTGTCGCGGGAAATGATGAGCGGATGTTTCCACCCGAGCCGGAATTGAAGAAAGTGAATCCGAGGAAGTCAGAGTCCTCTTTCGTCCCCTTATACCTGCCAAAGCCTTACCTCGCGTCTTCGGCTCCAAAACTAAGTACTGGCTACCTGCCAGATTTTACGGGTCGGGACTTCCACCCAACTATACTGTGTACACCAAACTGGCACATGTATGTCTTAGTTGTATTTTATACCGTAGATTTGCGAACAATTCTCTCCTTAGCTTGCTGGCACATCGGCAACATGACGACCGACCAGCTCGCACAGCTTCTTGTCCAGATCGGAAAACTGAGGGACGGAAGCGACCTGGAAGACGGACAGGAGCAGGATAGTAAGGAGTTTTTTCATGACTGTCCCCCGCCCCGGAGGGGAAGGACATTTTCACATTTTATTATATCATATCGCACTCCGTTCCGCAAGGGGTTTGGGGAGAAAGTCGGGGTGGCGGAGGTGGGTCCAGCGGAAATGATCTCCCGAAGTCAAGAGGGATTTCTTGATATCAGGAGAAGACGGGGGTGAGGGGTGGGGATAATACCAATATCTGCTGACAGGTCGGCGACCGTTAGTAAGCGCCTGATCTCCCCCTGCTTGAACCAGACCTCGAAGCCATGTATAATGGAGCCTGAATATGTGTCAGACAGTCTCATCTGCTCTCGATAGTAAATGAGAGTAAATGGCACAAGATCAGGGGGGACAACATGAACCAGGAAATGACGGAGCGGATCGCAGAGACCAAGGAACTCGTAACCGCCGCAGAGTGGAGGGAGAAAATCCTGTCCTGTCAGGAAAGCGGGAAGACTGTGACCGCATGGTGCGAAGAGAACGGAATATCTCCGTCCATGTATTACCGGAAACTGCGCATGATGCGGGAAGATATTCTGAGCGGGGAGCAGCAGATCGTACCGATCAAACCGAAAGTCCCGCACGGGATCAGAATCACAGCGGGAGAGATCAGCATAGCCCTGCCGGAGAATGCAGATCCGGAACAGTTGGCAGCGATCGTAGGAGCGTTGAAGTCATGCTGAGCGATCTGCTTGCTATGAGCCAGCCATACCTCGTGACGGGCTATACGGACCTGCGGCGCGGGATCGTCGGGCTGGCGGGGATCATACAAGGGAAACTGAACTTGGATCCATACAGCAGCGCGGTCTTTCTTTTCTGCGGAAGAAGACGCGACCGGATCAAGGGGCTGCACGGAATCGGCGAAGCCGATATCCGGGGGATGGGGACGGGTTCCTCCTGCTGTATAAGCGTCTGGACAACGGCGTATTCCGATGGCCGAGGACGGAAACGGAGGCGCTGCTGTTGACGGAACAGCAGGTCCGGTGGCTGACGGAGGGGCTTGAAATCGAACAGCCGAAAGCCATCAAGCCCGGGAAGCCGGGACTGTTCTATTGAATTTACAGGGTGTTTCCCGTATGTTTTCCCAGTATCCATTGAATTCCTTTCTGCATTCTGGTATGCTGACAGCAACAGAACGCGGGGAGGTATTTTGTTTCATGAAGATCAAAATCACACCTGAGCAATACTTCTCCCTTCAGAGAGAAAACGCTGAATTAAAAGCCAAACTTTCAGCGGTTCAGGATGACATGGCGGAGATGCGGTCTCAGTTCACAACCCCGAGCAGGAAATCTGTCGAAACCTCAAATTCCTTTGCCATGAGAATGATGGCGTCCGGACTGATTTTGTCCGTTAGCCCGTTGATGAACCGGCTGAACGTCGAGCTGCTTTCCCCGATCTTTTCAGCCAGTTCTGCCTGCTTCATCGTAACCGCCCAATAATCTCCCGTCTCGCCTCGTGTCCTCCAACGCAGTATAATGAACTCTGACAAGCTATGATGAGTAAGCGCCGAATATCCTCCCGGGTCGACAATCCCCTCCAGATAGTGTATAATCAACTCTGACCAACTATGAACAACTCTAGAGAGTGTCTACACGAGTTAAGCGAGGATTTGCAACCAAATCACGATGCAGCGAATTTGGATCGCGGCCAGAAAAGACGCCGAGTTTTTCGCGTATCTGGTTGCAATCCCGCGCCATTGCTTCAGCTTGAGGAATGCGTTTTCGACAAGATGGCGGAGCTTGTAAAGATCTTCGTCGTAAGCTCTTTCCTTCTTCCGATTCTTCTTTCAAGGTATCACGACAACCATTCCGTTCTTTTCTGCAAACTCCACGATTTCGTCTGTATCGTATCCGCGATCTCCGAGGAGATATTCTGCCGGAATACCATCGATTAATCGAACAGCTTACTTGCAATCAGCTCTGGTACCTTCTGTGATAAATACTCTGACCGGCATACCAAACGCATCCACGGCAAGGTGAATTTTGGTGTTGAGCCCCCTTTTGTGCGGGCCATATCCTGGTTCCCGCCTTTCGCCCCGGATGCGTGTGGGTGTACTTTACAGTGACTGGCATCGATCATCAGCCATTCGTAATCAGGATCGTCTATCAACGCTTCAAGAATTCTTTCCCAAGTTCCATTATCGCGCCATCTGCGAAAGCGTTGATGCACTGTTCCCCATTTACCGTATTCGGGCGGAAGATCTCGCCACGGCGCTCCGGTCCGAAGTATCCAAAATACGCCATTGATGAACTTCCTGTTGTCTTTGGCAATTCCACCCCATTGCCCGGGTTGTCCGGGTAGAAGCGGTGACAGTACGGCCCATGTTTTGTCTGAAATATCGTGCCTGTGGTGCAAATTCTCGCTCATTGCGGCTCTCCCCCGTGTGGCTTTCTTCTATTATCCCACATCTCGAGAGATTTGTCAATCTCGTGTAGACACTATCTATGAAGTGGATCATAGTAAATCAGAGTGAGTAATACACGGAGGGCATCATGGAAACCACCAAATCCATCGTTCAGCTGAAATCAGCCTTCTCCCTTTCCGAGTGGCAGGTACAAGTCACCGCTTGCCAGGAAAGCGGAAAGACCGTGAAAGCTTGGTGTGAGGAGAACGGCATCTCCCCAGCAACCTACTACAACAGACTTCGGAAGCTCCGGGAAGCAGCGTTGTCGGAAGAGGAACACCGCCTTGTTCCGATCAACCCCACCCCTTCCCGGAATATCAAAATCTCCGCCGGTGAAATCAGCATCTCGCTTCCGGATGACGCGACACCGGAACAGCTTTCCGCTATTCTGGGGGTACTGAAGTCATGCTGAACAATTTTCTGGAAGAGAGTACCACATATCTCGTCACCGGATACACCGATCTTCGTCGCGGGATAGATGGGCTTGCCAGTATTGTTCAGGGAACCCTGAAGCTGGATCCCTACAGCAGAGTGATATTTCTCTTTTGCGGGAGGCGGAAGGATCGCATAAAAGGGCTCGTATGGGAAGGTGACGGCTTCCTTCTGCTGTACAAGCGTTTGGATAACGGGCTGTTCCAATGGCCTAAAACGGAAACCGAAGCCATGAAATTGACCGATCAGCAGAAACGTTGGTTGACAGAAGGACTGGCTCTCGAACAGCCAAAGGCTATCAAGCCAGGCAGACCAGGTGTGTTTGTGTAGTGTTTATCAAATGTTTTCATAATATTACAGATTTTCCTCCTGTGATGTGGTATACTTTGTATATCTTAATGCAGGAGGAAGTTGTTACATGAAAGCCAAAATATCCACGGAACAATATCTTTCTCTGCAAGCGGATTACGAGAGCTTGAAAGACCAGAATGCAGAGCTTTCTGCTAAACTGGAAGAAGCTTATCAGAATATTGACAACATCATGAGCCAGCTGGACTGGCTGAAAAAGCAGGTCTTCGGTCAGAAAAGCGAGAAAACACAGTACCTTCCTTTTGAGACTCAGCTTCCATTGTCAGGTGAAGATATGCCTGCACCGTCGATGGAAGGAGAGCAAATTGTCACTGTCAAAGAACATACCGCCCACAAACGGGAAAAGAAGACGTACGAGGAGCTTTTTGCGAATATTCCCAAAGAGGTAAAGGATTGTCCGGGACCGACCATCTGTCCGAAATGCGGCGCAGAGACAAAACATATCGGCTGGGAAGATGGTCGTGTCGAGCTGAAATACGTTCCGGCATCGTTTACACTTATTCAATATAGACTTGAGACATGTAAATGCCCCAAATGCAGAATAGGCAAGGATGTGAAAACACGATTCCTAAAAGGAGAAGCTCCGGCCGCATTCCTTCCGGGATGCTACTGTACGCGCGAGTTGCTTGCTTACATCCTAAACGAGAAGTACGGCAAAGCAGTCCCACTTTACAGGCTTGAAAGCGACTTCAGATCCAAAGGTGTTCCTCTGGATCGCACAACTATGGGAAGTTGGGTAAACGAAGTTGTCCAAGCTTACCTCGTTCATGTGTATAACGCTATGCACGGGGATATCCAGAATCTTCCTGTTATCAATGCCGATGAGACTACCACCCAGGTTCTCAAGGAAACGGGGCGCTCGCCTACTACCGATTCGAAGATGTGGGTGTTTGCAGGGCAGAGGAATGACGGAAAGAATATATCAATGTTCATGTATTCGCAGTCCCGGCATGGAGAGAACGCGGACAGGTTCCTCGGCGATTTCAGCGGATACTGCGTCTGCGATGGCTTTGATGGATACAACAAACTCAGGAAAGCCATCCTGTGCGGGTGTTGGGCACATCTGCGACGGAAATTACTTGAGGTAGGCGGAAGAAAGCCGAAAGATCAGAAAGAGGATCCGAACGAACTTCCCCCGCCTGAAGGAAAAGAGCCAGAGGGGGTTGCTGAAAAGGGGGTATGGTTTGTAAACCGGCTGTTTGCTCTCGAACATTATTACAACGTAACAGCTCAACCATGGGACAATTGCGGCGTGCCAGCTGATGTGCTATAATCATCGTAGCTCAAAAAACTCAAAAAATAACCGTCATTTTTTGAGCAGATCTTAAGGAGGCTAACGATGGATAAAAGCACAAAATTAGTG
>SVQK01000048.1 GCA_015065385.1 Oscillospiraceae bacterium | reverse complement strand
GTACATTGTTGTTGTTCAATTTTCAATGAGCCGCTGCCGTTCCCTCACGGTCCCCCGCTCGGTGACAGCTTGTTTATTCTACCACAGACCGGAGCCTTTGTCAACCCCTTTTCGAAAATTTCTTTCGACTTTTTTCTGCGGCCGCCGCCCGAAGGTCACCCCCGGACAGCCTCGTTATTCTACCACGGCAAGGAGCCGTTGTCAAGGGCTTTTTTCACTTTCGTTTCGATTCTCATACTCTGTTTATAAACGCCCTTTCGGAACCGTCTTCTTCTGTGCTCTTTCCACAAGGCGAGACGGCCTTTTTCCGATTTGTTCTTTTTTTCTCCTTTGACTTGCCTTTTTCTCCGATTTATATTATAATATCAGTGATTTTTTCATACGGGAGTTTCACCATGTTCAGAGAAGGCTTCGACAATCAGAAATACCTGACCCTGCAGACCGAACGGATCCGCGAACGCATGGCGCAGTTCGGCGGAAAGCTTTACCTCGAATTCGGCGGAAAGCTGTTCGACGATTACCACGCGTCCCGGGTCCTCCCCGGATTCAAGCCGGACAGCAAGATCAACATGCTCCTCCAGCTCGCCGACAAGTCGGAAATCGTCGTGGTAGTCTCCGCCGTCGCCATCGAGCAGAACAAAATGCGCGCCGACCTCGGCATCACCTACGACATGGACGCCCTGAGGCTGATCGACGCGTTCCGGGACCGCGGGCTTTATGTGGGCAGCGTCGTCATCACCCAGTACGCCTCCCAGCCCTCCGCGGACGCCTTCATCAAGCGGCTCTCCAATCTGGGCATCCGCGTCTTCCGCCACTACCCCATCGAAGGGTATCCCACCAACGTCCGGCTGATCGTCAGCGACGAGGGCTACGGGCGCAACGAGTACATCGAAACCAGCCGTCAGATCGTCGTGGTCACCGCCCCCGGCCCGGGCAGCGGAAAAATGGCGACCTGCCTCTCCCAGCTTTATCACGACAACAAGCGCGGCATCAAATCCGGCTACGCGAAGTTCGAGACCTTCCCCGTCTGGAACCTGCCGCTGACCCATCCGGTCAATCTTGCCTACGAAGCGGCGACGGTGGATCTTTCGGATGTCAACATGATCGACCCGTTCCACCTCGAAGCGTACGGACAGACGACCGTCAACTACAACCGGGACGTGGAGGTCTTCCCCGTCCTCCGGCGCCTGTTCGAAGGGATCTACGGCGAGTGCCCGTACAAGAGCCCCACGGACATGGGCGTCAACATGGTCGGCTACTGCATCTTCGACGACGAAGCCGTGGCGGAAGCCTCCCGCGCCGAGATCATCCGCCGGTATTACGGATCCCTCGTCAAGAAGCGCAAGGGGCTCTGCGACGCCGACGAAGTGTACAAGGCCGAGCTCATTATGAACCGCGCGAAAATCACCGTGGACGACCGCCCCGTGGTAAAGGCCGCGCTCGACAAAGCCGCCGCCACGGACGGGCCCGCCGCCGCTATGGAGCTCTTCGACGGACGGATCGTCACGGGCCGCACCAGCGAGCTGCTCGGAGCCTGTTCGGCCGCCCTGCTGAACGCGCTCAAATCGCTCGCGGGCATCGACGACGCGATCCGGCTCATCTCCCCCTCGGTGCTCGAACCGATCTGCCGTCTGAAAACGGGCGCGCTCGGATCCCGCAATCCCAGGCTTCATGTGAACGAAGTCCTGATCGCGCTCTCCATCTCCGCCGCCACCGATCCGAACGCCGAGGCCGCCTACGCCTGTCTCTCCGATCTGCACGGATGCGAGGCGCACACCTCCGTCATCGTCTCCGGAACGGACGCCGAAACGCTCCGCAAGCTGGGCATCAACCTGACCTGCGAACCGGTCTACGAATCGAAAAAGCTGTTCCACCGATAAATCAACCCGAAGGAGGTTCCCATGAAATTCTGTCCCGAATGCGGTTCCCCCATCAAAGATCAAATGCGGTTCTGCACCACCTGCGGCGCGGATCTGTCCGTTCACCGCGAACGCGAAGCAAGACGCGCTCAGGCGGCTTCCGCGAACCAGACGCCTCCGCCCGCCCCCCTTCCTTCGACCGCTCCCGAGCTCGCCGATTTCATCATCCCCATCCTCTCGGAAAGCCTCCGCGCCGGTCACGGCAGCGAAGAGACCCTCCGTCTTGTCCGCGAGGCTGTGAAGGAGGCCGATCCGGACGGCAAGCTGCTGCCCGACGCCATCCTCATCAGCCGCGCCAGCTATTTTGTCCCGCAGAACGACGGCGCGGGAGTCTCCTTCTGCACATGGGCGTCCTCGGAGCTGAACGCGATCCGCCCCGATCCCATCTTTGAAGAACCTCCCGTCCTCGCCGTCGAACAGGCTCCCGCATACGACGAACCCGCAGAATCCGAGCCGGATCAGCCCGACCTGCCCGCGGAACCGGCTGAGGAGATTTCTCCCGATCCGATCCCGGAACCCTCGGCCGAGCCTGAGCCTAAACCGGAGGCGGATCTTCCGGCCGAGCCTGAACCCGAGCCGGAACCGGGGCCGGAGCCCGAACCGGATGTTCAGCCGGAACCCGAACCCGCGGCGGAAGCGGAACCGGAACCCGCCGCCGAGCCCTCCGAGCCGGTTTATGTTCCGAAATATAAGGAAGCCATCCGCCGCGCGCGCGATCATTTCTATTACGCCGACGCCCGCTTCGCCCTTCCCGCCGGATCCTTTGATTTCCGCGACGGGCTGACGGAGGAATCCGACACCCTGCGGAAGATCCAGCTGGAGGACGCCTCGCTCTGGGCGAAATTCGCGGATCTGTTCCGCCATCCCGGCGTGGACGACGCGGATTCCGGCTGGCGGTGCGAGTACTGGGGCAAGATGATGCGCGGTGCCTGCTATACCTACGCCGCCCTGCCCGCCTCCGCCGACGAAGAGAAAAACCGCCTGTACGCGGTGCTCGAGGGCACGGTCCGGGATCTTCTGACCGCGCAGGACGGACTCGGACGCTTCTCCACCTATTCCGTAAGCGCGGAGTTCGCCGGATGGGATATCTGGGGGCGCAAGTATGTGCTTCTCGGGATGATCTACTTCCTCGATATCTGCCGCGACGACCGCCTTGCCGACGAGATCGTGGAAGCCCTGACGCGGCACGCCGACTACATGATTTCGAAGCTCGGGCGTCCGGAGGAGGGGAAGCGGCTGATCGCGGCCTGCACCAGCCACTGGGACGGCCTCAACAGCTGCTCCGTCCTCGAGCCGTTCATGCTTCTCTACAACATCACGCACGAGCCTCGGTATTTCGACTTCGCCGAGTACATCATCTCCTTCGGCGGGACGCTCCATGAGAATCTCTTCGAGCTGGCGTACGAGGACAAAACGCCGATTTCGGACTACAGCGTCACGAAAGCGTACGAGATGATCTCCTGCTTCGAGGGCCTCGCCGAATACGCCAAGGTCACCGGAGACGCGAAGAGCCGCGAGACCGTGATCCGCTTCGCCGAGCGCGTGCTCCGGGAAGAGGAGACCGTCATCGGGACGCTCGGCTGTCTCTACGAGTCCTTCGACCTGTCCGCCGTCTCGCAGTTCGATCCGCAGCGGACGGGGATCATGCAGGAGACCTGCGTCACCGTCACATGGATGAAGTTCTGCTGGCAGCTCTGGCGCATGACCGGCGAGAACAAATGGATCGACGCGATCGAGAAGTCCGCCTACAACGCCATGTCCGCCGCCCTCCGCCGCCATATCGATCCCGCGGCCAACGGAGGCGTCCCGCTGCCGATCCACTCCTACAATCCCCTCCGCCACGACGTGCGCACGGAGCAGATCGGCGGGAAGAAAAACATCGACGATCAAAGCTGCTACGGCTGCTGCGTCTGCATCTCCTCCGCCGGATTCGCCCTCGACACCCTTGCCGCCGCCGGATTCGACCGGAAGGGGCGGATCTACGTCAACCTCTACCGGAACGGCACGATCACCGCGGGCGATTTCACCCTCCGGATGGAAACGGACTACCCGAAGTCGGGCGTGATTTCCTTCGCCGCCGGGGACGGGTTTGAAGGATGCCGCACGGTCGTTCTGCGGATCCCGGGATGGGCGGAGCGCTCTTCCCTGAACATGGGCGGCGTGTCCGTCCGACAGGAGAGCGGCTGCTATACCCTCTCCGTCACGCCCGGCGCGCGCTTCACGCTCGAATTCGACCTGCCCGTCCGGATCGTGACGCCCGCCGAAGCCTCCCACGGACTCGGGGACAGCGACCGGTATCTCGCCGTGCGCCGCGGGCCCGTGCTCTTCGCGCTGGACGAAACCGTGGACGAAGAGCCGCTCCTCCCCGTGGATCCCGTCCGCACCGACGCGGGAGAAGCCGTGACGCTCGACTCCGCTGCGGTTCCCTGCCGTCAGGCCGTCCGCGTGCCGCTCCTCAAAAACGGCTCCGCGACCCTCATCGACTACGCCAGCGCGGGTCAGGAGCCCGGCCACAAGGTCTGTGCGTGGGTGAGAGTGAAATAATCCCCCCCTTTCTTGCCGCCCACCCCCCGCCTTCGCCCTTTTCCGGCGATTCCGGGATCGGGCGGTTTTTTTGCCTTTTCACGCGGTTTTCCTTGTAATTCCTAAATTTCTATGTTATAATGAAGAAAATGCGCAACCCGGCGTTGTCCGGTTTCGGAAAGGACCTCCGTTTTGAAGCACATCCTCTCCTATGTCCGACCGTTTCTGCCGAAGATGCTCCTCGGGTTCACCGTCAAATTCGGCGGGACGGTCATGGATCTCTTTCTCCCCCTGCTCCTGTCGGCCATCATTGACGACATCGTCCCGACGGGCAGCCGGAAACTGATTCTTCTCGCCGGAGCCCTGATGCTCGTCTGCTCCGTGCTGGCCATCCTCGGCAATATCACTGCCAACCGCATTGCCGCCCGCGTCGCCCGCGACACCACCGAGAAGATCCGCAACGACCTGTTCAAAAAGATCTCCTATCTCTCCGCCCGCCAGCTCGACGCCTTTACGGTCCCGTCGCTGGAATCGCGGCTGACCTCCGACACCTACAACATCCACCAGATGGTGGGCATGTTCCAGCGGCTGGGCGTGCGGGCTCCGTGCCTCCTCGTCGGCGGGGTGATCATGACCTTCCTCATGGAACCGGTCCTGACCCTCGTTCTCATCGCCGTCATGCCCTTCATCGCGGTGTCGGTCTATCTCGTCACGAAGCGCGGCATTCCGCTGTACAACGAGCAGCAGGAGTCCACCGACCGCATGACCCGCATCGTCCGCGAAAACGCGCAGGGCATCCGGATCATCAAGGCGCTCGGCAAGGAGACGGCGGAGCGGGAGCGGTTCGACAGATCCAACGCCGACCTGAACCGGGCTGAAAAGCGCGCCGCCCTGAATATGGCGCTGACCAGCCCTCTGATGAACGCCTTTCTGAACACGGGGCTGGTGGCGGTCATTTTCGTCGGCGCGCTCCGGGTCAACGGCGGCCTGTCCGAGACCGGCAAGATCATCGCCTTTACCTCCTATTTCACCATCATCCTCAACGCCCTCATGAGCGTCACGCGGATTTTCATCATGTCCTCCCGCGGCATCGCCTCCGCCAACCGGATCGGCGAGGTGCTCGACGCCCCGGAGGATATGATCCCCGACGCCGCCTTCGCCCGTCCCGGAGACAGCGGTTCCGGAAAGGGGACGCCGAAGATCGAGTTCGATCATGTGACCTTCTCCTACAACGGTGTCAAGCCCGATCTGAAGGACGTGTCCTTCACCCTCCTGCCCGGCCAGACCCTCGGCGTCATCGGCCCCACCGGCGCGGGCAAGACCACCCTCATCGCCCTGCTCATGCGCCAGTACGACGTGGATTCCGGCTCGGTCCGCATCGATGGGCAGGACGTGCGCTCCATGAGCCGGGACGAGATCTCGAAGAAGTTCGGCGCGGCGTTTCAGAACGACTTTCTCTTCGCCGACACGATCCGCACGAATCTCGATTTCGGGCGCGGACTGTGCGACGAAGACCTGCTCCGCGCCGCCGAATTCGCCCAGGCCTCCCCGGTTCTCGAGGAAAAGCCGGGCGGGCTGGACTTCGAGCTGGCTATCAAGGGGGCGAACCTCTCCGGCGGCCAGAAACAGCGCATGATCCTCTCCCGCGCCCTCGCCGGAAAGCCGGACATTCTCGTGCTCGACGACAGCTCCTCCGCGCTCGATTACGCCACGGACGCCCGCCTGCGGATGGCGATCCGGAAGAACTTCACCGAGGGGGGCGACACCACCTGCGTGATCGTGGCCCAGCGGATCTCCTCGATCCTGCACAGCGATCTGATCCTTGTGCTGGAGGACGGGGAGGTCACGGGCCGCGGAACCCACGAAGAACTTCTCGAAACCTGCCCGCTCTACCGGGAAATCAGCGAATCGCAGATGGGAGGTGCGCTCCTTGAATAGAGGTCCCCGCGTCACCCGGCCCGAAGACACCGTGGTGGCGAACGTATCGAAGAAAAAGCTCCGGGTCCTGCTCCGGCTGGGCAAGTATATGTTCCAGTTCCGGTGGGGGTATCTCGCCGCGCTGGCCCTCTCCGTCCTCTCCAACCTGCTCTCCCTCGTGGGGCCGAAGCTCTCGGGGCAGGCCATCGACGCGATCGGCGTGACGCCCGGGCATGTGGATTTCCCGACGGTGATCCGCCTGTGCGTCCTCATGCTGCTCGCCTACGCCGCCTCGTCCGTCATGGCGTATCTGTTGCAGCTTGTGATGATCAACCTCTCCCGCGGCATTGTCAAGCGGATGCGGGAGGACATTTTCTCCAAGCTCATGCGGATGAAGGTGAGCTATTTCGACGTCAACCAGACCGGCGACATCATCTCCCGGATCTCCTACGACATCGACACCATCAACGCGACGCTTTCGACAGACCTTGTCCAGATCGCGTCCTCGCTCGTGACCGTCGTCGGATCCCTCGTGATGATGCTCACGATCTCCCCGAAGCTCTGTCTGGTCTTCGCCTTTACGGTCCCGCTCTCCATTGTTGCGACCACCATGATGGCAAACCGGTTCCGTCCCCTCTTCCGGGCGCGCTCCGGCAAGCTGGGCGAGCTGAACGGATACGCCGAGGAGTGCCTCTCCGGGCAGAAGACCGTCCGCGCGTATTCTGCCGAGCCCGCGATGACCGAACGCTTCGCCGGGAAGAACAAAAACGCCGCCGACGCCTACTTCAAGGCCGACTACTACGGCACGATGGTAGGCCCGACGGTCAACTTCATCAACAACATCTCCCTCGCGCTGGTCTCCGTCTTCGGCTCCCTGCTCTATCTGTCCGGCGGCATTTCGATCGGAGACGTGTCCTCCTTCGTGCTCTATTCCCGGAAGTTCAGCGGCCCGATCAACGAGTCCGCGAACATCATCAACGAGCTCCAGTCCGCGGCAGCGGCAGCCGAACGGGTTTTCCGCCTGCTGGACGAAGAGGAGGAGAGCCCGGATCTCCCGGACGCCCCGGTCTTCGGACTGGACGCGCCGGTGAACGGACAGGTTGTGACCGACCACGTCAATTTCGGCTACACGCGCGAGAGGCAGATCCTCCACGACCTCTGCCTGAACGTCCGGCCCGGGATGACGGCGGCCATCGTCGGTCCCACGGGCGCGGGCAAGACCACGATCATCAATCTGCTCATGCGGTTCTACGATCCCGACAGCGGTTCCGTTCTGCTCGACGGTCAGAACATCGCCGAGGCCAACCGCTCCTCCGTGCGCCGCGCCTACACGATGGTTTTGCAGGACACATGGCTGTTCAGCGGCACGATCGCGGACAACATCGCCTACGGATCCCCGCGCGAGGTCAGCCGGGAGGAAATCGAAAAGGCGGCGCGGGCGGCGGGAATCGACTCCTTCATCCGCGGCCTCCCCGACGGGTACGACACGATCCTCACCGACGAGGGCGTGAACATCTCGAAGGGGCAGAAACAGCTTCTCACGATCGCCCGGGCCATGATCTCCGACGCGCCGGTGCTGATCCTCGACGAAGCCACCTCCAACGTGGACAGCATGACCGAAATGCGGATCCAGTCGGCGATGAACGAGCTGATGTCCCACCGGACGTCCTTCGTGATCGCGCACCGCCTGTCCACCGTCCGGTCCGCCGACGTGATCTTCGTCCTCAAAGACGGGCGCGTGATCGAGCACGGAACCCACGACGAGCTGATGGCGGCGGGTGGGTTCTACTTCGGGCTGCACAGCGCGCAGTTTGTGAACTGAATCATTCTCCGAACTCTGCGGCTCCCTTACTCCCGCGCAAGGAGGATCCGGAGCCGTTTTTTTGCCGCTTCAAAGATCCCGTCCGTCCTTCCGGAATAAATTAACGCCCTTTTCTTTCCGGTTCTTATTGCTTTTGCACAAAGACTATGGTAAAATAAGAAAAAAGCGGCCAAAAGGAGCAGCGTCATGTCGGTCATACGCGTCGGTTCCGTCGGGCTCGGAGGCATTTCCTCCGGCGTCCATCTTCCGGGGATCACCCGCTCCCCCGATCTCACCCTCACCGCCCTCTGCGATATCGATCCCAAGCGGCTCCATGAGCGCGGCGAACAGTACAAGGTCCCCGAGGATCATCGCTTTGCCGACTACCGGGATCTGGTCGCCTGCCCCGACGTGGACGCCGTGGATATCTCCACCCCGAACAACGTCCACCTTGAGATCGCCCTCGCGGCGGCCCGGGCGGGAAAGCCTTACGGATGCGAAAAGCCAGTCACCATGGACGCCGCCGAGGCAAGGATCCTCCGGGACACCACCCATGAAGCGGGCGTGAAGTCCATGATCTACTTCTCCTACCGCTACAAGGCCGCCGCCCGGTATCTCCGCTCCCTCGTGACCGGAGGACGCCTCGGACACATCCACCACGTCAACATGCAGTATTATCAGGCGTGGGGACTGGCCGAGGCCGACTGCCCGCTGGTCTGGCGGTATGTCAGATCGGTCGCGGCGTCCGGCGCGCTCGGCGATCTCGGCTGTCACGGGCTGGATCTGGTGTCGTTCGTCACCGGGCAGAGCTACGAAAAAGTCTGTGCCCACCTCGGGACCATCGTTCACGAGCGCAGGCTCCCCTCCGGAGACGGACGCGGGCCGGTGGACGTGGACGACTTCTCGAACATTCTCGCCGAGATGTCGGACGGCATTTCCGCCTCCTTCCAAATCTCCCGCTTCGCCTACGGGCGGGGGAACTATCAGCGCATGGAGGTCTACGGAGAGCACGGCGCGCTGGTCTATCACCTCGACCGCATCCCCGGCGCGGACGAACTCGAGATCTGCGACGCCTCCACCGGAAAGAAATACGTCCCCGCCGAGATCCCGGAGGAATTCCGCGTCGATCAGATGCAGTCCTTCGCAGATCTTCTGAACGGCAAAGACGACGGTCTCAACGCCGATATCGACGACGGGGTGACGAACGAAATCCTCCTCGACGGCATCCTCCGCTCCTCCGAAGAACAGCGATGGGTCACGCTCTGACCGCTGTCCGTCGGATACCCGGAAACCGCTCCAAAACCTTCTCATCAGAAAGGGAGAATCATATGAAAATCACAGTCTGGAATGAATTTGCCCATGAAAAGTCCGATCCCGCCGTGAAGGCGATCTACCCGGACGGCATCCATGCGGTCATCGCCTCCTTCCTCCGCGACGCCGGCTATGAAGTCCGCACCGCCACCCTCGACGACCCGGAATGCGGCCTGACGGACGAGGTCCTCGACGACACCGACGTGCTTTTCTGGTGGGGTCATATGCGCCACGGAGACGTCCCGGACAGCGTCGTGAACCGCGTTTACAAGCATGTCATCGGCGGCATGGGCATGGTGGTCCTCCACTCCGGCCACGCCTCCAAGATCTTCGGGAAGCTCATGGGGACTCCCTCCGGCGAGCTGAAATGGCGCGAATCCGGCGACAAGGAGATCCTCTGGGTTATAGAGCAGGGCCATCCTATTACCCGCGGCATCGGCGAGAAGATCATCCTCGAGCATGAGGAGACCTACGGCGAGCACTTCCTCGTTCCCCAGCCCGACGAGCTGGTCTTCATCAGCTGGTTCACCGGCGGCGAAGTCTTCCGCTCCGGCTGCGTCTACAAGAGAGGCCGCGGCAAGATCTTCTACTTCCGCCCGGGTCACGAGTCCGTTCCGACCTATCACAATCCCGAGGTTCAGAAGGTGCTCGTCAACGCCGCCGCATACGTTTACACCCCGAAGGCCGAAGCGCCCTATCAGTACGGCTGGGTGAAGCCCACGGTGGAATAACCGCCCCATTCATGGACTGAGGCAATCCGGCCCCGTTCCCCCTTCCCCGTTCCGACCGGCATGAGGACAGGGATCGCGCGGAGCCATGCAAATAAAGGAGAACATCTATGGAAAAAGTACGTTTCGGCGTCATCGGTATCGGCAACATGGGCTCCGGCCACGTCCAGAATCTGGCGGCTGAGAGGATCCCCGGCGCCGAGCTGACCGCCGTCTGCGATCTGAAACCCGCCCGTCTCGAATGGGCGAAGGGGATCTGCGGCGACAAGGTCGCGTATTTTGAGGATTCCCACGCGCTCATCACGAGCGGTCTGGTGGACGCCGTCATCATCGCAACGCCCCACTACTTCCATCCCATCATCGGCATGGACGCCTTCGAGAACGGTCTGAACGTCCTCTCCGAGAAGCCCATCGGCGTGTACACCAAGAAGGTGCGCGAGTTCATGGACGCCGCGAAGAAGAGCGGAAAGACCTTCGGCATCATGTACAACCAGCGCACCGACCACTTCTATCAGAAGATGCGCGAGATGGTGAAAAACGGCGATCTTGGCGATCTCAAGCGCTGTGTCTGGATCATCACCGACTGGTACCGCACGCAGGCTTACTACAACAGCGGCGGATGGAGAGCGACATGGTCCGGCGAGGGCGGCGGCGTGCTGATGAATCAGTGCCCGCACAACCTTGACCTGTGGCAGTGGATCTTCGGCATGCCCTGCGCGATTTACGCCAACTGCGAGTACGGCAAGTACCACGACATCGAAGTGGAGGACGACGTCACCGCGATGGCGAAGTACCCGAACGGCGCGACCGGCGTGTTCATCACCACCACCGGCGAATGCCCCGGCACCAACCGCCTCGAGATCACCGGCTCCAAGGGCAAGCTCGTCTATGAGCGCGGCCACCTGACGTACACCAAGCTCTCCGTGGACGAACGCGAATTCACGTTCAGCTCCGATCAGGGCTTCGCGTCCATCCCCTGCGAGACCGTCGAGATCGAGGTCCCCGAAGGCCACGGCGAACAGCACAACGGCATCCTCAAGAACTTCACCAACCACATCCTCTTCGGCGAAGAGCTCCTCGCGCCCGGCTATGAAGGCATCAACGGCCTGTCCATCGCCAACGCCATGATCCTCTCCTCCGAGACCGGCAAGTGGGTGGAGCTTCCCAACGACGGCGAAGAATTCTGGGCTCTCCTTCAGGAGAAGATCAAGACCTCCCGCAACAAGGAAGACGCCGGCATCGTGTTCGACACGGAAGGATCCTACGGAAACAAATAAATACCCGAAACGCAAAAAAGCGGAGAAGACCGAACATCTTCTCCGTTTTCTTATTCTGTTGATCCCTCAGAACGGGCTTATTCGCCCTTCTTCGCGTCGTCGATCAGGCGGATCAGAGCCATTTCGGCTGCGTCGCCGCGTCTCGGACCGAGCTTGAAGATCTGGGTATAACCGCCGCTGCGGGCCTCATATTTCGGGGCAACCTCGTCGAACAGCTTCTTCACGACGTCTTCCTTCGTGATGTAGGCAAGAGCGGCGCGGCGGCTGGCGAGGGTGTTCTTTTTGCCAAGAGTGATCATCTTTTCGGCAAGGGACCGCACTTCCTTTGCGCGGGTCAGAGTCGTTTCAATGGAACCGTTCTCGATGAGATAGGTAACCATTCCGCGAAGCATCGCGTTTCTGTGCGCAGTCGGTCTGCCGAGTTTTCTGGTGCCGGGCATGTTCCATGTCCTCCTTTTGCGAAAGTCCGGTTACGTTCTGTAACCTCTATCTGTAGGTTGGTGTTTTCGGTTCAATCATCGGATCCGGGGATCCGGAACGATCATTCGTCGTCCTTCTTCAGGTCAAGGCCAAGGGAATGCAGCTTCTGAATCACTTCTTCGAGTGATTTCTTACCGAGGTTGCGGACCTTCATCATATCCTCTTCGGTCTTGTTGATGAGGTCTTCGACGGTATCGATGCCGGCGCGTTTCAGACAGTTGAAGCTGCGCACCGACATGTCAAGCTCCTCAATGGTCATCTCAAGGACCTTTTCCTTGATGGTCTCTTCGCGTTCAACCATGATCTCCGCATTCTTTGCTTCGTCGGACAGATCGACGAACAAATTGAGATGCTCGTTGAGTATCTTGGCTCCAAGAGAAATTGCTTCCTTCGCCAGAATGACGCCGTTGGTCAGCACTTCCAGCGTGAGCTTGTCGTAGTCCGTGTTCGATCCGACGCGGGTGTTTTCCACCGTGTAGTTCACGTTGTAAACGGGCGTGTAGATCGAATCGGTGAAGATCGTGCCCACGGGAGGCGTGATCACCTGATTGTTCTGCTGATTGTTCTGCTGATAAAGCTGCTTGTTGCGCTCCTGAGAGACATAACCGCGCCCCTGATCGAACGTCAGCTCCATGTAGAAACGGACGTTGTTCTCAACGGTGGCGATGTGGAACTCAGGGTTCAGGATCTCAATATCGGAATCCTGCTTGATGTCGCCCGCCGTGATGTCGCACGCGCCGGTGGTGTCGATCACGACCGTCTTCGGACCGTCGGTGTGCAGTTTGGCGGTGATGCCCTTCACGTTCAGAACGATTTCGGGAACGTCTTCCTTGACACCGGGGATGGTGGTCATTTCGTGGAGGACGCCGTCGATCTTGATGTTCGTGACAGCTACGCCGGGCAGGGAGCTCAAAAGAACTCTGCGCAGAGAATTTCCGAGGGTAATTCCATAGCCTCTTTCGAGAGGCTCGATGATAAACTTCCCGTTTCTGCCGTCATCGCTCAGATTAATCGTAACAATGTTCGGCTTTTCGATTTCTAACATTAAATAATAACCCTCCGTCTGTTATCTTTGCCAAATCCACATTGCGGTATTCCGCGCGGGGAATATCGATGATTTCTGCAAATCCATGAAAGACTGACGCCGGCTGCTCCTCGCACGACGAACGGACGGGAGGCCGCCAACAAATCCGACACCACAGCCGGGATTCGCCGCGGACGGACAGTCTCCCACTGGTGGTTATTACTTGGAATAAAGTTCGACGATGAGCTGTTCGTTGACTTCGTAGTCAAGCTCTTCGCGGATCGGCAGAGACTTCAGCGTGGCCTTGCAGTTTTCCTTGTCCACTTCGAGCCAGGAGGGAGAGAGTCTTGTCTCGGCAAGCTCGACCAGTTCCTTGAACTTAGCGGTGGAGCGGCTGGAATCCTTCACGGTGACGACGTCGCCGGCTTTCAGGAGGAGGGAAGGAATGTTGACCTTCTTGCCGTTCACTCTGAAATGCGCGTGACGGACGAGCTGTCTCGCTTCTCTGCGGGTCTTGGCCATGCCCATTCTGAAAACAACGTTGTCAAGTCTTCTCTCGAGGAGCTTGATGATGTTTTCACCGGTGATGCCCGCCTGCTTCTCGGCGATCTCGTAGTAGTGGGCGAACTGAGTTTCCTGAACGCCGTAGATGAACTTCAGCTTCTGCTTTTCCTTCAGCTGGAGGCCGTATTCGGACACTCTTCTTCTGGTGTTCGCACCGGGATGACGGTTGGTGGTTTTCTTGTCGTAGCCGAGGACGGCCGGGCTGAGATCGAAATCTCTGCACTGTTTTGCGATGGGATCATGACGAACTGCCATGTTGATGTTCCTCCGTTATTTTATGATAGTATCGGCACTGAGCTGCCGACGCCGAGCAAACGTAGGGCTCGGACCTGAAATCTCATCCGACGTACTGCTTTTCGGATCCTTGCGCGATCCGGGCAGGCCGGACCATTTGACTGCCAAACGTTCGGCAGTGAATCTGTGTTTTCGCCGGAGGTGTTCTTCCGGCTGCACCTTGAGCGTTCCCGGACGGATGTCTCCGTTCTGTCTCTCGGGAATCAGACTCTTCTTCTCTTCGGCGGGCGGCAGCCGTTGTGCGGGATCGGCGTAACGTCCTTGATGAGGGTGATGTTGAGACCGGTGGTCTGAAGAGCGCGGATAGCGGCTTCTCTTCCGTTGCCGGGACCCTTGACGTACACTTCAACGGTCTTCATGCCATGCTCCATAGCGCCCTTGGCAGCGGCTTCGGCAGCGGTCTGCGCGGCATAAGGAGTGTTCTTGCGGGAGCCCTTGAAGCCCTGACCGCCGGAGGAAGACCACGCGATGGTGTTGCCCTGCACGTCGGTGATGGTGATGATGGTGTTGTTGAAGGTCGAGGAGATGTGAGCGTGACCCGCTTCGACGTTCTTTCTGTCGCGGCGCTTCTTAATGACCTTCTTTGCGACTTTAGCCATAATTGCCTCTCTCTCCTGTTATTTCTTCTTGTTGGCGATGGTCTTGGCGGGACCTTTTCTGGTTCTCGCGTTGGTCTTGGTTCTCTGGCCGCGGACGGGGAGACCCTTTCTGTGACGGATGCCGCGATAGCAGTTGATTTCAGTCAGTCTCTTGATATTGAGAGCGACTTCACGGCGGAGTTCGCCTTCAACCGTGTAGTGATTTTCGATCTCGTCACGGAGCTTCGCAATGTCATCCTCCGTGAGATCCTTCGCTCTGGTGTCAGGATTGACGCCGGTCTTTGCGAGAATGTCGCGCGCGCTCTTCGGGCCGATGCCGTAAATGTAGGTCAGAGCGACTTCAACACGCTTCGCATTCGGGATATCAACACCGGAAATACGTGCCATTTGTTTTTTGACTCCTCTCTGTAGGTTGGGGAATTAACCCTGTCTCTGCTTGTGCTTCGGATTCTCGCAGATGACCATGACGTGGCCGTGCCGCTTGATGATCTTGCACTTCTCGCAGATTTTCTTAACGGAAGGCTTGACTTTCACAGTTATACCACCTTTCTATTTTGCTGAGGCCAATAGGTTGACGCGGCGAAGCTCAGCTCTTCGTGCGCCAGGTGATTCTTCCCTTGGACGGATCGTAGATCGAGACCTCAACCGTGACCTTGTCGCCCGGCAGGATCTTGATATAGTTCATCCGCAGCTTGCCCGAAATATGTGCTGTAACGATCATATCATTCGGCAGCTTTACCTTGAAGGTCGCGTTCGGCAGCGCTTCGACAACTACGCCTTCAAATTCAATCACATCGTCCTTCGGCAAACATTTCCCTCCTTAGATCGTTTCGGGTTCCGCGCGCCGCCGTCAGCATCCGATGGGCGCAAAACTCCCTTGTGGATATTTCGGTGAAAACACACCGTCTATAAATTATAAATCATTTGACTGCTCTTTGTCAAGGGGATTTTTTTCATTTCCGAGCAATTTCTCGTACCTTGAGCAAATTTCAGCGATTTCAACATCATCCGCTCCTTCCGAAAGCCGTTTCCTGTCCGTTTCAACGGGCATTCCGAGCAGTTCCAAATGAGCGGGATTCTTATGTTTCCGCTGTCCCGCGCGATGCAGGACCCCGTCCGCGACGATCAGGGGGGCGACGGGGTTGTCCCCGTCCAGCGCGATCACCGCGAAGGTCCGGAACCGGTCCCTTCCCTTCTTCGACCGCACGATCGCCCCGGGAAGACGGACGTCTTCGTCTCTCTTGTCCATGCCTCTCCTTCGTCCATCCGTCATGCGGCGTCCGGATCCGGTCAGCCGACGGTATGATCGACCAGCGTGAGCAGCTCCGGGCCGTTCTCTGTCAGCGCCACGGTGTGCTCGTAATGCGCCGAGAGGGATCCGTCCGCCGTGATGACGGTCCAGCCGTCGTTCAGCTCGCGGACCTCGGGGCGGCCGAGATTGACCATGGGCTCGATGGCGATCACCATGCCCCGGCAGAGCTTCGGGCCGTGACCCGCTCTTCCGAAGTTCGGCACGTTCGGATCCTCGTGAAGCTCCTGCCCCACGCCGTGTCCGACGTACTTTTTCACCGTCGTGCAGCCGTTCGCCGTGACATAGCCGTCCACCGCCGCTCCTATATCCCCGATCCGCGCGCCTTCCTTACCGGCTGCCTCCGATCCGAGGAAAAAGCTCTTCCGCGTGACTTCGATCAGCCGTTCCGCCTCCGCGGAGATCTTTCCGACCGGGAAGGTGTTCGCCGAGTCGCCGTGGTATCCGTCGATGAACGCGCCGACGTCCAGCTTTACGATGTCGCCCTCCTCGAGGATCCTGTGTTTGGAGGGGATGCCGTGGATGACCTGCTCGTTGACCGAGATGCAGGCCGATCCCGGAAATCCGCCGTAACCGAGGAAGGAGGGCTTCGCGCCGGCCTTTTCGATGGTGTGCCGGATCTTCTCGTCGATGGCTTTGGTGGAGACGCCGGGACGGATCATCTCCGCGCCTGCCAGAATCGCCTCGCCCGTGATGCGTCCGGCAATCCGCATCAGTTTGATCTGTTCAGGAGTTTTTACAATAATCATGTTCTGCTTCCAAGCTGCCCGGCTGGATGCGCCGGTGAATTGTTCCCCCTGATTCTGTCGTCCCCGCTCCGTCTTCAGCCTTCCAGCGCAGCCGCCGTGAGAGCCGTGGTGTCTTCCAGCTTCTCCTGACCGATGACGATCTTGAGAAGGCCCTTCTTTTCGTAGAAGTCCTTGAGGGGCTCGGTCTGCTCGTGGTACACAACCAGACGGCTCTTCACGACTTCCGGATCGTCGTCCGGACGGATGGACAGCTCCTCGCCGCAGTTCTGGCACTTGTCGCCGGCCGCGGAGGGCTTGTACTTGACATGATAGGTCGCGCCGCACTTCTTGCAGTAGCGTCTGCCGCCCATACGGGTCATGATATCCTCGTCCGCCACCTCGATGGAAATGACGTCGGTGATCTCCACGCCCATCTCGTCGAGCGCGGCAGCCTGAGGAACGGTGCGCGGGAATCCGTCGAGGATGAATCCGTTCGCGCAGTCGTCCTTCGCCAGACGCGCTTTGATGATGTCGATCACAACGGTGTCAGGAACAAGCTCGCCCTTGGAGGTATAGGATTTGACGGTCTCGCCCAGCGCGCTGCCGGATGCGATTTCGTCGCGGATGATCTGGCCGGTGGAGATGGCGGGAATGGAATAACGCTCGGAAATGAGCTCCGCCTGGGTCCCCTTGCCTGCGCCGGGCGCGCCCAGCAGAATGAGATTCAGTTTTCTTGCCATGTTCATTCTCCTTATAAAAAGGTATAACCGGGAAGACGCTCCCGCAGTTTTTCACGCGAAAAGCGACTCCCCGGACCCGGTTCAGATCCCGGGAAAAACAGTCGGTCTAAAACGGGGTACGGGGGAAACCCCCGCCGTACGCTGATGCGCGCGTCCGAGAGTTCCCCCGGTAAAAATCCGTGTATTGGGATTCGTTCGGCCGCGTCCGGAGTCCGGATCAACCGAGGAAGCCCTTGTAGTGACGCATGGTCATCTGCGCTTCGATCTCGCGGATCGTCTCCAGAACCACGCCCACCACGATGATGATCGAAGAGCCGCCGAACGCGAGAGCCGACAGGGACCCGCCCGTGCAGATATTGATGATCATCGGGAGAACCGCCACGACCGCCAGAAGCAGCGCGCCGATCAGGGTGATGCGGTTGAGGATTCTGGTGATATACTCGGCCGTCGGACGACCGGGACGGATACCGGGAATGGAACCGCCCTGCGTCTTCAGGTTGTTCGAGATTTCAACAGGATTGAAGGAGATCGAGGTGTAGAAGTATGCGAACGCGATGATGAACACGAAGGTCAGCAGCGCGTAGAACCAGCTGCCCGTTCCGAAGAAATCGCAGAACTTATCCCAGAAGGAGCCTTCCGCGGGGCGGGTGAACGCCTGGATCGTCGGAATGATGGAGCAGATGGAGGAGGCGAAGATGATGGGCATAACGCCGACCATGTTCACCTTCAGAGGGAGGTTCGAGGACTGACCGCCGTACATCTTCCGGCCGACAACCTTCTTCGCGTACTGGATCGGGATCCGGCGCTCGGAGTTGGTCATCCAGACGATGAAGCCGATCATGGCAACCGCCAGCGCGATGGCAAGGATCGTGATGATGATGCCGAGCCAGAAGGGGATGATATGGGTCGTTTCGCCGAGGGTGATGGACTGACGGCCCATAACAAGCTGCACGATGGTGTTGCCGAAGGACGGCAGACGGGAGATGATGTTGGCGAACAGGATCATGGAGATACCGTTGCCGATGCCGTTTTCGTTGACCTTTTCAGCAAGCCACATGACGAGAGCGGAGCCCGCGCAGTAGCAGGTGATGATGACCAGCGCCGGGAAGAACGTAGTATCGGTGATGATATTCTGGGACTTCAGGAGCTGATAGTAACCGATGGCGGTGATCAGACCGAGAACGACGGTGACGTATCTGGTGTACTGGTTGATCTTCTTCTGGCCTTCCTCGCCTTCCTTCGCCAGATTCTCCAGATAGGGAATGGCGATGGTGAGGAGCTGCATCACGATGGAAGCCGTGATGTAGGGGTTGATGCCCAGCGCGAACAGGGTAGCCTGAGAAATCGCGGAACCGGTCAGAATGTTGAGGTACTGGAAGATACCCGTGCTGAACACGGACGCGCTTTCCAGCGCAGCCTTGCTCATGTAGGGGATCGGGATGGCGCAGCCGAGGCGATAGAGGACGACGATGAGAAGGGTGAATAAAAGTTTCCGTTTCAGATCCGGAACTTTCCAGGCGTTTTTCAGCGTCGAGAACACTTTACTTCACCTCGGTCTTTCCACCTGCCGCTTCGATCTTCTCTTTCGCGGAAGCCGAGAAGACTTTGGCTTCAACGGTAAGTTTCTTAGTGAGTTCGCCGCCCGCGAGAACCTTCAGGCCGTCGAGGGGCTTCTTCACGATGCCCGCTTCCATCAGCTTCTCGAGATTGACGGTTTCGCCGTCTTCAAACTTGTCCAGCGCGGAGAGGTTGACGATCGCGTAGTTGACCGCGAATCTGTTCTTGAAGCCTCTCTTGGGGAGCTTTCTGTACAGCGGGAGCTGACCGCCTTCAAATCCGGGACGGACACCGCCGCCGGAACGGGCGTTCTGACCCTTGTGGCCCTTGCCGGCGGTCTTGCCGTTGCCGGATCCGGGACCTCTGCCTTTACGGAACGAGTCCTTTACGGAACCCGGAGCCGGGGAGAGTTCATGGAGCTTCATAGGTGATTCCTCCTTGTAAGAATATCCTTTGTATAGTAGTTCTGTCGGAGGGCCTTAAGCCTGCTCCACGGATACGAGGTGAGCGAGCACCTTGACCTTGCCGTCGATAACCGGGCCAGCCTCATGGATAACGAAATCGCCGATCTTGTTCAGACCGAGGGATGCGGCGGTAGCCTTCTGATTGGGCTTCGCGGCGATGAGGCTTTTCTTGAGAGTAACTTTAACCTTCATTTCTGACCTCCTCAGCCGATGACCTGCTCGACGCTGATGCCGCGGGTCTTCGCCACTTCATCGGCGCTGCGCAGAGCCTTGAGTCCCTCGAACGTAGCCTTGACGACGTTGGTGGGGTTGTTGGAACGGAGGCACTTGGAACGGATATTCTTGATGCCCGCCAGTTCGACCACCGCGCGGACGGTCTTGCCCGCGATGATACCGGTACCTTTGGCAGCCGGCTTCAGGAGCACCTTGCCCGCGCCGTATTCGCCGAGAATCTCGTGCGGGATGGTGCCGTCCTTCAGGGATACTTCGATCATGTTCTTCTTCGCGTCTTCGATGGCCTTGCGGGTCGCCTCGGAAACTTCGGCAGCCTTGCCGAGACCGAAGCCGACGTGTCCGTTTTCATCGCCCACGATCATGAGAGCGGCGAAACGGGCGACACGACCGCCCTTGACGGTTTTGGATACACGGTTCACAACGACGAGCTTTTCCTTCAGTTCAAGCCCCTCGGGATTGAATCTTTTTGCCATTTGAATTGATTCCTTTCTCAGACGGCGGGAGCGGATCCGCCCTTGTCCTCCGTCTGCTGTCGCCTTTTTCGACAGATATGATGCTTAATTTTGAAAATTAAACAGTGTACAAACCGGCCTTCCCGCCGATTGCCGACCTGTCCTTGTTCCGGATTCGTCCGGGATCCGGGAGCGGGACCGATCCGTCCGATAAGACGGGCCCCCCCTCCCCGATGACCCGGAGTTCACTCAGAACTTCAGACCGCCTTCTCTGGCGCCGGCAGCGAGCTCCGATACACGTCCGTGATAGATATAACCGCCGCGGTCGAACACCACTTCCGTGATGCCAGCGGCAAGAGCCTTCTCAGCGATCTTCTGGCCGACCTTCTTGGCCGCTTCCTTGTTGGAGCCGATTCCCTCGAAGCCCTTTTCGGTCGTGGAAGCGGCAGCAAGGGTAACGCCCTTGACGTCGTCGATGATCTGCGCGTAAATATTGGCGTTGGAACGGTAAACAGCAAGACGGGGACGTTCGGCAGTACCGGAAATCTTGCCGCGCACTCTGCGATGTCTCTTAAGGCGCTGAGCGTTCTTATCTCTCTTGGTAACCATATTGCACGTCTCCTTTCATTATTTACCGGCCTTACCGGCTTTGCGGCGGATATGCTCGCCCTCGTACTTGACGCCCTTGCCGTGATACGGTTCCGGAGGTCTCTTGGAGCGGATTTCCGCAGCGATCTGACCGCATACCTGTTTGTCGAAGGACTTCACGATGATCGTGTTGGCGTCCGGAACGTCAAACTGGACGAGGTCGGTTTCCTCGAAGTAGATCGGATGGGAGTGGCCGAGGTTCAGCACGAGCTTCTTGCCTTCCTTCGCGGCGCGGTAACCGACGCCGACGATCTCGAGCTTCTTGGAGTAGCCCGTGGAAACGCCCACGACCATGTTGTTGATGAGGGTTCTGGTGAGACCGTGCAGAGAGCGGTTCGCAGCTTCGTCGTCGGGACGGGTCACATGGACAACCGGGCCTTCGATCTTGACGGTCATCTGAGCGGGAGCCTTGTAGCTGAGTTCGCCCTTGGGTCCCTTAACGGTGATCACATTGTTGTCTCCAACATTTACGGTAACGCCTGCGGGAACCGTGATCGGAGCTCTTCCAATTCTTGACATTGTATAAACCTCCTCTTCCCTTACCAGACGAACGCGAGAATCTCGCCGCCGACGTTTTCACGTCTTGCCTTCTTGTCGGTCATGATGCCCTTGGAGGTGGAAACGATCGCAATGCCGAGACCGTTGTAAACCTTGGGCATGTCTTCGCAGCCGGCGTAGATACGGAGACCGGGCTTGGACACTCTCTTGAGGCCGTGAATGACCTTCGCCTTGCCGGGGCCGTACTTGAGGGCGACGCGGATGATGCCCTGCTTGCCGTCTTCGATCACCTGAACGCTCTTGATATAACCTTCCGCGAGAAGAATGTCCGCGATGGCCTTCTTCATATTGGAAGCGGGAATATCAACCGTCTCGTGCTTCGCGTTGTTCGCGTTTCTGATACGCGTCAGCATATCGGCGATAACGTCTGAAATCTGCATAATGGTTCCTCCTTGTCATGCAAGTCATAAATTCTTGCTGCCCGGCAGTTCTGTCAACCGGATCTCCGGCGGTCCATGCTTTGTCGGGCCGCTGCCGATGGTAAAACGCGGGGAGAGCATCACTCCGTCCGTTTCCTGTCGGCATGGACTTCGGGCGCGCGTTTTTCCGCGTATGCCCGTCTTTAACCTGTCAAGCGTACGCCCGCGCGGGGATTTTTCGGATCTTGATCATCCGACCCGCCGGGACGTTCGCTGTCAGTCAAAATGAATGGGGGTGTTCCCTGTCTTACCAGGAAGCCTTCTTGACGCCCGGGATCTCGCCCTTGTAGGCCAGTTCGCGGAAGCAGATACGGCAGATACCGTACTTGCGGAGGTAAGCGTGGGGACGACCGCAGATCTTGCAGCGGTTGTACTCGCGGGTGGAGTACTTCTGCGTTCTCTGCTGCTTGTTGATCATGGATTTCTTTGCCATTGTTCTTCCCTCTCTCTCTTACTTTGCGAACGGAGCGCCGAACATGGTCAGCAGCTCTTTGGCCTCTGCGTCGGTGGGAGCCGTGGTCACGAAGCAGATGTCCATGCCGCGGATCTTCTCGACCTTGTCGTATTCGATTTCAGGGAAAATCAGCTGTTCCTTCAGGCCCAGAGCGTAGTTGCCGCGGCCGTCGAAGGCGTCGGGGTTGATCCCCTTGAAGTCGCGCACTCTCGGGAGAGCGAAGTTGAAGAGTCTGTCCATGAATTCGTACATCATGTCGCCGCGGAGGGTGACCTTCGCGCCGATCTTCATGCCCTGACGGAGCTTGAAGTTCGCAACGGACTTCTTCGCGTAGGTGGGAACGGCCTTCTGACCGGTGATCTGGGTGAGCTCGCCGATGATGTTGTCGATCACCTTGGAGTTTTCCTTGGCGTCGCCGGCACCGACGTTCACAACGATCTTCTCGAGTCTCGGGATCTGCATCACGCTCTTGTATTCGTACTTCTTGTACAGAGCGGGAGCGATCTCCGCCTTGTATAATTCCTTAAGTCTCGCAGCCATCGTCAAACCTCCGGATTAAAGCTCTGCGCCGCATTTTACGCAGACGCGGATTTTCTTGTCGCCATCGATCTTGTGCGCGACTCTGGTAGCCTTCTTGCACTTGGAGCAGTAGTGCTGAACCTTGCAGGCATACATGGCCGCGGGAGCCTCGACGATGCCGCCCTGCTGCTGAGCGCTTCTGGGTCTGACGTGCTTCTTGACAATGTTAGCGCCTTCGACGATAACCTTGCCCTCTTTCGGGGAAACCTCAACGACCTTGCCGATGGTCCCCTTCGCGTTTCCGGTCACCACGATCACCTGATCGCCGGTCTTTACATGAAGCTTGTTTGCCATTTCACATACCCTCCATTAAAGGACTTCCGGTGCCAGGGACAGAATCTTGGTGTACTCGTGCTCGCGGAGCTCGCGGGCGACGGGGCCAAAGATACGGGTTCCCTTCGGGTTCTTGTCGTCGGCGATGATGACCGCCGCGTTTTCGTCGAACCGGAGGTAGGAACCGTCGTTTCTGCGGATACCCTTGACGCTTCTTACGATAACGGCCTTGACCACGTCGCCCTTCTTGACGACGCCGCCGGGCGTTGCTTTCTTGACTGCGCAGACGACTACGTCGCCGATGTTGGCGTAACGTCTGCCGGTGCCGCCGAGGACGCGGATGCACATAAGTTCCTTCGCGCCCGTGTTGTCGGCAACCTTCATGAGAGACTGCTGCTGAATCACTGCTGTATCCTCCTGAGTGAGTTCTCCGCGTTCTTTGACGCGGATCTTCGAGGAGCCGCATTTAGCCGGCTGTGCGGTGGGGATGCTGTCCGCCCGGAAGATGGTTCATCCTCCGACCGCAGCGACGCGTGAGTCACGCCGGATCGCCGCGGTACCGCACCCTCGGTGGGGTTAAAATTATTTTGCTTTTTCGATGATCTGGACCAGTCTCCATCTCTTGGTCTTGGAGAGCGGTCTGGTTTCCATGACTTCGACGGTGTCGCCGATCCCGCATTCGTTGTTGGCGTCATGCGCGTGGATCTTGGAGGTTCTCTTCACGATCTTGCCGTAGACGGGGTGCTTGACGTGGTCCTCGATGGCAACGACGATGGTCTTGTCCATCTTGTCGCTGACGACTTTGCCGACTCTGGTCTTTCTGAGAGCGCGTTCTTCCATGTTAACCTCCCCTTATGCCTTCTTCTCGGCGATGATCGTCATCACGCGAGCGATATCCTTCTTGGTATCAGCGATCTTGTGGGGATTGTCAAGCTGATTGATAGCGTGCTGGAATCTGAGATTGAAGAGCTCGGTCTTGAGATCCTTGAGCATCGCTTCCAGTTCTTCGCTGGACTTGTTTCTGAGTTCTGTTGCCTTCACAGCTTAACCCTCCACTTCTTCTTCCAGTTGTGCCTTGGTCGCAAACCGGCACTTGATCGGGAGTTTGTGCATAGCAAGACGCATAGCTTCCTTAGCGATCTCCTCGGACACGCCGCCCATTTCGAACAGCACTCTGCCCGGCTTGACCACGGCCACCCAGTACTCGGGAGAGCCCTTACCGGAACCCATTCGGGTTTCAGCCGGCTTCTCGGTGACGGGCTTGTCGGGGAAGATCTTGATCCAGACCTGGCCGCCGCGCTTGATATAACGGGTCATAGCGATACGGGCGGCTTCGATCTGGTTGGAGGTGATCCAGGCGGGCTCGAGGGCCACAAGGCCGAACTCGCCGTTGGTTACCCGGTTGCCGCGGAGAGCTTTACCCTTCATACGGCCGCGCTGTACTCTTCTGTATTTGATTTTACCGTTCGGCTGTAACATTAGTCAGCTCCTCCTTCCTTCTTCGGCGCCGGGGCAGCGGGTCTCGCGTTCTGTGCGGGCGCGCCGTTCGGAGCGGTTCTGGGGCGGCGGGGGTCGTTGAAGCGGTTGTCACGCTGGCCATCCCGTCTCTGGGGATTTCTGCGGTCGCCGTCTCTGCGGTCTCTTCTCTGACCGTTTCTGCGGTCGTCGGTTCTCGGCTTTCTTCTCTCGTCCGCGCCGGTCTTGGTGCGGGCAACCTCGGAGAGGACTTCGCCCTTGTAGATCCAGACCTTGCAGCCGATCTTGCCGTAGGTGGTGTTCGCTTCGGCAAAGCCGTAATCGATGTCCGCGCGGATGGTCTGCAGCGGAATCGTGCCTTCGTGGTAGTGCTCGGTACGGGCGATTTCGGCGCCGCCGATACGGCCGTTGAGGTTGATCTTGATACCCTTCGCGCCCATTCTCATGGTGTTGCGGATGGACTGCTTCATGGCGCGGCGGAAGGAAATTCTTCTCTCGAGCTGGGAGGCGATGTTCTCGGCAACCAGCTGCGCGCACATGTCGATGGGCTTGACTTCGAGGACGTCCACGGACACGGACTGACCCGCGATCTTGGAGATATCCTCTCTCAGCTTGTTGATGCCTGCGCCTTCGCGGCCGATGACCATACCGGGCTTCGCGCAGTGGACGTAGACCTTGATCGCGCCGTTGTGGCTTCTCTCGATCTCGACCTGGGGAACGCCTGCCTGATAAAGGCTCTTCTTTACGAATTCGCGGATCTTATAGTCGTTGACGAGGGTGTCGCCGAATTTCTCATCGGGAGCGTACCATCTGGAATCCCAGTTTTTGATGACGCCGACGCGAAGGCCGTGCGGATTAACTTTCTGTCCCATTCTTCGACTGCCTCCTCATTCTTTCTCAGCCACGGCGATGGTGATGTGGCTGGTTCTCTTTAAGATCCTGTCCGCGGAACCCTTCGCGCGGGGCATGAGTCTCTTGAGGGTCATGCCGGGGCCGACGAAGCATTCGCTGACGTAAAGATTGTCGCGGTTCATGGAGAAGTTGTTCTCCGCGTCCGCCGTGACCTTGGTCAGGAGCTTGAGGATCTCCGGGCTCGCGGCCTTCGGGGTGTTCTTCAGGATGCCCATGGCCGTGTCCACGTCCTTGCCTCTGATGAGGTCGAGGACGATCTTGACTTTACGAGGGGAGATGCGGATGTGTTTCTGAGTAGATCTGGTTTCCATTGTTCTCCCTCCCGATTATTTACCGTTGTTGGAGGTCTTGGAGCCGGCGTGTCCCTTGAAGGTACGGGTCGGCGCGAATTCCCCCAGCTTGTGGCCGACCATATCCTCGGTCACATACACGGGCACATGCTTCCGTCCGTCGTGAACCGCGATGGTGTGGCCCACGAATTCCGGGAAAATAGTAGAGGCTCTCGACCAGGTCTTGAGGACCTTCTTGTCGCCCTTTTCGTTCATTTCGCAGACTCTCTGATAGAGCTTCTCCTCGACGAAAGGCGCCTTCTTCAAACTTCTGCTCATTCTTGGACTCCTTCCTTACTTCGCGTTTCTGCGCTTGACGATCATCTTGTCGGTGCGGGCCTTCTTGTTTCTGGTCTTGTAACCCAGAGCCGGCTTGCCCCAGGGGGTGACCGGGCCGGGACGACCGATCGGAGAACGGCCTTCGCCGCCGCCGTGAGGATGGTCCACCGGGTTCATGACGGAGCCGCGGACAGTGGGACGAATGCCCATGTGACGCTTGCGGCCCGCTTTACCGATCTTCACCGTGTCGTGCTCGATGTTGCCGACCTGGCCGATGGTGGCCTTGCAGTCGGAACGGACGTAGCGCATTTCGCCGGAGGGAAGACGGACCATGGTGAGGTCGCCTTCACGGCCCATCAGCTGAGCCTGCGCGCCGGCGGAACGGACGAGCTGGCCGCCGTTGCCGGGATAGAGCTCGATGTTGTGGATGAAGGTACCGACGGGGATATTCGCAAGGGGAAGGGTGTTGCCGGGGATGATGTCGGCTTCGGCGCCGGAGTACAGCACCTGACCGTCCGTCACGCCCACGGGAGCGAGGATATAGCTCTTCTTTCCTTCTTCGTCCTTCAGAAGGGCGATGTAGGAGGAGCGGTTGGGATCGTATTCGATGCCGACGACGGTCTGCGCCTTGTCATTCTGGCGCTTGAAGTCGATGATGCGGTACTTCTGACGGTTTCCGCCGCCCTTATGACGGACGGTGATGCGGCCGTAGGAGTTGCGTCCGGCATGCTTTTTCTTGGTAGCGAGAAGAGTCTTTTCGGGGGTGAACTTGGTGATTTCCTCGAAAGTAGGAACGGACATATGTCTTCTCGCCGGGGTAGTCGGCTTATACTTGATGGTAGGCATTTGCTTGTCCCTCCTTCTTTAGTTCATGCCCTCGAAGAACTCGATGGTCTTCGAATCTTCGGTGAGGGTAACGACGGCCTTTTTCCACTCGGCGGTGCGGCCCTCGACGTAGCGGACTCTCTTCGCCTTGGACTTCATGTTGATGGTGTTCACGGCCTTGACCTTGACGCCCTCGAACATGGTCTCGACGGCCTTTGCGATCTCGGGCTTGGTGGCGTCTTTGGCAACCTCGAAGGTGTACTTCTTCTGGGAAATCAGATCCATGCTCCGCTCGGTGATGAGGGGCCGTCTGATGATGTCCTGTACGAATTTCATTACGCGTAAACCTCCTCGATTTTTTCAGCCGCAGCCTTGGCAACGACGAAGGAGTCGCAGTTCAGGATGTCGTAAACGTTGATGGTGTTGGTGAGGGCGACCTTCACGCCGGGGATGTTGGCGAAGGAGGTCTGAACCTTTTCGTCCTTCTCGGCCAGCACGACGAGAACCTTCTTCTTCGCTTCGAGAGCGGAGAGCATCTTCACCATGGTCTTAGTCTTGTATTCCGCGGTCTCGATCTTGTCCACGACGATGAAATCGCCGTCGGCGACCTTGGAGGAGAGAGCGGAAATCATGGCAAGAGCCTTGACCTTCTTGTTCATCTTGGTCTTGTAGAGGCGGGGCTTCGGACCGAGGGCCACGCCGCCGTGCGTCCACTGGGGAGCGCGGGTGGAACCCTGTCTCGCGCGGCCGGTACCCTTCTGTCTCCACGGCTTCTTGCCGCCGCCGGAAACTTCGGTGCGGGTCAGCGTGGACTGGGTGCCCTGTCTCTGGTTGCCGAGGTACTGCTTGACAGCGGCATGGAGGACGGCGCCGTTGATATCCGCCGCGAACACGTCGTCGGACAGATTGATCGTGCCGACGGATTCGCCTGCCATATTAAAAACTTTCAGTTCGGGCATTTCTATATCCTCCTTCCGGCTTACGCTTTCACGCTGTCGCGGATGAACACGATTCCGCCCTTCGCGCCGGGAACGGCTCCCTTGACCGCGATGAGGTTCTTGTCGGTGTCTACCTTGACAACTTCGAGGTTGAGCACGGTGACCTGTTCGTTACCGTACTGACCGGGCATGATCTTGTTCTTGAAGATTCTGGACGGGGACGAGTTCGCGCCCATGGAACCGGGCTGACGGTGAACAGGGCCGACGCCGTGGGTCATGCGCAGCTTGTGGGCGTTCCATCTCTTGACGACGCCGCTGTAGCCGTGGCCTTTCGTGATGCCGGTAATGTCGACCTTGTCGCCGGAAGCGAAGGTATCGGCGGCCACCACGTCGCCCACGTTCAGAGCGGAGATGTCCTCGAGTCTGAACTCTTTGAGATGACGCTTCGGGGAAACGCCCGCCTTCTTGAAGTGACCGGCGCGGGGCTTGTTGACGAGCTTCTCGCGCAGATCGCCGAAGGCCAGCTGAACGGCTTCGTAACCGTCCGTCTCTACGGTTTTCTTCTGAGTGACGGAGCAGGGGCCTGCTTCGATCACGGTGACCGGGATGACGGAGCCGTCTTCGGCGAAGATCTGCGTCATGCCCAGCTTCTTTCCGATGATACCTTTTTTCATCGAATTTTTCCTCCTGAATAGTAGGTTATTGGTTGACGGGCGAGCTTCGCGCGGCCTGTAACGGAAACCGCGCGTCCGGCAGCCATCCGGACTCCGCCAACGTGACCTGACCGCCATCAAGCTTCCGGGAGTTTGCGCGGGAAAATACGCTTGTCCCTCTCGCTCTGTACGGTGTCAGATACGGCTTTTCGGATTTCTCAGAGCTTGACGTCGATGTCAACGCCGGCGGGGAGCTCCACGGACATGAGAGCTTCGACAACCTTCTGGGAAGGCTTCTTGATCTCGATCAGTCTCTTGTGGGTTCTCTGCTCGAACTGTTCGCGGCTGTCCTTGTACTTGTGGACCGCGCGGAGGATGGTGATGATCTCCTTCTCGGTCGGAAGCGGAATCGGACCCGCGACTTCGGCGCCGCCGCGCTTGGCGATGTCAACGATCTTGGCCGCGGCCTGATCCGCGAGGGTGTGCTCGTAGCTTCTGATCTTGACTCTGATCTTTTCCTGTACTGCCATGTTTGCCTCCTTAAAGCAAATGAAATTTGTGTCGGCGAGGCTGCGAACACGGCCCCGGGTGTGTCCGCAGCCTCCTGAATGAAACCGAGCTGGGTTGGGCTCGGAACAGAGAGGGGCGCGGGTCGCTCGGATGCGTTCGCATCGCCCGATTGACTCGGACATACTCTGCGGAAATTCCCCGCCGCCCTGACAGTCGGGCATACGGCAACCTTCCGCTTCATCGCACATCACGGGTATTATAACACGGTTTGAAATTGATGTCAACAAAAGATCGCAAAAAAAGAAAACGGTTTTTCGGTCCCCGGACCGGACTGTTTTGTGAAATCTGCATCAAAGAGAAGAAAATGGGAGAATAAACCTCCTTCCCCGCGCGGACCGGGACGGGGCGAAAGAGGAAGATTCCTTCATTTTCCCGTTTTTTCTTCGTCTATCCCCTTGTCAACGGCGCGGATTTATGGTATTATAATTATATGTATCGAACGTATCAACCGGCCATCAGCCGTCCGGAGCGGTTTCCCCTCCCGCGGCTCTTCGCCTCCGAAAGGCTTTTTCATGTCCGACTCACACCGTCACGCCTCCGCGCCTGCCTCTGACAAGAGACCGGCCGGATTTGCCCTTCTTCTGTCCTTTCCCGTCCTCGGCGTCCTGCTGGCCGTCTGCTATGCCGCCGCCATGGCCCGGGACTTTGAATTCGATATCGGCCACTTCGTCAGAGGATCCGTGTTCTTCCACCTCGCGGCCGCGTTCGGCGTGATCGGCGCGCTTCTTGCCGTTGGGATCGCCGCGTTTACAGCGGGACGCACCGCGTTTACCGAGCTCCCCCGCCCCACCCCTCTGTCCGTGTTCGGCGGCGCGCTCGGAGCGATCCTCTCCGTCGCCCTCTTCATGCAGAACCTGCTCGGCTACCGGGCCGCCCTTGCCGCGGAGGAAACGGAGAGCCTCTCCCCCGCCAAGCTGTTCCTCGCGTCCGCCGTCATCGGCCTGTTCCTCGCCGCCGCTCTGATCCTTTCTCTTTCGGCAGAGAGGCGGCATCGGTGGTACGCCCTGATCTGCACGCTGCTCGGCGCCTTCTCGGTGAACGTCGCCATGTTCGCCGCCTACTTTGATTTCACGGTCCCGCTGAACAGCCCCGTGCGCAATTTCACGACCGTCTGTCAGGCGTCCGTTCTGCTGTTCCTGCTCGGCGAAGCGCGGATTTCCCTGACCGCCGAGGACACGGTGACCGAACTGCCCCCCGCCTTCCAGCTCTTCACCTCCGGCCTGTGCGCCCTCTTCGGGATCGGCGTCGGGGGCGGCGGCGCGCTCTGGCAGATCCTGCGTTCCTTCTCCTTTGGCAGCGAAATCGTCACCAAAACGCCCGAGCCGAATCTTCCCGCGATCCGTCTGGCTCTGTATTTCGCCGTCGGAGTGATCGCCGCGGACCGCCTCCTTCGCACGAGCCTGCGCCGCCTCACCGCCGACGAGATCGCGGAAAACAAGCGCAAGGCCAAAGAGGAGAAGGAAAAATCCAAAAAGAAATACGTCCCCGGAGATGGGGATTCCAAATCCAACAACAACTCATAAGGAGCCGATATGGATAACGAAATCAAACTGACCCTCGATCCCACCGCAGGCATTTCCGCAGCGCAGGCAGCTCCCGCACCGGCGGCTCCGGATCCTCTCGCGGCAGCGGCAGCGGCTATGGCAGCCGACGTCGCGGCGCAGTCCCAGCCGCAGAAGCCCGCCGTCGAAGAACAGAAGCCCGCGGGTCCCGCCATCGACGAAACGATGTTCACCGAGGCCGAGCGCAAGGCCATCTCGGATTTCTCGAAGCAGATCGACATCACCGACTCGTCCATGATCCTCGGGTACGGTTCCGCCGCCCAGAAGAAGATCTCCGATTTCAGCGACACGGCCCTCGGCAGCGTCCGCAACAAAGATTTCGGCGAAGTGGGCGGCATGATCACCACCCTGATCGGCAATCTCCGCGCTCTGAACGACGACGCGGAGGACAACAAGGGCTTCCTCGGCGTGTTCCGCAGCTCCAAGCGGAAGATCGAGAACCTCAAGACGAAGTACGACAAGTGCGAGACCTCCGTCAACGACATCGTCGCCATCCTCGAACAGCACCAGATCACCCTGCTCAAGGACGTCTCCATGTTCGACCAGCTCTACGCCATGAACCTTTCCTATTTCAAGGAGCTGTCCATGTACATCCTCGCCGGGAAGAAGAAGCTGGAGGAGGAGCGCACCACCACGCTCGTCGAGATGAAGGAGAAGGCAAAGCGCTCCGGTCTTCCCGAGGACGCGCAGGCCGCCAACGACTTTGAGGAGCAGTGCACCCGCTTCGAACGCAAGCTCTACGACCTCGAGCTGACCCGCATGGTCTCCATCCAGATGTCCCCGCAGATCCGTCTGGTGCAGAACAACGACACCATGATGACCGAGAAGATCCAGACCGTCATCATGAACACCATTCCTCTCTGGAAGAGCCAGATGGTCATCGCGCTGGGCATCGAGCACTCCCGTCAGGCCATGGAAGCGGGCCGCCTGGTCACCGACATGACCAATGAGCTTTTGAAGAAGAACAGCGAAGCGCTCCATCAGGCCACCGTATCCGTCACCAAGGAGGCGGAGCGCGGCATCGTGGATATCGAAACCCTGACCCACACGAACGAAGAGCTGATCAAGACCCTCGACGACATCCAGACCATCCAGAAGGAAGGCCGGGAAAAGCGCATCGCCGCGGAAGCGGAGCTCGGACGCATCGAAAACGAGCTCAAGGAAAAGCTCATCAACTTCCAGTAACCAGTAATCAGACGAAGGGGTGGGATCCTATCATGACCAACATTCTCAAATCCGGTTTCTCCGGGGTGAGCGCGGATCTGCGGGTCCGGCGGAGAACGGTTCCGCGGGCTCTCTGCTGCCTCGCGCTCGTTCTCGCGCTGACCGCGGCGCTTGCCCTGCCCGTCTTCGCGGAGACGGCCTATCCGAAACCGACCGATTACATCGCCGACGACGCCGCGATCCTGTCCGAATCGACGGTGCGTGAGATCAAGGAGAAGAACGACACCCTGATCTCCGAGGTCAAGGCCGTCATCGCCGTCTGTACGGTCAAAACCACGAACGGCGTTGACATCGGCAAATTCGCACGCTCGGTCTACACCGAATGGCAGCTCCCCGCCGGCGTTCTGATCCTCATCGCCGCCGACGACAACGCGTTCTATCTCGTCCAGAGCTCTTCGATCGGGGACAAGATCACGAACGAGGCGCTCGAAGGGATCCGCGACCGGGAGATCGAAGAGGACTTCGCCGCCGGGAACATCGACCGCGCCGTGCGCAAGGCCGTCTCCCAGCTCTCCATCCTCATGCTACGCGAGCTGAAAACGGAGGAAGCGGAGGCCGAGGGCACCGGATCGGCAGCGGCGTCAGCCGACGCGAATACGAGCGGGAACGGAGCATCCGCGGACGGAGACGGGGCGAAGAGTTCCCTCTCCCATCTCATCCTGACGGTGCTGAAGGTCGTGCTCGCGCTTGTGATCCTGTTTGTCGTTGTCTTCGTCGTGCTCTTCATCGCCGCCATGTTCAACGACGATGCCGCGGCCTTCATGCAGAGGACCTTCTTCCGGAAGAACGCCCGCCAGAGACTCGCCGCCGAGGACACCTACGACGACCGGCTGTACAACGACGGGCGCCAGAACCGTCCGCAGGGACAGAACCGCCCGCGTCCGGCAAATCAGCAGACGTATTACGGACAGGGTCAGAACCGGCAGTCCTACACGCAGAACCGCGCTCCGTACGGCGGGCAGGGTCAGAACCGGCAGCAGTACCCCAACCAGCAGGCTCCGGTTCAGCAGCAGTACCCCGTCCAGCAGCAGTACCCCAACGCGTACGGCGGACAGTACGGCAATCCGTATAACGGCCAGTACGCAAACCAGTACGGCGGACAGACGCAGCAGCAGGCCCGCAACCCCCAGTACGCGCAGCAGCAGCGTCCGTACGCACCCGCGCAGCAGCAGCCCCAGCAGTACGCCAATCAGTACGGATTCCCGATTCAGGCGCAGACTCAGGCTCAGCCCCAGACGGCGCAGCGGAGAACGCAGAACCAGCAGGCCCGCGCCTCCCAGCCCTATTCCGCGGAGAGCGATCCCACCGTGATCCGCCAGAGACAGGCGCAAAACGGCGATCCGTCGGCTACCCAGACCTACACCATCCCGGGCCGCGGCGGGTACTGATCCCCCGGATCCCTCCCCCTTTCCCTTTGATCGATGATTCCCCTTTGACATACCGGTTTTCGCCGCTCCTGTCCGCCGGAGACGCTCTTCGGAGACCGGAGCGGTCCGTTTTTGACCTGATACAGAATACAATAAGGATGATAGGTTCATGATTTCCATCAGCGTAAGCAATCTGGCCTTCCGCGTCGGAACGAAGGAAATCCTCTCCGGAATCAGCTTCTCCCTCGAAGACGGGGACCGCCTCGCCATCGTCGGGGTGAACGGAAGCGGGAAATCCACCCTGCTCCGGATGATCACGGGAGAATATCCTCACGACGAGGGCGAGGTCGTGATTGCGAAAAACAAAATCGTCGGGATGCTCCATCAGGACGACGCCTTCAACATCATCGACGAGAACGGACGGGAGATCCGGGAGGAGGTCTCCGATTCGAAAAGCTCCTCCGTCGATTCCACGGTGCTCGGGCAGATGTACGCCGTCTTTCCGGAGCTGTGCCGGGCCGAAACCAGACTCGCCGGCCTGCAGAAACAGCTGGACGAAGCCTCCCCGGACGATACCGAGACCCTGAACCGGCTGTCCGGCGAATACGAGAGCGTAAACAACCGCTTCATCCGGGACGGCGGGCTCTACTTCAAATCCCGCTGCAAAAGCATTCTTGCGAACCTCGGCTTCGGGGAGAGCGTCTGGAACCGGCCCGTCTCCACGATGAGCGGCGGACAGCGTACCCGTCTGGCTCTGGCGCGGCTTCTGTCCCGCGAACCCGATATCCTGATCCTCGACGAGCCGACCAACCATCTGGATCTGGACACCATGGTCTGGCTGGAGAGCCACCTCGCCGCCTATCCGAAAAACAAAACCGTCATTCTCGTCTCCCACGACCGTCTGTTTCTGGACCGCGTCACCACCAAGACCCTCGACGTGGAAAACGGGCGCGCGAAGCTCTACCGCGCCAAATATTCCGACTATGTGGAGCTGAAAAAGAAGGACCGCGCCGAGCAGGAGAAAAAGTACAATCTCCAGCAGAAGGAGATCGCCCGCCTCGAGGCCTATATCGAACAGCAGAGACGCTGGAACCGGGAGCGGAACATCATCGCCGCCGAATCCCGGGAAAAGGCCATCGCCCGGATGGAGAAGGTGGACAAGCCCTCCGCCCTGCCCCGCTCGATCCGCTTCACCCTGAGCTCGTCCGGCGAATCGGGGAACGACGTCGCCGAAGTCAAGGGCCTCACCATGGGATTCGGGCAGAATATCCTGTTCCGGAATCTCTCCTTCCTCGTGAAAAAACGCGACCGGTTCTTCATCTACGGCCCGAACGGATGCGGAAAATCCACGCTCATCAAGCTCCTGCTCGGCCAGCTCGAACCGCTCGCCGGGGAGATCGAATACGGCTACAACGTCACGGTGGGCTATTACGATCAGGAGAACCAGAACCTGAACGAAGACAACACGGTGCTCGACGAGCTCTGGAACGCCTATCCCAACCTGACCGAGACGGAGATCCGCTCCACCCTCGCGCTCTTCCTCTTCCGGGGGGACGACATCGAGAAGGAGGTCCGGGTGCTGTCCGGAGGCGAGCGGGCGCGGCTGACCTTCTCGAAGCTGATCCTCTCGCGGATGAACCTGCTGATCCTCGACGAGCCGACCAACCACCTCGATATCGAATCCCGCGAGGCGCTCGAAACCGCGCTCAAGGAATTCGACGGCACCATCATCGCCGTGTCCCACGACCGGTACTTCATGCGCCAGCTGGCCACAAGATTCCTCGATCTCGGCGACGGCGGGCGGGACTTCCACGGCGGGTACGACGACTATGTGTCCTGGCGGGAGAACCGGGCGGCGGAAGGGCTTCCCGTGTCCGCGGGACTGGCCTCCGCGCTCGCGGTCGAGAAGACGGCAAAGGACGAATACGCCGAAAAGAAGCGCTCCGCGGCGGAAAAGCGGAAGTTGGAAAAGCGGAGGGCCGAGGTCGAGAGGGCCATCGCAAAGACGGAAAAGCAGATCGCGGATATCGACGACCTCCTCTTCGGAGAGGCCGCGACCGACTATGTCCGCGCTGCCGAGCTCACCGACGAAAAGACCGTCGCCGAAGACCGCCTCCTCCAGCTCTACGAGGAATTCGAAGAGCTGAACGCGGAGGACTGAAAACAAAAACAAGCAACCGGAGGACTCATCCCATGGAACAGACGGAACGCTTCTCCGCCCTGACGACGGAAACCCGGAATCCCCGGACGACCGAGGTGGATCTTCTCCCCGCGGAGGACATCGTCCGGCTCATGAACGAAGAGGACGCGACGGTCCCCGGGGCTGTGAAGGCTGCCCTGCCCGCAGTCGCCGGAATCGCCCGCGCCGCCGCCGCATCCTTTGCCCGCGGGAGACGGCTGATCTATATGGGCGCGGGAACCTCCGGACGGCTCGGTGTCCTCGACGCGGCGGAATGCGGCCCCACGTTCGGCGTTCCGGTCGGGGCCCCGGACGGCACGGTGATCGGACTCATCGCGGGAGGCCCGTCCGCCATGTTCAAAGCCGTCGAGGGCGCGGAGGATTCCCCGGAGCTGGGAGAAGCCGACCTCAGATCCCTGAACCTCTCGGACCGGGACACCGTCGTCGGGATCGCCGCGTCGGGCCGGACTCCCTATGTGATCGGAGGGCTGACGTACGCGCGGGCGGTCGGAGCGGTCACGGGAGCCGTTTCCTGCGTGCCGGACGCGAAGATCTCCGCGCTTGCCGATTTTGCCGCCGAAGCCGTCACCGGCCCCGAAGCGCTCACCGGATCCACCCGTCTCAAGGCGGGATCGGCGCAGAAGATGATGCTCAACATGATCTCGACCGCCGCCTTTATCCTCTCGGGCAAGACCTACGGCAACCTCATGGCGGACGTGCAGATCACAAACGAAAAGCTGGCGGACCGCGCGCGCCGGATCGTCGCCTCCGCCGCGGAATGCTCCGGAGACGAGGCGGCCGCCCTGCTTGAAGCGTCGGGACGCTCCCCGAAGACCGCCATCGTCATGGGACTGTGCGGGATCGGACGGGAGGAGGCGGAAGCCCTGCTCAGCCAAACCGCCGGACACATCCGCCGCGCCGTGAAGCTCGGACGGACGGAATAACCAGCCGGAAAGGAGGATCGCGCCATGCCGGACTTTCTCATCGGAATCGACGCGGGAGGAACCAAGACCCGCGCGCTGGCCTATCGGGCCGACGATTTCACGCCGCTCCCGGAGACGGAATCCCGCTCGGGCCCCGGCAACCTGACCTCGGACTATGAGGGAGCCTGCCGCTCGATCCGGGAAGCCGCGTCCGACTGCGCCGAAGCTGCCCGGGCGATCCTCGGCGGAAACTGCCTCCACCTCTCGGTCGGCGCGGCGGGATTCTCCGGGATCGCGGCACGCCAAACGGATGCGGACGGGCTCACAGACGCGCTTCTGTCCGTCTCCGGGGGACGCGCGACCCTTGTGAGCGACGCGGCCCTCGCCCTTCACGCCAACTTCGCCGCCGGAGAGGCCGGCATGATCGTCATCAGCGGCACGGGCTCCGCGACGTTCTTCCAATCAAAGGACAACGCCGTCCTCCGCGCGGGGGGCTGGGGCAACATCCTCGGCGACCGGGGAAGCGGCTGGTCGGCTGCCCGGGAAGGCGCGGTGCGGCTCCTGCGGCTGAACGACTCCGGGGACCGTTCCGGGGCAGAATCCTTCTTCAACCGCTGGAAGGAGGCCCACCGGAGAGGCCCCGCGGCGGACAGGGACTTTTTCGACAGCTGCTCGGTCGGCTCGATTATCGACTTTGTCATGCGCCGCCCGAAGAAGGATCTCTCCGTGCTGGCCTGCGGGCTGGTGAGCCTGTACGAGGCCGGGGATCCCGTCTGCCGGGAGATCCTCGGCGGGGAGATGGAGGCCCTCGCCTCCGACTGCGCGCGGCTGTTGAAGGCGGCGGGGCTCGGCGATCCTTCCCTTTCCCCCGCATTTGCCGTTCTCCCCGCGGTGCTGACGGGCGGATTCTTCGAGTCCAATCCCTCCGTGCGCGCCCTGTTCCGCGAACGGCTGGCCGCGCTTCCGGACGGGGCGAGAGCAGTTGTCGCCTGTCGGGAAAATCCCGCCGATCCCACCCGCGCCGTCGTCCGCCATTATCTTGAATCCGTCAGCCGAAAGGAGACTGAGTCATGACCTTCATCGAAGAAAAAACGCCGTATTCGGACGCCTTTCCCCTCACCGTCCGCCGGGTGTGCGAGCGGGTGGGAACGCAATACTCCTGCGCCGCCGTCGCCGTGGTCCGCGGGGACGAGACCCTTTTGAAATTCTCGGTCGGCAACCGCCGGGACTACAGCGGCACGGAGCTCGGTCACCCCGATCCAAAGCCCGTCACGGAGAAGACGCTCTTTGACATGGCCTCCGTCTCCAAGCTCATGTCCACCACCATGGTCGCGCTCCGCATGATGGAGGAAGGCGCGTTCTCTCCCTACGACTCCCTCTGGCGGTTCCTCGACTACACGGGCAATTACAACGGCGTGGAGCTGCGCCATCTCATGAACCACACCTCCGGCCTCTCGCCCCACATTCCGCTCTACAGCGTCTGCGAGAGCCCCGACGACGCTGTCCGCACGATCCTCGATTCAGAACCCCTCGGCGCGCCCGGGGAGGAGGTCCGCTATTCCTGCATGGGGTACATCCTGTTCCAGCGGATCCTCGAGACCATCGCCGGCGCGCCCCTCGACAAGCTGGCGGACGAGCTGGTCTTCTCGCCCCTCGGCATGAGAACGGCCTGCTACAATCCCCTGACGCGCCCGGATCTGGTCGATCCGGAAGACCCGGATATCGCCTCGACCGAGCTGTCCTCGCACACGGGGTACTATATCTGCGGCCATGTTCACGACGAAAATGCCCACTTCCTCGGCGGCGTCTCCGGAAACGCGGGCGTGTTCGCCTCCCTCGACGACACGATCCGCTTTGCGAAGATGCTCTCGAACCGCGGCTCTCTCGAGGGAAAGCGCTTTTTGAACCGGCGCACCTTCGAGCTGGCCATCCGCGACTTCACGGCCGGGCTGGACGAGGACCGCGGATTCGGCTTCTCCCTCCGGCATCACGATCTGTCGGCGTCCGGAGAGTTCACCACGCCGGGCTCCTACGGCCACAACGGCTACACGGGAACCTCGGTCTACTGCGACGCGCGGACCGGGATCGCCGTCGTCCTTCTGACCAACTCGGTCCACTACGGGCGGGACAACCGGGGACCGTTCTTCCGCGACCGCCGGATCTTCCACAACGTCGTTCTGACGGAGGCCGACCGCGCGCTGGGACTGGACGTGACAAAGCCCGGCGAAACACCGTGGGGCGCTCCCTCCTTCTTCGACTGAGCGGGGTGAGACCGTGATGAAACGTTCGATTCTTTCCGGCGCGGACGCGCTGCTCTCCGATCCCGGCCTGCTCGATCGGCTCGGATCCTTTTCCTCCGTGGGGCTTGTGACCAATCCGACCGGCATCACCAAGGCAGCCGTTCCGCTCTACGAAGAGCTGATCGGGCGCTGTCCCCTCTCCGCGCTGTTCTCCCCGGAACACGGCGTGCGCGGAGACCGGCAGGCGGGCGCGGCGGTGGACGAGTACCGGGACGAGGCGACCGGGCTCCCCGTCTGCTCCCTCTACGGTCCGGGAAAGGCGCGCGCGGAGGAGGCCCTCTCCTCGCTCGGCTGCCTGCTCTTCGACATTCAGGACATCGGCTCGCGGTACTACACCTATCAGTACACCATGACGGACTGCATGAAGACCGCGGCGGAGCACGGCGTACCCGTCTGGGTGCTGGACCGGCCTCCCATGATCGGATGCGAGGCGCAGGGGAACATTCTGGATCCCGCGTTTTCCTCCGGCGTCGGACGGTTCCCGCTCCCAGCCCGCCCTGGAATGACCGTCGGCGAGCTGGCGCGGTATCTGAACGAATCCGAAGGGATCGGGGCGGATCTGACCGTCGTTCCCTGCCGCGGCGTCGTGCGGAATATGTTCTTCGACGAGGGGGATCTTCCCTTTGTCTGTCCGTCTCCGAACCTGCCCTCCCCGGACTGCGCGCTGATCTACGTCGGCACCTGCCTCTTCGAAGGGACGTCCGTATCGGAGGGGCGCGGCACCACGAAGCCCTTCGAGCAGTTCGGCGCGCCGTGGCTCGACTCCGCCGCCCTGAGACGGGAGCTGACCGCCCTCGCCGACGGGGGGATTCTGCCTGGGTGCCTCTTCCGGGAGGTTGCCTTCACGCCCACCTTTTCGAAATATGCCGGGGAGCTGTGCCGCGGGATCCAGATCCATGTGACGGACCGGAAGGCCTTCCGCCCCTTCGACACGGGCGTGTACGCGCTCTCCCTGATCCGCCGCCTCGCGGAAGGGAATCCCGGAACGTTCACGACCCGCCCGTTCCTCTCGAACCTCTTCGGCTCGGACGCGATCCGACGCGAGGACTTCGATCCCGCGACTTACCTTTCAACGCTGGAGGCTCCCCTTGCGGTCTATCGGGAAAAAACGCTCCCGTTCCGCCTCTACCCGGAGAGCTGAACCCGGCTTTTTCGAATGCGGATCCATGAAAAACTCCCCCTGTGCGGACGGACAGAATTTCCGTCACGGTCTCACAGAGGGAGCGTTTTTTTGTTTGCGGTCGGCGGGTTCACATCTCGGAATAAAACTCCCGCATGTCGTCCAGACGCAGGCAGGCGAGGCGGCCGTACGCCGGGTCGATCTCGGGAAAGCCGCTGCCGCAGTCGATGCCGATCCTCCGCTCGCCGTACCAGATCCGGAGCGGATCCTCGTCCTGATAGCGAGCGGTAGGCGTGTGGCCGAAAATCACCGTCACCCCGGGAGGGAGGGGATCGTCGGGCATGACGCGCTGCCAGAGGGAAAACTGCCGGACGTCCTCTCCGTCGGGCGTCAGCTCTTCGGGCGCGCCGTGAACCAGACGGTACCGGACGCCGTTCACTTCCGTATCGAGCGAGAGGGGCAGGCTCCGCAGATAGGCAAAAATCCGGTTCCGCTCCCGTTCGCTCAGCCGCTCAACCGCCCGGTGGGTGTCCTCGCCGCCGTTCGCGTACCACAGAGCCAGCGCGCGGGACCGGGCTCTCATGTCCTCCCGCCGTCCCATATCGTACCGGTCCGCGAGGGCGGCGAGCATCATGTCCTCGTGATTTCCCGGGATCATCCGCACGAACGGGGAGGCCATGAGCGCGGCGAGGATCCGGATGCCGTCCGGGTGGCGGTCGATCACGTCGCCCAGCACGAAGAGGGTGTCCTCCGGTCCGGGCCGGATCTGCTCGAGAACGGATCGGAAGCGGCGCAGGTGGCCGTGGATATCGGACAGCACATAGGTCATGACCCGGATCCGCTCCTTTCCGCTGGTCTCATACTTAATCCCTTCTAAAGGGATAAAAGGAACGAAACGCTGCGCGTTTCTGGAATTGGACGCCCTGCTCAGGGCGGGAGGCACGGGGGGACACCAGCTCTGGCCGCAGGTTTCCCCCCGTGCGGGGGTTTCCTTGGCCATATGGCATAACATGACCGCTCGTCCCCACATCGAAAACCGATTGGATATCCCACTGTCCTCGCGCGGTCTCTGCTTGTGTAGCCGGAGGTCGAAGAGCTTCAGTCGCGCATTGGGCAAGGGGGCCATAGTGGGTTTGTGCAGATAAAACTTGTCAGAGCTATACTATGCACAATTATGCTTTTATAAAATTGAAACAGTATCAGAGCTTGTTCAGATCGTACGGCGTGGACTGGTAAACGAAGTAGTTGAGCCAGTTGGTGTAGAGCAGGGTTCCGTGCGCGCGCCAGTTGACGATCGGGGCCTTGTTCGGGTCGTTGTCCTCGTAGTAGTTCTCCGGGACGTGGATGGGAAGCCCCGCGTTCAGATCCCGGCGGTACTCGGCGTCAAGCGTCAGGGGATCGTATTCCGCGTGGCCCATGACGAAGAACCGCCGCTTTTCGTGCGCGTAGATGATGTGAACGCCCGCCTGCTTTGAGGACGCGAGGATCTGCAGCTCCGGGACGGCCTCGATATCCGCCCTGTCCACGGTGGTGTGGCGGGAATGGGGGACGTAGAACACGTCGTCAAAGCCCCGAAGAAGCATGGAACGCGCGTAGTCGGCCCGATGGGGATAGACGCCGAAGAGCTTTTCGGAAAGCGGCTTCTTCGGGATGCCGTAGTGGTAGTACAGTCCGGCCTGCGCGCCCCAGCAGATGTGCATGACGGAGTGGACGTTCGTCTCGCTCCACTTCATGATCCGGCAGAGCTCGTCCCAGTAGTCCACCTCCTCGAACTCCAGCTGTTCCACGGGCGCGCCGGTGATGATGAGTCCGTCGAACTTCTCGTTTTTCACGTCCTCGAAGGTCTTGTAGAAAGCCAGAAGATGATCCATGGCTGTGTTGGCCGAGACGTGGGTAGAAGTGCGGATGAGAGTCAGCTCGATCTGCAGGGGGGTATTCCCCAGCACGCGGGAGAGCTGCGTCTCCGTTTCGATCTTCTTCGGCATGAGGTTCAGAAGAAGGATCCGCAGGGGCCGGATGTCCTGCGTGATGGCGCGGGTCTCCGTCATGGCGAAAATATTTTCATCCGCCAGCGTCTGCACGGCGGGAAGATCGTTCGGGATCTTGATGGGCATGGGAACACCTCCCGGTTCAGGAATATGGGACAGTATAACACAAAACCGGCGCGGTTTCAAGTCCCCGGCAAAGGGGATTTTCGAAATTCGCGCCGGACAGCCGTCCGTATGGAAAAATCCGCGCCGATCAAAGACGGTCATAGGACGGGGGAATCAGCTCACCTCAGCGCCTGGTCGATATCGGCGAGAAGATCTTCGGGATCCTCGAGCCCGACGGAGAGACGGACCAGATCCGGGGACACGCCCGCGGCCTCAAGCTCCGCGTCGTTCATCTGACGGTGCGTCGTGGTCGCCGGATGCAGGCAGCAGGAACGCGCGTCCGCGACGTGGGTCTCGATGGCGACAAGGCGCAGCTTTTCCATGAACGCGCCCGCTGCCTCGCGCCCGCCCTTCACGCCGAAGCTCACGACGCCGCAGGTCCCGTCCGGCATGTACTTCGCCGCCTTCTGATACTCGGGCGAGGACGGGAGGGAGGGATAGTTGACCCACGCGATTCTGGGATCCTTCTCGAGCGCGGAGGCGATGGCCAGCGCGGAGGAGCAGTGCCGCTTCATCCGGACGTGGAGGCTCTCCAGCCCGAGGTTCAGCAGATACGCGGAGAACGGGGAGGCCACGACGCCGAGGTCCCGCATGAGCTGGGCGGTGGCCTTCGTGATGAACGCCCCCTCTTTTCCGAACTTCTCGGCGTAGGTGATGCCGTGATAGCTCTCGTCCGGCGTGCAGAGGCCGGGGAACTTGTCCGCATGGGCCATCCAGTCGAACTTCCCGGAATCCACGATCGCGCCGCCGACCGCCGAGCCGTGGCCGTCCATGTACTTCGTGGTGGAGTGGGTGACGATGTCCGCGCCCCATTCGAAGGGCCTGCATCCGACCGGCGTCGGGAAGGTGTTGTCCACGATCAGCGGAACGCCGTGCGCGTGGGCGGCTTTGGCGAACTTTTCGATATCGAGCACCTTCAGCACCGGATTGGCGATGGTTTCGCCGAAGACCATCTTCGTCTCCGGACGGAACGCCGCCTCGAGCTCCTCCTCCGTGCAGTCCGGGGAGACGAAGGTCGTCGAGATCCCCATCCGCTTCATGGTGACGGAGAAGAGGTTGAAGGTCCCGCCGTAAATAGCCGCGGACGCGACGATGTGATCCCCGGCGGAGCAGAGGTTGAAGGCCGCGAGGAAGTTTGCCGCCTGTCCCGCCGAGGTGAGCATGCCCGCGGATCCGCCCTCGAGCGCGGCGATCTTGGCGGCCACCATATCGCAGGTGGGGTTCTGGAGACGGGAATAGAAATACCCGGGCGCTTCGAGATCGAACAGCGCGCCCATGGCGTCTCCCGTGTCGTATTTGAAGGTCGTGCTTTCGATGATGGGGATCTGTCTCGGCTCCCCGTTCTTCGGGGTGTACCCCGCCTGAACGCATTTCGTTCCGATTCCTGCCATTGTGGAAACCTCCCGGATCTGATTGTAGTCTTTGGATTTCTCATTATAGCACAATCCGCCCGGATCTTCAAGAACCGGACGGATGAAAAATCCTATTTTCGCGGGGAAATGAGGGCAAATCGGGTCAAAATCCGGGAAAAGACGGGATTCACCCGACACAGCGGATCACAAACTCCGTCAGAGCCTCACGGGAGCCGTCCCCGAACTCTCCGTGGCGGGCGTCGGGCAGGCGTCGGTAGTCCACCGAAAGGCCCCGGTCCCGCATGCGGGCGACGAAGGAATCCGTCGTGGCGATGGGAAAGCACTCGTCCGCGCCGTCTCCCACGATGAAATAGGGGATCTGCGGAAGCTCGTCGAGGCGGTACTGCGGGGAGATGGATTTGAGCCCTTCCTCCATGGGAACGTCATAGGAGGCGACGGCGTCGAGGAGAGAGCGGGCATGCGGCGGGTCGGAGAAGAAGTGATTCAAAAGGTCGATCCCCGGGCAGGCGGCCGCGCATCCCGCCGCATGAAATCGGGTCGAGAGGGACCAGATCAAAGCGCCCGTGCCTCCCATGCTCCCGCCGCTTGCGACGAAGGGGAAGGAGGGGGAGAGGCCGTAGGCTTCGGTCAATGCGCCGCAGACCGCCTCCGTCATGCGGACCGCGCCCCGGTTCATCCAGCTCCACGGGCCGAGGCAGCAGTAAACCGCGAGGATCCCCTCCTCCGCGAGCCGGCGGGTGTACTCCGTTTCGTAAAATGCGTTGTCCATATGACCGCCGAGGCAGGATCCGCCGCCCAGTCCCGGGAATTCCAGAACCGCGCCGCGCGGGATCCGGTCCCCGAGCAGACGTCCGTTGGTATTGACGAAGCGGGACAGGTTTCCCGCTCTGACGAAAGCGCTGTCCTTCATACGATTGCCTCCTGCCCGGTGCGGGCTCAGTCTGTCAGCGGTCCGGAATCAGAGCATCTTCGCCCTGAGCTCTTCCCGTGAAAGCGGAGAGAGGTCGGCGGGCGCGATATCGAAAACGGTCCTGCATCCGGTTCCTCCGCGGCGGCGCATCCGGTCGATGGCTCTTGCGAAGGCGACCAGTACCGACGCCGTGAACTCGGGGTTGGAGTCGAGCTTGAGGGAGTATTCGATCACATGCTTGTTCTCATCGTTCCAGCCGGTGACGCCGGTGCGGATGACCTCGCCGCCGTGGGGAATGCCACGGTGATCGCGGTTCAGCTCTTCCTGCGTGATGAAGGTGACGGTGGTGTCGTATTCGTCGAAGTAGTGCGGCATTTCCTTGATCTCCCGCTCGATCCGGGCGAGATCCGCGCCTTCCTCGGCGACGACGTAGCACTCTCTCGTATGCTTCTCGCGGACGCTCAGGGTCGGGTTCTCGCCCCGGCGCACTCTCTCCAGCGCTTCGGGAACGGGCACGGTGTACTGTCTGGCGTCCTTCACGCCTTCGATGCGGCGGATGGCATCGGAATGGCCCTGACTGACGCCGCGGCCCCAGAAGGTGTAGTCGCAGCCGTCGGGAAGAACGGCGGAGGCATAGAGGCGGTTGAGGGAGAACATTCCGGGATCCCATCCGGCGGAGATGAGGGCGATGTGGCCGCTCTCCTTCGCCGCCTTGTCCACGCGGTCGAAATGCTCCGGAATGGAGGCGTGTGTGTCAAAGCTGTCGAGGACGTTGAAGTCATTGGCCAAAGCGGGCGTCATGCCGGGCAGATCGGTCGCCGAGCCGCCGCAGATGATAAGAACGTCGATGTCATCCCGGAAGTTCAGAATGTCCGCCGCGGGATAGACGGGGACGCCGGAATGGGGTTTCACGGACGAAGGATCGCGCCGGGTAAAGATGCCGACGAGTTCCGCGTCCTGCGCTTTGGCAGCGGCGCACTCCACGCCTTTGCCGAGATTGCCGTAACCGTAGATAGCGAGTTTCATGGAAATCTGCCTTTCTATAAGGTATGAAACGTTTGGGATTCTGGATTCCGATGCCTCACACCAAATCCTTCATGTCGTAGAGGCCGGCGGGTTTGCCGATGAGGAAAGCGGCGGCGGCGAGGGCTCCTTCGGCGAAGAGGGCGCGGCTGTGGGCTTCGTGCTTGAGGGTGACAGTCTGGTTGGGCGTGCCGATGATGACCTCGTGCTCGCCGACGATATTGCCCATCCGGATGGCGTGGATGCCGATCTCGTCCGCGGTGCGCTTGCTGTGTCCGCTCCGTCCGGTGACGGGATAGGCGGCGGGCCGGACTTCGCGGATGGCCTCGGCCAGCATGAGGGCGGTCCCGCTCGGGGCGTCCAGCTTCCGGTCGTGGTGCTTTTCAACGATCTCGATCTCGGCCTCGGGGAGGGCGGCGGCGGCCTGCTTGGCAAGCTCGACCAAAAGCGCGATCCCGAGGGACATGTTGGCGGAAAAGAAGACGGGGATCCGCTCCGACGCCTCCCGGATCATGGTTTTTTCCTCCTCCGTGTGGCCGGTCGTGGCGATCACGGCGGGGATGCCGCAGGATACGGCATAGCGCAGAAGGGGACCGGCTCCGTCGTGGCGGCTGAAATCCACGATGCAGTCCGCGGATCGGAAGAGGGGATTCAGCGCGGGATCCGACGCGGCCTCCTCAAAGCTCCGCGCGCAGGGAACGGGGGACTCCCCGCCCGCGTACATGGGATCGACGCCGCCGACCGCCACGGCTCCGCGCACGCCGTTCTCCGCCAGATTCAGAACTTCCCTGCCCATATGGCCGAGCAGCCCGGAAATGATGATCTTCATAAGGCTCTTCCTCGCTTCCCTGTCCGGTCATACCCGGATGCCGACCTTGCGCATTTCTTCGACGAGCTTCGCCTCGTGGGCCTCTTCCATGGGGGTGAGGGGCAGGCGGACGTAGTTTTTGCCGAATCCCATATGCGCCATGGCGGCCTTGACGGGGATCGGGTTGACCTCGGAGAAGAGGGCGTTGATGAGGGGCAGATATTTGAGCTGCATCTCCCGCGCGCCCTTCACGTCGCCTTCCATATATTTATGGCACATGAGGGAGGTCTCCCGGGGCAGAAGGTTCGAGAGGACGGAAATCACGCCCGCGCCGCCGAGGGAGAGGATGGGCACGATTTGATCGTCGTTGCCCGAATAAATATCCAGCCTGTCCCCGCAGACCGCGGCTTCCTCGGCGATCTGTGAGATGTTCCCGGAGGCCTCCTTGACGCCGACGATCCGGTCGTGGTCGGCCAGCTCGGACAGGGCGGGGGTCAGAAGGTTGCAGCCGGTCCGTCCGGGGATGTTGTAGAGGATGCAGGGCTTCGTGGACGCGTCGGCGATCGCCTTGAAGGAGGTCACAAGTCCCTTCTGGGTGGCCTTGTTGTAATAGGGCGTCACAAGGAGCATCGCGTCGCATCCGACCTCGCACGCGGCCTTGGTCAGGTCGATGGCGTAGGCGGTGTCGTTGGATCCGGTTCCTGCCACGACGGGAACGCGCCCGCGAACCTGTTCGGCGGCGAATTTCAGAACCTGTCTGTGTTCTTCGTCCGTCAGCGTGGAGCCCTCGCCCGTGGTTCCGGCAACGACGATGGCGTCGATCCCCTCGGCGATCTGCCATTCGATCAGGTCGGAAAAGGCGTTGTAATCGACTCCGTCCTCGGTCAGGGGGGTGATGATGGCCGTGGCGGCTCCGGTAAAGATCGTGTGTTTCATATGCTTCACCTTTCAAAAAAAGAAGAACGGGGGCGAGGCCATCCGTTCTCCGCATGCTCCGGAATCCGAGGCAGACTCTGCCCCCGGTTCGGGAGGTGTTCCGGGACGTCGATAGCGCTCCGCACTGCTGCGACAGCCGGGGGGATCTTCTCCCTGTCGGCCAGCGGACCGCCCTGCCGGGGAAATCCGCTTCGGCGCCCGTCCCTTTTCCGCGCGGCCCGGATCGTCCCGTGGATGGGATCCTCCGTCGGCAGGCCGTTCTGCGCGGTACTCTTGACTGGGCGCGCCTCTATCTTCCTGTATATGTAACCGTATTTTATCATAAATTCCCGTTCCTGTCAATGCTCTCGGGCCTCCTTCCGCGCGATTGGCTCCAAATCGGAGAAATAGACAAAATCGGAGCCCCGGACGCGCGCGGATTTGAACGGCGGGAAAGAATCGGCCCGGGAACGCAGAGCGCGAAAAAACCGGTGTTCCCGCATCGCAGTTCCAGACCGCGTCGGGCACACCGGTTTCTGTTTGATTAAAAATATTCTCCCGTCTCAGCGCATCGCTTCGATCAGGACGCGGTCGATCACTCTGTGGCCCTCCACGGTGGGATGGATGCCGTCGGGGGAGATCAGGCCGCGGTATCCGCCGGTCGCCATAAACGCCTCGCGCACGGGGATCAGAGGCACGGAGGCAAGGGACGCGATCCGCTCCGCAATGCGGCTGTAGACCTCCTGCCAGCGGTACAGCCGTCCGACGTCCCCCAGCCAGCGGAGGATATTGTCCCGGCTGAGATCGCGGGAGATCCACTCCATATACCGTTCGGGATCCAACGGAACGAGGTTGCAGAGATACGCCTTCGCCCCGGTCGAACGGACGTAGTCGATGCAGGCCCGGTACCGGTTCACGAAAGTCTCCTCCGGCGTGTTCGGGAGAAAATCCCCGTTCGGATCGGCGGAAATATCCTGCCATTTGTAGTCGCAGTCGTTGCCGCCGTACTCAAGGATCACCGCCGTATCGCTTCGGTCTTCGCCGTCCGCGGGAAGAACGTCCGCGAGCTTCCGATGCAAAAGCTCTTCTCCGGTCGATACCGTCGCGCCCATCACGGAGCAGTTTTTCACTTCGAATCCCGCCCGGACGAGCTCGCCGGTCCGCTCCCGGTACAGCCTGTGCCGCCCCTCTTCGCCGCAGTAGTAGACGCCTTTCAGAATGGAATCGCCAAAAATTAATATCCGCTTCATATTCCCTTCACCGAAAAAAGTTTGCACGCCGCGCGATTTTGTGTTAAAATGATACCATAAGACTGAGCGGTGTGCCACCCCTGTCCCGGAGAACCCGTTCTACGGAGCGGAACTCCACCGGGAGGAGGACTACGGATCGTGGAATCCACCCGAAATAGAGAGAAAACAGCCTCTCCACCCGGAGTAGAGCGGAATTTCCGAACGCTCGGTTATCGATTTTAACTATAAAAGTCCGCTGACCCGGATCGGCCGGACAGGAGGAGCGCATGGCGGGAGAAAATCTGCAAGCCGTGATTGCGGGGAATATCGCAGCCCTGCGCCGCCTGCGCGGATTCACTCAGGCGGAGCTGGCGGAGAAGCTCGGCTATTCCGACAAGAGCGTCTCGAAATGGGAGCGCGGCGACGGTCTTCCGGACGTGCTCTGCCTCAAGGCGATGGCGGATCTGTTCGGCGTGACGGTGGACTATATGCTTTCCGCGGACCATCCGGAGGAGGAGCCGTCCCCCGAATCCGGAACCGGAGCCGGAACCGGTGAAAGATCCGGCGGCGCGGAATATCAGATCAACCGGCGGAACATCGCGGCCCTCTCCGTGGCGGGGGTCTGGATGCTGTCGGCTCTGATCTATGCGGCCGGGCTGATCGCGGGAAAATCCCTCGTCACGGGGTTCTTCCTCGCCGTTCCGGTGTCCGCGATCCTGCTCGTGGTCTTCGCCTCGCTCTGGGGGAGCCGGACACACCTGTTCCTCTCCGTCACCCTGCTCGTGTGGGGCATGCTCCTTCTCATCTGCTGGCTTCTGCGCGGCCGGGATCCGTGGCTGCTCATGACGCTGGGCATTCCGGCGACGGTCGTGGTCTGGCTCTCCTGCCGCGTCACGACGAAAAAGCCCTCGGCGGATCCGCCCGATTCTCCGCCCGCCTCTTGACAAACCCGCGCCACTGTGCTATACTAAGGCCCGAACAAACGCAGGGGTGCTGATTGCTGAGACGTCCCCGTTCCCGAAGGAATGACGGAATGAGGGCGAACCCTTAACCTGATCCGGGTAATGCCGGCGTAGGGAGCACAACATACCGACCGACCCCGGACACGTCCTTCCACGCGGAGGATCCCGTCCGGATCGCGCCGACCCGCGGTGTTTCATCGCGGTTTTTCTTTTTGCAGCCTCCAACAACGCTTCACGCGGTTGTTCGCCCATCTCTATCCAAAGGAAGGAATTCTGAAAATGGCAGAAAACAAAAAAAACTCTGCGCAGAACAGCAGCATCCGCGTGCTCGTGGAATGCGCCCTCATGGTCGCGCTGGCCGTGGTGATCGATCTGATCCCCATGCCGAAATGGCCGAACGGCGGTTCCGTCTCCATCGCGGCGGTCCCGATCATCTACATCGCCTACCGTCACGGACTTCTCTGGGGCCTCGGCTCCGGTCTGGTCTATTCCGTCGTGCAGATGGTGACCGGGTTCTATCCCCCGCCGACCGGGACGTTCCTCGGCTATGTCGGCGTGGTGCTTCTGGACTATGTGCTCGCGTTCACGGCGTTCGGTCTCGCGGATCTCTTCGCCAAGCCCTTCGGCAAGCGCCGTCTGATCGGATACGGTGTCGGCGCGGTCTGCGTCAATCTGCTCCGGTTCGTGTGCAGCTTCCTCTCCGGATGGATCATCTGGGGCAGCTATGCGCCCGAGGGACAGGCTCCGTGGCTGTACTCCCTGCTCTACAACGGCGGGTACATGCTCCCGAACGCGATCCTCTGCGCCGTCGTCATCGTCCTGCTCTGCAAGTTCGTGGATCCGAAGACGCTGAGAACGATGAAATAAGCGGGCTTTCCGCTCCGATCCTCCTCCGCTCTCCGCTTTTCCGCGGGACGGGGGAGGTTCTTTTTCTCTTGCAATTGTCCGCCAGATGGAGTATAATACGGACAAAGCCCTCGGCACAATCTGCCTGACACGGGAGGAACCTATGAAAACCGGAATTGCCGTCAACTTTGCGCTCGATCCCGAGGCCGCAAAAAAGAACCTCGCCCATTTGAAGCTCCTGGGCTACGACTGCGCGGATCTTGGGGGATTCATCAACACCGAAACCGAATGGTTCACCGCCCCCGCCCCGGAAAGGCTGAAGCGGTGGGAGGAAATCGGACGGGCCGCCCGGGACGCGGGGATCGAATTCTCCCAGACGCACGGTCCGTGGCGGTTTCCCCCGCAGGATTTCACCGACGAAGACAGAGCCGAGCGGTTCGAGAAGATGTCGATCGCGCTCGAGGGAACGGCGGCGGTCGGAGCGCCCTGCATGGCCATCCACAACATCATGCCGTGGGGCGGGGGCGAGTGTCCCGATCCCGAGCGATTCACGGAGCTGAACCGGGAGTTCTTCGCGCGGCTGATCGAAAAGGCGAAAGCGGTCGGCGTTGTGATCGCGCTCGAAAACATGCCGTTCCCCAAGCTGATCCTGTCCACCCCGGAGCAGGTACTGAACTTCGTGAAGGAGTTCGATTCCCCGTATTTCCGGATCTGTCTCGACACGGGACACGCGGCGGTCTTCGGGATCTCCCCGGCGGAGTCGGTCCGGATGATCGGAAAGGACTATCTGGCCTGCCTCCACGTTCACGACAACGACGGGCGCGGCGACTACCACTGGCTCCCCTTCCGCGGCGTGATCGACTGGGCGGACTTTTCCCGCGCGCTGCACGAGATCGGATTCGAAGGAACGCTCTCCCTTGAGACGAACGTGAGCGGCAAGCTCCCGCAGCCCGTCCGGGAAGAGTGGGAAAAAGCCCTCGCCGCAACGGCACGGTATCTGACGCTGTAACGGGACGGGCAATCCTTCATGACGGAAAAACCGCATGACCGCTCTTTGACGGGCGGAAGCATGCGGTTGTTTTTCGCTGTCTTTTGCGTTATCTGTAAATCGGGAACTTTTCGCAGAGTTCGGCTACGCCGGAGGCGATTGCGTCCCGCTTGCCGTCGAAGTCGTAAATCGCGTCGGCGATCCATCCGGCGATCTGCTTCATTTCATCCGCTCCGAAGCCGCGGGTGGTGACGGCGGGCGTTCCGATCCTCAGGCCGCTCGTGACGAAGGGGCTGAGCGGTTCGCCGGGGATGGTGTTTTTATTCGCGGTGATGTGCACTTCGTCCAGCCGCTTTTCCAGATCCTTGCCGGTGACGCCGGTGTCGGTGAGCTTCAAGAGCATCAGGTGGTTGTCCGTTCCGCCGGAGACCAGCTTCACGCCGCGGGCCGTCAGCTCTTCGCTCAGAACCTTCGCGTTCACGACGATCCGGTGGGCGTAGTCCTTGAAGTCGTCCGTGAGAGCTTCGCCCAGCGCGACCGCCTTCGCCGCGATGATGTGCATGAGAGGGCCGCCCTGCGTTCCGGGGAAGACCGCCTTGTCGATCTGCTTCGCAAGCTCCTCCCGGCAGAGGATCATGCCGCCGCGGGGTCCGCGCAGGGTCTTATGGGTGGTGGTGGTCACGACGTCGGCATAGGGGACCGGGGAGGGATGCTCGCCCGCGGCCACGAGTCCTGCGATGTGGGCCATATCGACCATCAGGTACGCGCCGACCTCGTCCGCGATTTCACGGCACCGGGCGAAATCGATAATCCGGGAGTATGCGGACGCGCCGACCACGATCAGCTTCGGCTTTGCCTCTCTTGCGATCGCGGCCATTTTGTCGTAGTCGATGCGCTCGGTCACGGGATCCACGCCGTAGGGAACCACATGGAAATACTTGCCGGAGATATTCACCGGGGAACCGTGGGACAGGTGTCCGCCCTCCGCGAGGTTCATGCCGAGAACGGTGTCTCCCGGCTGGAGCAGGGCGAAGAACACGGCCAGATTGGCGTTCGCGCCGCTGTGGGGCTGGACGTTGGCGTGTTCCGCCCCGAAGAGCTTTTTCGCGCGCTCTCTGGCGATGTCCTCCACGACGTCCACATACTGGCATCCGCCGTAGTACCGCTTGGAGGGATATCCCTCGGCGTATTTGTTGGTGAGAACGCCGCCCGCCGCGAGCAGCACCGCCTTCGAGACGATGTTCTCGGACGCGATCAGCTCGATGTTGTGCCGCTGCCGTTCCAGCTCGTCCTCGCAGGCCGCGAAGACCTCCGGATCGAAGGATTTCAGTTCGTCAAAAAAGTTCCCCATGGCCGTCTCTTTTCTGTTTTTTTACCGGATTGATGCAAGAATTATACCATCCGCCCCGCAATTCTGTCAAGTGCCATTGTGTTCAAAAAAGTCTATGATCGGTTATAGCGCTCTGTGAAGATTGCGGAGTCCGGACGAAGGAGGTCATTCGCCGCCGAGATACGTCTTGTCTAAGAATTTCTCGAGGGATTTGACCATGGCCTTCGCGTTTTTGCCGGTCTTCGAGGCGATGTTGTTCGACTTCGATCCGACAAGATCCCGCCAGATATGTCCCGGGCTTCCGATGTGGGGCGAGTTCACCACGCCGAAGTTGTAGGTCGCGCTCGAACGGATCAGGGAGATCATCTCCGCGCTGTCCTCGTCCCTCGCGTATTTGGAAAGCAGGGCCTTGTCGTAGAACGCGGGCAGGACCTCCTCAAAGGAGCGCGCCGCCATGTTCTCGGTGACGATCCCGACAAAGTCCAGCTCCGCGGTCCGCGGGACGGAGAAGAGGTTGTAGGCGTCCCACGCGGTGGTGTGGTAGTCCTGCTGGGCCTCGTCGTACTTCGGATACGGGATGATGCCGAAGTCGAAGTCCACGTCGCGCATGGCGGCGGAGTTGCCGAGGATATCGGCCACGAAAAGCGCTCTCCCTTCGGAGAAGATCTTCGCGGATTCGCGGTCGTCGCCCACATAGCTGCCCTCGTCGGTCGAGAGGAACACGGACGGATCCTCGCAGAGGAACGCCTGAATGGAGAGGAATTTGTCGATGAAGCTCTCTTCGCTGATGGCCAGCACGGGCAGGCCGGTCTCGGGATCCTTCACCGTCACGTCCGCGTCGAAGGCGGCCATGTAGCCGGACACCATGTTCGTCGCGTCGGTGGAGTAGCCGTACATATCGTCGATGGTCATTTTCCCGTCGCCGTTGAAGTCGATGGAGAGCGTCGCGGAGTAGGTTTTCAGGGCGTCGAGCGTCCATTTCCCCTCGCGGACCAGCGTGTAGGGGGATTCAAAGCCCGTGTCCTCCATCAGGAGCTTGTTGAAAAAGATGCTGAACAGGTATTCCACGGAAGTCATGGTCAGATCCCCCGTCACATAGAACAGGTGGTCCGCCACGTTCATTTCGTACACGATGTCGCCGTTCCACCACGGCTTTTCGAAGTTCACGCCGTTCACGGAATTCCAGTTGGCGAAGACGCCGTCCGCCGCGATGGAGGTGATGTACGCGCCGTAGCCGGAGACCAGCTGATACGCGTCGTCCGCGGCCATAACGGAATTCTTGACCTTGCCGCAGTAGCCGTCCCGGTCGTCCCAGAGGCCCGGCTCGAAAACGGGCGTGAAGGAAATGCCGAGAGCTGTCTCCACGGCGAGGTTCCGCTTGTACACCGCCTCGGAGATGATGTCCCCGTCCACTTCGCCGAAGAAGTCGTATTCGGTGTGCCGGGGCGCGAGGATGGTGAAGGTCCTCCCGTCGAAGTTCCCGGCGGGCAGATCGGCGTAGAGCGCGGCGTTGGGATCCTCTTCGGGTTCTCCAGCGGATCCGCCGCTGTCGCCCTGCGCGGACGGTTCGGCCGTACCCTGTGCGGGGGAGACGGACGTCGGGTCGGCGTTCTCGGAGGATTCCCCGCAGGAGAGAAGAAGCGGAGCGAGAAGAGCCGGAATCAGCACACAGGCGAGGATGCGTTTCAGTTTCATGGGATTCTCCTTTCCGTTTCCGGTCAGCATTCGATCGGATTGATTCAATTTATTATACAGCAACATCGCGGAAAACGCAAGAGGATTTTTTTACTGCAACAGCGAACCAAACGTCGGTTTTCAAAACGTGCAGCTGCCGGAACTCTCTCTCCGTTTGGGTTTCAGGCATCGGATCCCAATTCCGGCAAACTTTTGTCTGTTGGCGGAGCAATAACGCGCGGGCTTTGCTTTTCCCTCCGCCGCGCGGAAGACGTGAAACCGGCGGGACTTGTCAAGCTACGCGGGTTGTGGTATAATACGGGAAGAATTTCATTCCATGAACTCACAGGAGGATCGCGCCATGTTCCGCTCCGCATGGATCACCCATCCCGACGCCGTGTATTCCGACAACCGCATTTACTGGTTCAGAAAGACCTTCACGCTCTCGAAAACACCCGGCAAGGCCCCCGTCAACCTCTCCGCCGAGGCGCGGTACAAGCTCTTCATCAACGGACGCCGCGCCGCGTTCGGCCCCTGCCGTCCCTCGGGCGAGGAAAAGTACTACGACAGCTTCGACGCCGCGCCCTATCTGAAGGAGGGAGAAAACGAACTCTTCTGCGAGGTGCTGCAGCTGGCGGACAACGGCGACATGACCAAGCCCTGCAATGTGTACGGCGTCCGCCGGACCGGAAATCTGCTTCTCGCCGTCGAGATGGACTGCGGGGAGGGTGTGATCCGGACGGACGACAGCTGGGAAACCGCGCCCTCTCCCACGGCTTCCTTCGCTCCTCACACGGGATTCGCCGGGGCCGCCGTCTTTGAGGAAGACGCGAAGGGGGGAGCCTGCGCAAAACCCGCAGAGTGGGTCGGGGCCAAAATAGCGGCCCGTGTGGATTCTCCCCGCGAGCAGCCCTATCCGTGGGGGATCGTCAACCCGATGTTCGTCATCCCGCGCAGAATCCCGATGCTGTACCAGAAAGACGTGCCCTTCGCCGAATCCGGGGACGGATTTTTCATCGCCGAAGAGCTGACCTTCGGGTTCCCGCGCTTCACCTTCAAAGGCAAAGGACACGCCCGGGTGACCTACGCGGAATCCTTCGGAAGCGGCGGGGAGAAGCGCGACCGTCTGGACCGCTCCCTCTCCTTCGGCGGCGTCTACGACGAGATCGACGCGGACGGGACTTTCGTCTACGAACCGTTCTGGCCGAGATGCGCGCGGATCATCCGGATCGAGACGGAGGGAAATCTCTCCCTCGCCTCCTTTGCCTTCACGGAGATCGGCTATCCGCTGACCGTTCCCGAGGGATGCGACTTCGGGAGTGAGACGGACAACCGGCTCTGGAAGATCTCCGTCGCAACGCTCATGCGCTGCATGCAGGAGAGCTACGAGGACTGCCCGTATTACGAACAGCTCCAGTACGCCATGGACACGTCCCTCCAGATGCTGTTCAACTATCAGCTCACGGACGACGACGCGCTGGCCCGGAAGGCGATCCGCGATTTCCGGCTGTCCCAGCGGGCCGACGGGCTTCTGTCCAGCCGCTATCCGACGGTGGAGGCGCAGTACATCCCGTCCTTCTCCTTCTATTATATCTTCATGGTGTCCGAGCACTACAAGCGGTTCGGAGACCTCGCGCTGGTGAGGGAAAATCTGCGGGCCATCGACGGCGTGCTCGAATGGTTCGAGGGGACGCTCGACGAATCGGGACTTCTGCGCCGGACGATGTACTGGGACTTCGTGGACTGGGCGACCGCGTGGGGGCGGAGCGCCGGGGAACCCGTGACCGGGGAAGAACCCTGCAAGGCGATCGTCTCCGCGATGTACGTCTGGATCCTGCGCCGGGCCGCGGAGCTTGCGGACGTCTGCGGGAGAACCTCCGCGGGCGCGGAATACCGGGCAAGGGCGGATCGGACCGAAGCGGCGGTCGAATCCCTCTGCTGGGACGAGGAAAAGGGCCTCTATGCCGACGAGATCCGCCACGACTATTTCAGCCAGCACATGCAGGTCTGGTGCGTGCTCTCCGGGATCGCCGGAAAGCATGAGGGACGCTCCCGCCGGATCATGGAAAACGCGCTCCCGCTCGGGACCCGCTGCACTTTCGCCTATGCCTACTTCTGGTTCCGCGCCCTCGAGGAGGTCGGACTGTACGGAGAAACCGCCGAGATGATGAACCGGCTGAGAGGACTGCTCGATCTGAACTGCACCACCATTCCCGAGACGCCCGACGCGCCCCGGAGCGACTGCCATGCGTGGGGAGCCATCGCCATTTACGAGTTCGCGGCGGTGGTACTCGGCGTGCGTACCGTCTCGGCGGCGGAGAAAAAACTCCGGATCGCGCCGCGTCCCGACGTGGGCAGGGATCACGCGGAAGGCACGGTCTACACCGGATGCGGCCCCGTGCGGGTGCGCTGGACAGTCGAAAACGGCCTGTTCACCCTGACGGTCCGCTCCTCCCCCGACGCGGAAAAGGAGATCGTACTCCCGGACGGGCGGACGGAAGTGACGCGCGAGGCGGAGGTTACGGTGAAGGCAAAACTCTGAGGGAAAAAAGGTGTTCTGAAAAAACGCGCGTCTTCGGAACATTCGGAGGCGCGCGGCATATTCCGTGGACAATCGGCTCAAAAAGAGAGGGATTTGAATATGAATAAAGACCTTGCCATGAAGAAAAAAGCGCTCGTCTCGCTGCTCGTCGGCCTGCTTGCGGCGTTCGTTCTGTTCCCGATCCTGTCCGCGCGTGTCTTTGCAGCCGGGGGAACGGATTTCACCCCGACGAAAAGAGACGCGGACGGCAGACTGATAGGGGACGTCAACGGAGACAACAGCGTGGACGCCGAAGACCGGCTGATCCTCGCCCGGTTTCTCGCGGGATGGGAGGATTTCGCGGTCTGGTTCAAGGAAGAAGAAAACACTCCCGCAGGCGGCGCGATTACCCTGCGTCAGGGCGAATCCCGGCAGATCGAGTACAGCGGCACAGCCGTTGCCGGATGGTTTGCGACGGATTCAAGCGTCGCAACGGTCTCGAATTCCGGCCTGATCACCGCGCAGCAGCCCGGAACGACCATTGTGCGCGCGTACGACAGCACTTCCAATACGATCGGCGGAATGTACACTGTTCAGGTTTCAGCGGATGACACGGCGGAGTACACCGTCTCCTATTACTCCGGCCCCACCAAGAAAGCCTACTCCGTGGGCGATAAGCTTGACACCGCCGGTCTGTACCTCGTTGTCCGCGATAAAAACAACAATCAGGTTGCCACGCTGAGCGGCGCAGCCCTTCTGGTATGGCCCTACGTTTTCAAGGACGCCGACATCACCACCGGCACGAAGACGACCACCATCACCGTTGACGTCAACTACCAGCACAAGCTCTATTCCGTGGCGATCCCCGGCTTCACTGTCACCCCCGCCAAACCGACCCTGAACGTCCGGACGACCGCCGGCAACAGGATCTACAGCATGACGGTCGAGCTGAAAAAGGACCGCTACCCGATCGGCTCCGCGCTGTCCCTCGCCGATATCGACCGGATCTATGGTCTTGACGTCAACAGCGAGCCCTTCACCCTCACCCCTGACGACCTTTCGCACTATGCCAACACGTTCAGCCTCGAAGTCGTCGCCGTGAATTCCAGAGGCGAGACCTCCCGCAAGGTTTTGTCCTCAACCCGTTCCATCATCACTGCGGACGACGTCTTCACTGCATCGGGCGGCGGCAAGTATGCGTACCTGCGGTTCTATATTGACGACTACTACACCGAATTCGCGGTCCTCTGCTGCGACACCGGATTCCTTGTCAATCCGTATGTGGACGGAAACGAGATCCGCTTCACCGCGAAGAAGGACGGACAGGTATTCTTGTATTACACCACCGGCAATGACCCCGTAACCTCGGAAGAATTCTATGCAGAATACAAAAAAGCGGCTTACCGCAATTCCGTCAGCGTCAACAGCGGGATTTCGGCGAGCATCACGATCGATTCCGGGGCACTGACGCTCAACCGGTACACTGTGTTGGCCTTCCTGCCCGAAGATTCCGCCATCAACAGCCGCGACTATCTGGCTCCGATCATTTTGGATTTAGGAACTGTGGAAACGCCTGCTACGGTACTGAAAATCACGAAACAGCCGCAGGATTACGCCATGAAATCGACGTCTGACAAGCCGGTCTTCTCGGTGACGGTTTCGGGCGGCAAAGCGCCATATACATATAGTTGGTATATCGACACGGATTATTACCGAGGAACCGGTCCGTCCCGCACAAAGAACGAAACCTCGGATCAGTATGTGGAGGACGACCCATATTCCTTAGCGTCCCAAGGAGACTATATCTGGGTGTGGTGCAAGATCACCGACGCGAACGGAACGACGGTCGAATCAGCTCAGGCCAATCTGTACAGATACTATGCCGCCGGTGCTGAACTGAAGATCACCAAGCAGCCGGACAGTTACTGGGTTGTAGAAGGACAGAATGTCACGTTCACCGTTGAGGTTGACGGAGGAACCAAACCGTATAAGTACGACTGGCAGTGGAGAGATTACAAGACAGATTGGAACTCTTATACGGAACAGGGCGAATTCGGTTCGCCGACGAAACAGATCAAGAACGTGCAGGACTGGCATCTGTACCACAACGAACAGTATCAGGTCAGGTGCGTGATCACGGACGCGAAAAACAGAAAAGTCATAACGAACGCCGTCACGATGGATAACAAATGATCTTGCATTCCGGCGTCCTGCGGCAGACAGCGCTGTGGGAAGTTGGAAAGGATCCATCGTTTTGGAATCAAAAAGGCGCAGAGACTCAAACCTCTGCGTCTGTTATTTTTCGGGAACTCCCGACTTTCCGCGCGGTTATCCTCTCCGTCCCGGGCGGCGGAATTCGGGGGAAATCTCATGCTCCTCGGCAAGCTTGCGGTAGAGGGCGGGTCTTCGGAAGGTGTCGGCCTGATTCTCTTTCGCGCGGTAGGTCCGGAGCATGGAGAGGTCGAGCGCTCCGACGAAGATCCCTTCCCCGCCGTCCGCCTCGAGCACGCAGGTGTCGCGGGAGCCGGGAAAGCCCTCGAAGTACGCCACGCCGTCGAACAGGGTCGAATGGCCGTTGCAGTCCGGGGCGCGTTTCGGCTCGCCGTCCGGATAGTTGCAGGTGGCGATGGCGGTCATGTTCTCGTAGGCCCGTCCGCGCAGCTGGGCAAGGCGGTTCTGCTCCATGGGACATGCGTTCGGAACGAGGATCAGTTCCGCGCCGTGCAGCATGAGGATCCACGCGGACTCTGGGAATTCGCGGTCGTAACAGATCATCGCGCCGACGTTCACCGATCCCGCCGCGGTGTCGAGCGCGCAGACGGGAAAGGCGTTCCCGGGCGTCAGGCGGCGTTCCGGCCCGAAGTCGCAGGTGTGAACCTTCGAATAGCTGAGGACCTCCCTCCCATGCCGGTCGAACAGGAGCAGGGTATTCCGCGGAGTCGGGTCGTACGCCTCGAGCAGCGTCGCTCCGACCGCCATCCCGAGCTCCCGCGCGGCGTCCGAGAGGGCCTTCACATAGGGGGAGTCCTTCGATACCGCTTCCGCGAGCCAGTCCTCCTCCGGGCGGGCGTACAGATCGTAGCCCATGGAGTACATTTCGGGCAGAAGGGCGATATCCGCGCCCTGCTCCTTCGCGCTCCGGCAGGCGTTCACCGCCTTTTCCGCGTTTTTCTCCGCGCTCCCCTCCGACGCCAGCTGCAAAAGGGCGACGCGCAGGGTCAGCTTCCGGTTCTGTTCCGGCTTGTCCATAGCTCCGACCTTTCCCTCCGATTCGGAACGGAGGTTTTTTATTCAAACAGCGGTGTGGAGAAATACCGTTCGCCCGTGTCGGGGAGGACGGTCACCACGTTTTTGCCCGGGCCGAGCTCCTTTGCCATCTGAATGGCGGCGGCGACGTTCGTTCCGGCGGAGATCCCGCAGAGGATGCCCTCCTTCGACGAAAGGTCCTTCGACGTCCCGATGGCCTCCTCGTCGCCGACGATGTACACCCGGTCGATCACGTCCCGGTTCAGCACCGCGGGGATCAGGCCGTCGCCGATGCCCATCTGCAGATGCGTTCCGATCGCGCCGCCGGAGAGGATCGCCGCGTTTTCGGGCTCCACCGCCCAGATCGCCGTCTCGGGATTGGCCGCCTTCAGCACCTCGCCGATCCCGGTGACCGTGCCGCCCGTGCCGATCCCGGAGCAGAAGCCGTCGATCCGCCTGTCCCCCATGTCCTCGAGGATCTCGCGGGCGGTGCCGTTCCGCTGGGCCTCCGGGTTCGCGGGATTGTCGAACTGTCCCGGCACGAAGACCTTCGGATCCTCCCGGCGCATTCTCTCCGCCTCGTCGATGCAGGCCCGGATGCAGGCTCCGATGTCCCCGGCGTCGTGGATCAGGACGACCTCGGCTCCGTAGTGGGTCACGAGCTTGCGCCGCTCTTCGCTGACGGAGTCCGGCATGATGATCACGACCCGGTAACCGCGCACCGCTCCCACCAGCGCAAGTCCGATGCCCTGATTCCCGCTGGTCGGCTCCACGATGACGGAATCCGGGGAGAGCAGGCCCTTCGCCTCCGCGTTCTCGATCATGGCGAACGCCGTGCGGGTTTTGATCGAGCCGCCCACGTTCAGCCCCTCGAATTTCACAAAGATGTCCGCTCCGCCCTCCGGCGCAAGTCTGTTCAGCCGGATCAGCGGGGTGTGGCCCATGGCGTCCAGAATGGTGTTGTAAATCATATGTCGCTCCGTCAAGATTGGTTATTCTTTATTCCACGATCCGGGGGACCCGCTTGGAGACCTTGCAGACCACCTCGTAGTTGATGGTTCCGGCCATGCGCGCGAGGGTGTCGGTCATCTGCCCGTCGTCCCCGCCGAAGAGCGTCACGGCGTCCCCCACCGCGATGGGGTTCTCGATGGCGTCCCGCTCGTCCGTCGGCGTCACGTCCACCATGAACTGATCCATGCAGATGCGCCCGATCTGCCGGTACATCCGGTTCCCGATCCGGACGCAGCAGCCCTTGTACGCCCGCTCGAATCCGTCCGCATAGCCCGCCCCGACCGTTGCGACGAGCATGGGACGGGAGGCCGTGAACTCCGCGCCGTAGCTGACCCGGTCGCCGGGGTACATCCGGTGCAGGTGCACCACGGACGAATCGAACCGCATGACCGGGGTGAGCCGCGGGATGCCGGTTCCGAGCCTGCCGTTCGGCATGAGGCCGTAGATGATGATCCCGGCCCGGACCGCGTCGAAATAGGCTTCCGGACAGCAGAGCGTCGCCGCGGAATTGGCGCAGTGGCGCAGCCCGACGTTCACGCCTCTCTCCTCGAGCGCTCTGACCGCCGAGCGGTACCGGTCGAGCTGGAGTCCGGTGAACCCGCCGAAGACCTCGTAGCCCGGGAGGATCCTTCCGTCCATCAGCTCGTCGTCCGCGCAGGAGAAGTGGGTGAAGATCCCGCAGACGTTCAGGTTCGGATCGCGCGAGACCTCCTCGATCTGGCGCACCGACTCCTCCCGCCGGTCCTCCGCGACGGGGAATCCCACCCGGTTCATGCCCGTGTCGAGCTTGATGTGGATCTTGAGGGAATCGGCTCTCGGCTTCGTTCCGCGGCGGTTGTGGGCGGACACGGCGGCGGAGAGCTCGCGCGCGTTTTCGAGGGAGACCACGGCGCAGGTGATGTCCCGGGCGATCATCTCCCCGACGTTTTCCGGCATGATGTGGCCGAGGATGAGAATGTCCGGGTTGCGTCCGTTGCGGGTCTCGATCTCCCGCAGTTCGACCGCCTCTTCCTCGGAGGACACGGCGAAATAGTCGCATCCCGCGTCTCCGAGCGCGCCCGCCACCGTCTGGATCCCGTGGCCGTAGCCGTCCGCCTTGACGACGCAGATGATCCGCGGCTTCGCCCTTCCCGTGCCGAAGACGTTGTCCGTCACCAAGCGGTCGATGGCCGCATAGTTGGAGAGCAGGGCGTCCCGGGAGATGAACGCTGTGTTTTTTTGCTTCATGTCAATGCTCTTTCCTTGCGATGATGATGAATCTCGGGGCTTTGGGCTCAGGGAGCCGGGACGGCGTAGTCCTCGAACACGACCGCGCGGAGCCTTCCCGCGAGATCCGGGCATTCCACGCGCGCGGGCAGGCCGTCCGGCGAGAGGATCAGCGTCCCGGTCTCATAGCGGAAGGCCGTCTCCTCCCCGATCCGCTCCACGGCGGGAACGAAGAGAAAGACCGCCTCCTCCGCCGCGATCCCGCCCGACTCCGGATCCGGAACCGCCCCCCGCGCCCGCTGGCCGTCCGGATCGTACAGAATCGAAAACACGCCGGTCAGAGCGCGGGCCGCCGCGGGATCCACGGGCAAAGCAGCCGGGAACTCCGGGCCGGATACGGCGGTAGAAAAGGGACGCGCTCCGCTCCCGCTCTCGTTCGCGCCCATGGTCAGGGAAAACACCACCCCCGCGATCCGCTCCGGCCGCTCGACCGTCAGCGTCACCGTGTCCCCGGACCGGTCCCCGGAGCAACAGACGTCCTCTCCTCCGGAATACGCCGCCGGAAACCGGACGTGGAAGACGGCGTCCGAAGAGGCGATCAGGGCTGCGCGGTCCTCTCCGGGAAATCCGGATCCCGCCCCGCTCCCCGCCGCGCAGGAGGCGAGTGTGAAAACGGCGACAAGCAGGAAAACCGCGGTACGCAGCGAGCTGGCAGGATGAATCATGAAACCGCTCCGTATGCTGAAAATCGGATACCACAGCATACGCAGCGGCTTTCGGGAGTATTCCGGAATGCGGGCGGTCAGCGTCTGACGGTGGTCACGACGGTTCCCTTTGAATTGTAGAACTTCATGACCTTGAGCATCTTGTTGGTGACCTCGAACATCACGACCTTGGATTTGCCGTCCTTTTCGAGGCGCGCGAAGTAGGAGTCCGGACTCTTGGAGTCGCCGCGGTAGTCGATGGTCTCGTCGGCGTTCGACCACTGATCCTTGTACTCATCGTTGACGGGCGCGATGATGCTGTAGGCGGAGATGAGCTCCTCGGAGACGACCCTCGGCTTGGAGCCGATGCCCTCGTTCAATTCGGAAATCACGAGCTTCGCGTTCGCGCATTCGTATTTCCGGTCCTCCTTCACCAGCTTCCAGCTGAAGAAAACGATGATGATGAAGAGCAGGAAGAAGAGGAATCCCCACATGGCGCCGCCGCCCTTGGTCACGATCGTGAGGATCACGACGGCGGTGATGTAGAGCACATACAGGACGATGAGGCCGATGCGCTTTTTGAGGTTCGAGCCCTCGGGCTTCTTTGCCACGGTATATTCCGCGTAGTTGACAGAATCTTCCATAAAAAACTCCTTTCTCGTTCGCAGGTTCGGTTTGCATGCCGGTCAGACCGTCCGGGTCGATGCTCTCAGGTCAAGCTGTCGGTCGCTTTCTTCACGCCCTCTTCCTCGGCGTGGAGATTGCCCGCGAGGAACAGGCGGGCGCGTTCGGGGGCGTCCTTGGCGTTCCCCCAGGGCTCGTTTTCATAGCGGTAGTCGAATTTCTTGCAGAACCAGCTGACGTCCCCGTTCAGCTCCTTGAGGTAGCCGGATTCCAGTTCGTTCATGGCGGTGAAGAATTCGGCGAAATCCTTCTTCGAAAGCCGGTCCTTCGCCGCCCGGAGGAATCGTCCGTAGTGGGGCACGCAGAAGTACGGCGCGGCCTTGGCCTTTTCCTGAAACGCGGAATCGCTCTGCCAGAGGAGGGCGGCGGTTTCGAGCATGTGGACGAAGTTGTTCTCGATCCGCTCGCAGACGTAGCAGGAGCAGGCGCGCTTCTCCATCTTCTTCGCCACGGCCTCGCCGGTCTTCTGGATGAACATGCCCATGTTGCCCTCCATGTCCTTCGCCACCCCCTCGCCGAGGAGGCTTTCCATCATGAGGGCGAGCGGGAGACGTTTGGAACGCTTGAACATCAGGCCGAAATGGGTATCGCAGAAGCCGAGCTCGTTGGTTTTGATGCGCACGTCGGGCTCCATCGCGGACGCGCCGAGGATCAGGTCCAGCTCCCCGGCTTCGAGGCGGTTGTACAGGAGGCAGAAGGGACACATGTTCTGTTCGTCCCGGACTTTTTCAAAGGCTTCGTTGACGGGTATGGTGTAAATCTGTTCCATGAGAGATCCTCTCTTTTCGGTCGTTGTTCAATTATACCATAGATCGGGGAAAATTCACAGTCCCCGGACGAAAAAAAGAGAAAAAATCCGGAGAAAAATCCGGATGATCCCGAATCTTCCCCGGCATGGGCGGATGCTCAGTCCTCCCCCTCCGGCAGAGCGTCCCACGGTGCGTCCCGGAGCGCGGAGCGGATCTCGTCGGCGGAAAAGCCCTGCCGCAGGAGCGCGGCTATGGCTTTCTGCTTCTGTGACCGGTCGAGCTCTGCGGGATCTCCCGTCAGTCCGGGATGATTTTTCCGGATCCGGCGGATCAGGGCGGCGCGGTAGTCCTCCGGATCCACCGAACGGGCGGCGCGGACGGCGTCCTCCTTTGAAAACCCGTGCGAGACAAGGTAAGCGACGATCCGCCTCTTTCCGACGTTTTTCGACCGGACGGCGGACTCGGCGTATTTCAGACAGGCCGCCCCGTCGTCGAGCACCCCCTTCTTCTCGAGGAAGGACACGGCGTGCTCCGCGGCGTCCGGGCTGTGACCGCGCTCCCTCAGGCGGCGGAACAGCGCGCTCCGGCTCCGGTCGGAATAGGAAAGCAGGTTCGCCGCGTCCCTGAGAGCGGCAGTCCGTTCATGCGCCGCGCGGATGCGGTCGTAAGTCTCCTCGTCCACGGGCTGGCCGGGGGACAGAAACAGTCCCGCCGCCGGATCGTACCCGAGGGCCCGGTTCAGCCGCTTCCACTCTCCCGGAGACAGCGAAAACCGCTCCCCGCCGCCGCCTTTCCCCGGCAGATCCGGCCCGACGGATACCTCCACGGAACCGGCGGACTCCTCTACACCACGGATGATCATACCTTTCTCCCGCTTTCCGCCGCTTCTTTATCCTTCATTCTGAATTCTGAATTCCGCATTCCCCATGCCCTTCCCTCTCTCACGCCTCCGACACCCTGCCGCCTTCCACCCGGTGAAAGCGCACATGCCCGGCGCGGGATCCGGGGATCACGTCGGGCTCGCAGGAGGTGATGATGATCTGCCGGGACGGCTCCCCGCCCTCCGCGTTGCCGTCGGACAGCGCGTCGAGGATGTAGCGGCGGCGGTTTTCGTCCAGCTCGGAGAACACGTCGTCGAGCAGCACCGCCGGGTATTCGCCGCCCACCGTCCGGGCAATCTCCGCCTCGCCGAGCTTCATCGAAAGGATAAAGCTCCGCTGCTGTCCCTGAGAGGCGTACGCGCGGGCCTCCACGCCGTTGAGCGTCAGGATCACGTCGTCCTTGTGGATGCCCCAGAGCGTGGATCCGGCGGCGATCTCCCGCTCCCGGTTCTCCGTCAGCTTCGCGTACAGGGGCGCGGGATCGGGTCTCGTCCGTCCGGCTCCGGCGGGATCGGTCAGGGGATTCGGCGCGTCGGATCCTTCGGGGAGGGCGTGGGACCGGTAGGTCAGGGCCGGAATCTCGGCTCCCCCGGTCATGCCGGAGAAATACCGCTCCACGGCCCGGGACAGCAGGGCAACGTACTCCCGCCGGTACGAGGCGATCCACACGCCGCACTCCGCGAGCCCCTCCGCATAGACCTCCCATTCCTCACGCCGCACCGGCTCCCCGTCTCCGGCCCGTTTGACGAGGGCGTTCCGTTCCGCCAGAAGCCTTGTTCCCCGGCGCAGCCACGCGAGGTAGTCGGCGGAAATCTGGGACAGGGCGATATCGAGAAAGGATCTGCGCTCAGCCGGGCCGCCCGTGACGACGGACAGATGCGCGGGAGTGAAGAGCACGGCCCGGAAATTCCCGACCATCTCGGCGGCGGAGGACAGAGGGGCGCCGTTGCGGAAGAGTTTTTTCCGGCCCGTCTCCGGGATGACGGCCTCGAGCGCGGTGTCGTCTGCGTATCCGTCCCGGCGGAACGAGAGGGAGGCTTTCGCAAAGGGCTCGCCGAACCTCACCAGCTCCCGCTCCCGGACGCCGCGGAAGGAACGGCCCCGGGCGAAGAAGTAGATCCCCTCGAGGATATTCGATTTGCCCTGCGCGTTCATGCCCCACAGAACGTTGATCCCGGGGCTGAATTCCACGCGCGCGGCGGCTACGTTCCGCCAGTTTTCGTATTGGATGGTGGTGACAGTCATGACGCCTCGTCTCCCCGGTCTTCCGGGGGGTCTTATACTAATTCCACGCAAAACCATTTTGCAATGGTTTTGCGTGATCCTGAAAGTCAGAATGACTTTCAGGGCATTCTAAATCTATGATTTAGAATGGAATTTGTATTATTCGTCGTCGTCCAGATCGAGGACGCGGATATCGAGGGCTTCGTCGTCGTCCTCGTCGTCCAAAGGCATCTGTCCGTCCTCCTCCTCGTCCTCGGCGCGCTCCATATCGGGGGCGGTGGCCTTCGCCTTGATCTTCTCCTCGATCTCGGCGGCCAGTTCCGGATCGTTCTCGATGGCGATGCGGGCATTGTCCCGGCCCTGCGCGAGGCGGCTTCCGTCATAGTAGAACCACGCGCCGGACTTTTCGATGATCCCGAGCTCCGTGCCCATCTCGACAATCTCGGACGCCTTGGAAATGCCCGTGCCGTAGAGGATGTCGAACTCCGCGACCTTGAAGGGCGGGGCGACTTTGTTCTTCACGACCTTGCACTTGGCCCGGTTGCCGTAGACCTCGCTGCCGTTCTTCAACGCCTCGGACTTGCGGATCTCGATGCGGACGGAGGCGTAGAACTTGAGGGCGCGGCCGCCGGTGGTGGTCTCCGGATTGCCGTACATGACGCCGACCTTTTCGCGGAGCTGGTTGATGAAGATCACGATGCAGTTGGTTTTGGAGATGGTGCCGGAGAGCTTTCTCAGAGCCTGGGACATAAGCCGCGCCTGAAGCCCGACGTGGGACGCGCCCATATCGCCGTCGATCTCCTGCTGGGGAACGAGCGCCGCCACGGAGTCGATGACCACGATATCGATCGCGCCGGAGCGGACCAGAGCGTCGCAGATCTCAAGGGCCTGCTCTCCGGAATCCGGCTGGGAGACGAGAAGATTGTCGATATCCACGCCGACGTTCTTTGCGTAGACGGGGTCGAGGGCGTGTTCGGCGTCGATGAAGGCGGCGGTTCCCCCGGCCTTCTGCACCTCGGCGATGGCGTGGAGGGTGAGGGTGGTTTTACCGGAGGATTCGGGGCCGTAGACCTCGACGATGCGCCCCCTCGGAAGGCCGCCGATGCCGAGCGCGATATCCAGAGAGATGGAGCCGGTGGACACGGCGGAGACGTTCATCTTCGGGTTCTCGCCCATTTTGATGACGGTTCCCTTGCCGAAGCTCTTCTCAAGCTGGCTGATGGCGGTATCCAGCGCTTTTTTCTTCTCCTCGGGGGTTCTGTCGGCGACGTCGGCCGTCGTTTTCTTTGCGGAAGTCTTTCCAGCCATGTTGTGCAATTCCTTTCTTTCATTCGGGAGAACATATTTTCGATGGACCCATTATAATACAATCCCGGAGAAAGCGCAAGCGGATCACAAAAAGTTCACAAAGTGTTCTGCTTTCACTCTTTCCCGCCCCTCCCCGCGTGCGTTTTCCGATCCTCCCCGCGCCGTCCGCCCGATCTCCGCTCTTCCGCCCCGCTTCTGCCGGATCCGGGGAAATTCCGCACAAATCCGGGCCTTCATTTTCGCCGCTTTGTGGGCATTATGGAAAACTTGAATTTCTTTTCAAAGGAAGGTAGTATTTTCCGGCGATTTATGTTATACTAAAAAAGCGCGTGGAACGCCTTTTTTCTGCGTACCGGCGCGCGATCAATCCGTTGGCAAAACCATTTATATATTTTATGCGGAGGTACTTTCAACCAATGTCCAAGAAGTATGTTTACCTCTTCTCCGAAGGCGACGCCACCATGCGCGAGCTCCTCGGCGGCAAGGGCGCGAACCTGGCTGAGATGACCAAGATCGGTCTGCCGGTTCCCCAGGGCTTCACCATCTCCACCGAAGCCTGCACCCAGTACTACGAAGACGGCAGAAAGATCAACGACGAAATCATGGCGGAAGTCATGGAATACGTCGCCAAGATGGAAGAGATCAACGGCAAGAAGTTCGGCGACAAGAAGAATCCCCTTCTCGTTTCCGTCCGTTCCGGCGCGAGAGCTTCCATGCCCGGCATGATGGACACCATCCTCAACCTCGGCCTGAACGACGACGTGGTCGCCACCATGATTGCCGGCAACCCGGATCCGAAGTTCGAGCGATTCGTCTATGACTCCTACAGACGCTTCATCCAGATGTTCTCCGACGTCGTTATGGAAGTCGGCAAGAAGTATTTCGAAGAGCTCATCGACAAGATGAAGGCCGAAAAGGGCGTGAAGTTCGACGTGGAACTCGACGCCGCCGACCTCAAGAAGCTCGCTGGTCAGTTCAAGGCCGAATACAAGGAAAAGCTCGGCAAGGACTTCCCGTCCGATCCCGTTGAGCAGCTCAAGCTCGCCATCGAGGCCGTGTTCCGCTCCTGGGACAACCCGAGAGCCAACGTGTACCGCCGCGACAACGACATCCCCTACTCCTGGGGCACCGCCGTCAACGTCATGCCCATGGTCTTCGGCAACCTGAACGAGAACTCCGGCACCGGCGTTGCGTTCACCCGCGATCCCGCCACCGGCGAGAAGAAGCTGATGGGCGAATTCCTCACCAACGCGCAGGGCGAAGACGTCGTGGCCGGCGTCCGCACTCCCATGCCGATCACCCAGATGGAAGAGCTCTTCCCGGAAGCCTACGCCGACTTCATCAAGGTCTGCGACACCCTCGAGAAGCACTACCGCGACATGCAGGACATGGAATTCACCGTTGAGAACGGCAAGCTCTATATGCTCCAGTGCCGCAACGGCAAGAGAACCGCTCCCGCCGCTCTGAAGATCGCCTGCGACCTCGTGGACGAGGGCATGATCGACGAGAAGAAGGCCGTTCTCATGATCGACCCGAGAAATCTCGACACCCTGCTCCACCCGCAGTTCGACGCGAAGGCCCTCAAGGCCGCCACCCCGATCGGCAAGGGTCTGGGCACTTCTCCCGGCGCTGCCTGCGGCAAGATCGTCT
>SVQK01000047.1 GCA_015065385.1 Oscillospiraceae bacterium | reverse complement strand
GTTTTGATCGCTCCATGTAGGGTGCGAATCGCCGTGCGATGAGCTCGCGTGCGATAACTCTGATAAGGTTGGATAGCTATATTGGTGTGCCGAAGCCTCAGCTTCACTTGATTGGTATAGCCTATCCATTACCTCCTCCCCCATGAAGTTCTTTGCCAGGCTTGCTCCGAAAGAAAGCCGCGTTTCCCTTTTTGCTTGAGATTAGGATAAGGCAGTCCGGCAGCAAAACACCCGCCGCAGCCTCCTCCGGAAAAACCGGTTCAGGGAGGTACGGCGGGTTTTCTTCCGATCGCGCGGGGATCAGCCCGAGAGCTTGTCCACGACCTTTGTGAGGGTCTTGTTGATGATCTTCTCCTGTCCGGCTATTCCGGAGGCAAGGTTGCGGTCGTTTTCGGCGAACATGTTCTTGAACAGGCCGTCGCGCAGTTCGTTGCACCACCATGTGTCGCCGAGGTCGTAACGTCTTGTGGCAAAGATCAGATCCAGCATTTCGGCGGACTCGGAATCGCGGGAGGTGCGGCGCTTCAGGGCGACCTCGTAATACTCGGGAATGAGGTGATTGTATCCGAAGGACGACATCGCCTCGAGAAGCGCGCCCGCGTACTCCGGATGCTTGTTGGTGATCGGGACCATGCCGATCCGCGCCCCGGCCTCCACGCGGCTGTAATACTCCGCCTGCGTATCGTCGAACATCGGATAGGGGATGATGCCGAACGCCGCCTCCACGTCCCGCAGCTCGTTCAGGCGGTAGAAGATCTCGTCCACGAAGAGAACGCGGCTCTCCCCGAACATCTTCGCGGTCTCCGGCCAGTGGTCGATGTTCTTCTGGTCACAGCACCAGACGCCGTCGTCCCACATGACGCTGTAGACCTTATCGAAGATGGCGAAGAATCGGTCGTTTCCGGTGATGTTCAGGTACGGAAGATCCCGCTCGTCCTTGGCGATGCTCATCTCTCCGGCAGAGATCCAAAAGCACGGGAAAACCTGCTTCGGCTCGCTCATGTAGCCCCATGAGTCGGCAGCCCGGGTCATATTGCCGTCGCCGTCCGCGTCGCTGAGGACCGTCTGGGCCATGGCGGCGAACTTGTCGATATTCCAGCTCCCGTTCCGGACAAGATCGTAGGGATTATCCAGCCCGTAGGCGTCGATCATTTCCTTGTTGAACACGATGCTGGGGTGAAATCGTAGTAGGAGAGGTCGTAGGCCCCGAAGGCGAAATAGGGCGTGCCGTTGACCGTCATGCATTTCAGGATGCTCTGATCCCAGTACGGACGGGTCAGGTCAACATAGTCCAGCTCGGTGTAGGGCGTGACCATGTCCCCGGTGATGTAGCCCGGCGCGTAAAGATCGAGGGAGTAGCAGATATCGTAGCTGTCGTCCCCGGCCTTGACGAGCCGCGAAATATAGGCGGTGCTCCAGATATCCCCGGTGAAATGCTCGGAAAGCGTGGTCCCGAAGCGGCTCTCCATCTCCAGCTTCAAGGCGTTCTGCGCGTCGTTGACCCGCTCTCCGGTCTGCTCGTCGGTGATGATGTCCCTCGTCAGCCAGCTCACGTCGGGCAGGAGGAAGTTGATCTCCTTCTCGAACGTCATCTCCGGCACATAGTCCTTTGTGTCAAGCTCCGTTTCCGGCTCGGCCTCGGGGACTTCCGACACAGCCCCGGGATCCTCTGCCGGTTCCGGATCGCCCGACGCGGGATCCGAAGGCTTTTCGGAACACGAGGCGAGGAGCATCGCCGACAGCAGAAGCAGAGCGGCAAGCTGTTTTTTCATGAGGAATCTCCTTTCCTGTCATGGAGTCCGGGGCGGATCCCGATCCGACGCCGCGGTCCGGGCCGAACCTCCCTCGTTCGCCGACAGTAAAGCACACCGCGGCCCGGAATTCAAGCGGAAGCGGCGGGAAAACCGGAATCTCGGCCGGAAATGTTGACATTTTATCCGATCGGATGTATAATATTTCCATCAAGATCCCGCTCCGGACAGTCCGGAAGAGGTTCCATCTTCTCACACATGGAAAAGGGACGCCGTTATGAAAAAAGCATTTGCTCTCACCCTCGCGCTGCTTCTGCTCACCCCCGCCATCGTATCCTGCGGGGAAAGCGCAGAAAACACGGACTCGCCCGCCGACGCCGGAGTCCAGAACGCCGCAGTTCCCTCCGCCGCCGAAACCGAACCGGAAACCGAGGATCCCACCGTTAAAACCGCGCTTCCGGCCGACCTTGATTTCGCCGGGGCCTCCTACCGCATTCAGAACATCATGTGCGATTCGTACTACGACACGCTGACCGCCTCCGAGCAGACCGGCGACAAGCTCAACGACGCGATCTTCATCCGGGACGCGAAGCTGATGGACACGCTCGGCTTTGTCTTCGAGGAGACCAAGGTGCCGAACGATACGGCGGTGAACTCCATCCGGCAGATCGTGTCCTCGGGCGACGACGCGTTCGAGCAGTATGTGTCCGTGGACTGGCGCAGCTATACGCTGGCACAGGAGGGGTATGCCCTGCCCATCTCCGCCCTGCCCTATGTGGACGTGACCCGGGAATACTGGTCGCAGTCCATTCACAAGGACATGTCTATCCGGGGAAAGCTCTACTACGCGTTCGGCGATCACAATCTCTCGACCTACGACAGCGTCAACACCCTGCTCTTCAACAAATCCATGTCCGAAAACCTCGGCCTGCCGAACCACTATCAGACGATCCTCGAAGGCGGCTGGACGCTCGATCTCATGCAGCAGAACATGACGCTGGCGACGAACGACACGAACGGCGACGGAAACTGGACGGCGGACGACACCTACGGCATCACCTCCCACTCCAAGCAGGTCCTCCCCTGCTTCTGGATTGCGGCGGGACTCCGATGCGTGGACAAAAACGAAGAGGATATCCCGTACTTTGCCCTGACCGGAAACGAGAAGTTCGAGAACCTTTATGAGCGGATCCTTTCGATGATGCACAACGACCACCTGCTCTTCATGTCCGACAGCTTCCCGGACTACGCGAACAACACGCTCTTCATCGGCGGCGGCGCGCTCTACAACATCGTCCGCGTGGCCTTCCTCCACTACTACCGGGATATGGACATCGACTACGGCATCATCCCGTACCCGAAGTACGAGGACACGCAGGACACCTATTACAGCCGGACCGAAGGCGCGTACCTCCACATCTACCCGATCACGCTGACCCAGTACGAGCTGGCGGGCGCGGTGACGGAGGCGATGGCCTGCGCGTCCCTGAACGAAGTCATTCCGGTTTACTACGACGAAGTGCTGAAAAGCAAGTACACCCGCGACGAGAACTCCACGGCGATGCTCGACCTGATCTACGGAAACCGCTTCTACGATCTCGGCGACACGCTCTTCTGCGGCGTGATCCGCGACGGTGTGTTCGCCGGCAAGTTCAAGTCCAACGACCAGAACCTCCAGAGCACGCTGAAATCCCTGACCAAGATCGCGGAGCGGACGATCAACGCCTATGTGAAGGCCTTCGACGAGCTGGAAGCGCAGCCCTGAGGCTTCGCACGACCGATCCGGTTTTCCGGAAGATAAAAAGGGCCGATACCCCATTACGGAGTACCGGCTCTCTTTTTTGCATTCCGCTGATTCCGACAGACGATCAGCCAAACAGCTGTCCGGGCAGCTTCCGCTTTTCCTTCGGCGGGAACTGTCTGTCGAACGCCTCCGTCTCAGCCTCGTCCACATAATAGCCGGCGGGTGTCCGGTAGACGCCCGTGACGCCGTCGAGATACCCGGGAATCAGCTCCCGGCAGAGGAAGAACGACGCGTCGGCATCTTCGGGCAGATCGTGATAGCGGATCCCGAAACGGCTCGCGTAATCGAACCCGCTCTTGCCGTAGAAGGCGATATTGCCCTCGAACAGCACCGCGCCGAATCCGAGCTCAGCTGCCCGCTCGATCGAATAGTCCAGCAGAATCTTTCCGTATCCCTTCCGCTTGAGGTCGGGCGCGACGCAGATGGGACCCATCGTGAGCACGGGAACGACTCTTCCGTCGTCGGCGTCGATGACCGTTTTCACGAAGATGTTCTGTCCGATCAGCCTTCCGTCCTTTTCCATCACGAAATCCAGCTCCTTCACAAACGCCGGGTCGTCCCGGAGCACATGGATCACATAGTGCTCGAGGCATCCCGGGCGGTAGACGTTCCAGAACGATTCCCGGATCAGGTTTTCGACCTCACGGTGTTCCTCTTCTCTCTCAAGCCGGATCAGACAGTCTTTTTTGTTCACGTTCATGGCGAACCTTCCTTTTTTTCTGATTTTTCTCCCGCCGTGCGGGGACTATCCCCGGTGAAAGGGACCTCGAAAAACCTCCCGGAAGGCTTGCGCGCTGTCGGCAAACCTTCCGGTTACGCCGCACTCTCCGTTGTTCTGCTCGTTGTCTTCATAAAGCGCTCTCCTGTAAAATAAGATTTATCCTGCATTTCCCGGTCCGCTTGTCGAGCGGCGGGAAAAGGGATTCAATGCCGATCGGCGGCGCAGGAGCGGATCCACGCGTCGAGGAAGCGCATCTGCTCCTCCGTGTGAAACCAGTGCTCCCCCCGCTCCATCACGGTCAGGGACGCGCCGTGCCGCTCTGCGAATTCCTCGGCGGATTCCCGGGAGGTCAACACATCAAGCCCTCCGTACAGGATCCGCGTCGGCACATGCCAATGAACCGGACGGCTCCTGACGAAGGAGAGATACTCCCACGACAGATCCCCCTCCGGTGTGCGGATCGTCCCCTTTTCGCAGAGTTCTTCCTCGGACACGCCCGCCCGCGCCATCATCCCCGCAATCAGCCGCTCCATATCGACGATCGGGGAGATGAAATACGCCTCCCGGATAAGCCCATCCAGATCCGCGTACAGGCTGAAAAACGCGCCTATGCTGTTTGCGATCAGGGTCAGATTCTCATACCGCTCCGACAGATCGAGAACCGCCGCCCGGATCTCGGTCCCGGCTTCCCAGGGCAGCTCACTCCGGTAGTCCAGTCCGGTCACGAAGCAGTCCGGGAACAGCGGGATATAGTGCCGGCTCTCGTCGGCCGATCCGCCTTTTCCGTGAATATACAGCACCGCGTCCATGGCGTGCGGCTCCTTTCTTCCCAAACAGTGAAAAAACGCGGGGACGGTGTACTTCCCGTATTATATCCCGTCCCGCGTCTTTTGTCAAGAGGAATCAGATCAAGCGATTGCCGCCCTTGCCGCTCTTGCTGCCCTTGCCGCACGACGCGCCGCACTGAGCGCAATTTCCGCAGCAAGAGGACCCGCCGCGCCGTCTGACACGGACACAGTGCGCCACGGCCAGCGCGACGGCGGCGAGCAACAGAACGATTAAAACGATATCCCAGAGATTCACCGTTAATGCACTCCTATCAAGAGCAGAATCACGCGGACGAGCAGCGCGGCGATCCATGCGATGACGCACTGCCACACTACGACGCCCACCGCCCATTTGTGCCCGAGCTCGCGCCGGATGGACGCGATCGCCGCGACACAGGGCGTATAGAGAAGGGAGAATACCAGAAGCGTCGCCGCGGACAGGGTCGTCAGAACCGATCCGATCCCGGCTCCGAAGAGGATCTCCATCGTGGACACCACGCTCTCCTTCGCCATGAAGCCGCTGATAAGGGAGGTGCAGATCCGCCAGTCGCCGAGGCCGAGGGGACGCATCACCGGAACCAGCGCGCCGGAAATCAGGGCGAGAATGCTGTCCTTCGAATCCGCCACCAGATTGAAGGAGAGATCGAAGCTCTGCAAAAACCACACGACAATCGTGGCAATCAGGATCACGGAGAACGCGCGCTGAATGAAATCCTTCGCCTTGTCCCACAGGAGCTGAGCGACGTTGCGCAGACCGGGCAGGCGGTAGTTCGGGAGCTCCATGACGAACGGAGCTGCCTCCCCGCGGAACAGAGTCCCCTTATAGAGGAAGGCGATCAGAATCCCCGTGACGATCCCGAGGAGGTACAGCCCGGTCATGACGAGCCATCCGCCTTTCGGGAAAAACGCCGCGATGAAGAAGGAGTAGATCGGAACCTTCGCCGTACAGCTCATGAACGGCGTCAGAAGGATGGTCATTTTCCGGTCCCGTTCGCTCGGCAGGGTCCTCGTCGCCATGACGGCGGGTACGGTGCATCCGAACCCGATCAGCATGGGGACGATGCTCCGCCCGCTCAGACCGATCTTCCGGAGCAGCTTGTCCATGAAGAAGGCCACCCGGGCGATATAGCCGCTGTCCTCGAGCAGCGAGAGGAAGAAGAACAGGGTCACGATCACGGGGAGGAAGCTGAGCACGCTCCCGACGCCCGCGAAAATGCCGTCCGTGATCAGTCCGTGAATCGCCTCGTTGACGCCCGCCGCCGTCATCGCTCCGTCAAGGAATCCGCTGAGCGCGTCGATCCCCATTTCGAGAAGCTCCTGCAGCCACGCGCCGATCACGCTGAAGGTCAGGAAGAACACGAGCCCCATGATACAGATAAACGCCGGGATCGCGGTGTACTTCCCCGTCAGGAAGCGGTCGATCGCCTCGCTTCGCCTGCGTTCCCTGCTCTCCCGCGGCTTGATCACGCACTCCTCGCAGACCCGCCCGATAAACGCGAACCGCATATCCGCGACAGCCGCGCTCCGGTCCAGCCCGCGTTCTGCCTCCATCTGGAGAACGATGTGCTCCACGGTTTCGGTCTCGTTCTGATCGAGCATGAGCTGGGAGAGGATCAGCTGATCCCCCTCCACCACCTTGCTCGAGGCGAACCGCACCGGAAGGCCCGCGCCGGACGCGTGATCCTCGATGAGGTGGGCGATGGCGTGGAGACAGCGGTGGACCGCGCCGCCGTTGGCCGTTTCGAGGCAGAAATCCTGTCTGAGCGGCTTTTCCTGATAGCGCGCAATATGTACGGCATGATCCACCAGTTCCGCGACGCCCTCGTTCTTCGCCGCGGAAATCGGCACCACGGGCACGCCGAGCAGCGCTTCCATGGCGTTCACGTCGATGCTCCCGCCGTTGGCCGTCACCTCGTCCATCATGTTCAGGGCGACCACCATCGGCACGCCCATTTCGAGCAGCTGCATGGTGAGATAGAGATTCCGCTCGATGTTCGTCGCGTCCACGATGTTGATGATCGCCCGCGGCTTGTCGTTCAGGACGAAATTGCGCGACACGATCTCCTCGCTGCTGTACGGCGACATGGAATAAATGCCGGGCAGGTCGGTGACGAGGGTGTCCTTATATCCCTGAATCGGGCCGTCCTTGCGGTCCACGGTCACGCCGGGGAAATTGCCGACGTGCTGGTTGGATCCGGTCAGCCGGTTGAAGAGGGTCGTCTTCCCGCTGTTCTGGTTTCCGACCAGCGCGAAGGTCAGAACCGTTCCCTCGGGAAGAGGCTCCCCGTTCGTCCTGGCGCTGTCCCGGAGATGGTATTTGCCGCCCTCGCCGAGTCCGGGATGCTCGGTCTTTGACGCGCGCCTCTCTTTTTCCGCACGGCTGACGCGCTGTCCCTTCCGCTCGATTTCGATCTGCGCGGCGTCGTCCAGCCGGAGCGTCAGCTCGTATCCGTGGATCATCAGCTCCATCGGATCTCCCATGGGCGCGAACTTCACCACGGTGACGTCCGCCCCGGGAATCACGCCCATATCCAGAAAATGCTGGCGAAGCGCGCCGTCCCCGCCGACCTTGGAAATGACGGCGGTCTCCCCGATCCCCAATTCTCTGAGTGTCATGTTTCCCCCAAAAAGTCAAAGTGTCCTCGATCTCTGCCGGAGGTTCCCCCCGTTCCGGCAAAGCTATCATATCACAGAGGAGGCTTCATGTCAAGATTTCAGCCAAATCCGGCACGGCTCCCCTTCCTCGGCGTTCGCTGAACCGGATGTGTTACGGCTTGATCTGCTCGAAGCGGAAGTCCTCGAAGCGGACAAGTTCTTCCGCCTCTCCCCGGAACACGAAGCATAGGCTGTGCGTTCCGTGCGTGTTCTCGAGTTGGCACGGGATCTCACGGAAGCTGTCCCATCCTCCCGTATCGCCGACGCGGACGCATCCGAGCACCGGGCCGAAGGGACTGTCCTCCCGGACTTCGATTTCACAGGGACGTCCGCTCCCGTTCGAGACTCTCAGGAACATCCGGGCATTCTGCCGCATGCCGTTGACGTTCCGATAGCAGAGGTACGCGCCGTCCCGGATCCCGCGCAGCTCGAAGCCGCTCTTGTTCTCCCGCTTCACGATCCCGTCGGAGGCGGCGAAATACCATTCTCCGAGGATCGCGTCCCACGAGGCCTCGTACTGCCCCACGCCCGCCGTCTGGATCAGGGGATCGATGACGATCTCGCCGTTTGCGCGGAGGTGGGCGTAGACGAGCTTGGTGGTCCGGTAGAATTGGTCGAAGGGTTCCTCGTGATAGTCTTCCGGAACGCCGTAGATGTAGTAGGTCTGGTTGTGATAGGTGAAGAAGGTGCCGTGGTCACAGTACGGCTCGAAGCAGAACTGCCCGCGGTAGGTGTAGGGGCCGTAGATGCTGTCGGAAGTGGCGTACCAGCTTCTGTGCGTGCTGAGGTAGTACACGCCGCCGAACTTGCTGACCCACGAGGCGTCGCTCGGCCATGTGTTCTCGATTTCGATTTCCCGGGGCTCCTCGGCAAGGGAGATCATGTCCTCGTTCAGCCGCGCGATGTAGTATTTCTTTCCGTAACAGGTAAAGCCCCAGAGGATGTAGGGCGTTTTCGCCTCGTCGTCGTCGATGAAGACGGTGGGATCGTAGGAGGGCGTGTCCGCCAATCCGGGAGGAAGGAGAGGCTTTCCGAGCGGATCCCGGTACGGTCCTCCCGGGCCGTTTTCGCTGACCATCACGCCGGTCGAGGTCTGTCCCTCGGAGAAATAGAAATAGATCTTTCCGTTCCTCTCCGCCGCGTCGGTCGCGTAGCAGTCCTCGCATTTGCCGAGGTAGGTGTCCTCCGGATGAACGGTGCATTCCAGTTTCCAGTTCAAGAGATCGTCGGAGGAGAAGATCCTCCAGTCGTCCATGCGGAAACACGGATTGTTCGGCTCGCGGTCATGGGTGGAAAAGAGCCATGCCTTGCCGCCGAAAATGTGGACGTGCGGATCACATACGCCCTGATTCGGAATGATTCTCATACTGTTCTCCTTTCCCCGGATTCATTCAAGCCCCATGACCCGGCCGTACGCGAGCACCGCGTTTCTCACGCAGTCCTCGCAGGGACAGGGGAGGGCCTTCAGATCCCGGCATACCACCGCGCCGCAGGAAGCCTTGAACTCGGAGAGGATCGCCCGCGTATACCGGATCGTGGCCGCGCCTCCGGTTTTCAGCCCGGCAACAGCTCCGGCTCCCACAAGCGCTCCGCAGGTCCCTTCCGCCGTTCCCATTCCGCCGCAGAATCCCGCGGTGACTGCCTTGATCTGCTCCTCGGAGAGCTCCGTCTGATCGCACAGCACGGCCGCGACCGCCTGCGCGCAGTTGCAGAGACCGGCTTTTCTCAGTCCGACCGCCCGCTCGGCCCGTTCTTCTATCGTCATATCAGCATTCCACCTCCGGTGTCCGTTCATCCCGTTTTCGGCATCTCTCGCCTGGATGTTGCCTGTATTGTATCACAGAACCGAGATCCGTGTCAACCGGAGGAACGATGAGAAGGTCGAAAAAAGGAGGAGACGCCGAGTCTCCTCCCCGTGTCAGCGAGCGGATTTCTCCCCCTCACCGTTTCTCCGCTTTTGCCTGCGTGATCGATTTGAACAGCGAATACTCGTTGTCCGCCGGGACGTCGCAGGTATAGTGCCATACCATCACGCCGCCGAGCCCCTGTCCGATGGCCCATGCCGTTTTTTCATACACCATGTCCGGCGTGTTGAAGGAATGGATCAGACCGGTGCTGTTTTCGTAATAGAGGCCGTCCCCGTCGAGCTGATCGTAAAAGCTGCCGTAGCCGTACCAGACTCCCTCATGCGTTGTCGGGCGGGCGTAGAAGGGGATGCCGAGGTCGATCTTCTCCGCGGGATATCCCAGATCCAGCAGTTTTTTTGCGTCGTTCTGCGCGATTTTCACGGTCGCGTGCATCCCGTCGTCGTCCCAGAGGTCGTAGCTCATGAGCTCAACCATATCCACCGCTTCGACGGCATCCGCCGGAAAATCCGCGCACCATCCGGCAACCGCCATGCCGAGCGCGCAGTCCTGCCCGAGTTTCTGCCTCAGGGACACGAGAAACTGTCCGAACTGTTTCTTGGCGGTCGGGGAAATCGGATACTCGTAGTCGAAGAAAACGCCGTCCAGCTCGTACTTTTCAAGGAAGGTGAGAATATTATCCTCTAGCACGCCGCTGTCGAAGGCCTTTTTGTGCTCCTTCGCCATGCTGTTCATCTGCTGCTCCCAGTCCGGACTGTCCGTCACGGATCCCGGGCCGCTCAGCGACGCGTGGACGCGGACGGGCAGTTTCTTGGTGAGCTCGCGGATGTTTTTGACCGCCGTGACGAAGCTCCCTCCGGCCGACACCGCCCCCGCGTTGTCGAACCGCGCGTCTCCGATGAGAATGATGTCCGTCACGTCCGAAAGGTGGGACGAATCGAAAGCCTTGGGATTTTCGAGAGATCCGACCGTGATATAGGCCGTGACGCGGAACCCGCCGTCGTCGTAAGCGGGTCTGGACGGTTTCTGAACGGCGCTCTGCTCTGGAATCTCCGCTGGTTTTTCCATGGCACCCTCCTCCTCGTTCGCTTGTTCTGTCTCAGGTGCAGCGGTCTCCTCTCCGGGGTCGAGTTCAGTCTCAGGCGGCTCGTCGGTTTCCGTGGGGGTTTCGGCGTTCTCCTCCTCCACCTCTTCTGCGACTGCGGTCTGAGCCTCCGTTTCCGGCGCGGGAGAGGCAGTCCCGGCGGTCTGGCAGGAGGCAATCGAAGCCGCAAGGATCAGAGCCAGCGCAGCGTACAGCGTTCCTTTGCGCCCTATGGTCTTTTTCACCCGGTCAATCCAGTTCTTCATATTTTTGTTCGATTTTTTCGACATTCTTCGAGAACATCTTTCGGTTGGATGCCACGGTGGAAGAAAGTTCACCGATGCCCTTCTCGTGCAGAACGTTGAAATAAGAGGAGATGACTGATCCCCACGCATTTTCGTTCAGCACGCCCACGTCGATGCACTTGTTGCTGACAAGAATGTCCAGCATTTCAGCGGTGTCCTCATCACGGGCCGCTTTCACCTTGAGCATAGTGTCAAAATACACTTCCCGCAGCGGGATGCGCGAATATGCGCCCAATGCCTCCGCAATCACGCCGGTGCGCTCCGGATCCGAATTGGTGACCGGGATAGCAATGGTCATGGACTGGTTGGAATACATGGAGCGGTACTTCTCCTGCTCTGTGTCGAACTTCGGGATAGGCACCAGCCCTACGTCCCATTCGATGTCCCGGTACTGGCTGATGCCGGCAAGCCCGGCGTTGAAGAACAACACGTTCCCGGCCCTGAAAGCTGCAGGAGACCAGCCCTGCGTGTTCTGAAAGGCGGAAACTGTCGTGTCATCCACGATCCGCCAAATCTTTTCCGCCGCGGCAAGAGAACCCTCCGTGCCCTGATTCAGGATATAGCTTCCGTCCTCGCCGAGAAGAACGTGGGGCTGATTCGTCGCTGTGAACATCATATTGTAGGTTCCGATGCCGCCGATAAAGCCGAATACGTCGCCTTCGCTGACTACACCGTCTCCGTCTATATCGCGGACCACCGAGGATGCCTGCTCGTACAGCTTATCCAGCGTCCACTCCCCGCTCCGGACCAGATCATAGGGGGAATCCAGATTGTTGTCGCGTACCATGTTGTTGTTGACATAGATCACGCCGAGCGCTTCGTTGTCGAAGGTGTTGAACTCGCCGAACGCCACATACAGCCGGTTCTTGATCGTCAAGAGGTCCGCGGCCTCCCGGTTCCACCAGGGATGGGCGAAATCGACGGAATTAACCTTGTGCAGATTGACAAAGGAGCCCGACTGCGCGTCAACGAGCTGCCACTTCACACCGTAGCTGACGATGGAATAGAGATCGTCGCCGGAGCGGACCGTGCTGAGCGCGAGGGAGGAGGTGGGACCGCTGTCCAGCTCCGCAGAATTGGCGATTTTGATGTTGTAGCGGTCCTCGATTGCAGTGTTTCTGCGGAAGACAAAATCGTTCAGCGGTTCACCGGTCTCCTCCTCCGCGTACAGGCTCACCATATAGCCCCAGAGCATGCCGGGATCGGTGGAGAGAATATTGAAGGTATAGCCCTCGTAATCCGCGTCCGGCAGAAGATCCGCTTCCAGTGTCTCAGGCTCTGTCTCGGCAGTCTGTTCCTGCTCTGGGACGGGAGCAGCGATCGGATTCTGTGTGGATTCCGTGTTTTCGACCTTGTTGCCGCAGGAGGAAACAGGCGTCAGGATCAGCGCGGCAAGCAAAAGCGGAAGAATTCTCTTTACGGTGTTCATAGTACGTTGCTCCTTCCAATCAGGGGGATCTGATACTCAACAGTATTGTAGAGGAAGATGACTGAGAAATCAATGGCATTTTCTTCCGAATTCGGTGTCTAAAACTTCCATATTTTGTTTTTCGGATTGATTTCTTTCTGCTGTTATGTTACAATATATCAAAAAGTGTGGGGGGGGGGTCGGCATGGCGGGAATTCCGGAGGAAGAGCGGAGGATATGGATCAATGTGCATAAGCTTGCGGACTATCTGTACGAGGTATCCGGACTGCATGTAGGCGTGCACAGCGTTCACGGAGCAGACACAGAATACGCGGCATCGGGAGGGGACAACCGCGGGAATCTGTGCGAATACTGCCGAGAACACTGCCCCTCATTTCTCCAAAAATGCCTGGAAAGCGATGAGGAGCACCTTCTTAACGTCGCGTGCACGAAAAAAACGGAGATCTACCGGTGCCGCCTCGGCATGACGGAAGCCATTGTCCCCGTGTGCGACGGTGATTTGCTGGATGGGGTTGTTTTCCTTGGTCAAGGGTACGTCGTACCGGACGAGAGCATGTCCTTCGAAGCGGTCTACGAACGGCTGGCGGAGGAATACCCAGATCAGATCAACGAGGTGACGCGGGAGGCTCTGCGGGAGGCATACAACCGGACCGCCTTTCTCTCCATGAGGAAACTCGAAAGCGTCATTGGGCTTGCCGGATTCGCGGCGCGCGGGATCCATATCGACCAGTGGCTGAGCCGGTACCGGGAATCCGTCGATAAAGTCGTAAAGCGGCATGTTGAAGCTCTCGAACCGGAGCGGCTACCTCTCGCGGGCTTCTCCGTTCAAGCGGTTGCAAGACGGCTGAACCTCTCCTACTCCCAGCTGAACAGAGTATCCACCAAGCTGTACGGGAAGCCGCTCAAGCAGTACTTGTTGGACAGAAAGATCGACGCAGCGGGCAGGCTTCTCACCGAACACTCGGAGCTGTCCGTGGCGGAAGTCGCCGCGCGGGTGGGAATCGATAACCCGAATTATTTTGTGAAACTGTTTCAGAAGAAAAAAGGGTGCAGGTGTGTCGAATATCGGAATCGGAGCCTGACATGCTCGCCACGCCCCGCGCAGAACGAAAACGAACCTCCGGAGCCTGACGAGCCCGGAGAAGAATAACCGCACACGCACAGGAGGAACCTATGTACACGGCAAAACCGACGAAAGAACAGCTTGCCTGGCAGGATATGGAGCTGGGCGTGCTGATCCACTACTGCATGGAGATCTATCATCCGGAGCTGACCGGGGACTGGTACAAGACGGAAAAGGTCCGCGAGCTCCTCGCGCCGGAGACGATCCATCCGAAAAAGCTCGATCCCGCCCAGTGGATCCGGAGTGCGGCTGAAATGGGGGCCAAATACGCGGTGCTGGTCGCCAACCACTGCACGGGCTTCTCCCTCTGGGATACGAAGGTCAACGACTTCTCCATCGCGCACACGGACTGGAAGGGCGGCGGCGGGGATATCTGCCGGGCGTTCGTCGAAGCCTGCCGGGAATACGGGCTGAGACCGGGGTTCTACTACTCCACCGGCTGCAACGGGTATTACAACATCAACGACAACTGGAAATGGGACTATCTCTCCGACTATTATCAGGCTTATGTGAAGAACGTCGAGGCGCAGGTCACCGAGCTCTGGTCGGAATACGGAGATCTCTTTGAAATCTGGTTTGACGGCGGGATCATTCCCCCGGAAAAGGGCGGGCCGGATCTGACGCCGGTGCTCAAAAAGCTCCAGCCCCGCGCGATCTGTTTTCAGGGGCCGCGGGACTACGCGCACAACATCCGCTGGGTCGGAAACGAAGACGGACTCGCGCCGGAAAACTGCTGGGCGACGACCAACGCCGGGGAAGCGCGGTACGACGGGACGATCCCGGACGAAAAAGCGGGCGTCGGCGATCCGGACGGCAAATACTACTGGCCCGCGGAGTGCGATATGCCAAACCGGAACCACGCGGCGTACGGAGGCGGATGGGCCTGGCGCGCGGGCGAAGAACACCTTCTCTTCACGCCGGAGCAGCTTCTCGACTGCTATATCCGCTCCGTGGGACGCAACGCCAATCTGCTTCTCGGCATGGCGATCAGCACGGACGGGGATTTTCAGGACGAAGAACAGCTCCGCGCGTTCGGAAAGCTCCTCCGGGAAACCTTCGGAACGCCCCTCGCCTCGGCCGATCATCCCGTCCCAGTCGAAGGGAAGCACATCCTGACCCTGCCCGACAGGATGAAGATCCGCTATGTCTCGATCCGGGAGGACATTTCCGAGGGTCAGAAGATCCGCGGATTCCGGATCCTCGCGGACGGGCGGCCCGTCTATGAGAGCGAATGCGTCGGTCACCGCCGGATCGTTCCCTTCTCGGATCTTGCGGCAAAGGAAATCGCGGTCGAAATCACGGCGCAGAACGGGAACGCCTCCGTGCGGGATCTGGCAGCGTTCTGATCTAAATCCCTTCTAAAGGGATTATAAGGAATGAAACGCTGCGCGTTTCAAAAATTGGATGCCCTGCTCAAGGCGGGAGGCACGGGGGGACACCAGCTCAGGCCGCAGTTTTCCCCCCGTGCGGGGGTTTCCTTGGCCATATGGCATAACCCGACCGCTCGCCCCAACATCGAAAACCGATCGGATATCCCACTGTCCTCGCGCGGTCTCTACATGTGCAGCCGGAGGTCTAAGAGCTTCAGTCGCGCATTGGGCAAGGAGGCCATAGTGGGTTTGTGCAGATAAAGCTTGTTTGAGCTGTGTTATGTGCAATTATATCTTTTAGAAGCGAAACAGTGTTACATAACAAACAGAAAACCGTCCTCCGGCGAAGAAACGATCTTCCGGAGGACGGCGGTTTTATTCTGGGCGGCTATTTCTTTTTCTTCCCGTTCCGGGGGGATTTCATGGGGAGATGGGTTCCGACGAAGGAGACCGCGGCTCGGATGCCTTCCTCGGCCTTGCCCATCAGCTCGGGCAGCTTGGTTCCCTTCCTCTCCGGGTTGACGATCTCCTCATAGGCCGGATCGTCGTAGTAGTCTTCCGTCCCGACGGGCTTTCCGATGGCGGCGAGCTTTTTCTCCGTCAGCTCCTTCACGACCGCGTAAATCACGGCGAAGGTCGGGACGCCGAAGAACATGCCGAACACCCCGAAGAATCCGCCCATGACGGTGATGGAGACGATGATCCAGAGGGGATTGAGCCCCACGAAGTCGCCGAGGATCTTCGGGCCGATCACGTTGCCGTCGAGCTGCTGCAGAAGGACGATCAGGAGGACAAACCACAGGGTCATTTTCGGATCCGCGATCAGGATGAAGAACGCGGACGGAACCGCCCCGATGAAGGGACCGAAAAACGGGATCACGTTGGTGATGCCCACGATCATGCTGATGAGCGGCGCGTAGGGCATCCGGAAGATCTTCATGAAGAGGAAGCAGAGGAGTCCGATGATGAGGGAGTCGAGCAGCTTGCCGTTGATGAATCCGCCGAAGGTACTGTCCGTCAGCATCACATAGTGGACGACGCGGTCATACTGCTTGTCCCTGAGGGAGGCGTGCATGAGCTTGGAGGCCTGCGCGAAGAGGTTTTCCTTGAAGAGGATGAAATAGACGCTGAAAATGATGCCGAGCACCACGTTCCATGTCTCCGTGGCGAAGGTCTTCGCGTACTCGGTGATGCCGGAGACGATTCCGGTCATGTTGCCGGTCAGCCATTCGATGAATCTCGTCGTGTATTCGATCAGCTTTCCGCGCAGCTCCTGGAACAGCTCGGTATCCATCAGGGGACCGATGACGGGCGTTTCGGGGGAGAGCTCGTAAAACCAGTTCTGAACGGTGACGACGTAGCCCTGCGCCTTGTCCGCCAAAGTTTTGACGCTGTCCACGATCTGCGGGATCACCGTCGAGAAGAACAGGACGAGGATCAAAAGGAAGATGACGTAGGTCAGAAGCAGGGAGAGCGTGCGGATCAGACGCTTGTTCGGCTTGCTGTGCCCCAGCCGGTCGAACACCTTCTGCTCGAAAAACCGCGTCATGGGCCAGAGGATGTAGGCGACCACCACCGCGTACAACAAAGGCTTCAGCACCCGGACGCACTTGGCGAAAAACGCCGCGATCGCATCGTGCCACAGGTACAGAAGCAGCGCGCCGACGCCGATCCCGACAATGATGAGTATGCGCTTCATGAAGTCCTGACCGTCCTTCGGCGTCCAGTTGAACTTCATCCGCTCCCCTCCCTTCCGCAGAAATCGGGCATATCCCTTTTGTGTATTATACATGAAACGCCCTTCCAATACAAGACGCGCGGCGCATTTTTAACCGAATTTTCAGAATTCCCCGCAGTTGACGGAGCGGGCCGGATCTGGTATAATCAGGATATGCGAAAAACGATGGGAGGATGAACATGAAAACAGCGAAAACCGTCTACACCTGCCGGGAATGCGACTATCAGAGCGCAAAATGGCTCGGACGCTGTCCGGGATGCGGAGCGTGGAACACCTTCGAGGAGGAGACCTACTCCGCCCCGCCGAAATCCGCGGCCTCAAAATCCGCCGGACGGCTCATCGGGGCGCGTCCCGGAGAGAAGGAACACGCCGTCCGCTTCGGGGATCTCGAAATGCCGGACTATCTGCGCCACTCCACCGGGATCGGGGAGCTGGACCGGGTGCTCGGGGGCGGGCTGGTGGAAGGCTCCGTCATTCTTCTGGCGGGCGAACCGGGGATCGGCAAATCCACGCTCCTCATGCAGCTCTGCGGACAGATCGGCGGCTCCTGCAAAGTGCTCTACGTCTCGGGCGAGGAATCCCGGGGCCAGCTGAAAATGCGGGCGGAGCGTCTCGGCGTCGGCGCGGAACAGCTCTATGTGCTGACGGAGACCTCCATCGGGGACATCCTCTCAGAATACGACAAGATCAAGCCGGATCTCATGATCGTGGACTCGATCCAGACGATGTACGCCGAGGACGTCAGCTCCACGCCGGGAAGCGTGACGCAGGTGCGGGAGTGCGCGTCCCTCATCATCGGGCGGGCCAAAACGGACGGGACCTCCGTGATCATCGTGGGCCATGTGAACAAGGAGGGCGGGATCGCCGGGCCGAAGGTGCTCGAGCACATGGTGGACGCGGTGCTGACCTTCGAGGGAGAGCGGGCCATGCCCCACCGGATCGTCCGGGCGGTGAAGAACCGGTTCGGATCCACCAACGAGATCGGCGTCTTCGAAATGGGCGAGGACGGGCTCTCCGAGGTGGCGAATCCCTCGGCGATGCTGCTGGAAGGGCGTCCCAAAGGGGTAAGCGGGAGCTGCGCGGTCTGCGTCATGGAGGGGAGCCGCCCTCTCATTGCGGAAGTGCAGGCTCTGGTGACGCCGACGGCCTTCCCCTCTCCGAGACGCACGTCAAACGGCGTGGACTACAACCGGGTCTGCCTCCTGCTCGCGGTGCTGGAAAAGAGGCTCGGGCTGAAATTCTCCGCCTGCGACGTCTATCTGAACGTGATCGGGGGACTCCGTCTGGACGAACCCGCCGCAGACGCCGCCGTCTGCTTTGCGCTGATTTCCTCCCTGCGCGACATTCCCGTGCCGGACGACGCGATCGCCTTCGGGGAGCTCGGGCTGTCCGGGGAATTCCGCTCCTCGGCTTCGGTGGAACAGCGGGTCAACGAGGCGGTCCGGCTGGGATTCAAGACCATCGCCCTGCCGAAACGGTGCGCCGCGAAGACCGGAGTTCTGCCGGAGGACGCTTCTCTCTTCCCCATGACCGGGATCTACGACGCGATGCGGATCTTCCGGGAGAAAGAGAAAGAAAGCGAAGCCTGAGAGCCGGACGCACGGACAGATTGCTCCGAATTCTTGAGATTCGAGGTCATGATGCATTCACCGCCCTACTGGAATCATAACACAGCCTACTATCGATGGATCGACAGGCGCGTATCGGACGCGGGCCGCATACTGGACGTCGGATGCGGGGACGGATCGCTCGCCTCATGCCTTGACGGCGGAGGGCGAACGATCGTGGGCATCGACGAGGACGAATGCTGTATCGCGCGCGCCCGTGCTGCCGTCGATTCGCCGAACGTCTCCTTTCTGTGCGCGAAATTTGAGGAGTACCGGCCGGAGGAACCGTTCGACGCCGTGATTTTTACCGCATCCCTCCACCACATGAACATGCGGGAGGCTTTGAAAAAGGCAAAGGGGATCCTTTTCCCCGGAGGCCGCCTCCTGATTGTAGGGCTGGCAAAGCCGTCCTCGATCCCGGATCATTTGCTGGAGCTGCTCCGCGTCGTCCCCTCCGGGCTCCTGTCCGCCCTCCGTTCGATCCGGACGGCGGAGGAAGCGGGAGTGCCGACTCAATACGAATTTCCTCCGATGAGCGAGGTCCGCCAAGCTGTCAGGGATCTTTTGCCCGGCGCCTCGATCCGGTACGGTCTGCACTACCGGTATCTGCTCGAATGGCGGAATATGGGGAGATATCCGCAGTGAAACGGAACCCCCCGGATCTGCCTTGTACCGTGCCTCGCGCTTCTTCTGCCCGCGTGCCGAAAAAAGGGAGTGTCCCGGCGGCGTCGGATCTGCAGAGGACTGCGCCACAAAGATCCAGTCCCGCGCGTCCATTCTGCTCTCGGAAAACGGATAAATCGAATCGGTCCGGCAAATCCCCAGGAAAAGGGATGTGCCGGACTTTTTTCTTAACTGTTTACAATTTTACCTTCCTATATTTTTGAAACATTAACTCATGCCCATTCATGCCTCTTCCTCTCAAGGGATATAACCTTAAGGGAGTATATCCTTTTACTTTCAAAATATTCAATCTATTTGATTCAAAAGCACATCTGTTAATCTCTTATCTACAGCGAGCAACATGGGTACTTATTGTCTGTTGACCTTTTGTCTTCAAGGTATTATACTATGAAATCAGGAGGATGTCAAGATGGATATCATAAAAGTTTTTGGAAACAATCTCAAGAAATACCGCACTCAGCTCGGACTATCACAGGAGGCTTTCGCCGACAAGTGTGGACTTCACAGGACATACATCAGCGCTATAGAGTGTTATCGCAGAAGCATCGCCCTTGAAAATGTCCAGCGAATCGCTGACGCTCTAGGCATCGAGACGTATTTACTCTTCATTGAGGGGGATAATGATGATCACAACACTTGAAGATTTTGTCAGAGAGTATACAAAAATCGTGGCTACGGGGTGGGTCCGAACACATCGTTCCGGTCCTACCGGTATCGGAAAGACGCTGGAAGATCTGCTCGGAATCCAAGAGAACAACATCGACGGCCCTGACTTTGGCGATTATGAACTCAAATCCTGCCGGATCAATTCCAACAGCATGCTTACGATGTTTACTCGCGCACCACAGCCCGGGAGCGCCAATACATATCTACGGTTGAAATACGGGTATGCTTCCGGCGCGTATGACAACGATGAGAAGGTTCTTCACGCGACGCTTTCAGCTGATCGTTTCACACCTATTTCCGACACCGGACACAAATTGAAGTTTGCATGTCTCGACGACGGTATATACATCGAATCCGAAGATGGTGTGGAAAATATCTACTGGTCTCGGGACGCACTCAAAAAGTGTTTCGAGAAGAAGTACAAGAACAAATTCGTATATGCGAAAGCTGAAAACCGCGGAGTTGGAGCCGAGGAAGAATTTCGCTTTGTCGAAGCGTATGAGGTTTCCGGTTTCAATTACGATTCCTTCATAAGGCTCTTGGAAGCGGGCAAAATCTACGTCGATCTCCGCATCGGTCAGTATCACAGCGGTCCAAACGCCGGGAAAACCCACGACCACGGGACAGGCTTCAGAATCCGTGAAATTGATCAGCCATTCTTGTTTACCGTCAACCGTAGAATCGTATAGAGAGCGAAGGAGCTGAAAGAGCTCCTTTATCTCTTTCTGAGTACAACAATATGCTCATTCGTCATTGTCGTCCCCTTCTGTCCGGGTTCATTGGTCGGCGAATTCTGCGAAGGCATTACTTTGTTGATGATATTCCTATCGATGGTATAAACATAGTCCATCTGATAGCTCTCGGCGATCTCGGCAATAATCATATCGGTTTGAAGCAGTTCTCCTTTTACAGTCCGATTCCCGACAACCCAGAACTGATAACCGTTTGTCTTGGTTTTTCTTGCTACAGCTGCAATTGCTTTTTCAAGATCAAAATAGAAACTATAAACATCACCAGCTCGCTCGAGATCGATATCCTTGATCTTTTCCAATGATTCTTTCAGCGTTGTGCTCGGGATGGTGTACTCAAAACCATTCCGATATTTTGTTCCCCCCATCAGAGATTTGTCAATACCCATGATCTCCTTCTCTGACAGATCGTACAAATCAAGCCATTGTAAGGAAAGTCGGCTGTACTCACCGTATGCTACGGTCGTTCTGCTGTCACCATAGGGCGGAGAAGTAATAACCAAATCCACCGATTCGTCTGGGACACCCGTGAGTTCTCCTGCATCACTATTAAAGATATCGACTGTAGATGTACAGCCTACTTCGGTACAAACTTCATCAAATGAATTCATCTTTTCAATATTCCGGTCGAGAATAGTTTTGAATTCTTTGACTACATCCGGGTCAAAGGTCTCCACTTTTGCAACCGGCATACGAAACATTTTGAATTCACCGTTTCTCCTGTTAGATACAAATCTTATAGCTTCACTAAATGCAATGTAGACAAAATTTCGTATATCTTCATCTTCGATTACTCCAATTTCTGCTTTTATTATCGCAAGAAGGAGTATCACTTTTGGCTTGAACCAATATCCGACATTTTTGAACTGTGGGATCTGAATATCCAAATAGTTATCGTTTTTATACCTTTCCAGATAAACAGGGGCATCTGCTCCCCACCCGTCTTTGGCAGTCAAATCCAGTTTGTAAACACATTTCATGATCTCATTCACATTCTCGATTTGAGGATAATAATTATCGACTTTCTGCCCGACTCTTTTGTATAAAGCGTTTGTCTCATATTGCAAGGCGCTAATATCAATTCTCTTTGTTTTAACTTTGCTCAAAAAGAGCGCAAATGGATTTATATCGTTCCCATAAATGGTGCGAATATTAGCTATCATTCCCTCGACAAGGACAGTTCCCGATCCAGAGAAAGGGTCTAATAAGGTATCAATATGCGTGATGCCTTTCATGATACTGAGTATGTTCCTGCTTATGGGGCAAACCATCATCGCAGGATAATTATGTATCCCGTGTGAGTATTCACGAACATCTTCACTTTGAAAATCCCAATAATCATCGGGGAGCTTCTTTAACTCTGAGATCAGTTTTTCATCATAATTCATAGTACTGTTTTTTCCGCTTGTTTTTTTACTTTCCGGATGTTTCTCGTCCGAGCTTGTTATCTGACCTTCGTGGGTTTTGATTTCTACCGTACAGATCGTGTCGTTATGCCATCCGCCGTGGGGAACAAGGAGTATCCTCTCTATCTCAAAGCCGTATTTGCTTCCGATTCCGCCGCTGTTCCATCCAAATGTAATAACCTTCCCGCCCACTTTGACGATACGTGAGATTTCTCTTTTGTGATTTCCCCAGAAGGAGGCTTTTGTTGTATCCCATGTGACATTATAACCGACATCGTTATAGCACTCGCTTACCTGACGGGGAGAATAGGGCGGGTCGTACAGAACGCCATCAACAGAATTGGAATCAAACAATTTCATGAAATCAAGGGCATCCAAATGATAATCCGTGTCGTATGCCGGGTTCAAATCGTTTGTGATGGAGGCAAACTTATTCCTGTTTGCGAACGGATCAATCCAAAGACCATCCGTCATTTCCTCTTCGATTAGATCATGAATCGGCTTGATTTCAAACGTATTCTTGTTGGGCATTGCCCAAACACGTTCGATCAAAATCGGATTATCCGCTTTATTCATAGTTGATGTCGTTTTTTTCCGTGCATCAGCAGGCTTGGCAGCAGTCTCGGGGATAGTCCATACATTGCCAACTCTCTGTGCCCCTTCAATTCGTCCCTCGTTACACAAAACCTGAACACGCCGTGGTGTCATATCCCATTTTTCGGCTGTCTGCGCTACACTCATGTAAATCATAGACGATCTCCTCGTTTTTGTTGACATATATTATATACCGAATCGCGAACAATTGCAAGGGCAAATAGCAGCTTTCTGACACTTTTTTCGCTTGACTTGAAGAGAATTCGTCCACACCGGCCCGTACCTATACGCGCTATCCCATGTCTTGTCAGTCCAATCTCTTCTACTCTTTCTCCTCCCTCAGACCCTTTCCCACGTCGCCTTAAGGTACAAGCCGTTTGTAATCCCTCAGTGCATCGTAGATCAGCCAGTCCCCCCCGACTATTGGTACATATCCTTGGCTTGTTCGTTCTACGACTCAATGTTTTCATAATTCTCCACGTCGAAATAGTACCGTTATTCACGCTCATAGAAAAATCCCGGAAACCGTTCACAAAAAATGGTTTTCAGGATGTTGTGCTTTATTCGACTTCAACCCTCACAACCCCTCCTCCCCGGTGGGTGAGCCGGATCCCATCCCGCTCGACGGTGACGCCCGCGAAGATCAGGCCGTCCGTGGAGCGCGGGTCCGGGCGGAGGACTTTTTCCGGCTCCGGAGGGATCAGGGTCACGCAGCCCATGCCGTTCGGGACCGCCGCACTGATCCGGTAGAGGATCACACCGTCCCGCCCGAGTTCCCCGTCCATGCCGACCGGGGCGCGATATTCGGCGATATATCCGTTTTCGGAATCGAGGGGAAGGTTGACGAGCTTGATCCCGCCGGGTTCCTCCACGGGCGAGAGGGTCACTTCCCCGCCCTCACCGGGGCCGAATTCTCGCACCTGTTCGTCGTCGATCCAGCCGAGCCGCCACTTGTGGTAGCCGAGGTAGTCCGGCGCGCTCCCCTCGATCAGGCCCATCAGATCGAACGGGCCGCAGTGGGCAAAGCAGTCGCGTACTCCCTCCGGCACGTCGTAGAGGTAAAGATCCGGCAGACCGAGCAGGTGTCCCGTCTCGTGACAGAAGAGCTTTCCCCGGCGGAAGAGCATGTCCGCGCCGAAGGTCACGACAAGCCCGCATCCCGTCCCGTTTTTCGCCCGGACCGGCCAGTTCTTCGCCGCCATGGTCGGGGAGTACGGAACCGCGCTTCCCTCCACAGCCGCGACGTAGACGATGTCGTAAGCGCCGAAATCCACGTCCCCCGCCGCGTCGAAGGCGTCCTTGATATACGCCCGGTGCGTCTCCCACGAAATCACCCGCTCCATGCCGTAGTCCGCGTCGTTCTTCGGCATGGTGACCCATCGGTCAAGGAGCTCGACCGTCATGTGCAGCCTCCCGCAGGACATGCTTTCGTACAGGCGCAGTCCGTCTCCGGCCAGAAGATCGTACATCCAGCGGGGTTCGGGATGGGGAGAGGACTCCGCTCTCCGGTTCGGAAAATCCACGCAGAGGAAGAGCGCGCGAAGATCCGCCCGGGCGTCGGCGCAGGAGGAGAGATCCACCGCGAATCCCGCGTTCAGATCGTCGAGCGGCGAGGTATATTTGGTCATGATCCGACCTCCATTTTCTAATCGCGCTGTTTTTCGATCACTCCACGGTCCATGCGGCGGCGGCGTGCTTCGGCAGAAAGACCGTGACGCTGTCGGCGGGTCCGGTGAGCGCGCCCGTCCACATCTCGCGCAGGGTATAGGTCCCGTCGAGCTCCGCGTCGCTTAGGGAAACGGTGATTTCCCCGTCCTCCTCCCCGGCGTTGAAGAGGGCCAGATAGTGTCCGCCCGCCGCGTTCTCAGCCGTCCAGAGGATCCACTCGGCGTCCCCGCGCTTTCTCCGCCAGACCGGATGGGCTCCGCGGGCGTTTTTGTGCATGTCAAGGATATTCCGGTTGGTCAGAAGAGCGAGGGTAAAGTCGTCGAACCCGGGCATGTCGCCGCCGATCATCAGCGGAGAGCGGAAGACCGACCAGAGCGTCATCATCGTGCGCTGTTCGTCCTCCGTGAAGCGTGTGCGGTTTTCCCGCCCGTACACCTGACGGATCGGACCGACCGGGAGCATGTCCGCGTCCGGCCAGTTTCCCGCGCCCGAGTGGATGCACCATGTCTGCGCGCGGGAGAACATGTCGTAAAGCAGCCGCCAGTCGTCCCAGAAATCGTCGGTGATCCGCCACATCTCGGCGGTCTCCTTGTAGAGCTCCGCGCGCTCGGGCAGGGCCGGTCCGGGAGAGAGGGACAGGACGATCTCGCGCCCGCAGTTCCGCACGGCCTCGGACAGAAGGCGCAGTTCTCCCTCGCACCGCGGCATTTCCCGTGCGATGTCGTCGCACTTGATGAAGTCCACGCCCCACGAGGCATAGAGCGCCATGAGGCTGTCGTAGTATTCCTTCGCACCGGGCTTTTTCGGATCGACGCCGTACATGTCGGAGTTCCACATGCAGATGGACGAGGGATCGGCGATCTGACGCGCGGTTCTGTCGGTCCCCAGGATCTTCGCGTTCCGGTGGACGGCCTGACGGGGAATGCCGCGCATGATGTGGATGCCGAATTTCAGACCGAGGGAATGGACGTATTCGGCAAGAGGCGCGAAGCCTTTTCCGCCCGCCGCCGAGGGAAACCGGTTGACCGCCGGGTAGAGCCGGGAGTATTCGTCCATGTCGAGGTCGGTGAAGGGGTGGTAGCTGTGGCTGTCCGCCGCGGGCTCGTACCACTGGATATCCACCACCACATACTCCCAGCCGAATTCCTTGAGATGCTTCGCCATATAGTCGGCGTTCTGTCTGACAATATCCTCCGTGACCGCCGCGCCCCAGCAGTCCCAGCTGTTCCAGCCCATCGGAGAGGTTTTCGCCGTCATGATTCAGTCCTCCGCTTTGTTTGAAGAATGGTTCCTCCCCATTATACAGGACGGAGGGGGAAAAAGCAAGGAAAATTTTGCGCCTTCTGAATAAGTATCCCCGCCCCGGTCCATCCTTCCCACAGATCCCGCGGAACAAGGGCGGGACAAAGAAAGGGGAACGACATGACGCTCAACACAAAGGAATGCCAGCTTGTGAAGGATCTGAAGGGGCAGGAGGAGCTGTGCATCGAAAAGTACTCCAAATACGCGGACGAGGCCGGGGACAGCCAGCTCAAGGATCTTTTCGGGGGGATCGCCGCCATGGAACGCCGCCACCTCTCAACCCTCACGACCATCGAAAACGGAGGGACGCCCGGCACCGGCTCCGGCAGCCAGAGCAATCCGCTGCCGCAGTCCTTTTCCAAGGCTCCTTCCACGGCTGACTGCGAGACCGACCGGTTTCTCTGCTCGGATCTGCTCTCCACGGAAAAGCACGCCTCCCATCTCTACGACACCTGCATCTTTGAGTTCCGCGACGACAGCGTCCGTCAGGCGCTGAACCACATCCAGAAGGAGGAGCAGTCCCACGGAAAGCTGCTCTACGACTATATGAAGGTCAACGGAATGGTCGAGGCGAACTGACCTTCCGGAAAACAGAACACAAAAAAGACCGGGCTCCCTGACGAAACGGGGGTCCGGCCTTTTCGTTATGCAATTCATTCGCTGAGCGTGAAATCGGCCCTCGAGCCCCACGGGTCGATGAGCAGGGCGCGGTCCTCCTTGCTCTTGTGCCAGACCCGGGCGTCGTTCCAGCGGAAATCGGGCTCGCCGTTATAATGATTGGTGCCGACCGTGAGCGTTCCGCCGGGCGCAAGCATCACGCCGTCCGGGAACTCAAAGACCTCGCTCCCGGTTTCCGATACGATCCACCACCCGGAGAGATCCGCGTCCGTGTCTCCGGCGTTTTCGATCGTCACAAGCTGTTCGGATTTCGAGACGGATACGAACCGGATCTTCTCGGGCTCCGGCACGTCGGCGTCCGCAACCTCGATCGCGCCTTGCTTCGTCACAGTCACGTCGTAGGCTACCGGCGTCTCTTCCGTGATATAGACCTCCGCGCCCGCCTCTCTCAGGGCTTTCAGCACGCTCTTGTGGGCTGAATCGCTCTCCTCCTCACGGTTCGCGCAGATCACGGCGACGGAGGGGGTGGACTCCAGCAGGAAGGACTGGGAGGTGGCGTCCTTCTTGCCGTGGTGGCCGACCTTCAACAGATCGCAGTCGAGATCCATCCCGGCGTACATCAGGCTCTTTTCCTCGTCGGTCATCATGTCGCCGCAGAAGAGGAGCGTCGCGCCGTTGACCCGGAGCCGCAGAATCAGGGAGTTGTTGTCGTCACGGGGATTGTACCGGACGGGCCCGATCACCTCGAACCAGACGCCCTCCCCCGCTTTGACCGTCTGACCGGGATCGAGCGCGACGCGGGGGATCTCTCCCCTCACGCGCTCCACCTTGTCCCAGTCGGCGGAGATCGTCGAGGTGTAGACCGACTCGACGGCATAGTCCGCTAAAAACCGCGGCAAACCGGCGACATGGTCGCTGTCGGTGTGGGTAATGAAGACGCCGCGGAGGGAGTCGAGATCCAAAAGGCGCATTCCGGCGGCCAGCATGGGAGGGGCGTCCCTGTCTCCGGCGTCGATCATCCAGCCTTCCCCGTCGATGCGGATCAGGATCGCGTCCGCCTTCCCGACGTTCAGAAAGAGGATCCTCACGTCGTGCTCCCCTGCCGGAACGACGGACAGATAGTCTTCGGAAACGGGGCGGTCTTTCATTCCGAGGGCAGCCGTCTCCGTCTCGGTCGGCGCGGTTTCGGTTTCCTCGGGATCCGGTCCGGTTCCGCAGGAGGCGAGGAGGCAGAGGACGGACAAAAAGAGCGGGAGAATGCGCAAAGAAAGATTTCTTTTCATGTACAGTGGACGGAAAGCGTCCGTCGGCGGCTTTCGGGGCGGCACTTGCGGAAGACGCGGGATCCGGAGAAGGACGGACAAAAACGCTGCCCGCGCGGAAAGGGACCGGGATTGTCTGAAGATTTATGAGTTCCCCGCCAGCTTGGCGAGGGCGGCGAAAAGGAGGGCGGCTTCTCCACGGGTGACGACCTTCTGCGGCCCGACGGTCTCCCCGCCGAGATAGAGTCCGTTCGCGCGGCACCACGACGTTCCTTCCACGGCCCACTCGCTGATCGAATCGCGGTCCGGAAGCAAGCGGAGAACATCTGCTCCGGCCGGCACAGGTCTCCCGATCCCGAGCAGTCCGCCGCAGAGGGCCGTGATCTTGTACATCTGCTCCCGGGTCAGGGAGGACGAGGGATCGAGCCGCCCGTCGCCGAGTCCTTCCACGATCCCGTTCGAGGCGGCCCAGCTCACATACGGAGCGTACCACGCGTCGGCGGGAACGTCCCGGAAGGCGGTGTCCGTCCACTCCGCGGGATCTATGCCGAAGAATCGTCCCATGACCGTCACGAACATGGCGCGGGAGAAGGGGGACACGGTGTCGAACCGGTCATCCGCCACGCCGAGGAACAATCCCAGCTCTCCGACGGTCTTCACGGCGGGATAATAGATGCTCTCGGGCGGAACGTCGGTGAACGGGATGGTGGCCGAGGACGCGCCGATCGTGTCCATCCGGGCGGAGGAGACGGTTTCTCCGCCCTCCAGATTCGGAGAGTCGTTGACCAGATATTCGAGGGTTCCTTTATAGACGTTCGAGCCGAAAATCACGCCCTCCGGAGCCAGAACGGGGAGGCTCTCCCCGGTTTCGGGATCGCAGAGCCAGACCTCGTCCGGCGTGTTGAGCACGAGGGATCCCTTGTAGAGGGACAGGCCGGAGAACACTCCCACCCAGTACCGCCGGGAGTCCTCCTCGTACATCCACCGCTCGCCGAAGCTGAACACCTCTTCCCTCCCCGCGCGGCTGAGGGAGGAGCGGTAGACCTTCCGCGCGGTGGAATCGATGTAGTACCAGGATCCGCCCGCCGGAACCATGCGCGACGAAACGCCCGCCCAGAGGGGATTCTTCGCGTAAGTTCTCGAGGTGCAGTTCACGGCGCATTCCCACGAGGAATGATCCTTTCCTCGAATCTGATCGTCGGTCAGAAGGAAATAATCGTGCAGAACCCGTCCGGTGCGGTCCGGCTGGGGATCGTCGTAAACGAGATCCACATGATACCACTCGCCGTCCACCCGGATCACGTTCCACGCGTGCCCCATCTCCGGGCTGACGGCAAGCGCGCTCTCCATGCCGAGCTCCCGCAGGATGGCGGAATAGGCCAGCGCGTAGGCCTGACAGACTCCCGTGCGGGTCCGGAACAGGCGGTAGGCGTCGTAGATGGTCTCGGTCTCATCGTAGGCGTAGTTGGCGATGAGATAGTCGTGGACGAACAGGGCCCGCTCCGCCTCGGAGAGATGGTCCGGGACGAGGGAAACGATGTAGGACAGCTCGTTTTCGTACAGCGCCGACGCCGCCTCCCGCTCGTCCCGGTTCATGTCGTAATTGAAATAGACGTCCACCACATGCTGGGAGAATACGCCGTCCGTGGTGTGGTAGACCACCCGGGGAGAGAGGAAGAAGAACTCCGGCGCGGTAGTGAAAAGATCGGAGTATATATCCAGAAAATCATCCACGGACACCCGGAAGTCGTAGAGATCGAGCGAGCCCTTCCCCGAGGCGATAGCGTCGTACATGGCGTCATACACGGCGTCGTAGGCCGGGATCCGAGCCCGGTTCGGGGAATAGGAGGCAAACTCGCTGACGGCGGACACCGGGAGGGCGGGCAGCATGAGGACGAGCAGAGCGGCCATCACGAGGGAAAACAGCTTCCTCGGGCCGAAGAGCTTCGCCTTCTCTCCATAGCGGCGCGCGTCGGGAGACACGGTTCCGGAAACGGAATCGGACGGCGGATCGGACAGGAAGAAGAACTCCTCCGCATCCGGCAACAACGACGGTGAGGCCCGCCGTATCCTCCGCCGCGTTTCCATATATTCTACAATTTTCATGAATTTTTCCGGAATCAGATTTGACGTAAAAATGAATGACAGTCCCTGAAAAATCCGCGAGCCGGACGCTTGGTTCTGCGCCCGGCTGAGGGAGATGCGGACAGTTCGCATCGTTTCGTGATCGGATTCGGTTGGGGCCGCTCCCCCTGCTTCTTATTTCGAGAAGGGATCGATGAGGTTGTGCATTTCACGGACGAGATCCGGGACATCCAGGGTGCGCCCGCACTCGAAGGCCAGCCAGCGGTCGTATCCGGTTGCCTGAATCGCCTTGAAAATGTTGGTATAACAGAGCTCGCCGGTGCCGGGCTGGTTGCGTCCCGGGTTGTCGGCGATGTGGAAGTGGCCGATATAGTCGATGTTGTTCGTGATGTTGCGGATCACGTTGCCCTCGGAAATCTGCTGATGGTAGATGTCGAAGAGCAGCTTGCAGTTTTTGCTGTCCACGGCCTTGATCATCTTCACGGCCTCTTCGGTGGTGACGAGGAAGTAGCCCATGTGGTTCACGAGGACGTTCAGGGGCTCGAGCACGATCATGATGCCCTCGGCCTCCGCGATATCCGCCATCTGCCGCAGGGTCTTGACGCAGATTTCGAACTGTTCCTCGCGGCTCACGTCGAATCTCTCGTTGCCGGTGGTGGCGATGATGTTCGGGACATTCATCTTCTTCGCCGCCTCGACGCTCTCGCGGAAGGACTCGAGGAAGGCCGGGCGGGAATCCTCCCAGACCATGCCGTGGCCCCACGCGGTCTTCTCCATGTTTTCCTTCTTCACGGACTGAATGACGATCGCGGTGGAAGTCACGCCCGTTTCATCCAGCGTCTTTTTGGCCAGATCGAAATCGAGGCCCAGCCAACCGAGCTGTTCCACGCCCGGAAAGCCGTATTTCTCGCCCAGACGGACCTTGTCGTACCAGTCTTTTCCCCACCAGCCGCCTGCTGCCGAAAACTTCATAGGAAATACCTGCCTTTCAGAAGGTTTTGGTTGCGAATTCAACCCTTTGACCGTCCTCATTGTACCCGATGCGCCGGGGTTTGTCAAGACTGTTGTTGTGAAATTTTCCAGAGAAACCGGATTTTGCGCGCGCGTTTCCGTTCAGTTTTTCAAAAATCCGCCTTCCCATGATTTGTCCGTTGACGCGGCGGGCGAAGAACGGTATAATAGTACGGAAAGAATCCATACTGAAAAGAGGCGATCGATGTGAACGCGGACCGATTCCCCGTTTTCTTCCGTCGTGCGACCGCTCTTGTGATGACCGCCCTGACCGCCTGCTCCGCCGCCCTGACCGGGATCCTGCTCTCCCTGCCGCCGCAATGCCGCTCCGCCCTGCCGGTTCCGGGGATCCTCGAAGCCGTCCTCGGAGCCCTGACCCTCTATCTCGCCGCCGCCGTGATCACTGCGCAGGCGAAAAACGCCCGGAATCAGAGCTGATCCGGAGACCGCCGGGGCCGTCAGCCGACCGGTTCCGGGAAAGGAGAACAAAGGATGACCACCCTCCGATTTGCCGAAACCCTCGCCGCCTGCCGCATGGACGTTTTGATGAAGGAGCGCGGGCGGATCCTCGCTGCGTACTCGGGCGGCGCGGATTCCTCCTGCCTGCTCCGGCTGCTGCGGGACTGGTGCGCCGAGAACGGAGTCGCCCTCTCCGCCGCCCATGTGAATCACGGGATCCGGGGGGAGGAGGCGGACCGGGACGAGGCGTTCTGCCGCAGGACGTGCGAAGAACTGGGCGTTCCGCTCTCGGTTCTGCGGGCGGACGTTCCGGCTCTGGCGGCAGAGCAGGGTCAGGGGATCGAGGAATGCGCGAGGGACGTTCGGTACGCCTATTTTGACGAACTCGCCGGGGCCGACGGACTGGTCGCCACCGCCCACAACGCCACGGACAATCTCGAAACCGTCCTCTTCCGGATGCTCCGGGGAACGGGGCTGAAAGGGCTGTGCGGCATTCCTCCGATCCGAGACGGACGATTTCTGCGCCCGCTCATCCGGGACGGCTCCGACGCGATCCGGACCTATTGCGCAGAGAACGGGATCCCCTATGTGACGGACGGGACCAACCTCGAGCCCGGATGCGCGCGGAACATTCTCCGCCTGAACGTCCTGCCGGAGCTGAGAGCGGTCTTCCCCGATCCCGAGGCCGCCGTTTCCCGCATGACGGAACTTCTTTCGGAGGACGAGGACTGGATCGAATCCCGGACGGGAGAGCTTCTCGGAAAAAGCGCCGTGTCGGTGAGCCGCGTCCTCTTCTCCGCTAAACCGCCCGCTGCCGCATCCCGGATCCTGCGGACGATGGCGGAGAACGCGGGCGGAAAGGTTCCGGAGGCCGTCCATGTGAAATCGGTTCTCTCCATGGCGGGAAGCGGAGCGGTCGGCGCGGTGTCCCTGCCCGGAGGCGTGCGGTGCGTTCTCACACGGGACGAGATCCGGATCGAACCGGACACGCGGGATAAGCCTCTCCCCTTTCCGGAGCGCGCCGGAACGATCAGCGCGGATTTTCCGGGCGGCGTCGTATTTGAGAACGAACTCTGCCGGGTGCTTTGTTTTCCCGGGGAGGACGTCGGGTTGCCCGAAACCGCGCCGGGGAGGCAATCCGAGGAAAATATTTACAAATCGTCAATATCAGTGTCTTTGTGTTTTGATAAAATAGAGTTTGCCTGTCGGATCAGGAACAGGATTCCCGGAGACACGATCCGCTTCGGAGGAATGACGCGCCGGGTGAAGACCCTGTTTTCCGGCCGGAAGCTGCCCGAGGCGGTCCGGTCCGCCCTTCCCGTGATCGAAGACGGGAAAGGCGTGCTCTGGATTCCCGGTTTTCCTCCCCGCGACGGCACGCTGTGGGAAGGGGCGGGCAAAAGACTCACCCTTGTCTGCCAGTTCCGGACCGATCCCGGACTCTGAACGCTGTCCCGGGACAACTGTCCGGCTTACGACTTCACTGCCATGCGATAGACGGAGGTATGCGTTTCTATGTCAACGATTCTGGACTGCGATATCGAACGGATTCTCGTTTCTCAGGAAGAGATCGACCGGGTCACCACCCGCATCGCCGCCGAGCTGGACCGCGATTACGCCGATTCCCGCCGGCTCCTTCTGCTCTGCATTCTGAAAGGCTCCGTCGTCTTCATGGGGGATCTGATGAAGAAGGTCACGATCCCCGTGGAGATCGACTTCATGAAGGTCTCCTCCTATTCGAATGGAACCGAATCCTCGGGGCGCATCAACATCCTGCTCGACCTGAACCGGCGCGACCTCTCGGAATGCGATGTTCTGGTCGTGGAGGATATCATCGACAGCGGGCGCACCCTGTCGTATCTTGTGGACTATCTCCGTCTGAACGGCGCGAAATCCGTACGGACCTGCACGCTGCTCGACAAGCCCGACCGCCGGGTGGTGGACTTCGTTCCCGACTACAGGGGACTGGTCATCCCGGACGAATTTGTGGTCGGATACGGCCTTGATTTCGCCGAGCAGTACCGCGCGCTGCCCTATATCGGCGTCCTGAAGCCGGAGGTCTACGAAAAGCGCGTCTGAGCAATCCAATCCCCGGAGGTGTACATGAAACACGGATTCAAAGTCGCCCTCATATATATCGTCATCATCGGCATCCTCGTCATCGCCGCCGCCTATCTCTACAACATGACGCCCCAGAAGGAGCTCCGGTATTCCGACGTTGTGGAGCTCTTCCGGAACGAGAAGGTTTCGGAGTTCCGCGTGGACGAGGACAATACCCTCGAAATGACGGTGCGCGACACGCTTCAGGACGGCACAGAGACGGCGGTGCGGTACAGCTACAAGCTCCGCTCCCTCGAGCTGTTCATCCGCGATCTGGGCGACCTGATCGTTGAGCAGAGCGAGGCCGGCATCATCACCGCCTACGACTACCCGGCCCCCGTGGCGTTCCCGTGGTGGGCGAGCCTGATCCCCTATCTGATCGTCATCATCCTTCTGATCGTCATGTGGGTGTTCGTCATGAATCAGGCCACGGGCGGCAAGGGATCGAAAATCAATTCCGTCGGCAGGGCCCGTGCGAAGCTGGTCACCGCGGACAAAGCGAAGGTCTATTTCCGGGACGTGGCGGGCGCGGACGAGGAAAAGGCAGAGCTCGAGGAGATCGTCGAATTCCTCCGCAATCCCTCCTACTTCACCAAGCTCGGCGCGAAGATCCCCCACGGCGTCTTGCTGGTCGGCCCTCCCGGCACCGGTAAGACCCTGATCGCCAAGGCGGTCGCGGGAGAGGCGGGCGTTCCCTTCTACTCCATCTCCGGCTCCGACTTCGTGGAAATGTACGTCGGCGTCGGCGCGTCCCGCGTGCGCGATCTGTTCGACACGGCGAAGAAGAATCCCGCCGCCATCATCTTTATCGACGAAATCGACGCGGTGGGCCGTCACAGAGGCGCGGGCCTCGGCGGCGGTCACGACGAACGCGAACAGACCCTGAACCAGATCCTGGTCGAAATGGACGGCTTCGGCTCCTCCGACGGCGTCATCGTCATGGCGGCGACCAACCGTCCCGACATTCTCGACCCGGCGCTTCTCAGACCGGGACGCTTCGACCGGCAGATCACCATGAATCCCCCGGACGTCAAGGGCAGGGAGGAAATCCTGAGAGTCCACTCCCGGAACAAGCCCTTCGAAGAGGACGTGGATCTCTCCGTGATCGCCAAGACCACGGTGGGCTTCACCGGCGCGGAGCTGGCAAACCTTCTGAACGAAGCCGCTCTTCTGGCTGTCCGCAAGGGCAAGAACCTGATCGGCATGACGGATCTCGAGGAGGCCATGATCAAGGTGATCGTCGGCCCGGCGAAGAGATCCCGGGTCATCACGGAGGCGGAGCGGAAGCTCACAGCGTACCACGAGGCCGGCCACGCCATCACCACATGGGTTCGCCAGCCGGAGTCCCCCGTGCATCAGATCTCCATCATCCCCTCCGGACGGGCGGGCGGCTACACGCTCTCCTTCCCGAAGGAGGATCAGTCCTATATGTCCCGCGGCATGATGGAAAACGAGATCCTCACGCTGCTCGGCGGGCGGGTCGCTGAGGCGATCATCCTCGGGGATATCTCGACCGGCGCGTCCAACGATATTCAGCGCGCGTCCCAGCTCGCCCGGAGCATGGTCACGAAGTACGGCATGAGCGACAAGCTCGGCCCGATCCTCTACGGCAGCGAGACCTCCTCCGACGAGGTCTTCCTCGGACGCGACTTCAATCAGACGAAGAATTACTCCGAGGAGACGGCCTCCCTCATCGACACCGAGGTCAAGGAGATCGTCATGAAGGCGTACCGCGACTGCGAGCAGGTACTGCGCGACAACATCGACCGGCTCCACTTCATAGCGTCCTACCTCATGAAGAACGAGATCATGGAGGAAGAGCAGTTCGTCCGCGCCATGACCGAGCCCGACGTCACGATCGAACAGCTGGAAGAGATGGTCGCGGAGAAGCGGCGGAAGAGCAAGGAAGAAAACGAAGCCTTCGCCCGCCACCTCGAGGAACTGGAAAAACAGCGCGAGGAAGAGCGGGCCAGAGAAGAAGCCCGTCACCACCGCGGCGGATCCGCAAACGCCTCCCCCTTCGCCGCCCCCCTCCAGCAGGAGGACAGCGACGAGGACGACAAGGAATGACAGCCGCACACAGTTCCGGTTAACGAAGCAATCAGAAAAGGACGGAGCGATCCGTCCTTTTTTCTGTTGTCCGGAAAACCGGAAAACCGGATCCGCGGTCAAATTCGGGTTTCCGCTTGCGTTTTCTCCGAAAAATGGTATAATGACAGCAATCAAAATGCGGGAGGGCTTGAAAAGCGGATTCCCGACAGGTTTCGAACAGAAAGGATTGGAACCATGAATACAAAAAACGCACCCTTGCGCTTCTGCTTGCCTTTTGCATGCTGACCGTCCCCGCGTGCAGCAACAATACAGCGGAAAACGCCGCTGCGGACGCTGAACAGCGGTCCTCCGAGATTGCCGCGCCCACAGTCGGGGACGAAGAGCCGCTTGACGTTTCCGAAGATCCGGATCCGCTTGCCGACTCCCTCCCCGAAAAAGACATGGGCGGATGGACGTTCCGCATGTCCATTTTCGGCAACGGCGGGATCCGCGCGGAGACATATGCCGAAGAGATGAACGGCAACGTCGTCAACGATGCCGTCTACACAAAAATCACCAATGTGGGAGACCGCTTCAACGTCGATATCGTTCTGACCGAAGCCTGTCTCGACGACAACAACGATCAAGCGGTTCTCCTCAAGAGCATCAAGGCGGGCGAGGACAGTTGCGAGATCGCGCAGGGACATGACATCAGCATGGCAAACGCTTCTCTCGAAGGGGATTTTATCAACGTCTACGACCTGCCTTATCTCGATTTTGAAAAACCGTGGTGGCCGCCCGCGACACTCGAAAGCATGACCGTTCTCGGGCAGATGTACCTGATGTTCAACAACATCTCCTATGAAAATCTTACCGCGACCCGCGTCATGTACTTCAATAAAACGCTCATGACGGATATGGGCTTTGCGTATCCGTCATGAGACGGTATATGAAGGCAAGTGGACGCTGGACGAAATCCGAAACCTCTCCGACAGCGCCTATATCGATCAAAACGGCAACGGAAAACGCGACGCCCACGATCAATACGGATTCGTTTCTCCGACCTACTTCTACTGCTGTATGGAACCGTTCTGTCTTGAACCGTACTGCAAGGACGAAAACGGCGGTCTGTACTACAGCATGGATGTGGAAAGAACCTCCGAACTCGTAGAGAAATTTTACAATCTTCTCTTCGGCGAGGGCGGTTTCAAATCCAGTTATGACACCGTGGTGGTACTTTTCTCCGAGGGCCGCGCCATGTTCGACTATTCGACGCTCGGCGACGCGGTCAACAAATTCAACGTCTCGGAGGTCGTCTACGGGATCCTTCCCATGCCGAAGCTCAACGAAGCGCAGGAACAGTATTACGGCGGTTCCACCGACCGTCCGATCGCCGTTCCGATCACGGTCGATCCGGGCAATCTGGACGGCATCGGCATCATCGTTGAAGCGCTGAACGCGGAAGGATACAAGAACGTTTACCCGGCGGTCTATGAAATCACCATGAAGAACCGGTACGCCGACCAGACGGACGACGCGAAGATGCTCGATATCATTCACGACAACACGATCATCAGCTTCACCTACCTCTTCGGCAACTTCGCAAGCGCTTATAACAAACTGTTTGAAACCCTGTTCAATGCGGGTACTCCGAGCACGAACGTTGCGTCCTGGGAGGCAGCGAACAACAAAGTACAGACCAAATACGTCGAAAGACTGATGAAGTTCTTCACCGCTCATGCCGACGCGGCAAATCCGTAAACGCCGCTGTTTGCATGATCCCGCCGAAAATCGGGAACCTTCGCGGCAGAACGAAAAACAGACCGGACAACCTTTGCGCTGTCCGGCCTTTTCGTTTTGTTCTCAGAAGCTTTCCTTCAGCCGTAAACCGGGGAGATTACTTCTTCGAGAGGGAATCGCGGATTTCGCGGAGAAGGAGAACCTCTTCGCTGGGTTCCGGCGGTTCCTCTTCCTTTTCCTCTTCGGCCGCGGCTTCCTCTTCTTCCTTCGCCATCTTGTCCTTCAGCTTGTTGATGGAACGGACGACGATGAAGATGCACAGCGCGACGATCAGGAAATTGAGAATCGCCTGAATCAGAGCGCCGTACCGGATGGCGACTTCTTCAATGCCCGCCGCTTCGTCCGCCGCGGTGAGGATCACCTTGGCCGCGGAGAGATCGACGCCGCCGAACAGCTTGCCGATCAGCGGATTGATGATATCGCCGACCAGAGAGTTGACGATCGCCGTGAACGCGCCGCCGACCACAACGCCGACCGCCATGTCCATGACGTTGCCGCGCGCGATGAAGGTTTTGAACTCTGACCAGAACGAGGTCTTTTCTGCCATGACTGCTGCCTCCTGTTTGATGAATCAGTCCGTTTCGTCGGAACCTGACGCCGGGGCCGCGCCGGACGACTGCTCCGGGACGACGACCTTCGAGGGATCGATCCGGCCGTGGACGCGCTCGTGATACGCCACGTTCTGACGGATGAGGTGGAGCATGTGGTTGTTCACATCCCTGCCCTCCGCCTGCGCCGTGGCGAGCATCTTTTTATAGAGCTCCTCTTCGATCCGGACGGTAAAGGTGATCCTGTTCTTCTGCGCCATGACGTTCCTCCGAAAGTTCCTGCGGCTATTATAACACAGCCGAAAGAAAATGTCAACGGAATGGAACAATTTTTTAAGCAAAACTTGAAAAAATCGTTAATTAACTGTGACCAATTGCGCCTCGTTCCGCTGAAACCGCCCCCTCAGACGGGATCAATACCCGAGTTCGGCGTACTGCGTGTCCACGACGGTGTGGTTATAGTCCGCGCCGCCGGGGAAGTTCGCGCTCTTGAACACGCCGGGGGTCTTGCCGTCCGCGATCATCTTCTCCACGCAGACGGAGGTGACCGACCACATGATGAAGTCGGAGGCGATTCCGGAGGCGGCGGCAAACCGGGGCTCCAGTCCTTCCACTTCGAGCATCGCTTCGGCGGCGGGCGCGCAGTTGTCCAGCACCGCGGTCACGAATTCATGGAGTTTCTTTCCGGACGGATGGACGGGCTCGACGGCGGTCGCGTAGGTCATGGAGGTCAGCGCGATGACATTCACGCCCTTCTCCATAGCCTCCCACGCCAGATTGACCACCGGAAGGGTGCGCCCGGACACGGAGGAGACGAACAACACGTCCCCGGCCTTGAGTTCGGTCTTTCCTCCCTCGTAATGCCGGTAGAACGCGGGACCGCCGCCCCGGTTCAGAAGATCCTGTTCGATGGAATGGCAGATGTTGTTGAGGTAGACACGGCCTCCGTTTTCGATGGCGTCCGCCATAAGGGTGCCGACCTTGATGATGGCCTCGCGCTGGGTGGTGCGCGCTTTGTAAAGGAGGTCGAAGGCGGCCTGCTGATAGGTGTCGAGAAGCATGATTGCGGTTTCCTTTCCTCAGAGATAGAATATGTTGTCGGCGTGTTCCGCCATGACTTTCTTGTTGTGCTCGTCCCCGCCGTCGATGTTGCCGCTCATGAAGACCGGAGGTGTCGCGCCGGACTCGAGGAGCATCTCGCAGGCCCGGGCGGCGACGGCGTTGAGAATGGCCGCGCCCACGACGGTGGAGGTGGAGGAGACCTTCTGGGGGAATCCCTCGAGCTCCACGGATGCGTCCCCCAGATCCCCGTGGTTGTCGATGAGGATGGAGGCGAACTCATAGAGCTTTTTCCCGGACGGATGGCGGGAGGAGACGGCGGTCGTCGTGTTCATGTTGGTGAGCACGATCACCGTGAGTCCCGCCTCCCGCGCGGCCTCCGCCATGTCGATGCTGACGGCGTTGCGGCCCGAGACGGAGTGGATGATCAGAACGTCGCCCTCCTTCGCCTTCATGTTCCCGAAGATGATCCTGCCGTAGCCGGGCATGCGCTCCATTTCGCTGGTCATGGTCGGCGGGGAAAGTTCGAGCATCATGCCGGGCGCGCGGACGGGATTCACCGTCACCATGCCGCCGGTCCGGTAGAACAGTTCCAGCGTGATGAGCCCCGCGTGATTGCACCCGAAGGCGAAAACGGAATGCCCCGTCAGGTTTGCCTGCGCGATGGCTTCCGCGGCCCGCTCCATGGCATCGGCTTCCTTCCCGAAGGCCTCTGCGAGAATCTCGGTCACTCGGTTGTAGTATTTCACAGATGCGTTCATGATCAATCCTCCTTAATGCTCCGCTGACAAACAGACGCTTGACAGAATTGGTGTCCGGTGCCCGAAAGCAAAGCCCGACAAAGGCTCCGGCGGGCGCACGTTTGAAAACCGACTTTCAGTCTGCGCACTCGGCAATAAAATCGGGCGGGAGCTTGTAGCGGAAGGCGGAAAAAGTCTCCTTCAGTTCCGCCATGTGCGCAGCCACGTCCTCGCTCCGGTCCTCGTCCATCATGCGGAGAATCACGGATCCGACGAGGGGCTCGAAATCCGGGAACCGGATCTCCGCCTCCGGATGGACCGCCCTCACTTCCCTGCGGAAGGTGTCGAACATATGGCGCGATCCCTTCCACGCCCCGCCGGACGCGACGACGGGACCGACGAAGGATCCCCCGCCGTTCTTCACCGCCGCCAGCACCTGCACGGCCAGCTCGTGTCCCGCGTGCTCGTAGATCGACACGGCGGCGGGATCCCCGAGGGCCGCGGCCTTTTCGGTGATGTGCGTCACGGAAGCCACGAGGGAGCGCATGTCCGGATTGCCCGAGACCCGCTCCACCATCTCCCAGAGGTTCCGGATGCCCCACGCCTCGCGGATCAGATCGGGCAGGACGGATTTTTCCGCCCGTCCGTCCTCCGACCAAATCGCGGCGCGGAGGGTCCGGAGTCCAATGTCGTATCCCCCGCCCTCGTCGCCGAGCACCATGCCCCATCCTCCGACGGCGCTGTGCCGCCCGGGCTGGATGAAGAAGGCGTCCGATCCGGTCCCCGCCTGCGCCGCCACGCCGTATTTCACCCCGGCAGAGGCCAGCGCGACGTTTCCTTCCCCGCGTCCGCTGACTTCCCCGACGGACGCGCGGCGGCGGATCGCGTCAAGATAGGGAGACGAGTCCCCGACAATGGAGAAATCCGCGAAGGCGATCTCCTTCACGTCGGACGGGATCAGTTCTTCCGCCAGCTCCTCCGCCTCGCGGTAAACGGCCTCCTTCGGGCGGAAGAGGGTGTTGGTCCCCTGCGTCCGCGCCGACCGGATCACCCTTCTCTGCTCATCGTACAAAACGGTCAGCAGCTTGGTTCCTCCGCCGTCCGCCGCGATATAGTACCGACTCGACATGATGCGCTCCTCCCGGATTCTGTCAGATCACCGCCATTGTAGCAAAATCAGCGGTCTTTGTCAAGGTGAACCCGGACGGTTTCGGCGAAATCGGAGAGAATCCCACGCCGTGCCGCGAGAGCTGCCAGCAGAACGACGGCAAGGAGCGCGGCCGCCGACACGATCAGCGGATGGAGCGTCCAGAATTCCAGAAACTGCGTGCAGTCGTCCCCCCTCGGCGCGCGCCTGAACAGCCAGAGCACGGGCGTGAGGACCCAGTCGAACAGCGCGGCGGCGCACACGGTCTCATACAGCGCGGACAGGATCCTGTAGACCGGGGACGCGCCTCTCTTATAAAATAAGGCGTACACCGCGGCGCTCAGCGTCGGCAGGATCGCCCCGGCGGCGTAGAAGAACTGTCGGGCGAAATACCCGCGCTGTCCGCCGTCCGTCGCCACGAACCCGCGGATCGGGCTGAACCGGAGGACCCGCGCGCCGAACGCAAGAGCCGCCGCCCCGTGTCCGAGCTCGTGGATAAAGATATAGAGGCAGCCGCAGACAAAACCGCAGACGATCATCCGCGCGAGAAGGATCACCGTATTTTCATCCGGCTTTTTCACAAGGCCCGCCTCCTTCCGCTCCGCTCATTCAGGGAGTATTGTAACACAATCCGCCGCAAGAAGCAAGCGAAACCGATGAAAGCCCGCAAAAAACCGCCGCGATCCGGTCATGGGATCCGCGGCGGGATGGGAAAAGTCCGTTCAGACGCTGATGTCCGCGCCGTCCTCCGAGGCTCCGGCAAAAAGCGGGGAGATCTCGGCGATATAGCGGGAAACCTGCTCGGGACAGCGTCCGATATAGAGCGCGGGATCGAGAAGGGCGTTCATCTCCTCCTCCGTCATGGGGAATTCGCCGGTCGCGGCCAGCTTTGCGAGCAGGTCGCACTTTTCTCCCCGTTTCATCGCGGCGGTGGCTTCCATGGACGCGGACCGGATGACCTCGTGGAGCTGCTGACGGTCGCCTCCCCGCTTCACGCCCTCCATCAGAAGATTTTCCGTGGCGATAAAGGGGAGATACTCCCGCACCGCCGCTTCGATGATCTTTTCGTTGACGCGGATGCCGTTCGAAACGTTTTTGCAGAGGCGGAGAATGGCGTCGGCGCAGAGGAATCCCTCCGGCATGGAAATGCGGCGGTTGGCGGAGTCGTCAAGCGTCCGCTCCAGCCACTGCGCGGCGGCGGTCATGGGCGCGTTCAGGGCGTCGGCCATGAGATACCGGCTCAGGGAGCAGATCCGCTCGCAGCGCATGGGATTGCGCTTGTAGGCCATAGCGGAGGATCCGATCTGGGTGGACTCGAAGGGCTCCTCGATCTGCCGGTCGTGCTGGAGAAGACGGATATCGTCCGCCATCCGGTACGCGCTCTGGGCGATGGAGGAGAGGACGTTCAGGATCCGGGAGTCGAGCTTGCGCGGGTAGGTCTGGCCGGACACCGCGAAGATCTTATCAAATCCGAACTCCGCCGAGATCATGCGGTTCATCTCGTCGATCTTTTCCCCGTCGCCGTCGAAGAGCTCCATGAAGGAGGCCTCCGTTCCGGTCGTGCCGCGGCATCCGAGCAGCTTCATGGTGGAGAGGACATAATCCAGCTCGTCCAGATCCGACATGAAGTCCTGAATCCAGAGGGCAGCGCGCTTGCCAACGGTCACAAGCTGCGCCGGCTGATAATGGGTGTAGCCGAGCGTCGGCAGGGAGCGATACTCCATGGCGAAGTCCGCGAGCGACTTGACCGCGGAGAGAAGCTCGCCGCGGAGACAGCGGAGCGCGTCCCGGTAGAGGATCACGTCGGCGTTGTCGGTGACGTAGCAGCTGGTCGCGCCGAGGTGGATGATCCCGGCAGCGGAAGGAGCGGCCAGCCCGTAGGCGTAGACATGGGCCATGACGTCGTGGCGGACCTCTTTTTCCCTGCGGTCCGCGGCGTCAAAATCGATGTTGTCAACGTTCGCTTCCAGCTCCGCGACCTGCTCTTCCGTGACGGGCAGCCCGAGCTTCGATTCGGCCCGGGCGAGCGCGGCCCACAGCCGTCTCCATGTGCGGATCCGCTCCTCGGCGGAGAAGAGTTTCAGCATGTACTCGGACGCGTAGCGGGAAGACAGGGGGGATTCGTAACGGTCTCTCATGTTTTTTCGTTCCTCCGAATGCCGGCAGAATTCTCAGCGCTTTTTATCTCAGAATGATGCTGTCCCGCTCGGGGCCGACGGAAACATAGCGGATCGGGACACCGACGGCGGCTTCCAGATAGAGGACGTAGTTCCGCGCGGCCTCGGGGAGATCCTCGAAGCGGCGCACGGCGGAGATATCCGTCTTCCATCCGGGCATTTTCCGGATCACGGGCTCGGCTTCGTCGAGGAACATGGGCAGCGGGAAGTCGTCAACCTCTTCCCCGCCGATCCGGTATTTCTCGCAGACGGGGATTTCGTCCATGTAGGAGAGCACGTCCAGCTTCGTCAGGGCGATGGCATCCGCGGCCTGCATCTTCGCGCCGTAGCGGGTGGCAACCACGTCCACCGGTCCCACGCGGCGGGGTCTTCCGGTCTTCGCGCCGTACTCGCCTCCGGCCTCTCTCAGCTTTTCCGCCTCTTCCCCGAACCATTCGCAGGTGAAAGGCCCTTCGCCGACGCAGGTGGAATACGCCTTGACGACGCCCACCACATGGTCGAGCTTCACGGAGGGACATCCCGCGCCGATGGGGGCGTAGGCGGCAATGGTGTTCGAGGAGGTCGTGTAGGGATAGATCCCCAGATCCAGATCCCGGAGCGTGCCGAGCTGGGCTTCGAAGAGAATGCGCTTTCCCGCCCGGTTCGCCTCGTCGAGGAGCTTCCCGGTATCGCAGAGGAAGGGTTTCAGACGTTCGCCCCACGTTCCCGCCCACTCCATGAGCTCGTCCATCGTGCAGGGCTCGGCCCCGTAGACGCCGGTGAGGGTGAGATTTTTCCATTCGAGCAGGTCGGCGAGGTGGGACCTCAGTTTGTCCGGCGTGAGAAGCTCGCCGGCGAGGACGGTCTTCTTCGCGTACTTGTCGGCGTAGAAGGGGGCGATCCCCTGCTTGGTGGAGCCGTATTTCTTGTCGGCAAGCCGCTTTTCCTCGAGCTCGTCCAGCTGTCTGTGCCAGGGGAGCAGGAGCGAGGCGCGGCAGGAGACCCTGAGATTGTCCGGCGTAACGGAAACACCGCCCTCGCGGACCGTGCCGATCTCCTTCATGAGGTTCTCCGCATCGAGGGCGACGCCGTTGCCGAGGATGTTCAGAACCCCGGGGCGGAAGATCCCGGACGGCAGCAGATGGAGCGCGAACTTGCCGTATTCGTTGATGACGGTGTGGCCGGCGTTGCCCCCGCCCTGATAGCGCACGACGATATCGTAGTGGTCGGTGAGCAGATCGACCATGCGCCCTTTTCCCTCGTCGCCCCAGTTGACTCCGACGATTGCACAGTTTGACATATATCCTCCGGATCTCTCGAAAAAATCCCGTCTCCGCGGCGCGGAACAGGTCGAATCGGATCCTTTTCACCGGTGACGCGGCACGCTGTCCGTCCCGGATCCGTCTATTTACCCTCATATTTTACGCTTTTTCCCGCGAAATTTCAATGCGGTAAAGCATGAATAGTTGCACAAAGTTGAAGGAGGACAGGGGCCGTTTTTTGAAAAAGCGCAAAAAAGGAAACCGCCGAACCCCGACGGTCTCCCCTCCTGTTATTTCACATGCACGTTCATCCCGTTGATCTCCACGTCCTCGTCGGCGGGAATGAGGATGTACTTTCTGCCGTCGATGACGCGGGTCTCGACCTGAACGGCGGCTTCGGGCGCGACGGTGATCTTCGCGTCCGGCGTCTCGAGCGTGACCCGGTTCGGCGGGACGAGATTCGCGGGAAGGAGGGCGTCGCCTCCGAATTTCTCCCCGCATTTGGTGCGGAAGGCCTCGACCTTTTCCTCCTCCACGCCGTTCTGCGCGAGGATGTCGCCCACCTCGTCCGCCGTGATTTCGAGGATCTCCGGATCCCGGCTCTCCCTGTGCGCGGCGATGCGGTCCCGGAGCCCTCCCTGCACGGCTTTGACGACCTCGAACGAGCAGTCGTCCTCCAGCGTCTCGGCCAGCACCTCGCAGAAGGTGTCCTTCTGTTCCGCGCTGCTCATCGGGGCGTTCTGTCCGAAAACGGCGTCAACAAAGTCCTCGTGGATCTCCCCGGCGTTCTTCGTGAAGTACAGCGCGGAATAGAGATTGGCGGCTCTGCCCTCGAAGGCCGGGAACAGAAATCCCACGGCGGGAGCGCCCACCAGCTGATGGGGGACGGTGATGTGGAAGTCCGAATCGGTGTGGTCGTATCCGAGGTCGGCCCGTCCGTCCTTCACGGGGCACACCGCGCAGAGGAGATAGTGATATACTGTGTCCGATCCGTCGTCATCGTCGTTCCGGCTCCGCTTCGGCACGTCGTACACGTCGTCGCAGATAAGGATCAGGAGGTTGGCGTCCTCGATTTCAAATCCGCCGATGATCGCGGAGAACAGCTTTTCCCTCAGCTCCGGATCCGCGAGGGAGGTACGGCGGAGCTCGGTCAGGAGCTTGTGCTTTTCATTGTCCGCCGCGTCCGCGGTCGAGAACGGGATGGAAACGAGATTCTTCCCGAGGCTCCCGCCCAAGGCCCCCTTGAGGACGGCGAGATATTTTTCCTTTTCGGAGTCCGCCAGCATCCCGAGGGAGACCTCCGTGCGGGCGACAACATTTTTCGCGGTGTTCACATAGCAGCCGTAGATCTTCCCTATGGTGGTCTTCTCCGGGTTGAAGCGGCGTCTGATTTCGTTCAGTTCTTTCTGATTCATCTGGATTCCTTCCGTTTGCGTCGTTCGTTCTGTTTCTGAGACAGCGTGCCCCCATTATACATCAAAACGCGCGGCGGCGCAAGAGGGAATTCAGGTTTTCGCCGAATCCGGGAGGGGCCGTCTCCGCGCGGATCAGGCGTGCGCTTTCACAAGAAGCAGCAGAAAGAGAAACACCGCCAGAAGGAGCGATCCGCAAGCGTTGACGATCAGGGCGGAGCGTTTTTCGCCGAAGAGCTTCACAAGCAGGCGGAAAAGAAGGATCCCGGCGAACGCTCCGGCGGTGTTCGTGATGAGGTCGGTGACGTCGCTCGCGCCGAGCCCCGCGATATACTGCGTCAGTTCCAGAAGAAAGCTGAGACAGAAGCCCGCGAGGACCGGTCTCCACAGCGAACGCCTCCGGAACAGACAATCCGCCAGAATCCCGAACGGGACGAACGCGACGACGTTCACGATCCAGTCCCGGTAGGCGATCTTTCGCAGATATGCCGCGTACGGGTCGGCATAGAACGGGATAAGGTTGACTGAGCGGCGCATCGGCGATCCCCCGCCCGGCGCCATCCCTTTGAAGAGGATCGCCCAGAGAAGGAGAAGAAGGTACGCCGCAAACAGACAGGCAGTCCAGATACGCAGTTTTTTCACAGGAAGCTCCTCCGCGATCGAATCGGATGAATTTGGTTTGGTCCAGTATAACACCTCCGTTCCAAAGCTGTCAAGTGAAGATTTGATGAAGCCTCCGGGAAATGCCCGGAATTGTAAATTCGGGAAAATTCACGCGTTTCCCATTGCATTCGGGAAAAGTTCGGCGTATAATAAAAGATAGAATCTCAATCTCACAAAGCACAGAGGTAGAAAATGGCAGACAACAACGCGCCCCGCGGACGGAAACGGACGGACACAGTTCAGGGGCAGGACGTACACAAACGGGGCGACGGCCTCGGCACGGGAAAAGTCGGCTCCCAGACCGGTTATCAGGGCAGACCCGGCACCGCGCAGAGCGGATCCCAGACCTCGGGCACGACGAGAGCGTCCGGCGGCAAGGGAGGGCTCATCGCCATCATCGCCGTCATTGCGATCGCGCTCTTCGGAGGCAAGGGACTGCTCGGCGGACTGACCGGCAACACGGGTACAACATCGACCGCGGCGGACGGGCTGACCATGTCCTCCTCGGCGATGGGCGGGCTTGATTTGTTCAGCCTCTTCGGCTCCTTCGCCGCGCCTTCCTCCTTCCAGCAGTCCTCCCCCTCCGGGTATTCCTCCTCCCTGTCCTCAGGCTCGGTCGGTTCAGGCAACCAGGCGGGAACGGCCGCGGCGGTCAATACGAACGGCTGGGCGCTGACGCCGAACACCGGAAAGCTCAACACTTCCGTGGACTCCGGAGCCCGCGCGAAGTACACGACGATCAAGGGCAAGGGACAGGACACCGTCACCATCATGGTCTTTATGTGCGGCACCGACCTCGAGTCGAAAAACGGCATGGCCACGAACGACCTCTTGGAAATGACGAAGGCGAATCTGTCCTCCAACATCAACCTCATCGTCTACACCGGCGGCTGCAAGCAGTGGAAAAACTCCATCATCTCCTCCCAGAAGAACCAGATCTACAAGGTGGAAAAGGGCGGCCTCTCCACGCTGGTCAAGGACGACGGAACCGGCGCGATGACCGATCCCGCCACCCTGTCCTCCTTCATCCGGTGGTGCTCGCAGAACTATCCCGCCAACCGGAACATGCTGATTTTCTGGGATCACGGCGGCGGCTCCATCTCCGGCTACGGCTACGACGAGAAGAACTCCCGCGCCGGATCCATGAATCTGACCGGCGTCAACAAGGCGCTCTACGACGGCGGCGTGAAGTTTGACATCATCGGCTTCGACTGCTGCCTGATGGCGACCGCGGAAAACGCCCTGCTCTGCGCCTCCTACGGCGACTACCTCGTGGCCTCCGAGGAGACGGAACCCGGCGTGGGCTGGTACTACACGAACTGGCTCTCCGCCCTCTCCGAGAATCCCTCCATGCCCTCCGTCGAGCTGGGCAAGCGGATCGTGGACGACTTCGTGGACGTGTGCCGTCAGACCTGCGGCGGTCAGCTGGCGACCCTCTCCGTCATCGACCTCGCGGAGCTGGAGCATACCTTCCCCTCCGAGCTCAAATCCTTCGCAAAGGACACCATCTCCCTCATCCAGAGCGACAACTTCAAGACGGTCTCGAACGCCCGCGGAAACACCCGCGAGTACGCGACCTCCTCGAAGATCGATCAGGTGGACCTCGTGCACCTCGCCGCCAACATCGGATCCGACGCCGGCAAATCCATGACGTCGGCGATCCTCGGCGCGGTCAAGTACAACCGCACCTCCACCAACATCAACAACTCCTACGGCCTGTCGATCTACTTCCCGTACCGGAAGACCTCCTCCGTCTCGAGCGCGGTCAAGATCAACGAAGTGATCGGCATGGACTCCGACTACAACCGCTGCATTCAGGCCTTCGCCTCCATGGGCGCGGGCGGTCAGGCCGTTTCCCAGTCCGCTTATTCGGGGGCGTCCTCCGGTTCCTCCTTCGGTTCCGCGGGATCTCCGATCGGCTCCCTGCTCGGCTCGCTCGGCGGCGCGGCGTCCTCTTCCTCTTCCTCCGCCTCCGGTATGAGCGCGGACATGATCGGCTCCATCCTCGGCTCGCTCATGGGTTCCTCCGACTTCTTCGGACGCTCCATGAACGACACGCTCGATCTGGACTCCGCCTCGGTCTACCTCACGGAGAATCAGTTTGACGCGGATCTTGTGTGGCTGAACGGCTCCGACGGCATTCCCGAAATGACGCTCACCGACAAGCAGTGGAGCCTCGTGAGCGATCTTGCGCTGAACGTCTTCTACGACGACGGCGAAGGATTCCTCGATCTCGGCCTCGACAATTTCTTCTACTTCAAGCAGAACGGCGCGCTGGTCGGAGCGTACGACGGGGCGTGGCTCTCCGTCAACGGTCAGGCCGTGGCCTACTACTTCGAAGGATCCGAAGAGGACGAGGACGGCAGCTTCATCTCCCACGGACGGATCCCGGTGCTCGCCAACGGAAAGCGCGCGGAGCTTCTGACCTCCATCACCGAAGCCCCCTCCGGCAGCGTCACCGCCTCCATCGACGGCCTGCGCTGGATCTATCCGGAAATCGACGACGACAATGAAGTCACCTCCAAGGCGGACAAGAACGAGCTCCGGATGACGGACGGCTCCTCCACGCTGACCATCGACTTCATCTGCGACTACTATTCCTATAACGGCGATTATCTCGACACCTACCAGATCGGCGAGCCGATAAAGCTGAACGGGAGCGCGCAGAACGACGAGATCCCCGCGGTTGACGGCGAAGGATCCGAAGCTCAGGTTTACGTCTACGATCTCTCCGGGCTGAAGCTGGCCGACGCATACTTCAACGCGGAGAAGATGAGCGCGACGTACCGCTTCACGGACATCTACGGCCAGACCTACTGGACGCCGGTGATTCCGTAAATCTCCGATCCTGCAGAACTGAAGAATAGGGTAGAGAGGGGAGAAATCCCCTCCCTCCCGTTGCACCGTACGTACCGGTCAGGTATACGGCGCTACATCAAAACAGAAATTCAAGTACATCTTGCGAGATAGTACGCCAAAGGATCGACCAAACCCGGTCG
>SVQK01000046.1 GCA_015065385.1 Oscillospiraceae bacterium | reverse complement strand
TTTTGATCGCTTCATGTAGGGTGCGAATCGCCGTGCGATGAGCTCGCGTGCGATAACTCTGATAAGGTTGGATGGCTATATTGGTGTACCAAAGCTTCAGCTTCACATGATTGCTATAGCCTATCCTTTGTCCCCTTCCCAATGAAGTTCTTTGCCAGCTCAACTTGTTGAGCGAGCTTTCATCCGAAAGAAAGCCGCGTTTCCCTTTTAGCTTGAGAATAGTATCACCCGACATGCTCTAAAATTTCGTCCACCATCTTGCCGGAGGTCTTTTCGAAGTTCTTGCCGACTCTCTGGGCGATGGAGCCGAAGCCCTTGTCCGCGATGACGCAGGAGAGATAGGCGTCCATCACGCTGTGGAATCCGAAAGCTTCGCAGAGGTCGAAGGAGCGGTTCGTCATCATGATCCGCACGATGTTCGCCGACTGCTCGTCCCGCATGCCCTTGCCGATGACGGTGCTCTCGATGTAGACGTCGAGCGTCTCGTCGTAGGTGTACGCGCCCATCGCCTGCAGGAAAATGCCGATTTCGTCGAAGTCCGGCTTGCTGTCCCCGTTGTCATCGCCGACCACAAGGGGCAGAAAGAGCGTCGTCGGGTTCTTCACAAAGTAGGCCGGATCCCCGCTCGAGTAGTCGTACCGCGGGAAGCAGACCACGCCGTAGTCGTCCTCGACCTCCCTGAGCTGCCGGAAGTCCCCGAGCAGGCGGGAGTAGTACAGAGAGCGCCCGTCGGAGAAGGCGATGCGGCCCCCGTCGTAGTCGGCGTAGTTCACGGCCTGATTGGTCTTCGTGTAGATCTTCCCGATGGCCTCCGAGACGTTGACAAAGTTCTCGTCCGTCAGATGGAGCTTGAACTTGGTCTCCTTTTCGTCGAAGGTGACGAGGTAGACGCCGGACATGTTCTGATACGGCTGGAGCCAGTACTCGCGCCCGACGAGGCCGTACAGGTCGTCTTTCAGCTTGATTTCGCCGTCGCCGTTCAGGTCGGTGCAGACGTTCTCGAGCTGGGCGGCCATCTTGTCGATCGTCCACTCGTCGGAGAGGAAGAGCTGCTGCGGATCTTCGAGGTGGAAGTCGTTCAGGATCGCGCCGTTGTAGAACAGGACGGCGAGGGAGTCGTAGTGGTCAAAGCCGAAGTCTACGAAGCCGAAGAACATCTGCCCGAGGAGCTTCAGATACCGCTGCGCGCCCTGATCCCAGTAGGGCGCCGTCATATCCACGGTTTCGAGCTCGTTGAAGGGGGTGAGGTAGCCCTTCTGCACGAGCCCGCCGCCGCTGCTGATGAGGGCGTAGGAGAAATCCACGTCGCCCAAGCCGGACACCACGGACTGCTCCATGAGGCTCACCGCGTTGCCGTAGACCACGAGAAAGCGGCAGTTGAGCTGATCCTCGATGAAGCGGTTGCGGTTGTACATCGCGTCCTTGAGGTTGTCGCCGGTGGTCTCGTCCCAGTCGAGGACGTTGTAGAAGTTAGAGTCGAAGGGGTTGCAGCTGGCGTTCATGTCCATCCCGCCGAGGTCGGTCTTCGGAACGGCGTCCCAGTTGGGGGTGGGCGATTCCGTCTCCTCTTCCGCGCCCGCGTTGGGATCGGCGGTCGGGGACTGGCTCTGGGAGACGTCGGACGCGTCGGTGTTTTCCGTGCTCTCGCCGCAGGAGACGAGGGCGGAGGGGAGAAGCAGGAGCAGAAGCGCGAGAATGAGAGATAGGACGCGTTTGGTCATGGCGTACCTCCGGTAAATACGAATAAATCAAACTTTGACGGGGAGAAAGGCGGCGAAGCCCCGCGTTCAGTCCCCGTACACTTCTTTCAGGGCCTCGAGGTCGGCGTCGGAGACAGCGCCGGAGAGGAGGAGAAATTCGTCGATCTCCGCGCCGAGGTGGGCGGAATAGCGTCCCGTGCCGTCCTGCCCGATGTTCAGCTTGGGCAGTCCGTCAAAGGAGACGCCTTTGAGGGCGGCGGGAATGTCAGCGGTCTGCAAGGGGCCGAAGTCGTAGCTGAACCGGATCTGTTCGGCCTCCCGGTCCACCGAGAGAACGACATAGACCCAGCCGTCCTTATAATCCATGGGAAGGAGGAATTCCGAATCCATGCGGTTCGATCCGTTGCCGAGGTTGAACTTGATGTCGGAATCGCGGAGGGAGAGGACGAAGCCCTTGTTTGCGCCGCTGTTCCAGTCCTTGTTCGAGAAGATGGAAGGATCGGAACCGACGCCGCCGGTTTTCAGCCACAGGCAGACGGAGAAGCTGTCAAGGCCGGGCTTCCAGCCGTCGAGGGTCACGGAGCCGTCGTCAAACCGGGCGCAGGAGCCGAAAAAGCCGTCCGTATAGTAGAGCTTTCCGTTCGTCTTCGCGGTCACGCCGTAGTCGGTCACAGCCGGATCGGGATCCCCGTCGAAGGGCAGGTAGGCGAGCACGCGCTTGGTCCCGAAGACGGAAACCGCTCCGGCGTCCTTGTCCGGTGTGGGAGAGGATTCGTGCGTGCGGTGCCCGTACTGGTAGGTCATTTCGTAGACGGGCCGCGCCTTGGCCGTGACGCCCTCGAAGAGATCGGAGGGAACGCGCGCGGTCCATGTGTCGGGCTGCCGGTCGGCGAGTCCGAGGGCGTACAGGATGACGGAGGCGGTGTCCCGGATCTCCATGTCGGTGATCGCGCCGCCCGGGATCACGGTCTTTCCGGCTGCCGCCCACATGATGTATTTCTCGGCGTCGGAGAGTCCGCCGTGGGAGGTGCCGTTCCCGCCGTGGTCGGCTGTGACGATGAAGAGGGTGTCGTCGGCGAGGCCGGCGTCCTCATAGGTCTGGTAGATCCGCGCGATGTAGCCGTCCTCGGTGTGGAGCTGGGCGAGATGTTCCGGCCCGCCGAAGCCCTTGCTGTGGCCCGCTCCGTCCGCCTCGTCGAACTGGACGAAGAGCAGCGTCGGCGCGGATTCCTTTACATAGTTGCAGATCATGTCCGTCAGGCGGGCGTCCGAGTTCTGGGTCTTCTTGGTCACGTCGATGCCGTCCTCGATGATGCCGTGGTTGATCGGGTTCCAGTTGCAGAAGGAGCCGAGCACGGCGTCGGGCATGGCCTCGCGGATCACCCGGAAGACGGTCGGGAACGGGGAGTCCGTCGGATAGGGATTGGCGTCGATGTAGGAGTTGCTCAGCCGGTGAATGTCGGGCGTCACGCCGATCAGAAGGGAACCCCAGCACTGCGCGCTGATCGTGGGCTCGGAGGTGTGGGTCCGGTAATTCACCGCGCCGTTCTCGAAGATCCGGTCGAGGTTCGGGGTGTCCGCCTGCTTGAAGAACGCGCCTCCCCCGTCCACGCCGATGACGGCGACGTGGCTGTAATAGGGCGAGACGTCCTCGGGCTTGGTTTCCGGTTCTGACACAGGCTCTTCGGCAGGTTCGGGCTCTTTTGCGGGTTCCTCCTGCGGTTCCGTCTCCGGGAGGGCATTTGCGGACGGATCTTCATTCGGTTCGTCCGCGGGAGCCGGTTCGGAGGTCTCGGAGGGAGATCCGGCGGCGGGGGTGGGATCGGCTTTCGCGCATCCGGCTCCGGAGAATCCGGCGGAGAGGATCAGCGCGGCGGTCAGAAGAGAAAGAAAACGCTTTACAGAGTGGTTTTTCATGGCTTTGTCCATATACAGGGGTTCCCCGCCCCTGCGGCTGAATGTCAGACCGAAGTGACGGGGAACGCAGGATCGTTTCGTTTCAGATTACGTCGGGAACGGGGACTCAGTGCTTTTTCTTGGAGACGGCAAACCCGGTCAGGGACACGACGGCGGCAACAGCGGCCACGATGCCGAAGTCGAAGGTCTGGGCAGCCACGTCTTCGGGCTCTTCCTCTTCCTCGGCGGAAGGAATCTTCTCACCGAAGAGGTTCACTTCGGAAACCTGGAACAGGTTCGCCTCGGAGGAAGCGGCCTCGAACTTCACGAAGGATACGCCTTCAGCCTCAGCTTCGCCGGCGTAGTAGGTGAAGTTGGTCTCGGCGAAGAAGCTGTCGTCGCCCTTGGCCAGCTCGGTCCAGTTCTCGCCGTCCGCGGAAACGGAGATCGTCCAGTCGCTCGGGGATCTGCCGTTGTAGTCGGCGTTGTC
>SVQK01000045.1 GCA_015065385.1 Oscillospiraceae bacterium | reverse complement strand
ATACTATTCTCAGCCTAAAAAGCTAAACTGTATGGGTTTTGATCGCTTCATGTAGGGTGCGAATCGCCGTGCGATGAGCTCGCGTGCGATAACTCTGATAAGGTTGGATGGCTATATTGGTGTACCAAAGCTTCAGCTTCACATGATTGCTATAGCCTATCCTTTGTCCCCTTCCCCATGAAGTTCTTTGCCAGGCTTTCTCCGAAAGAAAGCCGCGTTTCCCTTTTAGCTTGAGATTAGTATTAGTGCACAAGCTTCCGGATTCTTTCTTCCGCTCCGATGAATTCCGGGCTGGTCCGGAGGGGATCGAATACGGGCTTCGCCATGCGGTCGAGGAGATTTTTCACATCCCCCTTTCCTCCCCCGCCCACCGTGTCGTCCCGTCCTTCCCGGAACAGCAGGCAGGTGAAGGGGGAGATCTCCTCCGGGTTCATGAGGCTGTGACCTTCGATCACGCACGGCGCGAGGTAGGCGCAGTAGGCTTCAAGCGCTTCCGCTGCCCGGACGATATGAAAGAGGGAAGTCTCCGGATCGCCGTGAGAGGCATCATACTCTGCCAGTTCCGCGTGGGAGAAGCTGACCGCGCCCCACGAAAGCAGATAGTCTCCGTCGTAGAGGATTTCCATGACCGCCAGCTTTTTTTCATGGATCGCCGCCATTTCATCCTCGTCATAGATCCGTTTCCCCTCCTCGTCCCGGCAGTTGAAGGTCATTTTCTCAAGCGCTCTCCGGATGAAAAACTGCTTGTAATATTGAAACTCCGGGAAATTGCGCATCTGTGTGAAGATCGAAAACAACAGCTCCTCCCGCGCGATATAGACAGTCGGCATGGTTTGAGCAAGCTCGATCGCCCGGGCGAAATCCCGTCTTCCGGCATACCCGTAAATCAGGCTCTGTTTCGCTCCCTGACGCAGATCTTCGTCGGACGAATACCGTAGGATCTTTTCATACAGTGCGAGGGAACGGTCTGCGAACATCTGCCGGTCTTCTGACGTTTCTTCCGGGCTGAATGAGAGAGCGCTTAAAACGAACGCGGTCTGCTCCGTCAGCTTCATGTTGTCCGGGTAAGCGGCGAGGGCGTCTTCAAGCAGGGAGAGAACCTTCCGCGGAGGTTCGTTCCCCTCCTCCATGCGTTCGGCTTCGGCAATGACGGCTTCGATCTTGTCCTCTTTGGAATCCGGATCGAGGCCGAAGAGCATATCGGCGGAAATACTCAGCGCGGAACAGATCCCGGGAACAAGAGCGGTGTCCGGCATGGTTCTGCCCTGCTCCCACTGACTCACGGCGGAGAGGGTAACGCCCAAGAGACCGGCCAGATCATCCTGAGTCATGTCCTTTGCCCGGCGGGCGGCGCGGATAACGGTTCCGAGATTCATAAAGTTCCTCCTTATTGTCTCACGGCGGATGCGCTTCTGTAGGATACAGGATACCACATTTCAGCCCGCCGCGCAAGGGAGCCTCTCTGAATCCGGAATTCAAGCGGGGCTGTAAAAAACAAAGGGACTGACCGTCAAAGGCCAATCCCTTTTTCGTTGCTGCCTGTCTTATTTCAGCATCCCTTCGAGGATGTCCTTCGCCGCATCAAGCGCTTCGGCGACTTTAGCAAGATCCTTGCCGCCGGAGGTCGCGCTGTCGGGACGTCCGCCGCCCTTGCCGCCCGTGACCGCAGCCACCGCGCCGAGGAGCTTGCCCGCATGCGCTCCGGCCTTCACGGCATCGGAACCCGCCGCGCCGACGAAGTTCAGCTTGTCGCCCGTCGTGACCGCGAGAACCGCCACCATGTCCGGATACTTGTCCTTGAAGCTGTCGCAGAGGGCTCTCGCGGAATCCATGCCCGCGCTGCCCAGATCCGCGGCGACGAGACGCACGCCCTTCACCTGTACGGCGTTTGCGAGGAGGCTGTCCGCGCGGGAGGCCGCGATCTTCTGGTTGAGGGAGTCGATCTCCTTCTTCTGACGGCTGATTTCGCCGTTCAGGGCAGCCGCGCGCGCGGGCATATCCGCGGGAGAACCGGCCTTCAGGGCTTTCGACGTCTCGGCGATAAGGGCGTCCTTTTCGGCAAGCAGAGCCAGCACGCCGCGGCCCGTCACAGCCTCGATCCGGCGCACGCCCGCGGCCACGGAGGACTCGGAGACGATCCGGAACAGCCCGACGTTCGCGGTGTTCGCGCAGTGCGTGCCGCCGCAGAGCTCGACGGAGAAGTCGCCCATCTTCACCATCCGGACGACCGCGCCGTATTTCTCTCCGAAGAGGGCCATCGCGCCTTCTTTCTTCGCCGTCTCCATGTCGGTTTCCACCGTCACGATGGGCAGGGCGGAGAGGATCGCGCCGTTGACCAGATCTTCGACCGCTTTCAGCTCGTCGGAGGACAGGGCGGAGAAGTGGGTGAAGTCGAAGCGCATCCGCTCGGCGTTGACCAGCTGGCCCGCCTGCTCCACATGGGTGCCGAGGGTCTTCCGCAGAGCCGCCTGCATGAGGTGGGCCGCGGTGTGGTTGCGCCGGGTGTCGTTTCTCAGATCCGCGTCGATCGCAGCCGTCACGGTGTCGCCCACGGAGAGCACGCCCGTTCTGACCGTCGCGTAGTGGAGCATGATCCCGTCGGTCTTTTTCGTGTCCTCAACCGAAAGGAGCACGCCGTCCCGGGTGAGTTCCCCGCGGTCTCCGGCCTGTCCGCCGCTCTCCCCGTAGAAGGGCGTCTTGTCCAGCACGACGATGCACTCGCTCTCGGAGATCTCTTCGACCGGTCCCTCTTCCGTCAGAATGGCGAGGACCTTCGCCTCGGCCTTATCTTCCGTGTAGCCCACGAAGTCCGTCGCGGCGAGGGAGGCGAGGGCGGTCTTGTCGGTCCCGGCCCATCCGGAGATGTTGGCACGGGCGGCACGGGCACGGTCTCTCTGCTCCTTCATGAGCTCGGTGAACCGCTCGTCGTCCAGCTCGAGGCCCGCTTCCTCGGCGATCTCCCTGGTCAGATCCACCGGGAATCCGTAGGTGTCGTAAAGGCGGAAGCTGTCGTCGCCGGAGATCTTCGCAAGTCCCGCGGCCTTGGCGGAGGCGATGACCTCGTTCAGCTTGGAGAGGCCCGCGTCGATGGTGGCGTTGAACCGGTCCTCCTCCATGGACATGACCTTCTTGATATAGTCGGCCTTCTCGCCCAGTTCGGGATACCCGGCCACGTTTTCCGCGATCACCACGTCGCAGACGTCCGTGAGGAATTCCCGGTCGATGCCGAGGAGCTTTCCGTGGCGGGCGGCCCTGCGCAGGATCCGGCGGAGCACATAGCCGCGCCCTTCGTTCGAGGGGATCACGCCGTCGGAGATCATGAAGGTCGCGCCGCGGACGTGGTCGGTGATGACGCGGATGGAGATGTCGCGCTCTTTGTCCTCGCCGTAGGGCTTGCCGGAGATTTCCACGACCTTGTCGAGGATCTTCCGCACGCCGTCCACCTCGAACATGTTGTCCACGCCCTGCATGACGCACGCCAGACGCTCCAGCCCCATGCCGGTGTCGATGTTCTTGTGCTCGAGCTCGGTGTAGGTCCCGTCGCCCATGTTGTTGAACTGGGAGAAGACGTTGTTCCAGATCTCCATGTAGCGGTCGCAGTCGCAGCCGGGCTTGCAGTCGGGCTTGCCGCAGCCGTACTTTTCGCCGCGGTCGAAGTAGATTTCGGAGCAGGGTCCGCAGGGGCCGGTTCCGTGCTCCCAGAAGTTGTCCTCCTTGCCGAGGCGGGTGATGCGCTCGGCCGGGACGCCGATGACCTTGTTCCAGAGCTCGAACGCCTCGTCGTCCTCTTCGTAGACGGAGGGGAAGAGCTTTTCTTCGGGGATGCCGAGGGTCACGGTGAGGAATTCCCATGCCCACGGAATCGCCTCGTTCTTGAAATAGTCCCCGAAGGAGAAGTTGCCCAGCATTTCGAAGAAGGTGCCGTGGCGGGCGGTGTGTCCGACGCGCTCGAGGTCGGGAGTGCGGATGCACTTCTGGCAGGTGCAGACGCGGTGGCGGGGCGGCTCGACCTCACCGGTGAAGTATTTCTTCATCGGGGCCATGCCGGAGTTGATGAGAAGCAGGGATTTGTCTCCCTGGGGAATCAGCGGGAAGGAAGGGAGTCTCAGGTGTCCCTTGGATTCGAAAAACGAGAGGAATTTCTCTCTCAGATCGTTGACGGAAGTCCACTCCATAGCGGCGACGCTCCTTGTACTCTATATAATGAATGGAAAAAAGTACTCCGAATATTTATTATACCATGTCCCACCCCGGATTGCAAGGGGGACGGAGACAAAAGCCGCCGAACTGCGCGGAATCTTTCGCCGGATTTTCCCCGGAAGCTGCCGCGGCGCTTGACAAACCTCCCCTTGCGCGCAGTCGGACCGGTGTGATAAAATAAAAGAGAGTCCTGATTTTGAACCGCTTTTTTTCTCTTTTTTCGAAAAACGGGGATTTTTCCGGGCGTCGGATCGTTATAAAGAGTGAAGGCACGGAGAGCGCGCGTCCGGCCTGATACAGATCACGAGACAGAAACAGCGAAAGGAGGGGGCGGTATGTTTGAATCCGCTGCGGCGGAGCTTTTCCGGAAAGGCAGGGAAGAGAAGACCGCGACGGAACGTGACGTCGAATCCGTCAGCGCGGCAGAGAAGATCTTCCGTCTGTACGGAAACGCCATGTTTCAGCTGGCCCGCCGGATCCTTGCGGACGACGGAGAAGCGGAAGACGCCGTCATGGACGCCCTTGAAAAGATCTGCGCCCGTCCCGCTTACTTTGCCGACCTCTGCGGGGACGAGCGGAGACTCCGGCTGACGGTGATGCGGACCGTTGAGAACGCCGCGCTGGACCGGTGGAGAAGGCGGAAAAGACAGCGGGCAAGGGAGATTTTGCCGAGTCTTCCGGACGGATCCGGAGGAGAGGAAATTCCGGAGCCTGCGGACGAATCCGCGGACAGCGCGGAGGAGGAATTTCTCACCCGGGAGGAGGCGGAGTCGTGCGGGTTCGGCTCGCTCAGCCGGGCGGTACAGACCCTTCCGCCGAAGTACCGGGAAATCCTGCTCTTGAAGTACGGCGAGGAATACGGAAACCGGGAAATCGCCGAGCTGCTCGGGATCCCGGAGAGTACCGCGGCGTCCCGTCTCATGCGGGCGAGAAACCTGCTCCGTAAGAAGCTGAAAGAGGGGAGATGAACGATCAATGGAAGAGAGAGGATACGACGAGCGGGTCATGAAACAGGCCGGTGAGCGTTTGGCGGACGAACGGCTCGCGGAATTCGACCGGCTGAACGAAGAAGCGCACGTCTTCTCGAGCCGGTTCGAGCGGAAAAAAGAAAGGCTCTTCCGGATAAATCAGAAAAACGGCGCGGGAGAGCGGATCCCCATGCGCAGGGCCCTGCGGATCATCGCAGTCTGCGCCGCCGCGGTCGTGCTCATGACGGTCAGCGTGATGGCCGCGCCGCCGGATATGCTTGCGGAGGCCGTTCCCGCTCTGGCCGAAGTGGTCCCCGCGATCCGGCAGCTGTTCACCGGAACAAGCGCGAAGGTGACAGTGGAGCAGCCTTCTCTTTCCCGCCTGCTGCTTCGGGTCGAGGAAATGGAAAGCGGTCTCCCGATCGACGAAGGAAAAGGAGAGCCGGCATGGATCCCGGACGGATATGCGGTGACGTCGAGGGACGAGCATGTGGACGGGGAGATGGCGGGACCGTCGCTGTATATCAACTATACAAAATGGAATCACACGGGAATTATCTTCAACAGGGACTTCGTGGGAAACGGATCGGGTTACGGGGCGCAATACCGGGCGGACTACCGGTTCGGGAACGCGGAGCTTGAGACGGAGCCCGTGCAGATCGGCCCGTACGAAGGGACAAGCGGGACGATCGTTTCGAGCTGGGAGAAGCAGGACGGCGGCGGGGAGGAAACGGAAGGGCCGTCCGTGAAAAGGACGCTTCTTGTCTGGTCGGCGGGGCGGTATGTCTACAGAATGGAGGCGCTCACGACGGAGGCGGATTCGTCCGAGGGGTCGGGGGCGGCCGTGATTCCGCTGCCCTACGAAGACCTGCTCCGGATGGCCGAAAGCATGTACGATCCGCCCGAAGAGAACTCCGCCGCCGAAAAGGTCCCGGCTTCCGAAGGGGACCTCTGCCCGGGCTGCGGAAAGGCCGTTTTGGAGGAGGTCTGCTCCCACAGGACTGTTATGAACCGCAAGGGGGATCAGAAGCTGACCGGCGCCATCCCGTGGGAGACTGCGGGGGAAGGGGGAATGAAGGACATCACCCTGCGCCCGGCAGCCTTCTGCTACACCGACCGCGTCTGCCCGGCGTGCGGCTATACCGAACCCGGCGAAGGGACGGACTACCATACGGAATGGGTCGGAAGCGAGGCCGACGGCAAGGATAATATCTGTCCGTTCGGAAAAGAGGAATAAACCGTACCCCGCGGGAGTCTCAGACTCTCCGCGGGATTTGTCTAATAATGTAGAATAATTCCGGCAAAAGAAAAGACGGGACTTTGCGTCACCGTCTTTAAGCGGATTACGGGGCTCGGACCCGCCACCTCAACCTTGGCAAGGTTGCGCTCTACCAAATGAGCTAAATCCGCATGACCGAAGCCGGAACTTCGGCGATGCCTCCGGTCGGAATTGAACCAACGACACGGGAATTTTCAATCCCCTGCTCTACCAACTGAGCTACAGAGGCAGATCGATTGATCATCGAACGACCCGGACGAGACTCGAACTCGTGACCTCTAGCGTGACAGGCTAGCGTTCTAACCAACTGAACTACCGGGCCATATGCCAGGCGATTGCCCGGCACAAGTGGAAACAACAGGGCTCGAACCTGTGACCCTCTGCTTGTAAGGCAGATGCTCTCCCAGCTGAGCTATGCTTCCTTCCGCTCGTTTCCGCGAAAACCGCGGGCGAAACGCAGTCGCTTTTTCGGGCTTTTCCCGCCGACGGGTGATATTATATCACATCCCTCCCCCTCTGTCAAGCGGTTTGCGCAAAAAAAGCAGTTTCGTTCCGGTTTTTTCCGCTTTCCGCGCTGTTCGGCCGAGGCCGTTCCAGCGTCAGGGACGGGAGGCGCGGGGCTGGAAAGAGGAACGGATCGGGGACGCCGGCAGACGCGCGCTTTTCTCGCATTTTACATAAAATGCCCTTGACAAACCGCGGCGGTTTGGTTAAAATGATATCGTCAAACCGAATCCCGAGAGGAAAGGATCAAACGCATATGAAAAGAAAGTTCCTGGTCTGGCTTCTTGCCGCGGCGATGTGCCTCCCGACCTTCGCGGCCTGCTCCGAGAACGCGCAGAACTCCGACGAAACCGCCGCCCAGTCGAATACGACCTCGGATACGCCCACGCCCGAGCCGGAAGAGGAAGAGCCGGAAATGGGCCTCGACACAGCGAAGCTCCTGTACGCGGACCGGGATTACGGCGGATACAGCTACCGGATCGCGGACCGCGCCTCCGGCGACTGGATGACCTTCGACGTGTACGCCGAGGAGCTGACCGGCGAGGTCATCAACGACTCCGTCTACAACCGGAACATCGTGCTTGAGGACACCATGAAGATCAAGATCGTCGAGGCCCCGATGGACGGCGTCACGAACACCGTCAAGAACTCCATCACGGCGGCGGCGGACGACTACGACATCTTCACCGACGGCCTGAACGCCCTTGCCGCCCTCGTCACGCAGCGGTACATCCTCGACTTCAACAAGGTCTCCACCATCCATCCCGAGAACGCGTGGTGGGATCAGGCGCTGTACAAGGATCTCTCCGTGGGCGGGGGCTCCTACCTGATGACCGGCGATATCTCCGTCATGGACAACTACGGCACATGGTGCTACCTCTTCAACAAGCAGCTCATCGCGGACCTCAGCCTCGAAAATCCCTACGATCTGGTCGATTCCGGCAAGTGGACGCTCGATAAGCACAACGAGATGGCAAAAGCCGCGACGCTGGACACGGACGGCGACGGCAAATGGACGATGGCCGACACCTACGGCTTCATCACGGAGAATTACAACACCGTCGCGCTTTGGTCCTGCTTCGGCTACCGGATCTGCGAGAAGGACGAGAACGACCTGCCTTACTACACCTACAACGGCGACAATCAGATCACGGCCCTCATGCGGGTCATCGAGACCCAGTACAGCGACTTCTCCAACATGGGCACCAAATCGACCGTCACGGGCGGCGGTTCCTTCCAGGACAACACCCGCGAGAATCAGTTCGCCATCGGCCGCGCGCTCTTCTACTACGCCGGCATGCGCAACGTGACGCTCTACCGCGAGGCGGACACCGATTTCGGCATCATCCCCGCCCCGAAGGAGAACGAGGCGCAGGCGCAGTACTACTCCTCCTACAGCTTCAGCAACCTGACGGCCTACTCCCTGCCCGTCACCATTCAGGATCTGGACAGGGTCGGCGACATCACGGAGGCCATGGCGCACCTCTCCGTCTACACGCTCACCCCGGCCTACTACGACCAGACCCTCGTCGGCAAGTCCACCAGAGACGTGGAATCCGAGCCGATGATCGCCCTGATCATGAGCACGAGAAACTTCGACCTCGGCATCGTCTTCGACTGGGGTTCCTCCTTCTCCAGCATGATGAGCATGAGCGTGCCGGATACCGTGGCCTCCACCTTCAAAAAGGGCGAGAAGGTAGCGGGCAAGGCGCTCGACAAGTTCCTCACCAAGCTCGCGGAGGGCGAAGGCTGATCGCTGCCTGATCCGGACAGATCCGGAAACAATAAACAAAAGCGGGACTTCCGATGCGGGAGCCCCGTTTTTTGATGCGGTTCAGGTCTGATTTCCGGATTCTTCCAGCGCTTCCCGGGCGGCGGAGAGCATCAGCTTCAGGCGGTTTTCCTGATTGACCGCCGAGGTGCCGGGGTCGTAGTCGATCGCCACGATGTTCGCCCCCGGGATCGCCTCCTTGATCGGCTTCATCATGCCCTTGCCGCAGATGTGGTTGGGCAGGCATCCGAAGGGCTGGGTGCAGACGATGTTCGGCACGCCGGAGTCGCAGAGCTCGAGCATTTCCGCGGACAGGAGCCAGCCCTCGCCCATCTTCGTGCCGTAGCCGATGAAGTCCTTCGTCAGGCTGAGGGTGTGGGCAAACGGCGTCATCGGGCGGAACGTCCCCTCCCGCCGGATCGCCTCGATCATGTCCTTCTGCTTGCCGAGCAGGAACCGGAAGGCCGTCTTGTGGATGAGGTAGGACCAGCGGGAATGGGTCTTCGGGTAGAGCTTGTAGTCCATGATCCCGTTGTAGACGCTGTAGTTGAAGAAGTCGAGCAGGCCCGGCATCACGACCTCCGCCCCTTCGGATTCGAGGAATTTTTCCAGTCCGTTGTTGCCGAGGGGGGAGAATTTCACATAGATCTCCCCGACGATGCCCACCCGGACCGCCTGCCGTTTCTCCCTCGGGATCGCGGCGAAGTCCCGCACGATGGCGTCGTAGTTCTTCTTCACCCGCCCGTAGCGGATCGCCTTCGAGGACAGCTCTCCCACGAGCTTTTCCGTCCAGCGCGCGCAGAGGGCGTCGGCCGCTCCGTGTTCCTTTTCGTAGGGGCGCACCTGATTGGCGAGGGCCATCATCAGATCCCCGTAGAGCACGCCGTACGCCATGCGGTAGTACATCGGGATCGAGTTGGAAAAGCCGGGGTGCTTCTCGATCCCCGCGAGGGACAGGGGGATTACCGGCACATAGGGCATCCCCGCGTTCACGAGGGCCTTTCTCATGAGGGAGACGTAGTTGGACGCCCGGCACCCGCCCCCGGTCTGGAAGAGCATGAGGGCGCACTTCTTCGGATCGTATTTCCCGGAGAACAGCGCGTCGAGCATCTGCCCTATGACGAGGATCGCCGGATAGCAGGTGTCGTTGTGGACGTATTTCTGCCCGGTTTCCGCGATGTGCGGCCCGGTGGTTTCGAGGAGCACGACCTTGTAGCCGTCGTTCTCGAGGATCCGCTTCACCAGACGGAAGTGAATGGGCAGCATATTGGGGATGAGGATCGTGTGGGTCCGCTTCATCTCCTCGGTGAATTGCACATAGTTCTGATTCATATCCTGACCCGTGATGTTACAGCACCGCCGCCAGACTGCGCAGGCGGATCTTCACCGCGCCGAGGTTGGCGATTTCGTCGATTTTGAGCTGGGTGTAGTACTTGCCGCCGTTCTCGAGGATCCGCTTCACCTCGTCCGTCGTGATGGCGTCCACGCCGCAGCCGAAGGACACGAGCTGCACGAGCTGCGCGTCCGGATTCTGCACCGCCCACGCCGCGGCCCGGTACAAGCGGGAGTGGTACGTCCACTGATTCAGCACGCGCACGTCGTCCGGGGTCTTCGCCAGATGGTAGACGGAATCCTCCGAAACCACCGCGAACCCGAGGGAGGCGGCCAGCTTGTCGATGCCGTGGCCGATCTCGGCGTCCGCGTGATAGGGACGGCCCGCGAGGATCATGATGGGCATGTGCCGCTCCCTCGCCCACCTGACCGCGCGCTCTCCTTCGGCACGGACGGCGGCGGCGTATCTGTTCAGGTTCTCGAACCCGGCGCGGACCGCTTTTCTGACGTCCGCCTTCTTCATATCGCGGCAGCGGGGACGGAATTCCCGCCACAGCCCTTCCGCAAGCTCTGCCTCGCTGTCCGGGGAGAGATAGGGGTAGAGGAAGGTCGTCTTTTTCAGCGAGTCCATGTTCCCTCGCAAAAGCTCGCTGTAGTAGGCCACGACCGGGCAGTTGTAGTGGTTGTCGGAGGCATGTTCGTCGAGATTCCACGTCATGCGCGGATAGAAGATCGCTCCGACGCCCATGTCCACGAGCTTTTCGATGTGCCCGTGCATGATCTTCGCCGGATAGCATGCCGTGTCGGAGGGGATGGAGAATTGGCCGCGCTCGTAGATCTCCTTCGTGGACATGCCGGAGATGACCGGGGTGAAGCCGAGGGAACGGAAGAGCGCCGCCCAGAGGGGAAGCAGCTCGTACATGCCGAGGGTGAGGGGCAGTCCGATCGTGCCGCGGGGGCCCACCTCGTCCGGGATTTCCGACGGGGCTTCGGCCAGAAGCAGATCCCGCTTGAAGGCGTGAAGGTTCGGCACGTCCGCGCTGACTCTGGTCTGACCCGCGCCCTTTTCGCATTTGTTCCCGGAGATGAACCGCCGCCCTCCCGGGAAGGTGTTGATCGTCAGAAGACAGTGGTTTTCGCAGCCCTGACAGGTGGCGGTCCTCGACGTGTGGGTGAAGGAGGCGAGGGCTTCGGGCGTGATGAGGGAGGAGCGGTCTTCTTCTCCCGCCCCTCTTCTGCCCTCCGCGCGGGATTTGGCGTAGAGCGCGGCTCCGTAAGCTCCCATCAGCCCCGCGATATCCGGGCGGACCACGTCGCGTCCGATTTCCCGCTCGAAGGCGCGGAGCACGGCGTCGTTATAGAACGTCCCGCCCTGCACGACGATGTGTTGGCCCAGCTCGTCCGGGGAATGGGCGCGGATGACCTTGTAGATGGCATTCTTCACGACGGAGAGGGAGAGCCCGGCGGAAATGTCTTCCACCGTCGCGCCGTCCTTCTGGGACTGCTTCACCTGCGAATTCATGAAGACGGTGCAGCGGGATCCGAGGTTGACGGGCGCTTCGGCAAACAGGGCGCGCTCGGCGAATTGGGCCGCCGTCAGGTGCATCGAACGGGCGAAGGTCTCGATGAAGGAGCCGCATCCCGAGGAACAGGCCTCGTTCAGCATGATCCGGTCCACCGCGCCGTTCTTGATGTGGAAGCACTTGATGTCCTGCCCGCCGATATCGAGGATGAAATCCACCTCGGGCATGAAGGTCTTCGCGGCGGTGTAGTGGGCGACGGTTTCCACCAGCCCCTCGTCCACCCCGAACGCGTGCCGGATCAGATCCTCGCCGTAGCCGGTCACCGCGGAGCCGGAGAAGGTCACCCCCTCCGGACAGAGCGCGTAGATCTTTTCAAGCTCCGAGCGGACGATCTCCACCGGATTGCCGCGGTTGGAGGCGTAGTAGGTGTAGAGCAGCTCGCGGTTCTCCCCGACCACGGCCAGCTTGGTGGTGGTGGATCCGCAGTCGATCCCGAGGTACGCGCGGCCCCGGTACGATCCGAGATCGGCGCGGGGAACGGAGGCTTTCGCGTGACGGGCGGAGAAGGTCTCGTATTCCTCCCGGTTGTGGAACAGGGGAGCCGTGCGGGAGGAGGTGGCGCGGATCTTCGCGTTTTGGATCTTTTCGATCATGGAGTCGATGGTGCAGAGCTCCTTCGGATCGATGGTCATGACCCGGCGGGAGTACAGCGCGGCCCCGAGGGAGACGGCGTTGCGCGCGTAGTCCGGGAAGACCGCGTTCTCTTCGGACAAATGCAGGGTTTCGACAAACCGCTCCCTCAGCCCCTTGCAGAAGGAGAGAGGGCCGCCGAGGAACATGACGCGCCCCTCGATCTTCCGCCCCTGCGCAAGGCCCGCCACAGTCTGGTTCACGACCGCCTGATAGACGGACGCGGCGATATCCTCCTTGGACGCTCCCTGATTCAGAAGGGGCTGCACGTCGGATTTGGCGAAGACCCCGCAGCGGGACGCGATCGGATAGATCTTTTTGTGCCGCAGGGCCAGCTCGTCCAGCTCGTCCGGCGTCACGTCGAGAAGGGAGGCCATCTGGTCGATGAACGCGCCCGTGCCCCCCGCGCAGGTTCCGTTCATGCGCTCGTCGGTGCCGCCCTTGAAGAAGATGATCTTCGCGTCCTCGCCGCCCAGTTCGATGACGGAGGCGACGTCGTGATCCAGCTTCTTCACCACCTCGCCCGTCGCCCAGACCTCCTGAACGAAGGGGATCCCCGCGCCCTCCGCCAGACCGAGACCGGCCGACCCGGAGATGGCCGCGGAAAAAGGAGCGTCCCCGAGGACGGAGCGGGCGTCTTCCAGCATCTTCACAAGGGTCTCCCGGATGAGGGAATAATGCCGTTCGTATGTAGTATAGATGATCTCGTCCCCGCGGAGCACGGCGATCTTGGCGGTCGTGGAGCCGACGTCCGCGCCGAGGGACAAAAGTTCGTTCGGATTCCGGGCAGAGGTCGCGTTCTGATTCAGTGGCATATCGGAAAAAAGGTCCTTTATCGGGATTTCCGCTCCCGGGCCGAAAACGGTTCGTACCTGAAAGCGTTATGAAATGACAACTTTTTACAGATATATCATACCGCAGCGCGGCGAAAAAGTCAAAGACTTTCTTTGAACTTTTCAGAGAAAGAATAAGAACGCGCCGGCGGGCGGAGAGCTCTCCCCCTTGCAATTCGGCGCGGAATATGCTACACTGTATCCGTAATTCATTCCCCGAAGGGAGAACGACATGGGAATCCTCACCTATAACGACAAGACCTTTCTGATGGACGGGCAGCCGTACACCATCGTATCCGGCGCGATGCACTACTTCCGCATTCCGCGGGAATACTGGCGCGACCGCCTGACGAAGCTGAAGGAATGCGGCTTCAACACCGTCGAGACCTACACCTGCTGGAACCTGCACGAGAAGGAGGAGGGCGTGTTCGACTTCTCCGGCATGCTGGACGTGGCGGCGTACGCGGACGAGGCGGCCTCCCTCGGGCTGAACCTGATCCTGCGGCCCGGTCCGTACATCTGCTCCGAATGGGAGTTCGGCGGGCTTCCGGCATGGCTTTTGAAATACGGCGACATGGCCATCCGCTGCAACGATCCGCTCTATCTCGAAAAGGTCCGGCGGTACTACCGCGCCCTGTTCGACGAGCTGCGCCCGCGCCTTTCCACAAACGGCGGGAACATCATCATGGTGCAGATCGAAAACGAATACGGCTCCTACGGCAACGACAAGGATTATCTGAACGCGGTCGTGGACATTTACCGGGAGTGCGGCGTGGACGTGACCCTCTTCACCTCCGACGGCGCGTGCTGGTGGATGCTCGGCGGCGGGACGCTTCCGGACTACCTCTGCGTGGCCAATTTCGGCTCCCATCCGAAGGAGAACTTCGACATGCTCGAAAAGTTCCGCCCGAATCAGCCGAAGATGTGCGGCGAATACTGGTGCGGCTGGTTCGACCACTGGTACGAGGATCACCACGTCCGCGAGCCGGAAGAGCTGGCGGGCCTGTTCCGGGATATGCTGGAGGCCGGGGCGTCTCTGAACTTCTACATGTTCCACGGCGGCACCAATTTCGGCTTCATGAACGGCGCGAACCACGGCGGCAAGTACGAGCCGACCATCACCTCCTACGACTACAACGCGCTGTTGTCCGAGGCAGGGGACATGACGCCCGCCTACTACGCCGTCCGGAAGATCAACGAGGAATTCTTCGGCCCCCTTCCTCCTCTCACGGCGAAGAACTCCGAGAAGGCGGCCTATGGTCCGGTGGAGATGAAGGAGGAATGCTTTATTCTGGACGCCGCTCCCGAAATGGCCGATCCCGTGTTCTCCGCCGCCCCGAAGTATCAGGAGTCCATCGGGCAGAACTGGGGCTTCACCCTGTATTCCACCGTCGTGAAAGGCCCGCGCGAGGAGATGGTCCTGCGCGCCGACGAGATCAACGACCGCGCCGTCGTGTTCATGGACGGGGAGTGGAAGGGCCTCTTCGAGCGGAGCCGCCGCGCCGACCGGGTGACGGTGGAGCTTGGCCGGGACGAGAGCGTGAAGATGGACATCCTTCTCGAAAACATGGGCCGGATCAACTACGGGCCCGAGATGCGCGACCGGAAGGGCATGGTCGGCATCCGGTTCGGTCAGCAGAATCACTACGGCTGGGCGATGACGCCCCTGACCATGACGCCCGACCAGCTTGAAAAGATCCCGTTCCGCGCGAAGGACGGCGTCGGCGTGAAGAAGTCCTCCTTCCTCCGCGGCACGCTGACGGTGGACGGGGAGCCGAAGGACACCTTCATCCGCCTCGACGGGTTCCACCACGGATTCGTCGCCGTGAACGGATTCAATCTGGGCCGCTATTACAACGACGCCGGCCCCCAGAAGACCCTGTACTGCCCCGCGCCCATGCTGAGATCCGGGGACAACGAGGTCATCGTCTTCGAAATGGATTCCTCCGACCGCAACGAAATCCTCTTCACCGACACGCCCGACCTCGGATAATGCTGTTTCGCTTCTAAACGGTTTGATCGTATATGGAACAACTCTAACAAGATCAATCTGTACAAACCCGCTATGGCCCCCTTGCCCAATGCGCGACTGAAGCTCTTCGACCTCCGGCTGCACAAACGCGGACCGCGCGAGGACAGCGGGATAAACAGTCGAATCCGGATGCTGGGGCGAGCGGTCAGGTTATGCCATATGGCCAAGGAAACCCCCGCACGGGGGGAAACCTGCGGCCTGAGCTGGTGTCCCCCCGTGCCTCCCGCCCTGAGCAGGGCATCCATTTCCTGAAACGCGCAGCGTTTCCTTCCTTAAATCCCTTTTAGAAGGGATTTAGAAAAAAGAAAACCGCCCGCATTCCGGTTGCTTGAATACGGGCGGTCTCTTTTATGTTTTGACAATTATTTCAGAAATCCGAGATTCTTGATAATGGGCGGCTCCTTCGCCTGTCCTTGGCAGACGCGGAAGAAGCAGATGATTTCGATGACTAACAAAATCATGATGCAGATTCCGGCTGCGATCGGAACGATGATCGTGATCGCAAGAACGGCTGCGACGAACCCGAGCAGGATCTCTGTGACGCAGAGCTTCAGTCCCTGTCTCACATGGAACATGGTATAGGGAGAAGAGGGCGCCGCGAGAAGGGCGATGATGACGCCGATAAAGCTCATGAGATACGGCAGCATTGCGAACACTTTGTTGTCAGAAATGTCCTGTGCGCTGAACTCGGCTGTGTGATCCGACGGATCATACGCAACCTGCGGCTGCGGCTGATACTGCTGCGGTATCACCTGAAGCGGTCCGCCGCACTGTCCGCAGACGTTTGCGCTGTCGTCGTAGGACAGATGACAGTTCGGGCAAAACTTCATATGGGTTACCTCCATTATAAAGAATCAGGCATCCGCCGGTTCCGCGAGCCAAGTGCGCATTAGCCGCTTTCCCAACGGACTCCGTCTGTATTGTAACATAAGCGGGGAAAAAAAGCAAGTATTTTTCAAAGATTTTATGAATGATTCACGCCCGGAATCAATTCCGCCGCCCGCCGCATATTTCCGCCCGCCTCCGCATACGCTTGGACAAAACGGAAAACGAGGTGGAAAAAATGCGGGGAAACGCAACGGAAGAGATCGTGGATGTCCGGGACGGAATCTGTCAGTTCGTGCCGGAGGGGGAGCTTCTCGACACGCCGGAAAACCGGGCTGCCCAGCAGAGCAGGGAAGCGCTGACCGAGGCGGCGGAGAGCGGGCGGATTCTCGAGGCTCCCTGCGTCCTGTGCGACTGCGCGACCATGGAGCTGAGGGTGGAATTCCTCTGCGGAATCCGCGGCGTGATCCCGAGGGAGGAAGCGGTCTGCAACCCGGACGGATCCCCCGCGCGGGATATCGCCGTCATCACGCGGGTGGGAAGAGCGGTCCAGTTCCGCATCACCGGATTCCGGCGCGGCCCTCACGGGGAGCGGATCGCCGTATGCTCGCGCAGGTCCGTTCAGCGGTCGTTCTGTCTGTCCGCCCTTTCTTCCCTCGTTCCGGGTGACGTGATCCGGGCGAAGGTGACGCACCTCGAGCCCTTCGGGGTCTTCTGCGATATCGGGGCGGGCGTTCCCGCGCTTCTGCCGGTGGACCGGATCTCCGTTTCGCGGGTATCCCATCCGTCGGACCGGTTCCGCGCGGGGGATTCCATTCTGGCGGCGGTCCTCTCGAAAACCGAAGAGGGGCGCGTCTACCTGACCTGCCGGGAGCTCTGGGGCACATGGGAGGAAAACGCCTCCCTGTTTTCCCCGGGAACCACGGTCCGCGGGATCATCCGCTCGGTGGAGGAATACGGGGTCTTCATCGAGCTGACGCCGAATCTGGCGGGGCTGGCGGAACCGTCTCCGGAGGCTGTTCCCGGCCGCCGCTGTTCGGTGTACATCAAGAGCATCCTTCCGGACCGGATGAAGGTCAAGCTGGCCCTGATCGACGTGGGAGAGCCCGCGCCCCCCGCCCCCGGAACGCCGCATCTTCCCCTTCCCGCGGACGGCCCGATCCGTCTCACCCGCTGGCAGTACTCCCCCGCCGGATGCTCCAAGCTCGTCGAAACCGTCTTCGGGGAGGAACAGCGGTAATACTATTCTCAGCCTAAAAGGCTAACTTCATGGGTTTTGAACGCTTCATGTAGGAGGCGAATCGCCTTGCGATGAGCTCGCGTACAATAACTCTGATAAGGTTGGATAGCTTAATTGGTGTGCTGAAGGTAAGCAATACT
>SVQK01000044.1 GCA_015065385.1 Oscillospiraceae bacterium | reverse complement strand
GTCTTCGGCGAGCATTTCGAGAGACAGCGGAACTTCGAAGCACCAGCCGGTATCGGTCTTCTGGCCCTTGCCGACCTCAAAGATCGTATCGTTGTTGGCGGATTCCTGACGGATCACGTCGATGGTGCCTTCTTCCTGGAGGCCCCAGGAGTAGAAGATCGCTCTGTCATAGCCTTCGTCCGTCTTGAAGACGTTCGCAATGTTCAGGGAAACCTGGAACGCGTCCATGTTGTACTGACCGATGTCGGAGTACGCGAACGCGGGGTCGGTCACGTTGCCCGCGAGGTAGAAGTTGTCCTTGTCCCACGCGTAGTACAGATCGATGGAGTTCTCGGCGGGAACTTCGCCAACCCAGCCGAGAGAGGTCAGGTTGCTCTGATTGAGGACAACCTTGCCGATTTCCGGATATTCGCCTTCGCTGATCACGCCGTCGATGGTGGGAGTAGCGTAGGGAACGCTCACTTCGCCGACAGCCTTGTATTCGACGGGTTCCGCAGCGGCGCCTTCGCCTCCGAGGACGATCTCGCCCCAGACGGAGGGATTGGAGGAAGCGGCGTCGGAGATGTCGGACCAGCCGATGCACATGGTTCTGTTGTTGTACTCGGCGTTGTCGTTGTAGGAGATTTCAAAACCGTACTTCACGCCGTCAGCCGGAGCGTACTGCGCGTCGTAGGCCTTGATGTGCCACACAGCCTCGATGTAGTAGGGGTTGGCGGTCTCGTTGTCGGGATCGTTCTCGAGGGAGGTGTGGATCTCCATGAACTCCGCGTCGAATTCCTCGTTGTCCGTGCTCACGCCGGAGCCGGAGCCGACAAGCCAGTTGGCCTGGGAGGAATAGAAGTCAGCATAGGGGGTCACGCCCACCCACGCGTCGGTCGCGGTGTCGATGGAGGTCGCGGAGCTGTTCGTCAGGGAGAGGCAGATTTCCGCGCCGTCCATGTTGTAGGTCATGGACGCCAGGCTGAGGTCCTTGGTCCAGATGGAGGAGTCCGGAACCTCGGCGAGAAGATAGAGGTTGTCGTCGTCATACAGGAAACGGATGGCGACGTGGGTGCCGGTGTCGGTGCCGTTGCGGATGCGGTCCTGAGTCTGCACTTCTGCAGAATCCCAGATGTCGTCCTTCACGCCGTCCACGACAGGGGTGCCGCGGGAAGCCGTGATGGAGTAGCCCGCGTCGGGATTCGCAGCGACGACGGTAGCCAGCGTTGCGATGAAGACCACGGCGAGAGCAAGGGTAAGAAGCTTCTTCATGGTGATTCTCCTTTCTGAATTGCGCAACATATTCCATGTTACCGGCACAAGTATAGCACAACCAAACCGAGAAATCAAGGGTATAAATCAATTTTTGTTCACAGAAGCCTAAATTTTTATTAAACTCACGCTCATTTTACGCGCCGACCGGGACGCGGAATCGAAGTTCTTCAAAAAAGCCCTCCCGCCGGGAATTTTTAAGAGGCTTTATTCTTGACTTTTTCCGCCGGATCCTGTATCATACTCCCTGAGGCCGGAGCCGTTCCGGTCGGGACACTACTATATCAGAATGAAGAGGAATCCGAACCATGCGGTACAGACATGTATTTCTCATCGGCGTGGACGGCGCGGGAGCCTTTTTCCGGAACACTGATACGCCGAATCTGGACGCCATTTTTGAAAACGGAGCCGTCACCTACGAAACGCTGACCTCCAACCCCACCATTAGCGCGGAGTGCTGGGGCTCCATGCTGCTGGGCGTGACGCCCGAGGTCCACGGACTGACCAACACCGTGGCCTCCACGATCCCCTATCCCACCGAGGGCGATTTCCCCTCCGTCTTCCGGGTGATCCGGGGAGAGTTGCCCGACGCCGAGCTGGCCGCCTTCTCCCACTGGAACCCGATCAACACCGGCATCATCGAAGAGGGTCTCGGCGTGGTGAAGGATACGGCGGGGAACGACGCGGAGCTGACGGACAAGATCTGCGCCTATCTCCGCGGGAACGATCCGGCCTTTCTCTTCGTCCAGTTCGACGACGTGGACGGAGCGGGCCATCACTACGGCTACGGCACGGAGGGGCATCTCGGACAGATCACGACCACCGACGGCTATATCAAACGGATCTGGGACGTGTGCCGCGAGAGGGGATTCCTCGACGACGGACTCTTTCTGGTGACGGCCGACCACGGCGGATTCGACCATGGACACGGCGGATGGACGGACGGCGAGAAATATGTGATGTTCGCCGCCGCAGGCCCGGGCGTCGCGCATGGAACCATCGGCGAGATGGGCATCCGTGACTCCGCTGCCATCGTGCTCTTCGCGCTCGGGCTGGAGGACCGTCAGCCCGCCTCGTGGACGGCGCGTGTTCCCTCCGGCATCTTCCCGGGCGTGGAGGCAAAGGAGCGCCCCGCCGGCATGAAGAAATCCGCGCCGAAACCCGAGGCTGCCCACCGGCTCCATCGGACAGCCGAAGCCCCCGCGGACAGGCGCGTGACCGATCTCTTCCCCGCGGACCGGGTGGCGGCCTACCTTCCCTTCGACGGGACCATTGAGGACGCCTCGGGCAAGGTCGAGACGGAGCGGGGCGGCAAGCTCTACTTCGTGGACGGCTGGTTCTCCTCCGCCGCCGAGGTGCAGGACGGCTGCGTGACCCTGAAGGATCTCGACCTCGGGAACGGGAGCTTCACGGTGTCCTTCTGGATGAAGACCGACTCCCCGGGTTCCTCCGATCCCGTCTTCCTCGGGAACAAGGACTGGCGGGGCGGCGGCAATCCCGGATTCGCTCTGGTCCTGACCGGCGGGATCGTCTCCTTCAATGCCTCGGAGGGAGTCCACCGCAGCGACGCCGGATGCAGGCTCCCCGCGGACTACACCACCGGCTGGACCCATGTGATAGCCGCCGTGGACAGGGAGGCCAACGAGGTGCGCTACTCCTTCGACTTCTCCCCCATGCAGGCGTCAAAGCTGGCGGACGGGGCGAAGGGGACCTCCTTCTCCACCGACATGCCCGTCCGCATCGGACAGGACGGCACGGGGACATACAAGTACAAGCTCCCGGCGGCCCTCGACGAATTCCTGATCCTCCGCGGCGCGCTGACCGACGAAGACGTCGGAAACCTGAAAGCGTATTATCTGGGCTGATCCGCGAAGCCTCCCGCGCCGCTCTTCCTTCGACGGTTTTCCCCGGGGAGAGCGGCGTTTGCGGTAAATAGGCACATTATCCCGAAAAAAACACAGAAAACAGGCGGATTTCTTTCTCCGCGGGGGTGCGTTTTTCTTTGTTTTGTGATATAATTGAATTGATAGTGACAAAATACGCGGAAAGAAGGAGAGACTATGGGAACGGAGCGCGGAATCTCCTATCGCGTTGCCATGGTGGACGATTTGCCCTCGGAACGCCGGACGCTGAGAGGCTATCTCGAAACGTGGTTTCATGACCGGGCGGAGCTTCTCCTGTCGGAATACGAAACGGGAGAGGCCATGCTGCTGGACTTTGCGCCGGGGCGTTTTCAGATCGCCTTTCTGGATATCCGGATGGAGGGAATGGACGGCATTCTGCTGGCGAAAAAGCTGCGCGAGGCCGACCCCCTGCTGCTCATCGTCTTTCTTTCGACCGCGCGGGAATACGCCTTCGACGCGTTTCCGATCCACCCCTTCGATTACCTTGTGAAGCCCTGCGGATACGAGGCTGTCTCCAAGGTTCTCGAAGACGCCGTCCGGTTTCTGACGCAGGAGGAATCCGAAATCACTCTCCGCGTCGCCCGCGCGCCCGTGAGCATCCCGCTCTCCCGGATCCTCTCCGCGTCCTCGCAGGGCCACTCCGTCGAAGTCGTCACCTCGGACGGCGGATCGCTCCGGACGGTTATGACCTTCTCGGAATTCCTCGCGCTTCTGGACGGCGAAGAGCGTTTTCTCGTGTGCAACCGCGGGCTGGTCATCAATATGGATCATGTGCTGACGGTGGAGGGAGAGGCGTTCCGCATGACGGACGGCTCGGTCTGCCCCATGCGGACAAAGAGACGTGCGGAGCTGACCGCGCGGTTCGCCCAGTACCAGATCTCCCGCATGAAGCGAGGTGCACGATGATCGAATTATTTCTGCGCCATTTCATCGAGATTCTGATCGTGATCCCGTCCGCCGCGCTTGCGTTTCTTCCCTTCCGGAACCATCTCCGCATCAAGCTTCTGCCGCTGGCGCTCCTGACGGCGACCGTGCTGATCCCGTTCTCCGCCGTCGGGGCATGGATCGCGGCGCTCAGAGGCATTCCCTCGAACATCGTGCTCCTTCCCATCACGGCGGTCTGTTTCGTCTTCTACGACTACATCGTCGAAGCGCCCGCCTCCCAGAAGGTGTTCTGTTTTCTCACCTCGGCCATGCTGATGGCGTATGTCTGCGACCTGACCAGCTATCTTCTGGCGCCTTACGAGAAAGATTACTTCGTGTTCTCCGTCCGTTCCGGGCTCGTCTGTCTGGGACTGTCCGTCCTGTGCGTTTTCGCCTTCTGGCATTCCTTCGCCGTGGAGCTGCCGACGCTGCTCGAGGACGACCGGATCCGGGGGAACTGGTGGCTTTTGTCCGTCGGCCCGTTTGCGATCACGCTCATCTTTCTCTGGATCTCGCCGCGGGACGTGGAGGTCGTGCTGGCCGGGCGCGTCCGGGTGGTCTCCGTCACGCTTCTGCTCCTCTTCCCCATGATCCTGTTCGCGGTCTGCCATCTCTGCTGGAAGGTGGCGGTGCGGCTCTCGGACGCGGCGCAGGAAGGGGAGGAAAACAGCCTCAGGCAGATGGAACAGAAACGGTATGAAGAGCTGAAAGACTATATGGAAGAGACCCGCGCCCTCCGTCACGACTTCCGCCAGCATCTCGTGGTGCTGAGCAGCCTCTCCGAGGAGGGGCGGATGGAAGAGCTCAAGGACTATGTCCGACAGCTCACGGAGAACGCGGTCGTGCCGAAGAAATCCTTCTTTCTGAATTCCGCCGCGGACGCCGTCGCCGCCCGGTACGACGATCTGGCATCCGTGCTCGGCGTGACGATCGACTGGAAGCTGGAAATCGGCGATTCGCTCCCCGTCCGTGACGCGGATTTCTGCTCCATCCTCGGGAATCTGCTGGAAAACGCCGTCCACGCCGCCGCGGAAGAGCCGGAGGGGAAACGCCGGGTCAGCGTCTGGGCGCGGATGCTGTCGAACGCCATGCTCGGCCTCTCGGTGGAAAATCCCTGCTCGAAGGAGATCGTCATGCGGAACGGGTTTCCCGTCTCGAAGGAGAAGGATCACGGCATCGGGCTGACGTCGATCTCCGCGATCGTCCGTCGGAACGGAGGATCCTTTGAGATCCGCACGGACGGAGGGGTGTTCGCCGTGAATATCCTTCTGTTCTTCCGGTAAATAATAACACGGATCCCTTCCCGATCCCGCAGAAAAAGCCCCGCGAGGCCGACGAGTATGTCAGCTGCGCAGGGCTGTTTTATATATGGGTCATTCTTTCCGCGTCACCCGGAGGGTCAGGCCTTCCGCGCCGACCGGGACGGGCTTGCCCCAGGTGTTGGCGGGGGACGGCGTGAAGGTCAGGGACACTTCGTTTTCCCCCTCCTTCACAAACGGGGTGATATCCGCCTCGTAGGGACGGAAGAGGAAGGAGCCCGCGTCCTCGCCGTTGATCCGGATCCCGGCGGCGTCGTGAACGGCAGTCGCGGCAAGCGTGTAGGTCAATCCCTCGCCGGGTCGCGCCTCAAACGTCATCCGCCCCTCGCCGAGAGACGCGATCTCGCAGACCGTCTCCCCGTATCTTTCCGTCTCCGTCAGATCGGGCAGGCCGTCCGGATCGACGCCGATCACCGCCGCGCACCAGCCGGGAACGCGGACCGGATAGGCAAATCCGCCCTCCGCCATTCTTCCGGCGACAGGATCCGCCTTACCCGTGAAGGGATCGAAGCGGTACGCCCGGCCCGCGCAGTCGGTGACGAGGGATCCGCGGATCTCCTCGCGCCCTTCGTTGACCATCAGGAAGAAGTCACATCCGCTCTTGGTATAGTGCGTGAAGCGGAGATTGCCGCGCGTATCCCCGTCGAAATACGAAGTGTGGGGCGCGTGCTTCCGGACAAACGGCAGAAAGTCGGAGCCGCGGTATTCCAGCCCTCCCCCGACCTCGAAGGATCCGATCTTCGTCACGATCTCGGCGTTGAGTCTGAGCCGTCCGTCGATGAGGAGAATATGGAAGCGGTACCGGTCTATATGGATCTCGCCGTCGTGGATGTGAGCCCGCTCCATGAAGTCCTCCACGGAGAGATAGTGGAAGGTATAGCCCTCCTTCCAGAGCCCTTCGACAGGTCGAACGGGCGTGTAATCCGAGGAGCAGAGCACCGCGCAGACCGGATTGTCCGTCCCGACCGCGCCCAGCCACGACATGCGCTTGATATACCCCGCAAGCCGCCGGTAGTCCTTCCACCAGACGCTGTGCGGCCCCACGTCCGGCGGTCTCTCCCCGAACTGGAGGGGAGTGCGGACGGAGTAATAGAACGCGTGCGGGATCACAAGGGACGTCCCGCGGGCGAAGAGGAAGTTCAGGTACCACATCATCTCGTCCGGCGGCAGATTCCACGGATTGCCCCGCTCGCCGCAAACGCCGAGGACCTCGTTCGACGACCGCTCCTTTCCCTGATGGCGCGCGGTGTCGGCGGCCAGCTTCGCCATGACGGAATCGGGAGACGTCAGCTCCGTCCCCGGCTCCACCGACCGCCAGACCAGATCCTGCCCGGGGATATCGAAATACCGGAGGGTGTCCGTGTCCCCGCTCTCCGCCGGATGTCCCATGAGGGAGATCCTGTGCTCCCGGCACCATCCGGACAGGGTGGCGTAAAAGGAACGTCCGAGCCGTGTCCTGAGCGCCTGACGGTAGATGAACTCCGCGTCCTTTTTCAGCTTTTTGTCCTTGGTCCCGAAAAGGAGCGCGCCGAGGTGGGGAAAATCGCCGCCCGCCTCGAAGAAATCCTCCTCCATGCCGTAGCTCCACGAAATCCCGCCGTCAAGACGCCCGTTCCGCCCGGCCACGGAGGGTTCGTCCGTGAAGATGCCGATGACCGTCTGTCCGAAGTACTCCGAGAGGACCTCGTAATACCGCTCGTGGGTGTGGCGCACAAAGCAGTCCACTGCCATGGGATTGAGCAGGTCCGCGGCTTTCGGGGCGTTCGGCATCCCGTCGTCCTCGTCCGGCAAAAGCCCGCGGATCGTCCCGCCCGTGTATCCGAGGATCAGGCAGTAGGGAGCGTATCCGCCACCCCCGTCCTTCGGCTCGTCCAGCCGGATATCGGCGCAATCCCCGTCCGCGTCGAGCGAAGCCCAGAACAGAAACTGCGGATCCTCCCCATCGGGCACGGGATCGCCCGCCGGAGCCGCATACAGCCGCCGCGCCGCGAACCGGGGTTCCTCGGCGACCACCGCGCCGTGCGCCGAGCCGGAAGGATACATGCCCTCGTCGTAGAGGATCACGTTCATGAACCGCTTCTTCGCCTCTTCGCAGACCCGCTTCGCCAGCGCGAGGAATTCGTCGGACAGATAGTCCGCGCCCGCCATGCCCATCCGCGGATGGATCACGACGCCGTCCACACCGTGCCGGTGAAAGTCGTCCAGCTGCCGGACCAGCTCCTCTTCGTCCAGCCGGTCGTTCCAGAACCAGAACGGCATGGGAGAAAACGCGGGGCCGGGATTTTTCCAGATATCCTTGATAATATCGAACATGATTCCTCCGAGGATCGTTTTTTCTTCCATTATACCCCTCCCGGCCCGGGATTGCAAGAGAAAAACCGGAATCCGTTTCCCGACCGGCTCCGCGAATCGTTCACAATATGACCGTTGAATCGGAGGGGAATCCGCGTTATAATAAAGGAAACAAAACCGATAGATCCGACAGAAAGGGCTCCGTCATGCCGACCGTACCGACGCGCCGCATCCTCCCCCTGTTTCCCGCCCTTGCTCTGCCCGCCGTCCTCTCCCTTCTCGGATGGGCGGCCTCCTATTTCTACAATCTTTTCAATTCCGACGTCACTATGCCGGACTGGTCCGTGGAGGCGACACTTCTCGCCGCGGAGATTCTGCCCGCGCTCCGGACCGCCGCGCTGCTGGCCTTCGTCGCCTGCTTTGCCTACGCCGGGGAATCGATCGGACGGATCGTCGCCGTCGCCGGATGCGGGATCGGAACGAATCTGCTCTTCGGCCTCGCGTCCACATGGTTCTCCGAGGGCTTCGGCCTGTTCAATCCCGTGACGCTCGTGACCGATCTGATCCTCTGCGCCGCCGCCTTCTTCATCGCCCTGAGCGTGAAGCGGAAAGCGGACCGCGCGAAAAGCTCCCACTCCCGGCGCTCATGGAGCCCGGGACGCGCGGCAGTCCTCGCCTCCCTTCCCGCTGCCATCCCGCCCGTGCTGTATGCCGCCCTCGATCTCGCCGATCACATCAAAAGCCGGGGCAGCTACGCGGACGACGTCTTTGCGGGAGGCGTCGCGTTCTTCACGGGGACGCTGGTCCGCCGCATCCTGATCTATGCCGTGCTCGGAGCCGTCGCCGCGTGGGTCGTGTCCGGGATCGCCATGGGGAGAAAAAAATGCGGCGGAGTTATGCGCGGGGTGTCCTCCGGGGGCAGGCCGTCCGGAGCGTGATTTTTTGAAAGAACTCTTGCAAATCCCGCCGATTTGTGATAGAATAAGAAGTGACTTATCGCGTCCGGGGTTTCCGACACAGGAACCGGGCGCGCGTATCATCCGAAAAGGACCGAATTATGAAAAAGATCATCGCGCTGGGGTTATCCCTTCTCCTGCTCGGCGGATCCGCCGCGGCGTGCGCGAAGGAGAAGACCAACGACCTGCTCACGCTGAAATACGACTACGATCTGAGCGAATACATCGATCTCGCGGACTACAAGGGAGTGCCCGCCGTCGGGTATGAAATCGTCGTGGCGGACGAGGACGTCGAGCGGCAGATCCTCACCTCACGCGCCTACTACTCCCGCCTGAACGACGTCGAACGCGCCGCGGATCTGGGCGACACCGTCTATATCGACTACAGCGGCACGGTGGCACAGACCGGCGACGTGCTGGAGGAAGAGGACGTGGAGCTGACCATCGGCGGCGGTTCCATGTTCGAGGACTTCGAAAACGCCCTCGTCGGCGCGATGCCGGAGTCCGAACTTTCGCTCGACCTCACCTTCCCCGATCCCTACTACACCTCTCCGGAATACGCCGGAATGGACGTTCACTTCGACGTCCACGTCCACGAGGTCTGCGAGCAGGAGCTTCCGGAATACACCGACGATTTCGTCCGCGCCTATCTCGGCTACGACTCCCGCGCGGCGTACGAAAAGTCGGCGAGGGAATCCCTCGAAAAGCTGTACCGGGAGAATTACTACAAGTTCGTCGCCAATCAGGTCTGGCCGCAGGTGCTTGAAAACACCACGGTAAAGAAATTCCCCGACGGCGCGGTGGACGAGATGGTCAGCTCCCGTCTGGAATTCGACAAGGCCTACAGCGAGATCATCGGCCTGAACTGGGACGCCTACCTCAACCTCTACTACAACATCACCGACGAGGAGTATCAGTCCCAGATCCGGGAAGAGGTGGAAAGCAGGATCAAGGAGGAAATGGTCTCCTTCGCCATCGCTCGGCTGGAAAACATCTCCCTCTCCGAAGAGGAATATCAGGAGCTTGCCGCAGAATACGCCACAAAGGAGGGCTACGCCTCCGTGGAAGCGCTCGAGGCCGTCTACGCCAAGGACAGCATCCGCCAGACGCTGATGGAGGACAAGGTCATCCGCCGCATTGTCGATTTGGCTGATATCACGATCGAAGATCGAGCGGAATAAGCAAAAAATCGGATCCCGATTCGGATTTCTCCGGACCGGGATCGTTCTTGTTTATCGGGTTCCTTCAAGGGGCATAAACTCCCGCAGGCTTCTCACCCTTCTGCCGTCCGGCGCGGTGACGGGATCGGCGCACAGCATGGAGTTGAGGATCGCCTCCTCCGTGGCTTCGCCCGCCGCGCGGAACAGAGCGTCGATCCGGTCCTCCCGGATGCAGGAGAAGGACACGATATCCTCTTCCCCGCTCCGTATGACGTTGGCCGTGGAGAATCCGAGAAAGACCTCCCCGCTGCCGTGCCCCACATAGGATCCCATCCGCGCGATCCCCACGGAGCACCGGCGGACGACGCGTCTCAGCTGCCTTGCCGACAGGGGGATATCGCAGGCGAGGACCACCATGATCGATCCCTCGTCCTCTTTTTCCTCCCGGATCCGGCGGGCGATCTCCTCCCCGGCCGGAACGCCTCCGATCAGAAGATCCGCCGTCGCGCCGTAATTCGACTGGACCAGCACGCCGAGGGTGTAATCCCGCCCGTCGAGCTTCACGATCCGGGACGCCGAGCCGATCCCTCCTTTGAGGCCGTAGCACCGCGTTCCGGCTCCCGCTCCGACGCCGCCCTCTTCAAAATCCGCGCATGCCGTCCGGATGGCCTCCCGCACATGCTCCGCGGTCACAGCCCGGTCCTCGATGGCGTTCAGGCCCGCGTCGTTGCACTCTCCCACCACCGGGTTGACGCTCCGGAGAGGGATCCCGTCCTTTTCGCAGAGCTCTGTCATATACCCGACCAGCGCGTCCGACACCGCCCCCACGTTCAGTGTGTTCGTCAGCGCGATCGGCGTTTCCAGCGTCCCGAGCTCGTCGATCTGCACCGTCCCCGCGGTCTTGCCGAATCCGTTGTGGACGAAGGACGCGGCGACGAGCTTGTCCCGGAAGACATTCCCCTCCGACGGCAAAATCACCGTCACGCCGGTGTTGTGCCTCCCATCCCGGATCGTCGCGTGTCCGACCAGCACGCCCGGTACGTCCGTGATCTTGTTGAGAGGGCCCGTCGGCATCCGTCCCGTCCTGATTCCGAACTCCCTCGCCCGTTTCCGTTCCATGTTTCCGCCCTCCTTTTCCGTGTTCTCCCCGATTGTACCACGATCACGGCCGGAGCGCAAGGGAGAAAGCGCATTTCGCGCAAAATCGCTCTTGCAATCCGCCGCCGCATCGAGTATAATGGTCTCTGAGAAAAGCAACCGGAGGAGGGAGAGCATGAGCAGGGAATACGCGGTTCTGAGCGGCGCGGACCTTCTGTACAAAACCGCCGGATTCGACGGGGAAACGGTCACGGAAACCGTCCCGCTGTCCGACGGAAAAACGCTTCTTGTCGCGGGGGAGGATCCCGGTCAGGCCGAACTTTTGCAGAAACTGCGGGAGGCGGAGGAAACCATCAGCGCGAAGGAGCTTTTCCTCAGCAACATGTCCCACGATATGCGCACGCCGATGAACGCCATCATGGGCATGACCACGCTCGCCGAGCGGCACATCGACGAAAAGGCCCGGGTGGCGGACGCGCTCTCAAAGATCGAGGTCGCAAGCGGCCATCTTCTGAGCCTGATCAACAACGTCCTCGATATGTCCCGCATCAACTCCGGACGGATGAAGATCGACGAGCAGCGGTTCAGCATCGGAGACCTGCTCCACGATCTCACGATCCTCTCAAAGCCCCTCGTCGAGCAGAAAAAGCACGACTTCATCCTCGACACGGAAGGCGTCACGACCGAAAACTATCTGGGCGACGCGCTCCGTCTTCGTCAGATCTACATCAACATCATCAGCAACGCGGCGAAATACACGGAGGACGGCGGCGTGATCCGCGTGACCGTCTCGGACGAGGAATCCGATTCAGGGGAAAAGGACCGTCGGATCCTTGTCTTCCGCTGCACGGACAACGGCATCGGCATGACGAAGGAATTCCTCGGGCGCATCTACGATCCCTTCGAACGGGTGAACAACACCACCGTCTCGAAGATCGAGGGGACTGGACTCGGCATGAGCATCGTCAAGCGGATCATCGACGTCATGGGCGGCGAGATCCGGATCGATTCCGCGCCGGGCCAAGGGACGGACGTCCTGATCCGCATCCCCCTCCGCGCCGAAGAACAGGGCGGCGTTCCGGAAGGGCTGTCCGGCAAGCGGTTTCTCATTCTCGAAGGCGACGAAAAAGCGTCGGAGCGCTACCGGAGGATCCTCGGAAAGGACGGCATTCCCTTCACCCGGGTTTCCTCCGTGGCGGACGCCCTCGACGCCCTCGCCGACGCGGACGTGAACGGGACGAAGTACGACTTGGCCGTCATCGGTCAGTCGCTCACGGACGGCGGGGACAAGCTCGATGTGGCGGCGTATCTCGCAAAGGCCGCGCCTTCCCTGCCTATGGTGCTCGTCAGCGAAGACAACTGGGAGGACATCGAATACCGTGCGGAGCGGTGCGGGATCCGGGCGTTTGTCCCCATCCCCTTCTTCCGCCTGACGCTGGAGAAAGTTCTCTCCGACGTCTCCTCGGACAGCCGGGACGCGGACGGAGGCTCCGAATTTCCCGATCTGACGGGCCGGAGAATCCTTCTGGCGGAGGACAACCTCATCAACCGGGAAATCGCCCTTGAGATCCTCGGCATGACCGGAGCGCAGATCGACGCGGCGGAAAACGGGGAAGAGGCGGTCCGCCTGTACGAATCCGCGGATCCGGGAGCCTACACCGTCATCCTCATGGACGTGCAGATGCCCGTCATGAACGGCTACGAGGCCACCGGACGGATCCGTTCCTCCAAAAGAGCCGACGCCGCGACCGTTCCGATCTACGCCATGACCGCCAACACCTTCGCCGAGGACGTCGCCCGCGCGAAGGACGCCGGCATGGACGGACACATCGCCAAGCCCATCGACATCAACGCGCTCATGCAGGTTCTCAGAAAAGCGAGAGGATAACGACCTGAAACGGAGAGGAGGCCAAAGATGCTGCCCTATCAGGAACAATACGTCCGCAATGCGGAAGAAATCGGCGGACTCTGGCAGTTTACCGCCTCCCCGGGCGTGAGCTTCGAAGACTGGTATGAAGAACGGCTCCGGAACCGCGCCCGGCTCGCCGAGCTGAAAAAGGAAAACGCTGCCCTATTGAACGATTTCCTCTACCCCGCCCTCGATGCGCTCTACGAAGCGGACGATGCGGTGCTGAAAGATCTCGAAGCCTTTGCGGACCACCTCATGGACTGGAAGACCAACATGGACTGCGGCGTCTATGTGGCGATCCACGACGCGCTGCTCGCCATGGAACGGGTGCGGAAGAACCGGGACGGCGTCATCCGGGAGCTCTACAAGCTCGGAATGGGGCTGTACTACCTGAACCGGATCCTCATCGGCATATCCGGACGGGACGCGGACGCCTTCCAGTTCTACAACGAGATGCTGTTCACCGAGGCCTCGTCCTACCTCCGCTATTTTGACGAGCTGGGGGACGAGGAGACCCGCGGCTATGTGATCCGGTGTCTGGCCAACATCACCCTATGCACGAAGGATCCGAAGAAACGCATCGACATCAGCATGCGGACGCTGAAGATCCTCCGGGACGAAGAAACCCGCAAAGCCGCGCCCGGCCTGCCATGGGACGTCTTTATCCGGCGCACCCACCAGCAGATGAGCACCAACCGCTCCGCCCTGAACAGGAGCACCCTCACCCGGGACCAGATCGCCGCGGTGCTGGATTCGTGCTATGAGGTGTTCCGTCAGGAGGAAGGGGCGGCGAATCCGAGCGTCCGGTGGCTCTGGCCGTATTACAACATGGAATTCAGCTGCGGCTACGTCGGGCTGGAGGAGACCGTGAACCGACTCGAACGGCTCATTTCGGGCACTCCCTTCGATCAGTACGATATGTCGGGCTTTTACGGGAACGTGGAACTGGCCGTGGAATACGGGACCTTTCTCAAGCGGTATCCCTCTCTGGCGGAGGACCCGCGGCGGATCCGGTTCCTCGACGGCGCGTACCGGAAGATGATGCGCACGCTCATGACCAATCCCCCCGACGCGTACGGCGACTATTTTGTTCACACGCTGGCGAAGGTCTACAACGATTTCTATGAGATCGACGGGCTCCTGACCTACCGGGAGGTGCTGGAGAAGCTCATGCCCCGTTACAGCGGCGCGCAGTATGTGCTCTCCCGGACGGCGGGGGATATGATGAAGGCCGTCGCCCGCTCGCTTCTCGCCTCCGATCCTGCCTTTTTCGACGACATTTCCCGGTTCGCGGACATGGCCGATCCGGCGCGCAAGGAGGAGGAGATCCTTTGCTTCGCCGGGGACTGCGGGCTGTACCACAATTTCGGCCTGTGCAAGATGAACGTGGAGCGGCTGAACAGCACCCGTCCCGTATTCGAGGGAGAAAGCCGTCGCATCCGCCTGCACACCGTGTCCGGCTACGACGATCTGCGCGCAAGGCCGTCCACCGCCATGTTCGCCGACGCCGCCCGCGGACACCACAGCGCCTATTCCGGCGGGGAGGAGGATCCCTCCGGGTATGTCCGCATGGAATCCCCCTACCGGAAAATGACGGACGTCTGCGCCGCGGTCTCATGGCTCCTCGAAGAGGGAGGCCCGGACGTCGGAACGGTCGGCGCGCGGGAAAGGATCCGTTCCATGACACCGCGGGAGAGGAATCGGTTCTCGCCCCCCGTCCTCGCCTGTCTTACAGACGCCGCTCTCTGCCGGGAGCTGGACTCCATCCTCTGCGGAGACGGCGAGCAATACTACCGAGAAATCTACCGCACGCTGACGGATGCGTGACCGAACCGAAGAAAACCGCCGCAAAGACGCAAAGTCCGCGGCGGTTCTATTTCTCCATCCCTTATGAAGGGATTTAAGGAATGAAACGCTGCGCGTTTCAAGAATTGGATGCCCTGCTCAGGGCGGGAGGCACGGGGGGACACCATCTCAGGCCGAAGGTTTCCCCCCGTGCGGTGGTTTCCTTGGCCATATGGCATAACCTGACCGCTCGCCCCCGCATCCGGATTCGACTGTTTATCTCACTGTCCTCGCGCGAAGTTTCGCCTTAGGCGAACTTCAGAAATTCGCCTTTGGCGAACTTTCAGCGGTCCGCGTCTGTACAGCCGGAGGTCGAAGAGCTTCAGTCGCGCATTGGGCATAGGGACCATAGTGGATTTGTACAGACATAACTTGTCAGAGCTGTTCTATACGCGATCACAGCGTTTGGAAGTAAAAAAGTATCACTTGAGAAAGCGCAGAGGTGTTTTGGGGATTCCTGAACAGGTTTTCGGCGCCGTATCGGCGTCGGTTTTCATCTCGGTGCCGGTCGGTACGGTGAAACCGAACGATTCTTCCGGCTTTTCATTCCAGCCATCCGCGGAGGGTTTCGGCGTCGCGGTACAGCTGATCGGCCGTGCCGTCGCACACGAATTCCAGAAGCAGGCCGTGATCCCGTCCGTCGGAGCGGATGATGTCGAGATAGCGCCGCCACATGCGCTCCCCGTCCTTCAGGGGGAACTTGTCCTGCCCCGCCCACGAAAAGACGTGGACGTTGGAGAGATGGGGGAGGACTGCCCGGACCGCCGCGAGGTTGTAGTCGTCGTCCATGAACTGGTTCGGCTGCCAGTAGAGGCGGAAATTGCCCCGTTCGACCTCCTCCCACATCCGGACAGCGCTCTCGTACCGGTCGGTCAGGGTCCACTGGTGGAACTCCGTGCTGACGGTCATGCCCGCCGGAACGAGGTCGCAGACTTCCCGGATCCCCGCGATCACAGAGGCCCGCTCTTCCGGGGAAATATCCGCCGAGCCCTTCTCGCCCGCCCAGACCCGGAGATTGCGGACGCCGAGCCGGACAGCGCAGTCCACAACAGGAGCCGGATCCCCGCCGGGCGTACAGCGGTAATAGGATCCGTAGGTATCGGCAGTCAGTCCGTGTTCCGCGGTCAGCCGCACCGCTTCCTCCGCGGCTCCCGGATCGGTCGGCGGAACATGGATATCCCCGCCCCATTCGAGCAGGCTCAGCCCGGCTTTCTCTGCGGTTTCGCAGACCTCAGCCCGGGAGAAGGGGCGGAAAGTGATGGTGACAAGTCCTGTTTTGAACATACATCCTCCTTTTCGCGGCTTTATTGTTCCGCTGACAAACAGAATGCCGCCGGAATTGGGGTCCTGTGTCTGAAAGCCAATCAAGGGTTCCGGCAGCTGCACGCTTGAAAACCGACGTTCAGTTTGCCGTCTCAGCAATAAAACCGCGCATGTTTCAGATTCCTGACAGACGTTCCCCGGCCCGATCCATCTCTTCGGCGAGACGGATCCGGTTTTTCTCCTCCATGGCGGACAGCGGCAGGCGGAGCGCGGGGGAGCAGAGCCCCAGCAGGGAGCAGGCGCACTTGACGGGGACGGGATTGACCTCGGAGAACAGCGCGTCGATGAGGGGGAGCAGAATCATCTGGATCCGGGCCGCTCCCCGGGTATCCCCCGCTTCCATCCGGCGACACATTTCTTTCACCGCCTCCGGGTACAGATTCGACACCACCGAGAAAACGCCGGAGCCTCCGAGCGCCATGACGGACACCGCCTCCGAATCGTTCCCCGCCCACACGGCGAAGTCCTCCCCGCATTCCGCGATCAGACGCGCGCACCGCCGGATATCCCCCGACGCCTCCTTGATCCCGACAATCCGTGGGTGCTCCGACAGACGGCGGCACAGGGAGACAAGCAGATCCGAGCCCGTTCTCCCGGGGACGTTGTAGAGGATCAGCGGCAGGGAGGAGGCGTCGGCGATCGCTTCGAAATGGCGGATCACGCCCTCGTCCGTCCCTTTGTTGTAATAGGGCGTCACGGCGAGCAGTCCGTCGCATCCCGCCCTCTCCGCGGCTGTAGCATGGGCCACGGCGCGGGACGTATCGTTGGAGCCGCAGCCCGCGATCACCGGGATCCTTCCCCGGACGACCCGGACGGCGAGGGAGAGAAGGTCCGCGCGCTCCTCGTCGTTCACCGTGGGAGCCTCGCCGGTCGTTCCGAGGAACAGAAGGGCGTCCGCGCCTCCTTCGATCTGTCTCTCCGTCATGCGGACGAGGGCGTCCCGGTCCACCGAACTGCCGTCCGGCGAAAAGGGCGTGACCATGGCGGTACACAGCCCGGTAAATGGCAGTTTTTTCTTCATATCGCGCACCCGAATGGGATTATTTCCCCGAAAAGGTTGATTTGCCCGGCCGGATATGGTATGATATTCCCTGTAGTATCCGCCGGTTCCTTCATCCCATTCTATGCGCGCGCGGCCCGGGATGTACCCATCATAGCACAGCGCGTCCCGTTTGTCAAGCCGCGTTCATTCTCCGCGGGCCGGCGTCCGGAGCGAATCATGATCACAAACAAACTGCCCGACACCGATCTTCTGCTGTCGGATTTTCATTACGACCTGCCCGAGGACCGCATCGCCCAGACCCCGGCCGAGCCCCGGGATTCCTCCCGCCTCATGGTGCTCAACCGTGCCGACGGCTCCCTCGAGCACAGGATCTTCCGGGACATCATCGACTATCTCCGCCCGACCGACACGCTCGTGGTCAACGACACCCGTGTGATCCCGGCCCGGATCGTGGGACACCGGATCCTCCGCCGGGACGGGACGGGCGCGCAGGTCCCGACGGATTCCACCGGGCCCGTGGAGCTGCTTTTGCTGAAACAGCGCGAGAACGACGTGTGGGAAACGCTGGCGGGTCCCGGCAAACGCGCGAAGCCCGGCGATGTTCTGGACTTCGGGGACGGGATCTTGCGCGCGGACATTCTCGAAGTGATCGAGGGCGGATGCCGGCTCGTGCGGTTCACGGTCCAAAGAGGCGCCGACTCCTTTTTCGCCGCGCTGGATCTGTTGGGAACCATGCCCCTGCCGCCGTACATCACGGAAAAACTCGCGGATCCGGAGCGGTATCAGACCGTCTATTCAAAGCACCTCGGATCGGCGGCGGCTCCCACGGCGGGACTGCACTTCACCCCGGAGCTTCTGGACAGGATCCGGGACAAGGGGATCGAGATCGTTCCGGTCCTGCTCCACGTCGGGCTCGGAACCTTCCGCCCGGTCAAGGAGGACCGCATCGCGGATCACGAAATGCACAGCGAGTACATCCGGGTGACGGAGGAGGCCGCGGAGACGGTCAACCGCAGGAGAGCGGCCGGGGGACGGGTCATCGCCGTGGGAACGACCTCCTGCCGGGTGCTCGAATCGGCGGCGGACGAGAACGGGATCCTTCACCCCGTCAGCACGGACACGGGGATCTTCATCTACCCCGGCTACCGCTTCCGGATCGTGGACGCGCTGATCACGAACTTCCACCTGCCGGAATCGACCCTTTTGATGCTGGTATCCGCGCTTGCCGGGCGGGAAACCATCCTCCGGGCCTACCGCACCGCCGTGGAGATGAAGTACCGGTTCTTCTCCTTCGGGGATGCGATGTTCATTCAATAAGCGGCCCAACGTGAAAATACTCCTCCCGCATTCGACCGCAGGGGGAGTTTTTCCGTCTTTACTTCCGTCCGATCTTTCCGTCCAGACGGTTCACGGCGAGCTGTGCGGCGATCCCGGTGAAGAGGCCCGCCAGAACGCCCGACACCATCAAAACCGGCAGATAGTACAAAATCGCCGCCGTCCGGGTCACGGCAAGGGCGACCAGGATCTGCCCGACGTTGTGGGCCACGGCCCCGATCACACTCATGACCCAGATCTGCTTCTTCGTCAGGATCCTTCTCAGCGGGAGCATCGTGAGCCAGCAGAGCGTCCCGCCGGCCAGCGAATACCACAGGGCCATGACCTGCCCGGAGAAGATCCCGCCAAGCACGATGCGGCATAAGAGGATCGCCCCGGCGTCCCACGGCCCGATGAGAAACGCCGCCGTCACGGTCACGATGTTCGCCAGCCCCAGCTTGACGCCCGGGATGCCGACGGAGGGGATGTACAGCTCGATCACGAAGATCGTCAGCGCGACCGCCGCAAACAGCGCGTCCACGGTCAGCCGCCTCGCTCCTTTTTTCATCATGCGTCCCTCCGCCGCTCAGCGCGAAACCGTGTCCGGCACGTCCGCCGATCCCACAGCGGCGTCCCGCTCGATCCGGATCACCAGACGGTGGGGCAGGCACACGATGGGAGAGGCGCTGTCCGAACGCCATCCGGCCTCCACGCAGACCTTGTCCGGGCAGTCCGCCCCGATCACCGCGATCCGCCCCGGCTCCACCCGCACGACGTTCGATCCGCGCGCGTCGGTCAGGGTGAACTCATACGGCTCCGTCACAAGGGACAGGTCAACGGAGCGCACAACAACGCCGTCTCTGTAGATATTCGCCACCGTTCCCGGGGCCGGTCTTGTGCAGAGAATGGCCCCCGCCGCAAGAAAAACCAGCAGAAAGCCCGCAATGAGAAAAACCCACGTCTTAGTTTTCACCATGCCGGATCACCGTCACCGGAGCGTCCCGCCAGTTCCCGGCGGGGGAAAAGATCCGCTCCAGCCCTTCCGTCACAAGGATCCGCCCGTCCTCCGTCAAGAGGATCGCGTCGAAATCGTCCGCCCCCCGCCAGAAGTCCGCCGCTTTTTTCTCGCCCATCACAAAGAGCGCCGTGGACAGGCCGTCGCAGAGAACGCCCGACTTGCCCACCACCGTGACGGAGACCAGTCCGTTGTCCACGGGGATCCCGCTCTCCGGGTCGAGGATGTGGCGGTAGATCCTGCCGTCCTCTTCGAAATATCGCTCGTATCCCCCCGAGGTAACGACCGCCCGGTCCGCCGTCTCCACCACGCCCGCGTAGCCTTCGCCGAAGGGATCCGCCACGGCGACGCGCCAGAGGGATCCGTCCGGCTTGGTTCCGAGCGTCTGGACGTTGCCCCCGAGATTGACGAGTGCCGAGGTCACGCCCGCCGACCGGAAAAGCTCGATCAGACGGTCGCCGGTGTAGCCCTTCGCCACCGCGCCGAGGTCCAGCATCTGCCCCTGTTCAAGCGACACATGACCGTCCTTTAGTTCCACGGACCGCCAGTCCACCAAAGGAAGGAGCGCGTCCAGCTCTTCCGCGGACGGGATCCGGTAGTCCCCGGCGGTAAAGCCCCATGCCCGCAGAACGGGATAGATCGTACAGTCGAGCGTTCCGCCCGTCCGTTCCGAGAGCGTCAGCGCGTCCAACAGAAGGACCTCCGTATCCGCACCGACCGAACCTCCGCCCGCTTCGTTGACGGCGTAGATCTCGCTGTCCGGATCGGTGACGGAAAAGGCCGCCTCGAGGGAATGGATCAGCCCCTCCGCGTCGGCTGTCAGGCCCTCTGGCCCGCCGTATACCGTGATGTCCATCACCGTGTCCATAGCGAAGACCGTGACGGAAGCGGGCTCCTTTACCGACGCTCCGTTCTCTCTCGCAGACGCGCATCCGGGGAAGAAGGCGGAAAGGCAGAGCGCGGCGAGAAAGCACGCGGACAGCTGTCGGAAGAACCTCCCCGGGCGTCCGCTTTTTTCCTGTTTTTGAATCGCATGTACCGTTTTCATGGATTCATCATAACACGATCGCCGCCCGTTGTCAAGAGGGTTTCCGCAGCCGGTAAGCGGTCGCTAACTCCCCCGATTTGACAAAGGGGAAGGCAGTATGGTATAATGGAAGAAATCGCTTAAATCGCGCGGAGGGAGCAATGGACAAAATCAGGACCGTCTCGGTGCTCGGCCCCACGGCGTCGGGGAAAACCGGGCTGGCGGTGCGTCTGGCGAAGCGGCTCGGCGGCGAGGTGATTTCCTGCGATTCCATGCAGCTGTACCGGGGCATGGATATCGGGACCGCCACGCCGGACATGGCCGAACGGGAGGGCGTTCCCCATCACATGTTCGATATCGCCGATCCGTCGGAGGAGTTTTCGGCGGCGGATTACGCGCGGATGGCGGCCCCGGTGATCGAGGACGTCGCCGCCCGGGGAAAGCTGCCCATTCTCTGCGGAGGCACGGGACTGTACCGGGACGCGGTCATGACCATCACCTCCTTCTCTCAGGAAGCGCCGGACGAAGCGCTGAGAGCTTCCCTCTATGCCTACGCCGAGGAATACGGAAACGCCGCCCTGCACGCGAGGCTCCGTGCCGTTGATCCGGACGCCGCGGACGCCATCCACATGAACAACGTCAAGCGGGTCGTCCGGGCCCTCGAGATCTGCGAAACCACGGGGATGACCAAGACCGAGACCGACCGGATGCAGACCGCGGGAGACTCCCCCTACGACGACGCGCCCCTGATTCTGACCTTTGAGGACCGCGCCCTGCTCTACGACCGGATCGAGCGGCGGGTGGATCTGATGATGGAGGCGGGACTGGAGGAGGAGGCGCGGGAGCTGCTCCGCACGGGACGCCCCGTTTCGAAAACCGCCGCGCAGGCCATCGGATACAAGGAATTCCTGCCGTATTTCAGCGGGGACTGCTCCCTTGACGAGGTATCCGCGCAGATCAAGCTGGCCACCCGGCACTACGCCAAGCGGCAGATGATCTGGTTCCGGCGGTACGAAGACGCGATCCGACTGTGGCCGGACGAGGGCGGCGTCATGAAGGACGGGGAAAAACTGGCGGACGAGGCCGTCTCCCTGCTGCGGGAACGCTGGGAATCGAAATAATTTCATTTTCCCGCCAAAGTTAATAAATTTGTCACCAATTCGTCCCCCTTCTGTGTTAGAATGGGGAGAACTCCGAAAAAACAAGAAAAAAGGAGACTTTAAGCCAATGGAAAAGCAGAAAAAGCTCTACTGCGTCGCCAACGCGCATCTTGACACGCAGTGGAACTGGACCATTCAGGATACCATCCGGGACTGCGTGAAGAACACCCTCGAGCGCAATTTCGAACTGATGGACAAATATCCCCACTACCGCATGAACTTCGAGGGAGCCTTCCGCTACAAGCTGGCGAAGGAATACTACCCCGACCTCTACGAAAAGCTCAAGGGCTATATCGCGGACGGACGCTGGAACGTCGCCGGCTCCACATGGGACGCCATGGACGCGAACGTGCCTTCCTCCGAAGCCCTGATGCGCCAGATCCTCTACGGGAACGGCTTCTTTGAAAAGGAATTCGGCAAGAAGAGCACCGATATCTTCCTGACCGACTGCTTCGGATTCCGCTATGCCCTGCCCTCCATCGAGGCGCACATGGGACTCAACGGATTCTCCACACAGAAGCTGGTCTGGGGCGTCGGCTCTCCGATCTACAACGAGGACGGCACCGTGACCCGCCCCGAGCCCGAGCCGCGCGACGTCCCGCGTGAAAAGCGCAAGCCGCGCATGGACCTCGGCAAGTGGATCGGCCCGGACGGCAAGGGTGTCGCGGTCTCCCTTCTGGAAGGCGACTACACCTACAACTTCGACCGCGGCTTCGGTCCGGAACACAGAACGGACGAGCGTCCCGTAGGCGAACGCGAGGAATACCTCCGCGCCATCGAGCACAACGAGAAATACACCGGCGTCCCGTCCCGCTCCATGTACTTCGGCACCGGCGACTACGGCGGATCCTGCAAGGAGATCTCCGCGAAGATGCTGAACGAGGCCATCGACAGAAACGGCGAGAACCTCTACAAGGTCATCGCGGCTTCCACCGACGACATTTTCAACGACCTCACCCCCGAAGAGTTCGACGCGCTCCCGACCTATGACGGCGAGCTTCTGATCCCCCACGGCTCCGGAGCTGTCACTTCCCACACCATCAACAAGAGATGGAACCGGAAGAACGAGCTTCTGGCGGACTCCGCGGAGAGAGCGGCGGTCCTCGCGGCATGGCTCGGCGCGTCCGAATATCCCGGGGAGAGACTCCTCACCGCATGGCAGACCTTCCTGTGGCATCAGTTCCACGACGATCTGCCCGGCACCTCCATCGCCTCGGCCTACGTCTTCACCTACAACGATTACGTCATCGCCCTCAACATGTTCGCGGCTGAGCTGACCCGGGCGGTCGGCGGCGCGGCAAAAGCGCTCGACACCGGAGTGGAGGGCACGCCCGTGATCGTCTACAATCCCGTCTCCGTCGCCCGGAACGACGTGGTCACGGTCTCCCCGTACACCGCCGGAAAGAAGTACGTCCGCGTGTTCGCGCCGTGCGGATGCGAAGTCCCAGCCCAGTACGACGCCGAAACGAAGACGCTGAAATTCGCGGCCAAGACGCCCGCCGTCTCCTGCGCCGTGTTCGATATCCGGGAATCCGACGAGCCCTCCGCCCTCGCTCCCGCCGTCTGCGTCTCCCTTGACGACCGCACGGTCGAGAACGAGCGGTACCGCGTCACGATCGACGAAAACGGCGATATCTGCTCCATCATCGATAAGGCGAACGGAAACACCGAACTTCTCTCGGCTCCCGCGGGTCTTGAGATCGGCCCCGACACCTCCCAGAACTGGCCGTCGTGGGAGCTGGTCTGGACGGACTCCCTCGAGACTCCCATCCGCGTGAAGGACAACGTGAAGATCGAGATCGCGGAGAACGGTCCCGCCGTCTGCTCCCTGAGAATCACCCGTACGCACGGCGGTTCCACCTTCGAGCAGACCGTGCGCCTCACCTCCGGCGGACAGCGCGTGGACGTCGCCTGTAAGGTGGACTGGTTCGAGAGAGCCTCCAACCTCCGCGCCGCCTTCCCGCTTGCCGTATCCAACCCGAAGGCGGCTTTCGACCTCGGACTCGGCGCGATCGACTCCGGCAACACGGATTCCTTCCCGTACTATCAGCACGTCGTCCATCAGTGGGCGGATCTCACGGCTGAGGACGAGAGCTACGGCGTCTCCATCCTCAACGACTGCAAGTACGGCATGGACAAGCCGAACGACAACACCCTCCGCCTCACCCTCATCCACACCCCGCTCGCGCAGTTCTCCCCGGATTCCGGTCAGGACTGGCAGGATATGGGCCTGAACCTCTTCACCTATTCCATCATGGGCCACAAGGGTCCCCGGACCGGCGAGACCACGAAGGAAGCCGCACAGCTCAATCAGCCCCAGATGTCCTTCTGCACGTCGAAGCATGCCGGAGCGGCAAAGGTCCTCTCCCTCGTCTCCGTCTCCGACGACGCGGCGATCATCCGCGCGGTCAAGAAGGAGGAGAAGGGCAGCCGGATCATCGTCCGCGTCCAGAACACCGTCGGTCATGAGCTGAAGGACGTGAAGCTGACCTTCGCCGCCAAGCTCGCCTCCGTCACCGAGACCAACGGCTACGAGGACGAGATCGCGCCCGTTCCGTTCGACGGAAACACCCTGACCGTCGATTTCGGCAAGTACGGCGTCCGAACCTTCGCCGTGGAGCTTGAGGCCCCCGCCTGCGCCGTCGCTCCTGCGAAGTTCGAGGCGATCGCGCTGCCCTACAACAAGAAGATCACCTCCTGCAACCACCATCCGGAATGCGGCGACTACGCGCAGGGCATCGCCTGCCCGAAGGAGCTCTGGGACGAGAAGATCGTCTCCTCCGGCGTTCCCTTCACCCTCGCCCCCGCCACCGAGCCGAACGCCGTCGCCTGCTGCGGTCAGACGATCGAAATCCCCGAAGGCGCGACGAGCGTTTCCATCCTCGCGGCCTCCGGAAAGGGCGACACCTGCGCAAAGTTCAAGCTGGACGGAAAGGAACTCTGCGTCCCGGTCGAGGACTTCCACGACAACGTCGGCGCGTGGGAGCAGCTTGTGAACGGCAAGACCCCGCTCATCAAGCGCGATGAGATCGCCAAGACCTTCACCCACACCCATGACAAGGACGGCGACCGTCTCTATCTCTTCGCCTACTTCTTCCGGTACGAGATCCCGGTGAACGGCGAAAAGACCCTGACCCTGCCCGAGGACGAAAACATCATCGTGACGGCGGCGACCGCGTCCTTCGAGGCCGAAAAGCTCGCTCCGTGGTGCGACCTCTACGACCGGGTGGAAGTCTCCGACGCGCCCGTTCACACGCTCACCCTCGTGAACTGCGCGGGCCATGAGACGAAGTACTCCTACCAGACCGGCAAGACCGCCCTCGTCCGCACGAGCCAGTACGACGACGGCTATATCTTCGAGGGATGGGACGGCGACTGCATCGCGGCGGAATACGGTCCCGCGGCGGTGATCAAGATGCCCGACCGCGACGTCACCGTGAGGATCAAGGCCGAAAAGCTCGGTCACGATATCCTTCTGAATAAGCCCGCGAAGGCGATCCACGAGTTCAACGCGCGCGAGATGGCCTGCAACGCGGTCAATGGAAACGACCGGACCAAGTGGTGCGCCATGGACGAAAGCGGCAAGCTCTGGCTCGAAGTGGACGCCGGCGAGGTGTACAAGGTCAACCGCTGGTTCGTGATGCACGGCGGCGCGGTCGAAAGCCCCGGCTACAACACCCGCGATTTCAGCCTGCAGGTGAAGGTGAACGAGGGCGACGAGTGGACCACGGTGGACTCCGTCGAGGGCAACAAGGACAACCAGACCCTGCGCGACTTCCCCGCCGTCGAGGGCCGGTACTTCCGCCTCTGGATCGACCGGGCCACCCAGCACCGCGATCCCACCGCGAGAATCTACATGTTCCAGGTGTTCCTGGCGGAATAAGTGAATAAAGATAAAAGGAGCCGATGGGAGACTGTCGGTTCCTTTCTTTCGCCGGAAGGAATCGATTCACCTTTTTTTGAAAAAAGAGCTTCATCACCCAACCTTTTCCCCCGATTCTGCATCTACCTTTATGAACCCCGAAAAATACCCCCGAAAAGGAGACCGACATGACGAAATACGCGGTCATGAACGACGAAACGCTGGTCGAAATCTGTCTGCTCGGCGAAAGCGGCGCGTTTGAAGAGCTGGTGATGCGCCACGAAAACGCGGTGATGAACACGGCGAAGCGCGTCACGGGCAGCCGCTTCACCGCCGAGGACGCCTCACAGGACGCCTTTGTCTCTGCGTGGATGCGCCTCGATTCCCTGCGCGACCGCTCGAAGTTCAGGCCCTGGGTCTGCGCCATTGCGAAAAACTGCGCCATGGCGCTCCTCACCCGGTACCGCAGCGTCGTTCCGGATATCTCGCTTCACCTCGTCGAAAACGAAGAGATGGCTGACAATCCCGATCCGGAGCTGTCCGCGCTGATCTCAACGGAAAATGACGAGGAGCTTCACGCTTTGGTGGACGCGCTGGGCGAAAAGCTCCGCGAGACGATCCGGCTCCACTATTTCGAAGGGTATTCCGTCGCGGAGATCGCCGATTTGCTTTCCGTACCGGTGGGAACGGTGAAATGGCGGCTCGCGGAGGGGCGAAAACAATTGCGGAAAGGATACGGAATCGTGGAAAAGGAATACAACGAAAACGAAACCCTCGTCTCCCGCGTGATGCGGCAGGTCGAGGAGCTGAAGCTCTGGCAGCTCAGAAGTGACAAGACAGGCTTCGAGGAGGAATACGAAAACGTCCTCGCGGCAGTGGAGTCGCTCGAGGAATCAAAGGAAAAACAGCATATGCTGGCCGATGTCTGGCTCCGCGCCGCGTGGTGGATTCCCGGAAAGGCGAACGATGAGGTGTACAAGGAGATCAAGGAAGCGGCGATCAAGGGACACAACGAGGACGTGATGGAGGCAATCGTCTCGCACGGGTACACGGACGTCAAAAGCGAGAAATCCATCCGGTATTTTCTCGAAACCATCCCGGAACTCGAAGCGGGCGGATTCCGGAAAGCCCTCGGCTATGCGTGGTTCTGGCTCGGCTATGAATACCGGCACGCGAACAGGATGGAGGACGCATTCGCGGCGTTCGACAAGGTGCTCGAAGTTCTGGAACCCTCCAACGTTTATTACGCCAACGCTCTCGCCGCGATTCGGACGGAGAAAAAGCTCGCGGAGGCGGTGGCGGCAGGGGTGACGAATGCGGGCATCGGCAACATGGGCGAGACCTACCGGAAGATCGGCGGAAAATGGTATTTCTGGGACGAGCCGGGGTACCGTGCGGGAGAACTCTTCTGGGATCTCGAGCTTTCTCCGATGTTCTGGCTCTCCCGCTGCGACGAGCTGATCGACGACCCGGCGTTGCAGCCGGGAGTCAAAAAAACCGCATCGGACGGCAGAACCACCCTCACCTGCCGCGCGGCGGACAAGCCCGTCACCACACCCGCCGGGACATTTGAGAATTGCCTTATCTTTGAGGTTAACGGCGACTACAGGACACAAACTGTCATCGCCCCCGGCGTCGGCATCGTAGAGCAGACCGACCGCAAAGCGGGGACGCGCTTTGTGCTGACCGCGTACAAGGTCGAGGGCGAGGGACGCATCCCCTTCGCCGTCGGAAACCGCTGGGAATATCACGCGGATAATCCCGCCTATCTCGTCGACGACGAGCAGGTCATGGAGATCGTCTTCGCATCGGAGGATCAAGTGACGGCAAGCGTTGTCCAGTTCGTCCGCAAGGAATACAACACGGACACATGGCACGGCAACACGCTTGCGGCACGGCAAGGATACTGTAAAGAAGACCCGGACAACCCCGACAATGGGATTCTCGTCGACGTGGAAAAATACCTCGCCGGAGCTGAACGGACCGCGAAGACCCGCCGCGAAAAGGTTCACACCGCCGTTGCCAACAAGGTCATGCGGAGTATCTTTGAGACGGACGACGTCTTCAATCCGGCCTATACCGAAAAGCTCCGCTGGACATTCTTCGAGCTCTATGCCCCGTGGAGGAAGGGGGATTCGCTTTGTCTGGGAGAAAGCGACAGAACGTATTCCTTCGAGCTAAAGGACTGGTTCTGGAAGGACGGCAAGAGCTGCTTCGACATGTTCGCCGTCGGGTGCAATTTCCTCTATGACATCGTGAACTTCGCCCTCGGCGCGCTGTGGTCGGACAAGTGGATTCCGGGTTATTCCGAGGATCGGAAGTTCAAACAGTACGGTGACATGGACGTCTCGGGCAGAATCAAGGTCTGCGAGGACGAAGCCGTCGAGACTCCGGTGGGATCGTTCCCCGCCTGCCGCCACCTCGTCGCGGACATGCAAGGCGGGCTCGGCTACTGGTCGGGTCACACCGAGTTCTGGTACGCGGAGGGCGTGGGCCTTGTAAAATTCCTGCGCACCGTCACGGAATGCGGCGAGCCGTGGAAGAACGCGATCTGGCTCCTGATGGAAATGACGGGCACTGGCGAGGGCTTCTTCCCGGCGGCGGATGGATTCTTCCGTAAATACGAGGCGCAGGGATTGGAGAACGGCTATCACGGCTATGTGGAGTACACCTACCTCGAGGACGAGCAGGGACTTACGATCTACAAGGCCGCCTTTGGCACGCAGGACAGAGAAGAATACGAGAAAGTGAAATAAGCGGCGGATCTCCTCTTTCCGCTGCCCCAACCAAAAAAACTGCGGACCAAAATCCGCAGTTCTTTTCATTTGCTTTGCTCCCTCTTCTATTTCCTCACGATCAGGTAAACCGCCGCGCGGACGATCCAGCCGAGGATTACGCCCCCCGCGATGAACGCCGCCGTTCCGAGCAGGATCAGCCCGAGGAATCCGCCGATGAACGGTTGGAGAAATTCGAGATACACGGACGCGAATACCAGAACGCAGATCAGCCCCGCCAGCATCAGGGGCAGAAACCGCGTCCAGACCTTCCCACGCCCGAAGCACAGAAGGATCTGCGCGATCACGGCCAGCGCGAACGGGAGGAGGAAGAAGAAGATCCAGATATCCATGGAGACCGGGATGATCTGCCGGAAAAACTCCTCGATCTCCGTCCCATGGAAATACTCAGCCACAAATGGGACCATACCGGCCTCCTTTCAAAATCTTTGCGTCTGAAAGATGTTTATACTATTCTCAGTCGATAAATCGTATATGAAGCAGGAGCATAGCTGTTTTCCCCCGCACGAAAGAGGATCACACCCACCGCTTTCCCCGTTTCTCCCCTCTTCATGCGCGTTTCGATCGCTGTTTGCGGCGCCGTCTCGGCAGAGCAAACCGATGAATTTCGGCGCAGCCGGAATTCATCGCATGGTGTCGGCTGACGCAACATAGTCCGCGCGAGGACATGGGATTCGGAATCGAATCCGGATACAGGTGCGAAATGTCGCCTTATGCTATATGGCCAAGGAAACCCCCGCACGGGGGGAAAACTGCGGCCTGAGCTGGTGTCCCCCCGTGCCTCCCGCCCCGAGCGGGGCATCGATCCAGAAACCCGTAGGGTTTCTTCCTCATAGTGTGAACACACTATGATAGTATCAGAGCACTCTGCGGAGCGTTGCGACCCGCGCGCCGAAGGGCGTCAGCGCCAGAGCGGCGAGCTTGAAGTGCTGACGTCCGAAGGGGATGCCGATGATCGTCAGGCAGAGGATCACCCCCGCGACGACGTGGCCCATCGCCATCGGAATACCGGATATCATCAGCCAGAGCACGTTTGCGATCAGCGAAGGAGCTCCGCCGCCCGGGATGACCTCCTTGCCGAAGGGAGCGAGGGAGAGCTTGGCGAACTTGAAGCACTGAATCCCCCACGGGATCCCGACGACGGTGACGCACCACAGAAGCCCCGAAACGAACCATCCGAGGGAGACGAGAAGTCCCCCCGAAACAAGCCACAGAAGATTGCCGAGAAACGTCATACAGTCACTGCCCCTTTCCTCTGCGCGGCGCCCGGATCCGAGATCCGCCGCGCTTTTTTCTCTGCGGACCCATTATACCGCACACCGGGCCGGGGCGCAAGATGGGTAAGGGGTTTCTAATACCGATTTAATTCATTCCCAAGAATCGGATCCGAGAACGGTCTCCCTCTGCTTGCGGAGAACGCGGAGTACCGGAACATGCTCCCCTTCCCCGTCTGCCCGCTCTTCTTCCAGATCGGACGCGCGGCGGATCGGCCTGCCGTTCCACGAGACGATCACATCCCCGGGGAGCAGTCCGAGGCCTTGCGCGAAGGACCCGTCCTCCGTCTCCGTCACGAGCGCGCCGCTGTGTCCCGCCGTCCCGTACACCGACATCTCCCCATCCGTCTCGATATCCTTGACGACAAGGCCGAGAGAGGAGAGTCTGACGCGGGATGCGGCTTCCGGCGCGGTCTTCTCCGCCGTTTTCAGCGCGGGAAGCTGAGGCGTCCGCGCGATCTTCCGCAGAGGCTCATACCGTACGCCGAACTCCGTCGGAAAATCGTCGAATCCCGGAACCGAATCCGTCCGGTAATCCCCCGTTTCGGGCGAGCGGAACCGGACGCTCCGCTTCACCGACGCCGCGTCCTGACCGGAGATCCCGGACAGCTCGCGCGCGGGAACAGGTTCCGGACTGTCCGGATCGACGAGCGTGTTGCGGTCGATCGAGTCCCCCCAGACCTCGGGCATCACATAGACGGAATACGGCGCAAATACGATGTTGTCCTCGGCCCGATCGCCGCTTTCCGGATACCACGCATGGAAGTGCAGGCCGTTGTTCACACAAATATTACGCCGCACGGTCCGGAAAAAGCCCTCGCGGAGCTTGATCCCGCCGTTGAGACAGAGATTTTCCTCGATGAAAAACCACGACGAGCCGTCGTCCAGATCGATATCCCAGCCGCGGTCACAGCGGAACCGGTTTCGCACGATCTCGTTCGGAGCCAGCATGTCGAGCCGCGCGTACCGCCCCGCGTCCCGGTCGTCCAGTCCGCAGAGGTGCCAGTACCGGTCGCGGCCCCAGGAGTTGAAGCTGCCGTGGTCGCCGGTCTCCCGGACGGTGTCGAACACGTCGCAGCCCTCGATCCGGTGACCGCCGAAGGTCCCCTCCGAGAGGTTGATCCCGGCCCGGGAGGTGTGACATATCGTGCAGTCCTTCACCGTGATCCCGAACGCCATGGAGATCTCCACGCCGGAGGCCTGCTTTTCGACCCGTCCCGCGCCGTCGATGAGGCAGTCCTCGATCCGGCACCGCTTCGGATAGTTCTCCGACTTCGGCCCGGGCGTGAGGTCGATGGAGTCGAGGGTCTGGGTCTCGTTGTATTCGAAGAGGGGCGAGCGAACCGCGTCGGGCCGTCCGACAAAGCAGATCCCGGACGCGCCGATCTCAAGGAAGGAAGACCGGGTGACGGCGATCTCTTCGCAGTTCCCGTCCTCGAACACCCCGTTCGAGCCGATTTCCCGGAACGAACAGCGGTCGATCGCGCACCCCTTCGAATCCCGGAAGGTCACCGCTCCGCCCCGATAGATCGTCCAGTCGCTCCGGAGCAGAGGTTCCTTCGTCTTCATGAACGTGCGGGCGGACCGCTCGAAGACGATATTCTCGAACGTCACGTTCTCGCAGTTCTCGAGGAGGAAGAATCCCTCGGACACCACGGCTTCCGCTTCGTCAAGATCGTCCCCGGGGACGGGCCGGAAGAGGATCCTGCTTTCCCGCTCGTCGTAAAACCACTCCCCGGGCTCCGTCATCTCCTCCCGGATGTTCTCGGCAATCCGGAATTCCTCGTGCATGCCCATCTGACGGTTGTTCTGCCAGCCTCCCGACAGGCGGAGCGTCCCGTCGGGATTCTTCCCCTCGATGCGGTAGGAGTACCCGCCCCAGAGATGCCGGTGCATGGCGTGGATGTACCCGCCCGCCGGATCGTCCCAGTCCTTTGTCTTTTCGGGAAGGATGCAGTCCGCGGCGTATCCTCCGTACGGCGCGTCGGGATCCGTCCTCTTCGGATAGCGGGCCATCTCGTATCTCCGCCCGCCGATATAGAATCCGTCCGCCTTCACCGGCATGGGAACGGAATACACCCCCGGCTCGATCTCTGCGAAGTCCTCGCGCCGGAGGGGAACCGTCCCCCGAAACACCGCTCCGTCCTCGCCGATCACCCGGATGTTCCGTTTCCCCGTCAGCCGGACCGGTTCGGAGAAGCAGACCACGCCCGCCGGTATGCGGAGGACGCAGCCGTCGGACAGACTGTCCCAGTCGATTGTCAGATAGTTGGTTTTCATGATATCCCCGCTGTCTCTTCCTGTCCGTTTTCAGCCCTCAGACGCCGAGCGTCGCCAGCAGCGTCATGGCGTATACCCGGGCCATGAAGTCGCTCGGATGGTTGACGTTGTTCCCGGACGCGTGGTAATACTGCTTTCTGCCGAGGATATGGCGGTGAACCGACGTCATGGGCGCGACCGCTATATGCTCTTCTCCCGCGGCAAAGGCTTTGAGCCCGTCCTCGTATTCGATCTGATGGCCGAAGAATCCTGCGGCTCTCCAGTGCGGCAGAATGCTCGAGAGCAGGATAATGTCGCACTCCGGAACCTCCGCCCGGAACGCGTCCACGATCCTCCTTGTCAGCTCCATATACTGTTCCCGGGTCCGCCAGCCGTCGTTCATCCCGAAGGCCAGCACCAAAAGATCCGGTTTGTATGCAGAAGCCCGCGGTCCGACGTTGTCGAGCCCCCATTGGGATTCCATGCCTCCCACGGCGGTGTTGACGTAGTGGAGCACCTTCCCGCCCCGCGGCTGAACCGGTTTCAGCTCCTCGTATGCCCGCACGTCCACGGACACCTCGTATCCGTATTTCCGGGCCAGAGCGTCCGCCGTCATCTCCGGAAAGGGCTTCGCAAACGGAGGGACTCCCACGATCCCGGAGGAATTGGCCCCCGTCGTGATGCTGTCGCCGTAAAAGAGGATCGTCGCCTCCTCGCCCCGCGACAGTTTGCCGAGGAAGCGGTTGAGCCTATCCGTCCGCGCCTCGGGGATCGGGCCGTTCCATCCGGTCGAATGCCGGTAGGTGACGTCCACCATGTACCGGATCATCGCGTCTCCCTCCCCGAAGCCGAGGTAGGGATGGCCGGGCTCGGTGCATCCGAAATCCTGCCCGTCCCGGTGCTCCTTCGGATAGAACCGGTCAAGCGGCATAAAAGGCATCCGCGATCCGGGCAGACGCACCAGACACCCGAATTCGAGGGCGTAGTCCCGGCCCTCCTCATACTCCGTTTTCAGATCCGCGGAGAACACTCCGTAAATCTCGTCCGCCGGAAAGGCCAGCCGCGCCGCGTGCTCATCCTCCCGGAACAGCACGGTTTCGTGGGAGACGGTGTCCCCTTCCCAGAGAGGACGGACGTATTCGGAAAGACTGTATTCTCGGCTCACTTCCATAAGATTTCCTCCGTTCTTTCACGCATTTATTCCGACAAGCCGCTCTGTCGGTAAAGCTCCGCGAGCGTCTCGGGATTCAGCCAGTAAGTGAAATCCTCCGGCTTGTCCACGACCGCGTTTCCGATCAGCCGTTTCGCCAGAGCGACGAACTTTTCCCGCTCGTCCCATGTCCCGTAGACCGCCGCCCGCTCCATGGGCTGAATGTCCATCCGCGGCCACATTGCTTTCGCCGTCTCCGCGAAGAGGAAGAGCGCTCCGTCGTACAGCTTTACTGTAAAGGGATCCTCCGACACCGCCGCGGCTCCTTCCTCCTCCCGCCGGATGAGGATCTTGGCGAGCCTGTCCCGCAGTTCCGTCTTTTTCCGGATCGTCACGCCGCGCAAGACCCCCGTCGGATCCGGCAGCGGGAAGGAAAGCTCCTCTCCCCCGATACTCACCTCCGCGGACGCCTCCGTCAGAAAGAACACGGAAACCCCGCGCCGATCCGCCTCTTCGTCGTCGGAGAAGCAGATCTTTCCCCCGACCCGGAGCAGCGCGTCCCCGTCCGGATCCGGAGCCGACAGGGAGATCAGAGGCTTGCGGCTCAGCTCGGCGTAAAAGCGCGCGCTTCTCGGCAGCTCGAAAGTAATCGCCCCGCCCTCCGCGGATCTGAGTCCGATCGGTCTTGCTTCGGGGCGTCCGTCCAGCCCGATCACCGCGGCGGTCACGGGACAGCGGCCAAGAAGCGCGGCGGCAGCCTCGGCGGTCTTTTCCTTCCGCAGGGTTTCCCAGAGTTCGGCGTATTTCATGCGTTCGTTCCTCCCGATTCCGTTTGGTTTCACAGACCAAACGCCGGGTGAGCCTGACGAAGGTTCCCGGCGTTCCGTGCTTCGTTTGATTCGTGCCGCTGACTCCCCGCGCGGCCTTTTATTCGATGGCCGAGAAATCGCGGATCAGCTTTTCGAGCATCTTTTTGGCGACTTTCTCCGACTTTGCGAACGACGAGGCGAAATCCGTGGATCCGGACGCCGCGAGTTTCTGGAAGATGTCGCCGATCCCGAGCTGGGAGAAGAACCGTCCGATATCGTAGACCCGGTTCGCCAGCGCGATGTCGAGCATCTCCGAGGATTCGTTGTCCCGGGCGTATTTCCGCGTCAGTGCAATGTCGTAATAGGCGGGAGTCACCTGAATGAAGGACTGGATCGCCATGCCCTCGAGCACGGAGGTCACCATGGGGAGATCGCCCGCCGAAACCGGGACCGCCGCCGTGGAGGCGATGGCGTTGCAGTAGGTGTAATACTGGCTCTGCGCCTCGTCGTACTTCGGGATCGGAAGGACGCCGAACGCCGTCTCCATGTCCCGCACGTTCACGATGTAGCTGAGTACCTCGCCGTAGAACAGCACCCGGTCTTCCATGAACATCGTCTTGCCCGTTGCCACGTCGGAGGGGATCCGGGTGATGTTGTCCTCCGAGACGATTTTCACGACCTTCTCGAGCGCGGCGACGGTCTTGTCCATATCCACGTCGAGTATCGGATGGCCGTCCGCGTCATAGCTGACCAGCGTCAGGCCGGAGCCGTAGAAGAAGGTGCAGGGACCTTCGCCCGTCGTAACGTATCCGTAGCGGTCCCGGTCGGTGTACGCGCCGTCGCCGTCGAGATCCGTCGTCACGTTCATGCACATCTGACGGAACGCGTCGATGGTCCACTTCCCTTCCCGCACCAGCTCATAGGGCACGTCCAGCCCCACGTCCGCGATGAGCTGCTTGTTGAAGAGCTGGATGTAGGTCACATCGTTGTCGAGATAGTTGATATCGCCGTTCATGAAGAAGACTTTGCCCTCGATCTGCATCGCCAGCGTCCCCTGATCCCACCACGGCTCGGTCAGGTTCAGCCCGTCGAGCTTCATGTAGTCATGAAGATAGCCGATCTGCGCGATAGACGCCGCGGTCGCCATGTTCGGGAACACTAACTTATACGAGCTGTCCCCCGAGGTCACGGCCTGCCGGACGATGGAGTTCACGTCTCCGGGCGTCAGGGCGATCGAGCAGTTGAAGCGGGCGTTGACGGAGAGATTCCGGTTGTACACCGCGTCGTTGACTACGTCCCCGGTCAGCTCCTCCACCCAGATCTCCTTCTCGGAGTTGCCCGTAGCGGCCTGTGACGCGATCCCGAAGTCCGCGCCGTCAAAGTCCGCGTCCGCGATCTCGTCGAATTTCGCCCGGGCCAGATCGTATTTGTCCGGCTCCGGCGGCGCTGCCTCCTGTTCTCCGCCCGCGTCCGAAGCGTCGGATGCCGCGGCGTTCCCGTCGGAGCTGCCATCCTGACCGGGCGCGTTCGAACAGGACGAAAGAGGCGCGAGGAGCAGGGAGAGCGCGAGGATCCACAATATGGTTCGTTTCATGATCTGCCTCCTGGTTGAGTTTCATGTTTCATTCTTTCGGCTGCCGGAGTCCCCGGTGAAGGACGCGCGGAATGAAGGTCAGCCCGCCTTGTCGATCTGCTTGATGAGCCGCTTGATCTCGGAGTCCACGCTCTTCTGCATGGTCTGGAGAACGGAGCCGAAATTGCCCGCAAGTCCGACGAAGGAGCCCTTCAGCAGCTTTGCCGCAACCTGTTCCTGCCATGCGTTGATGCCGAAGTCGAAGTAGATCCCGTCGAACGCCATGGCGAGCATCTCGGCGGACTCCGCGTCGCGGGCGTATTTCGTTTTCACAAGGGTCTCGATGTACTCCGGCACGATGTTCTGCTGGGAATAGAGCGCCATCGCCTCAAGCAGCGTGCCGATTTGCTCTGCGGACGCCGTGTCATAGGACATGGGCAGAACGGACAGCTCCGCGCCGAACGAGGGAGCGTAGTACACTGTCTGAGTCTCGTCGTATTTCGGGACCGGGACAAAGCCGAAATTGAAGTCGTAGTCGCGCATGTTGGACAGGGAGTTCGGGTTGCTGACCACAAAGAGCGCACGCCCGTTCTGGAAGGTGCCCGCCACCATGGAGTCGGAGGAGTCCACGTTCTGGCTCGTGGTGTTGTACCATCCGCCGTGGGAGCTGACATCGAGGATGTGCTGCATCTTCGTGATCGCCACGTCGTCTGTGGAGAGCGAGAACACCGGATAGCCGGCTTCATCCTTGGTGATCAGCGCGACGCCCGAGCCGAAGATCATCCGCAAAAAGTGCTCCTTCACGGATGACTCGATGCCGAACTGGTCGTCGTTCGTCTGCTGGCTGTCGCCGTTGATGTCCTGATTCGCCGCGTCCGCCATCTGCATCATCACGTCCACGGTCCACGTCCCGTTTTTCACATGCTCGTAGGGGGATCCGAGGTTGAGCGCGTTCATCATGTCCGCGTTGAACGCGTAACCGCCCGCGCGGGACAGGACGCTCAGGCTGAAATTGCCGGAAGACGCGTACTGCTTCCCGCCGATCGTGAAGATCGAGGAGGCATAGGGATTCCACCACGCCTGATCGAGGGAGATGTAAGGCAGATCGTTCATGTCCGCGAGATACTGAATCGCGCCCGTGATCCGCAGATCGTACATCAGGGCGAGGTCGTAGCTGGAATCGCCGGACACCGCGAGCTGCGCGATCACATCGGGATTCACCTCCCGCATGGTCTCCGTGACGATCTTCGCGTTGAAGCGGTTCTGGACGGCGTCCGTTCTGGCATAGATCGCGTCGTTCAGCGCCTCGCCCGTCAGCTCGTCCGCCTCGAGGACGTTGTACGCCCACGCCAGCCATTCCTGACTGTGGTGGAGGATGTTCAGCTCGAATCCCTGCATGTCGGACTCCGGAAGGCCGTCGGTCAGCACGGTCTCCTCCTCGGGTTCAGGCTCGGTCTGCTGGTCCGCAGCGGGCGTGTCAGCCGTCGCGGAACCGGTCGTCCCGTTTTCGTCCGCCGGTTTCTCGGAGCATCCCGCCGCGGTCCCCAAGAGAAGCGCGAGCAGCAGAAAAATCGCAGTCAGTCTTTTCATGGATCCTCTCCTGTATTTCAAAAATATGGCTTTGATTTTATTATAATACAAGTCCATCCGGAGGTTGTGAATGGTCTGTGAACTTTCCGCTCCGCCCCGTCCGTTCCGATTCTTTACACTTCCGCTCTTGACTCGGCCGCCGTCTTCTGGTACGATGGAACCGGAAAAGCGCATCTGTTTTCAGGAGGCACTTCATGAACAAACGGCAGTTTATCTGGATCATGACCGACACGACGGGGTGGGATATGGTCGGCTGTTACGGCTCCGCGATCAAGACCCCGTGTATCGATTCGATGGCGGAGAACGGACTCCGCTTCGAGCGCGTCTATACCACCCAGCCGGTATGCGGACCCGCCCGGAGCGCGCTGTTCACCGGGCTCTTTCCCCACTCGAACGGGAGCTGGGGAAACTCCATGCCCCTCGGAGCGGACGTCAAAACCGTCGGAGAGCGGCTGACGGACGCGGGGATCCGATGCGGCTACATCGGAAAATGGCACCTCGACGCGGGGGACTACTTCGGCAACGGCGTCTGCCCTCCCGGCTGGGATCCGGCTTACTGGTACGATATGAAATGCTACCTCGACGAGCTCACGGACGAGGAACGGCTCTTCTCCCGGAAGGCGGCGAACAGCGACAAAAACCTCTCCCCCGCCTTTCTCTACGGACACCGGGTGACGGAGCGGGCGCTGTCCTTCATCCGGGAGCATCGGGACGAGGACTTCTTCCTTGTGGTCTCCTACGACGAGCCGCACGATCCCTCCCTCTGTCCCGAGCCCTACGCCCATATGTACGAGGGAAGGACTGGGGGAGACACGCCCGCCGCCCGCGACGATCTGTCCTCAAAGCCCGCTTACCAGCGGATCTGGGCGGAAAAGGCCGGGGGACTTCTGCCCGAAAACCGCCGTCCCGGGATCGGAGCAAGGCTCGCGGGATGTCAGAGCTGGATCGACTCGGAGATCGGCCGCGTACTGGACTGCGCGCGGGAGGAAGTTCCGCAGTCCATCCGGATGTTCACCTCGGATCACGGAGACGCCGCCCACGCGCACGGGCTTTTCGCCAAGGGTCCGGCGGTGTACGACGAAATCGCCCGCGTCCCTCTGCTCTTTGAAGGACCGGGCGTGGGCGCGGGGACGGTCTATCCTCATGTCGTTTCCCACATCGATCTCCCGGCGACGGTGCTCGACTGCTTCGGGCTCCCGAAACCGGTCATGCTCGAGGGGGAGAGCCTCCTGCCCCAGCTCGACGATCCCTCCCTGCCCACCGGACGGCCCGCCCATGTGGAGTTCGCGCGGTACGAGATCGACCACGACGGATTCGGCGGATTCCAGCCCATGCGTGCCGTCGTCACGGACGATTACAAGCTCGCCGTCCATCTGCTGGACACGGATGAATTCTACGTCAGGGCATCCGATCCGTACGACACCGACAACCGAATCGGGGACGAAAGCCTGGCGGAAATCCGGAACGCCCTGCACGACGAGCTGACGGACTGGATGAACCGGACGCGGGATCCCTTCCGGGGATATCAGTGGATCTGCCGCCCGTGGAGAGCTGACAAATCGCCCTCGTGGGACGTGGACGGCTTCACCCGTCAGAGGGACAGCGATCCCGGGGAATACCGGCAGCTTGACTACTCCACCGGTCTTCCCATGACCGAGGCGACAAGGCGGAAGTGAGCCTCCCGGATCCCGCCCCGCGCGTCAGTCCCGCAGGATCCGCCGGATCAGGGCGCACTGAACCGATACCGGCAGAAGGTTCAGCATCAAAAGGAGCGGATTGCGATTGAGCCGGTACACGCCCCGGGGACGCTTTGCGGCAAGGATACGCGACACGAGATCCGCGATCCTCTCCGGCGGGATCTTCCGCGCCTCCACCCGATCCACGATCGTCCGCATCCGTTCCGCGCCGTGGGGATAGAGCTTCGTCGTCCTGCAGAACCGTTCGAGCTTTTCCGTCGAGACGTCGAGCAGCCCCGTGTCCACCGCGCCGGGCTCGAGGACGATCACCCTGTGACCGAGCAGCTGCATTTCCATCCGGAGCGCGAGCGCGTATTTTTCGAGAGCCGCCTTCGTGACCGCGTAGATCCCGGTGAACGGAAGGGGGCAGAGCGGAGCCAGCTCGGACGCGGTCAGAAGGATCCGCGCGTTTTCACTGAGCAGAGGCAGGAACGCCCGGTTGACCCGGTACGCGGCGTACAGATTGACCTCGAACACCCGCCGCCAGTCCTCGTCCTCCATTTCGAGCAGGGAGTTCAGCTCGTAGACCCCCGCCATATGGACGACCGCGTCAAAGCGGATCCCTTCGCGCTCCATCGTCCGGGCGGCTTCTCCAACAGCCTCCGGATCGGTCAGGTCGGTCCGGAAAAAGCGGAAACTCCCATAATCCTCCGGCTCCCGGAGATCGAGTCCGCAGACCGTCCAGCCGTCCCGGATCAGGCGTTCTGCCGCGGCACGTCCCATTCCGCCGGATACGCCCGTAATCAACGCGGTTTTCATGCCGATTCCTCCTCCGCGGGATTCGATTTGCACCCCCGCACCCGCATTATACCATGCGCCGGGCGGGATTGCAAGCGGGCGGGCGGCGTTCAAAACTCCACAAAACTTTCACACAGTTTTCACCGGATTTTTAGCACTCTCCTCTTGACAGTGCTAACGAACGGTGCTATAATACAGCCGAACAAAGGAACAGAGAGATTCCAAAGACCGGGAGGCGGGTCTTCCCGGCGGAATCAGAACCCCTCCATCCCTTGCTCATCAGAAAACCGTCCGCCTCCCGCCCGGATCATCGAGCGGAAAATCAGGACGAACGGCTGTTGAGACAGGAGGTCTGACCTATGTTACCGAGCATTTGGAGAGACAACGGATTATTCGGAGAAAACCTGTTTGACGACTGGTTCGGATTCCCGACCGAACGCGAGCTGAAGAACATCGAAAAGAAGCTCTACGGCAAGAACGCCGCCCACGTCATGAAGACCGACGTCACCGAGCATGACGACCGTTACGAGATCGCCATCGACCTGCCGGGCTTCAAGAAGGAAGACGTCACCATCAACCTTGAAAACGGTTATCTGACCGTCAGCGCGGCGAAGAACCTCGACAAGGACGAGAACGGCACCCAGGGCAAGCTGATCCGTCAGGAGAGATACTCCGGGGCGATGCAGCGCAGCTTCTACGTCGGCGAAAACCTCACCGAGGAAGACATCAAGGCCAAGATGGAGCACGGACTTCTGACCCTGTCCGTCCCGAAGAAGGACACCCCGAAGCTCCCCGAAAAGAAGACCATCGTCATCGAATGATTAACCCGAGACAACAGTCCCAAAACAATCTCATTCCCCGTCGGAACAAATCCGGCGGGGATTTTTTCGGCTTTCTCGTTCGGAAGACGGGAACCGCCGCAGATGCCGCGAAGACGGACGGCTTTCCGCAAGTTCGGTGATACAGAGCATTATCGTGCGCTGTGTGAACAAATCAGGCCTTTCGTGAAAAGCGCGCTTCACGATCCGCCCCGAAAACCGCCGCCCCGATTTCCTCAAACGTTCACATACCCGCCCTCGGCTCGTCAGATTGCCCCTGTATAATACGGCCATCAACAGAAAACAACCCCGGCACACGGGACACGCGGACATCACCGCACAGAAAGGACAAGGATCATGAAAACCATCACCAGAAAAATCATCGTCACGCTTATCGCCGGAGCCACGCTCCTCTCCGCGGCCACCGCCGTTTCCGCCGCTTCCATGAACAGTTCTTCCGCCCGCTCCTTCTCCGGGGCGCAGAGCCGGACGCTGACGGGCGGAATGACCGGCGGCTTTACAGGCGGCATGACGGGCGGGTATTCCGCAAAGGCCGGCGCGTTCTCCTACGCTGACCTCACCGGCGGGATCGTCACCTCCGACGAGCTCTTCTCGAAGCGGGATCTGAAACAGACCGCGGACCTTGAAGAAGCCGAGACCGTCACCGTGAAGAACAGACAGACCGTTACAATCACCGAAGAAGGCGTTTACATTCTCAAGGGATCCGCGTCGAACTGTACCGTGAAGATCGAGGCCGACAAAGAGGCGAAAATCCAGCTTGTCCTCGACGGCGTGAGCGTCACCAACGACAGCTTCCCGGCTATCTATGCGGTTTCCGCGGACAAAGTCTTCGTCACCACGACCGAAGGCAGCAAGAACACCCTGACTGTCACCGGAACCTTCAAGGCTGACGGCGAAACGGGCACTGACGCCGTGATCTACTCGAAGGAAGACCTCGTTCTGAACGGCAAGGGAACCCTCACCGTCACCTCTTCGAAGGGCAACGGCATCACCTCGAAGGACGACCTCAAAATCACGGGCGGCACGCTGACTGTGACGGCACAGCTGGACGCGCTCGAAGCCAACGACTCCATCGTGATTTATGACGGCACGATCACCGTAAACTCCAAAAAGGACGGCCTCCATGCCGAAAACGATGACGACGACAGCCTCGGTTACATCTGGATCGGCGGCGGCACGCTCAGCGTCACGGCCTCCGACGACGCCATCCACGGCACCTCGTTCATCCAGATCGATGACGGAAAGATCACCGTATCCGGCGCGGAAGGGATCGAGGGGACGTACGTTCAGATCAACGGCGGAACGGTCAATGTGACCGGCACGGACGACGGCATCAACGGAGCCGACAAAAGCTCTGCGTACGAAACCGCCGTCGAGATCGCGGGCGGCACCGTCAATGTGAGCGTCGGTCAGGGCGACACGGATGCCATCGACTCCAACGGAAACATTTACGTCTCGGGCGGCACGATCAACATCACATCCGCCATGTCCGCCTTCGACTATGACGGCACGGCATCCTGCACGGGCGGCACAATCACCGTCAACGGACAGACCGTGAACGGCATCACCGCTTCCATGATGGGCGGCGGCATGCAAACGGGCTCCTTCGGCGGCATGATCCGGGGCGGAAGACGGTGAGCCGGAATCGCTCCAAACGGACAATTCCTCAACGCTGACATACGCAAATAACAAAATCCCCCGCAGCTTCGGACGGACTTTGCTCCGTTTTCTTCCGGACTGCGGGGGATATTCTCCTGTCTGTACGGTCTCTTACACAAACCTGTACCCTGCCTCCTCGAGCGCCGTCTTTGCCCGGTCGAGATTCTCTTCCTTCACGAGAAAATAGTCGGTATTAAAGGTAGACACGGCGAAAATCCCGATGCTGCTTTCCGCGAGGATCCCGGAAAGACGGGCAAGAATGCCGGTCAGCGAAAAATCCAGCGTCCCGACGATCCGGAAGGCCCGCCACCCGTCCTCGCGCTCCGCGGCCGATCCGGGAACGTCCTCCGTCCGGCACACAAGGGAGATCTCCTCGTCGGTTCTCCCGATGAAGTAAAACGATGCGCTCACATCGACCGCCCCGACCCCGGGGACCTTGCACACGGTCAGCCGGTGGGGCAGAATACTCAGATCCATTTTCCCGTCCTTTCTCCGCCGGATCCGCCGATCCGACCCGTCAGCGCTCGAACCGCCGCACAAACGCTCCGCTGCGGTCCGTACAATACTCTCCCGCTCCTACAGGATATGCCCGGAGAAGGTGAGCTGTCCGGGGAGGGAGCGGGCGTATTCCTCGACCGGACCGCAGAACCGGACCGTATCGGAGATATGCAGCACCGTTCCGTCGATCGCCTCCGAGTCCACCATCACAACGGCGCATCCGTCCTCCTCCCGGATCCGGGCGATCTCAGAGAACAGCTCGTCCCGCGCGGCCACGTCCAGCCCTTTCAGCGGCTCGTCCAAAAGCAGAAGCCGCTTCTTCCCGCAGAGCGCGCGGGCGAGAAACACCCGCTGACGCTGACCGCCCGAGAGTTCTCCGATCCGCCGCTTTTCCAGATCTGCGACGCCCAGCCGCTCGAGCTGTTCCATCGCCATGCGCCGCTCCGCCCGCCCGACGAAGAGGTGGCGCATCTGGCCGAGGCATCCCGCGAGGACCGTATCCCGGACGGTGGCGGTTCCGCGGATCTCGCTGTCCTGCGGCATGCACCCGATCTGTTCCCGCCGGAGTCCGTTTTCAAAAATCACCTCTCCGGCCATCGGTTCGAGCGCTCCGAGCATGGTGGCGATCAGCGCGCTTTTTCCGGATCCGCGCGGCCCGACCAGCGAAACATATTCCCCCTCGCGGATCGTCAGGGAGATTCCCGAGCAGAGCACGGCCTCCCCGTATCCCACGGATAGATCCCGGCAGGTGAGGATCGGGCGCACGGCGGCTTCCCTGTTCATTCTCTCCGCCCTCCTTCGTTCTTGTTCGTCCTCGTTCGGCGCACTTTTTAGGGAATTATACCACATCCCGGCCCGGATGTACAGTTTTTTCCGGAAATTCCGCCCCTCCCGTGGCAAATGAACCGAGAACACGCCCGGGAGAGAACCCGCTTTTCGCCGTTTCGACAAAACCGCGGAAAATAACGCCGCCAACCTTGCAATCTCGCGGGATCTGCGCTATAATAGTTGAAACATCAACGCCGCACCGAGGAGGAGCCTATGCCGAACGTCTCGGATTATTTCGGCACCCTTGTATTCAACGACTCCGTCATGAGAGCCCGTCTGCCCCGCGACACCTACCGCTCCCTGAAAACGACCATGGACGAGGGGAAGGGGCTGGATCCCGCCATCGCCGACGTCGTAGCCAACGCCATGAAGGACTGGGCCATCGAAAAAGGGTGCACCCATTTCACCCACTGGTTCCAGCCCCTGTCCGGCGTCACCGCGGAAAAGCACGACAGTTTCATCTCCCCCGCGGGCGACGGAAAGATCATCATGGAATTCTCCGGGAAAGAGCTGGTCCGGGGCGAACCCGACGCGTCCTCCTTCCCCTCCGGCGGCCTGCGCGCGACGTTCGAAGCCCGGGGCTACACCGCGTGGGACCCCACCGCCTACGCCTTCATCAAGGACCGCACCCTCTGCATCCCGACGGCGTTCTGTTCCTACGGCGGGCACGCGCTGGACAAGAAGACCCCCCTGCTCCGCTCCATGGACGCGCTCAACACGCAGGCGCTGAGGATCCTCCGCCTGTTCGATCCCCGGACGACCGTCACCCGCGTCCACACCTACGTCGGGCCGGAACAGGAGTATTTCCTCGTGCCGAAGAAGCTCTACGATCAGAGACGGGATCTGATCTTCACGGGGCGGACCCTTTTCGGCGCCCGTCCTCCCAAGGGTCAGGAGCTGGACGACCACTATTTCGGGACGCTCAAGCCGCAGGTGGACGCCTTTATGAAGGATCTGGACGAGGAGCTCTGGAAGCTCGGAATCCTCGCCAAGACGGAACACAACGAGGCCGCCCCCGCTCAGCACGAACTCGCTCCGGTTTACAGCCGCACCGGGATCGCCGTGGATCACAACCAGCTCACCATGGAGATGATGCAGAAGGTCGCCAAACGGCACGATCTGGTCTGCCTCCTCCACGAGAAGCCCTTCGCCGGCGTCAACGGATCCGGCAAGCACAACAACTGGTCCCTCGGCACAAGCGACGGCACGAACCTTCTGACGCCGGGCGACACTCCCTCGGAAAACGCGCAGTTTCTTCTGTTCCTCTGCGCCGTCATCAAGGCTGTGGACGAATATCAGGATCTCTTGCGCATCAGCACCGCGTCCGCCGGGAACGACCACCGGCTCGGCATGGCAGAGGCTCCTCCGGCTGTGATCTCCATATTCCTCGGGGACGAGCTTACGGCGATCCTCGAAACGCTGGAGGCCCACAAGACCTACGACCCCAAGGAAAAGGTGAAGCTGCAGCTTGGCGTGGACGCCCTGCCCTCCTTTCCCATGGACAACACCGACCGGAACCGGACCTCTCCCTTCGCCTTCACCGGCAACAAGTTCGAATTCCGCATGGTGGGATCCTCCCAGTCCGTGGCAGACTGCAACACCGCCCTGAACACCGCCGTGGCCGAGGCGCTCCGGGTGTTCGCCGACCGTCTTGAAGCCGCCGAGGACTTCACCTACATGCTCAACCACCTGATCCGCAAAACCGTCCGCGAGCACCGCCGGATCATCTTCAACGGCAACGGCTACGACGAAAACTGGATCCGGGAGGCGACGGAGGAACGCGGGCTCTCGAACCTGTCCTCCACGCCCGAGGCGCTCACGCATTTCCTCGACGAGAAGAACGTCCGGCTCTTCACCTCCCACGGCGTATTCACGGAGGTGGAGATGCGCTCGCGGCGTGAAATCGCCCTCGAGAACTACGCGAAGACCATCCGGATCGAGGCCAACACCATGATCGACATGGCCCGGAAGGAGATCCTCCCCGCCGTCGCCGCCTGCTCGAAGGATCTGGCCGAGACCGCCGCCGCCCTCAAAAACCTGTCCCCGGATCTCGGCGGATCGGAAGGGGAGCTTGCCGCCCGCCTGTCCGGTCTCTACCGGGAGATCACGGCGAAGACGGACGAGCTTCAGACCGCCGTCGAATCCATGTCCGGAAACAAGGACGCCATGGCGCAGGCCGACGCCGCCCGGTACATCGTCACGCACCCCATGACGGAGCTCAGAGCCCTCTGCGACGCCGCCGAATCCAGAACCGCCGAAAAATACTGGCCCTATCCCACCTACGCCGCCCTGCTGTTCGGGGTGGAATAACTGAACTTGCTCCGCTGACAAGCAGAATGCTGCCGGAATTGGTATCCTGTGTTTGAAAGCCAAGCCAATCAAGGGCTCCGGCAGCCGTGCGTTTGAAAACCGGCGTTCATACTAATCTCAAGCTAAAAGGAGAAACGCGGCTTTCATTCGGATGAAAGCTCGCTCAACAAGTTGAGCCGGCAAAGAACTTTGAAAGGGGAAAAGGATTGGCTGTACCCATACAGTATTGCTTACCTTCAGCACACCAATTTAGCTATCCAACCTTATCAGAGTTATCGCACGCAATGCCCATCCGCTCAACAAGTTGAGCCGCAAGGCGATTCGCCTCCTACATGAAGCGTTCAAAACCCATAAAGTTAGCCTTTTAGGCTGAGAATAGTATAAGTTTACTGTACCAGCAATAAAACTGCCGCTCCTCTGCTCCGATCGATCCGTGACCGGAGGCGGAGGGCGACAGTTTTTTCGTTGAACGGATTTCGCTTATTTCCCCATGCGGTCGAGCATTTTCCGCACGGTTTCGGCCGCATACGCGCCGGAATAAGAGGACAGCGCGGCGGCGAGAGCTCCCACGTCGATGCTGTCCGCAAGCGACTCTCCCACAAAGGTCCGCGTCACGATCTTTGCGGCGAACCACAAAAGGGAGGCGGTTCCGGCGAGGATCATGATCCACTTTGCGGCGGGGAGGGCGCGTCCGACGGCGGAATCATCCTCCCACCCCCGGTCGGCGTCGGAAGTCCGTCCGGCGTTCGCATCCGGCTCCCCGGCAAGCGGTTTGCTCTTCTTTTCGCGTTTTTGATCCGCCGGTTTTGTCTGCGACTTCGAATCGGAGACCTCCGACTGCCCCTGACCGGACGGGGGATCCTGCGAATCGCCCTTCGCCGACTGGGATGGCGGAAGGGACTGCGCGGTGATCTTCTTTTTACCGAAGCCGCCCGAGCTGCCCGCGCCGCTCCCCCCCGCAGCCGTTCCGAACGCAGCCGCGGTGCTGGAATTTTCCTTCGACTCCCGGGCGATCTGCGCTTTCCGGTCCTTCAGCTCGCAGATGCGGTAAAGATAATCCATCCCGCTGTCCGTCACGCCCGCGATGCGGAGATTCGGCTCGTTGGACAAAAGCCTCTTGACCGCGGGGGTGTCCGAGCCGTCCATAAATTTGATAAAGGGCAGGATGATCCTCTTGCAGTCCTCGCAGAGCCTTGTCTTGTCTTCTTCGGGGATCTCCCGCCCGCAATTCGCACAGCGCGCCATGGGACTACCTCTTTCTCCGCTTTATTCCTTTCTGGATTATAGCAGATTTTCGGCGCGTTCGCAAGGGGAGGAAAGCCGCTTTTTGCCTCCCGGACGAAAAAAAGACGCAAATCCGGATGAAAAACGACCCGCAGAGCCGTTTCCATACCGGATAACTGCGTCTTTCGACTTATTCCCCGAGCATCCGCGCCATTTTCTCCGCCCGGATGATCTCTTCTTCTTCGAAGCTCAGAATGTCCCGACAGAGCTCTTCGGCCTCCTGAGACGTGCCGCGCGCTCCGAACTCCTCCATTTTATCCTGAAGCTGCTCCGCGCCGGTCCTCGTCCCTTTGGCGATCATGTCGCAGATATTCTTCTCCGAGGGATTGAGCAGCCGGTTCACGAGGATCCCGCCCCGCGTCGCCGCTTTTTTCAAAAGGCCCGGCTGTTTCGGTTCCTCCGCCCGGAGCCGCATGAGCTTTTCCGTCTGCTTCGTGAAATCCGCGTACTGCTCCATCTGCCCGGTGACGCTCGTCATCAGCTGTTCCGCGCGGATCCCGGGGATCACCGCCGCAAGACTCTCCGCCCCCATGGTCACGTTCCGGTACATCTCCGCCAGCAGCTCCCCCGTAGCGTCCCCGCTCCGGTTTTCTCGTTCGTAGTTTTTCATATCTTCCTCCCGATCCGACGCTGAGTCGTTCCGGTGAAAGTATGTCCGAACGGATCGGGATTATGCGGAACAGCCGCGCGGTAAATTCCGGAGAATCCCCGCGCGGCTGCGCTGTTTTTTATGAATTTGTCACCGGTTCTTCTCCCGGTCTCTTCCGAAGCGGAAGAGCTTTTTCAAAAGCGGCACGCAGAGGCGCGGACTTTTCCAGATCACAACCTTCACATAAACCTCCCCCTTTTCGCGGACGTTCACGCCAGTATATGCCCGCGTCCGCACGGAGGTGACGGAAGGACTTCTATTTTCTGCTTCTCACCAGAAGGACCGTCCCTTCGGCGGAAACGACGGCGCAGTCCGCGGTCACTTCGTTCGATACGGCGTAGGAGGGATTGGACCAGTCGAGCGGCGTCGGATTCGGCAGGGGATATTTGCACCCCAAAGCTCGGACGGCGCATCTCTCGCCCGCCGCAAACCCGAGAGCGAACAGGGAGAAATACCATTCCCCGCCCTCCGCCGAGTCCGATTTCGGGATCCGGACCGTCTCGTCCCGCAGAACCCGGAATTCGTTCCGCCCGTCGGTGAGCGAGGCGTCGATCCCTTTGTTTTTCAAGGCATAGAGGTAAAGGATGTTCGAGAGCGAATGATCCGCGCGGCCTCCCGTTCCGCCGAGGATCGTCAGACGCCGGTATCCGCGCTCCATGGCGATCTCGCAGGCCAGCACCGTGTCGGTCACGTCCTTTTCCGCCGGAACCCGCACGATCTCTGGCGCGCCGGGTCCCTCGGGCAGCTCACCCGTGTAGGAATCGAAGTCCCCGACGATCAGATCCGGCTCGAGGCCCATCCGTTCCGCCGCCGTCAGTCCGCTGTCCGCCGCGATCACGAACGCGCTCCCGAAAAGAGCCTTCATGCCCGGATCCGCGCCGATAGCTTCCGTATCGCAGAAGCCGCCCGCGACGATCACAGCATGGTCAGGATGCCCGTTCATTCCGCGTTCTGTTTTCTCTTCCATTCCGGCACCTTCCTCTGTTCCTCCCAGATCCGCACATAGCTGTCGTGGCGGCTCGGGGCGATCCCGCCGGCACGCAGTTTTTCGAGCACGGCGCATCCTTCCTCGCGCAGATGGGTACATTTGGTATAGCGGCATTTCCCGAGGCAGTCGTCGAATTCCCGGAAGGAGGACGCCAGCTCGTCATAGGGGAAAAAGTCGAAGCGGGTGAAGTCCAGCATGGAGAATCCCGGCGTGTCGGCCAGCCAGAATATGCCGCCCGTCTCCATGCGGATCGGAAACAGCTCCACATGGCGGGTGGTGTGGCGTCCGCGCTCGATCTTGCGGCTCACGCTCCCCGTCGCCAGCTTCAGATCGGGGAAGAGCGCGGTCATGAGGGTGGACTTTCCCGCGCCGGACACCCCCGCGAAGGCTCCGCTCACATGCCGCCCGTCGGACCGGGACCGGCTGATCTCGCAGAGATACGCCCGCAGCTCGTCCACGCCCTCTCCGGACGCGGCGGACAGCGGAAAGACGCGCAGTCCCGCCGTCCCGTAGATCCGGCGAATTTCCTCGGCGCGGCCCGGATCGAGATCCGCCTTGTTCACCGCGATCACGCATTCGATCCCGTAGTTTTCGGCGATGACGGTCAGCTTGTCCGCGGTCAGAAGGTCCGGCTCCGGTGACGCGCAGGGAATCACCGCGAAGAGGTAGTCGAGGTTGGCGACGGGAGGGCGGATCATGAGACTGCGCCTCTCGTCCACCGCGTCGATCACCCAGTCCACGTCCACGCCCCGGTCAAAATCCGCCTCTCCCCGCTCGATCGCGCTCTTTCCGCGGATCGGTTTCCGGGATCGGCGGTTCGCAGGTCCGGCGTGTCCCCCGGCGGGAGTCTTCTTTCCGGATTCCTCCGGCTCCTCAGCCGCCTCTTCTCCGGGATCCCTCGCGTCGGACAGCTCGATCCAGACGTCGTCTCCCACGGTCGGGGAGGTCTTTTTCTGCCGGAGGATCCCCCGCGCCCGGCACAGGATCTCCGTGTCCGGATCCTCCGCGGTCCGCACGCCGTACAGCCCGCCCACGCCGCGGGTCACGATCCCCCTGATTTTCTCCTTCGGTTCGTCCATCTTGTTCTTTCTCCGGTCTAATACTATTACTATGAAAAACGAAACGCTGCGCGTTTCTGGAAAAATGCCCTGCTCAGGGCGGGAGGCACGGGGGGACACCAGCTCTGGCCGCAGGTTTCCCCCCGTGCGGGGGTTTCCTTGGCCATATGGCATAACAGTACAGCTCGTTCCTTCAACCAAACCCGACTGTTTAGCGCATTGTCCTCGCGCGGACTATGTTACTTCAGCTGAAACATGCGATGAATTCCGTCTACGCCGTAATTCATCGGTTTGCTATGCTGACGCGCCGCAAACAGCGATCGAAACGCGCATAAAAGGAGTAATCTGAGAACGGTAGATATCATTCCCCTTTGCGCTGCAACAGATCGGTTCAGCTCTGGTCTTGAATTCTTTTCGGTCAGTTGTGTGAACACATCCCAGTTTGCTGTCTCAGTAATAAAGCCTTCCTGTCCAAAATGAGGAAAGCGCCGCAGGTTTGTCCGCCGCGGCGCCGTGATTCTGTTTGCCATGGGCGGCATGACGGCTCAGTTGCCGCCTTCTCCCACGAAGATCCAGCCGTCTCCGTCGCCGGAATTCCAGTCGCTGTACCAGTCGTCGGAGGAGCTGTCTTCGCCGTCCGAGGTCCAGCCGCCGGTGTTCCAGTCATCCGTCGAACCGCTGTCCTGCGTATCCTGAGTCCATCCGCCGTCCGATCCGGAATCGGAAGTCCAGTCATTCGAGGACCACTCGTTTGCGGATCCGTCGCCGGAAGACCAGTCGCCGGAGGTCGAGCCGCCCTCGTTCTGGGACCACTCTCCCGCGTTCCATCCGCCGTCAGACGCGGACGAGGCGTCGGAGGAAGAGTCTCCGCCGAGATCGAGCTCCCAGCCCGCTCCGCTGTCCGTGTGCTCCGTTCCGGAAGCATCCGCCGTGCCGGCATCCGTCGATCCGGAATTCGCCGCGTCCGTCCCGGTTCCCGTTCCCGTGTCAGTACCCGTGCCGGTCCCGGAAGAGGTCTGACCCGTGCCGGAGATGCTGTCCGTTCCGGGGGACCACCAGTCGCCTCCGGAGGTTGTGCTGTCGTCCACGATCAGCTTGTCGATGCTCCAGGTGTAGTCGTCCGCCACCGGGATGCGCTCTCCGTCCCCGGTATAGTACGCGCCGCCGGAGACCACCATGTCCACCGTCTCGTATTCGGGAACCTGACTCCACGCTTCCACGGTCTGCTTCAGAACGGTTCCCACCGCGCTCCACGACTTTTCATAGGTGACGTGGCCGACAGTAATCCTGCTGTCGAGGGCGAGCACATAGGCCTCCGCCTCGTTCTTTCCGACGAAATCGGGGACCACGGTCTTCGCGGATTCGCTGCCGTGGCTGACGAAGATGGTGACGGTGTCGCTCGGTCTGAGCACCGTTCCGGCTTCCGGATCCGTCCGGACCACATAGCCGATCTCGTAGACGGAGTTTTCGACGTTCTCCGTTTTGACCCGGAGTCCCAGCTTGCGCAGCTCGTTTTCGACCAGCCGGTAGTCCCGGACCGCGTAATCGGCCAGCACGATGGTCCTCTCGCCGAGGCTCACCGTAAGACTGATCTCGCATTTCTGCTTGTCGGGGAGCACCTTCCGGACCTCTCCCGCCACGGGATCCTGATCGATGATATAGCCCTTCGGCACCTTGTCGTCGTAGGCGTACGTCACCTTCGACGTGAAATACTGGGAAGCGTTGAACCATCCGATCAGATCGTCGTTGTACTCCGCCCAGACCAGATCGTAGACCGTGACGGACTGGTAGTTGTTCATGGGGCTGTTCAGAAGAAGACTCGAGATAATATAATAGGCCGCCACGCCCGCCGTGATCAGGAACGCCAGCGTCACGCCCATGATGATCGGGAACATGGATTTGCTGGAGTGCCGGGTCTTTTTCACGACGGTCTGGGTCTTCTGCTTCTGCTTTTTCGCCTTGTTGTCCCGGAAGACGATCTTCGGGTTCTCGCGGAGCTTCAAAAGATGCCCGAGCATGTCCTCCGCGCTTTGGTACCGCTCCTCGGGATCCTTCTCCATCGCCCGCAGGATGATCTGCTCCAGTCCCTGCGGAATATGGGGATTGAGGGAGCGGGGCGGGGCGGGCTCGTCGTTCACCTGCATCAGGGCGACCGAAACCGGGGTCTCCGCCGTGAAGGGGAGCTGGCCCGTCGCCATTTCGTACATCAGCACGCCGAGGGAGTAGAGGTCGCTCCTGCTGTCGATCTTCGCGCCGGACACCTGCTCCGGACTGATATAATACACCGTGCCGATCGCCTTGTCGGTCATGGTGACGGTCTCCGCGTTCGGCAGCTTGGCGATGCCGAAGTCCATGACCTTGATGACGCCGTTTTTCAGGAGCATGATGTTCTGGGGCTTGATGTCCCGGTGAACGATCCCCTTCTTGTGGGCGTGGTCGAGGGCGCGGAGAATCTGGGTGGTGTAGCTGATGATCTCGCGGAGGTTCAGAACCTCCCGGTGCTGCATGTAGCTCTTGAGGGTGATGCCCTCCACGAACTCCATGACGATATATTTGATGTTCTCCCGCACGGACACATCGTAGATGTTGACGATGTTCGGGTGGGAGAGCATGGCGACGGCGCGCGATTCGTTGGTGAACCGCTTCACGGACTGTTCGTCGGCCGCCACCTCGTCTTTCAGGATCTTGACGGCCACCGTCCGGCGCATGAGCAGATCCGTCGCCTTGAACACGATGGCCATGCCGCCGATCCCGATGACCTTTTCGATCCGGTAGCGGTTGTCGAACACCAGTCCGACATATTTTTCGTATAATTCCATAGGCAGTCTCCCCTCAGACCGCCAGAATGACAGCCGTAATGTTGTCGGTGCCGCCCCGCTCGTTCGCCAAGGCGATCAGATTTTCCGCGGCCTGCTGGATCGACGCGGGATCGTGGGGCGAGACGCCCGCGGTGATATCCCGGATCTCCTCCGGCTCCACATGGTTGGTGAGCCCGTCGGAACAGAGGATCAGCCTGTCCCCGATCTCAACGGTCAGGTCGAAGAAATCCGCGCCGACGGTTCTTTCCGTCCCCACCGCCCGGGTGATCCGGTTCTTCATGGTGGAGACCTTCGCCTCCTCGGGCGTCATCCGTCCGCAGTCCACCAGATACTGCACGAGAGAGTGGTCGTGGGAAACCTGCTCGATCTCCCCGCCCTTCACCGCGTACATCCGGGAGTCGCCCACGTTCACGGCGTAGACCCGGTCTCCCTCCACGACGCATCCCACGAGCGTGGTCCCCATGCCAGTCAGGGCGGGGTCGCCGTTCGCCATGCGGAACACCTCGCGGTTCGCTTCCGTCACGCCCACGGACAGGATATCGAGAATATCGTCGCCGGATAGTCCGAAGAAGGACGGATGCTCTCTCTCGCTTCTGTCCAGCTGCTCGCGGAACACCTCAACAGCAACGGCGGATGCAGTGTCTCCCCCGTTCGCGCCGCCCATTCCGTCGCAGACGACCGCAAAAAGCACGTCCCCCGCGTATTTACGGATGATAAAATTGTCCTGATTCACGGCGCGTCTTCTGCCGACATCGGTTTTTCCGTAGAACAACATGTGATCACTCCTGGTTCAGCATCAGTTTGTCTGTTGACGGCGTATCCTGTACCCCCGAGGTCCGGACAGACTTCCGCCTGCGGGCATAGGGGTACTGTTTCTATTATACGGCAAAGATATAAATAGTTCTTTCAATTTTTTTGAATTATCATGCAACAACCTGTCAATTCGATCCGGAAGTTTTCCAAATCGGATAAATTCGGGGCGTTTTTACGCGCTTCTATTGTACAATCAGCACACCGGCCGTTCCGAAACCCCTCCGGCATCCTTCTCCGCGAGCTTCTGAAGGCGCAGCTGACCGCAGGAGGCGTTGATGTCGGAACCGAGTCTGCGGCGGATCGTCGCGTTTATGCCGCGCTTTTCCAGCTCCCGCCGAAACTCCTCCGCGCGCCGCCGGTCCGGGGTCGAAAGCCCGGTCTCCGCCACCTCGTTGAGCAGGATCAGGTTCACATGACAGGGACAGCGCATCCCATCCTTCAAAACCGCGGCGAGACGTCCGGCGTCTTCCCTGCTGTCGTTCCGCCCGGCGATCAGAGTATATTCGAAGGACACCCTCCGGCCCGTCTTCTCGAAATAAAACCGGCAGGCCGAGAGCAGTTCGGCCACGTTGTACCGACGGTTCACGGGCATGAGGGCGGATCTCGTCTCGTCGTCCGGCGCGTGCAGGGAAACCGACAGCGTCACGGGCAGCCCTTCCCCCGCCAGATCCCGGATCCGGGGGGCAAGACCGCAGGTGGACAGGGAAATGTGCCGCAGCCCGATCCCCATGCCCCGGCTGTCCGAAACGAGCCGCAGGAACCGGATCACGTTGTCGTAGTTGTCAAGCGGCTCGCCGATCCCCATGAGCACGATGCCGTCCACCCGCTCGCCCGTGTCCCTCGCCGCCGCGGCAGCCTGTCCGAGGATCTCCGACGCCGTCAGATTCCGCACCCGCCCGTTCAGCGTGGAGGCGCAGAATTTGCAGCCCATCGCGCACCCCGCCTGAGAGGACACGCAGAGGGAGGTCCCGTGCTCGTACCGCATGAAGACCGACTCCACGCACTCACCGTCCGCGAGGGAAAAGAGGTATTTGACCGTTCCGTCGATCCGGGAGACCAGCTTTTTCTCGATGACCGGAAGGCGGTACTCCCCGTACTCCGCGAGCTTCTTCCGGAAGGGGGCGGACAGGTTCGTCATCTCGTCGAGGGGCGCGCCCTTTGCCATCCACGAAAAGAGCTGCCCGGCCCGGTACGGCTTCTCGCCGAGGGAGACGACGAACGCCTCCAGTTCCTCCGGGGTCATGGACATGAAATCGGGGCGCGCCGTCCGCTCCGCGACCGTTCCGACCGCCGCATCTTCTGCCGTCATTCCGTTCTCCTTATCATCTTCGCGGCAAAGAAGCCGTCCGTTCCGTCCACATGGGGGAAGAAAGCCCGCATTCCGCCCGGGAGAAGCGCGTCTTCGCACAGGGCAAAGTCCGGATGCTCCCCGAGAAAGGCCTCCGCCGTATCCTCGTTCTCCGCCCGGCTGAGCGTACAGGTGGAATACACAAGGATCCCGCCCGGTCTCACATAGGCCGCCGCTCCCCGGAGCACCTCCCGCTGGATCCCGGGCAGTCTCTCCGCCGACGAGGGATCCTTGTAGCGCAGATCGGGCTTCTTGGCAATCACGCCGAATCCGGAACACGGCGCGTCGCAGAGCACCCGGTCCGCTTTGCCGATCAGGTTCGGATCCGGATCCCGCGCGTCCCTCGCCTCCGCCGTCACGACGGTCAGGCACAGCCGCTCTGCTCCCTTCCGCACGAGGGAGAGCTTGTTCGCGTGCAGATCGAACGCCCGGACTTCCCCGCGGTTTTGCATGTCCAGCGCCATCGAAAAGGTCTTCCCTCCGGGGCAGGCGCATGTGTCCGCGACCGTTTCGCCGGGTTCCGCGCCCACCGCTTTCGCCGCGATCCGAGACGCCTCGTCTTCGACGAACCAGAGTCCCTCCTCGATCCCGTGCCGCGCGGCTTCGGTCAGGGAGCTGATTTTCACGATATCCGGCGCGATCCGGGAAAGCTCTCCCCCGACCGCCTCCGCCGCCTCTTCCGCCGTGAGCCGGAGCGTGTTGACCCGCAGTCCGATCATGGGCTCCCGGTTGAGAGCGGACAGCAGCGCGTCAAGCTCTCCCTCTCCCGTTCTGCCGGAAGCGGACAGCGCGGTCCCGTACACCCGGATCAGCGCGGCGGGGATCGAATGTCTCACCTCGAGCGCGCGGATCGGATCGACGGCGGGATCCGGCCATTCCACCCGCTTTCCAGAGCGCAGAAAGGCCCGGAGCACCGCGTTCACCATTCCCGCGCCTCCTCGGCCGGTCTTCTTGGCCAGATCGACGGTCTCGGACACGGCGGCGTGATCGGGAATGCGCTCCATGTACAGGAGCTGATACAGCCCCAGCCGCAGAGCGTCCCGGATTCCGGCGTCCATTTCCGCGGCGGGGCGGCTGGCGCACCGGTCGATGATATAGTCGAGGGTGATCCTCCGCTCCGTCACGCCGTAGACCAGACGGGTGTACAGTCCCCGGTCGGCGGGGGAGAGGTCCGCTCCGTCGTGTTTCAGCCGCGCGTCGATTTCCAGATTCGCGTACCGTCCGTCCCGTTCCAGCGCGGCAAGGGAACGGAGCGCAAGAGCCCGCGGCCCCGCGTCCTGTTTCGTCATTCCGGCTCCGATCCTTCTCCGCTCAGCGCCTGCGGGATCCGGAGTTGAACAGCGAGAGGAGGCGCAGAAGGTTAGCGATCGCGGAAGCCAGCGCGGCAACATAGGTCAGAGCGGCGGCGGTCAGCACGGATTTCGCCGCTTTCAGCCCCTCTTCGGACAGACCCGCCGTCTCGAGGGAGTTCATCGCCCTTCGGCTCGCGTTGATCTCTACCGGAAGGGTCAGCAGCTGAAAGAGCACGCACGCGCTGAACAGAACGATCCCCGCCAGCTGCAGAGGCCGCGCCGCGAAGATCATCCCCACGATAAAGAGGGGCCACGCGGCGTATGTCCCGATCTTGGTCACGGGGATCACCGTCTGCCGGGCGCGGATGGGGGCGTACCCCACGGCGTACTGAACCGCGTGTCCCGCCTCGTGCGCCGCTACGCCGACCGCTGCCGCCGTCCGTGCGTCGTACACGCTTTCGCTCAGACGGATCACGTTCTCCTTCGGGTCGTAGTGATCCGTGAGCTGGCCGGCGATCCGCGTGACCGTGACGCCCGTGACGCCGTTCTGTTCCAGCACGAGCCTTGCCGCGTCCGCCCCGGTCATATTCCGGTCGGAGGGGAGCCCCCGGTATTTCGCAAAGGTCGTCTTGACCCGGAACTGCGCCCACAGCGTGAACAGCAGCGCGGGAAGAACGAAAATCAGATAAGTGGTATCGACCGTACCGAAGCGCATGAGTCCGCCTCCTTCTTCCTTCGGGAGAGTTATTCCAAAACAGCAGCCGCAAGACCTTTTCAGCGGTTCATCCGCCGAGCGCGTCCCCCGCGGCGATCTTTCTTCCGCGGACGAAATCTCCCGCGGTCATCTTTTTCTTGCCCATGGGGATCAGTCCAAAGACCGCGACGGCTCCCTCCCCGCAGGCGACGACGATTCTGCCCGCTCCCTTTCCGTCCGCCTCGAGCACCGTCCCGGGAACGGCGCCTTCGGTGAGAAAATCCGCGGGCCGCGCGTCGGTGATCTTGAGCAGGGATCCGTCCGGCAGGGTCGTCTCGGCGCAGGGCGCGGGATTCAGGGCGCGGATCCGGTTGAAGACCTCGCGCGCGGATTTTGTGAAGTCGATCCGCTGATCCTCCCGCCCGATCTTCGCGGCGTAGGTGGATCCCTCCGCGGGCTGGGGCGTCCGTGTGAGGGTCCCTGCTTCGATCGCGCCGATCACGTCGCACATCGCGCGTCCGGCCAGCTTCGACAGCTTCTCCGTCAGCGTCCCGCCGTCGTCCTCTTCCTCGATGGGACAGGGATACGCCGCGATCATGTCCCCCGTGTCGAGCCCTTCGTCCATGAACATTGCCGTGATGCCCGTCACCGTTTCGCCGTCCATGATGGCCCGCTCGATGGGAGCCGCTCCCCGGTATTTCGGCAGAAGGGATCCGTGCGCGTTGACGCATCCGTATTTCGGGTAGTCCAGCACATAGGGCGGGAGAATGTTCCCGTAGGCCGCGACGACGATCAGCTCGGGATCGAGCGCTTCGAGCTCCTCCCGGAACGCGCCGTCTTTCAGGGTCTTCGGCTGAAACACCGGGATCCCGTGCTCGAGCGCGTATTCCTTCACCGGGGACGGAATGAGCTTCATGCCCCGTCCCTTCGGCTTGTCGGGCCTCGTCACGACGCCGACGACCCGGACGCCGTCTTTTTCATGGACTGCTCGCAGCGTTTCGGCGGCGAGGGAGGGCGTTCCCATAAACAGAATCCGCATGGGGCCTCAGTCCTCCATCATTTCCTCCACTTCCTCGGGCGTGAGGATGTGGAGCACGTTGTCGGTGAAGAGGTGTCCGTCCAGATGGTCGATCTCGTGGCAGAGGCAGCGGGCGTTCAGGCCCTCCCCCTCGACGGTGAATTCCTCGCCGAAGCGGTTCGTCGCCCTGACCTTCACATACGCGGGACGCTTCGTGACCCCCCAGACGTCGGGAACGGAGAGGCAGCCTTCCACCTCTTCCTGCTCGCCCTCGGTCTCGATGATCTCGGGATTGATGAGCTCCACGACCTCCTCGCCCAGATCCACCAGCGCGATGCGGCGCAGAATGCCCACCTGAGGAGCCGCCAGACCCGCGCCGTTCGCCTCGGCCAGCGTTTCCTTCATGTCGTCCAGCAGCGTCAGAATCCGCGGCGTGATCTCCACGACGGGACGGCAGACCTTCCGCAGCGTCGGATCGCCTTCTTTAACAATGTTCAGTATAGCCATATCGAACCTCGCCGATGAGTAAGAATTTCAAATTGTGCTCGGATTCAGATCCACCGAGACGGAGATGCGCCGGGCGGATTTGGTCTCCACCATGCCTCCGGCCAGCTCGCGCGGGGAACTCTTGCCGAATTCCGTCAGAAGGGAGGAAAGCAGCGCGCGCATCCTCCGGTTCAGCCTGCACTTGAACACGAGCCGCATCCGGCAGGCGTTCTGCACCCGGTAGACCGGAGCCTCGAAGGGACCGAACAGCATCATGGGCACGTCCCGGAAGTCCTCTCTGGTGTGCTCGATGACCCGTTCGTACATCCGCTTCGTCACGACCTGCAAATATGTCTCGTCCGGGCTGGAGAGCGTCACCGTCGCCATATCGCAGAAGGGAGGGAAGGTCAGCGCGCGCCGCAGACGGATCTCGGACTCGTAGAAGGTCTCGTAGTCCTGTTTCGCCGCGAGCCGGAGCACCTCGGACAGGGGGTTGTGCGTCTGGATCAGCGCGAGTCCCGGAACGTCGGCGCGTCCGGCCCTCCCGATCACCTGCGTCAGCATGGCGAAGGTTCTCTCCGCCGCCCGGTAATCGTCCGCGCACAGGGCGGAATCCGCGTTCAGCACGCCGACCGTCGCCACCTTCGGGAAGTCGTGGCCCTTCGTAACCATCTGCGTGCCAAGAAGAACGTCGGCCTCTCCCCGCCGGAACGCCGACAGGATCCGCTCGTGGGAGAATTTCCCCGATGTGGTGTCCGTATCCATCCGCAGGATCCGCAGGTCGGGGAACAGCGCGGCGACGTCGTCCTCCGCCTTCTGGGTCCCGAAGCCCATGAAAAGGAAGTGCTCCCCGCCGCAGTCCGGACAGACCTTCGGGACAGCCTCCCGGTGTCCGCACATATGGCAGACGAGATAGCCGTTTTCGCGCCGGGTCTCCTCGTACTCCCCGCCCTCGCGCTCGATCCGGTCGATCCGCCGTCGGACGGTGTGATAGGTGAGGCTCACGGAGCACTCCGGGCATTTGATGCTCTTTCCGCACGTCCGGCAGGAGACGTAGTTGTTGTATCCGCGCCGGTTGAGAAACAGGATGGCCTGTCTCCCCGCGTCCCGGTCCGCCCGGAGCTTGTCCGCCAGCCGACGGCTCACCGGAGTCAGGTTTCCCGCCGCCGTCTCGTCCCGCATATCGACGATCTCCACGTCGGGAAGGCGCGCGTTTCCGTACCGCTCCTTCAGGACCGCGAGCCGGTAGACGCCGGTCTTCGCCTTGTAATAGCTGGAAATCGACGGCGTGGCGGAAGAAAGGAGCATGACGGCCCCGTGCTCCCGGCAACGGAACCGGGCGATGTCGTGGGCCCGATACTTCGGGGCGGTGTCGGATTTGTAGGTGTATTCCTGTTCCTCGTCGATCACGATCAGGCCGAGATCCGGAACCGGAGCGAACACCGCGGACCGGGTGCCGATCACCACGTCCGCCAGCCCCTCCCGGATCCGTCTCCACGCGTCGTACCGCTCCCCGCCGGACAGTCCGGAGTGGATGACGGCGACGCGGTTTCCGAACCGGCGCACGAAGATATTGACCGTCTGCGGCGTCAGGGCGATTTCCGGGACGAGCATGATCGCGCCGCGGCCCATGGACAGGGTCTTTTCGATGGCGGCGAGAATGACGCTCGTCTTTCCCGATCCCGTCACGCCGTGCAGAAGCATCGCGCCGGGCTCCCGTTTCTCGAGCAGCTCGGCCGCCGTCTCATAGGCACGGGTCTGCTCCTCCGTCAGGGCAAGCGGTTCGGGCGCTCCGCTTTTCTCCGCCTCTTCGAGAAGGAGCTCCGGATCGAAGGGATTGCGCCAGTCGTCCTCCTCCTTCACGGCGAGAAGTCCGCGCTCGGCGAGGCTCTTTTCCGCCGCCCGCATCGCCGTCTGGGAGAGTCCGGTTTCGCCTTCGAGAACCGATTCCTCAAAACTGCCTCCGTGCTCCGCGGCCTCGCGCACCGCCTCCGCCAGAACCCGCTGATTCTTGCCGGTCAGCCGGTCCGCGACGCGGTTCCACTCCTCCGGATCGGATCCGAAGAGGGGGGAGGGCACAAGCAGCCTGCGGACTTTGGCAGCTCCGCCGCCCCGGATCTCGGTGACCTTCTCGATCACCCCGGCCTCGAACAGGGCTCGGACGGCGGAGGTGCAGTCGAAATCCAGCTCCGACTGCAGGGACTGTTTCGTGAAGCTCTTTCTGTTTCCGATCAGGGAAAAAACAAGCCGACCGCGTTCCCCGGCAGCATCGGCAAACGCCTGCGCTGTGCTCCGGACGACGCGGTAGGAAGTGATGACTTTTGCCATGGCGCCCGCGGGAACCACCGCTCTGATGGCGTCCCCGAAGGTGCACAGGGTGTATTCCTTCATAAACAGGCAGAGAGAGAGGGCTTCCCCGTCCAGCACCGGTCCGTCCCCCACGGAGGAGGCCACGGGCTTGATCCCCTCGGACGCCTCTCCGTCGCGCACGGACGCCACAACGCCCGTCATCCGGCGGTTTCCTCGTCCGAAGGGAACCTCGCACAGGGAGCCGGGAACCGCGCTGTCCGTCAGCGATTCGGGAATATAATAGGTGTACGCCCGATCCGCGTGGAACGGAACGTCCAGAATGTAGATTTCGGCAAGCCGGGACACGCTGCCCCCTCCCTTCGGCACGATAAAAAGATCTGGTTGAACGGGTTCAGAACGCCTCTGCGTCCGACGCGGCGGTTTCCTTCTTCGGAGGCGTGTTCGCGTCCAGAGCGAAGTTGTCGATGGTCTCCTCGCGCTCCTCCTCGTCGGGGAACTCGCCGGGCTCGGCAACCTTGTTCGTGCCGTACGAGGTGAGAAGTTCGTCCTCACCGTTCTCGCCGATGATCTTGAAGTCGCCCTTGTACAGTCCGGTGATAGCGGTCTTCACGGCCTTCTCGTCCCGGTATTCCTTCGGGATCTGCTGGAAATAGGGGTTCTTCTTCTCGGTGTCCTTATTGCTGGCCGCCAGCTTTTCGGCGTGTTCGCGCTGGAGCACATATTCGTCCGTGATGATCCGCGCGCATTTGGCAGCAGCCACCACCAGCGAATACCGGTTGTACTTCTCCTCGGGCGCGGTGCGCTCTTCGTTGCTCATAATCTGTTCCGTCCTTTCGTGTTGTTCGGATTGATTGGGAAGGGATGACGAAACGCCCGCTCAGAGCTCGTCGTCCGGAAAATAGTCGTGGATATAGTCCGCCATGCGGCGGGATCTCATATGCTCCGCCCGGATCACGGAAAGGATCCCCTCCGCGCATTCCCGGGCCCGGTCGGTTTCGTTCACGGTCACATAGTCATACAAGGAAGCCTGCCGGATCTCCTCGTACGCCCGCGCCACTCTCTGGGCGATGACCTCTTCGGAATCGGTCCCGCGCCCTCTCAGACGCCTTGCCTGTTCTTCGCCGGACGGCGCGATCAGCATGATGCTCACCGCTCTGTCGCCGAACAGCCGCTTGATCTGACCGGCTCCGTCCACCTCGATCTCGAGAAGCATATCCTTCCCCGATCCGAGGATGCGGTCCGCCTCGCTCTTCAGGGTTCCGTAGTAATTGCCGTTGTACACCGTATGCTCGAGGATCTCCCCGTCGGCGAGAAGCTGCTCGAACTGTTCGCGGGTCTTGAAGAAGTATTCCCGGCCCTCTTCCTCGTAATCGCGTCTGGCCCGGGTAGTGGCGGAAACGGCGAGACCCGCCTCGGGATAAAGCTCTCTGAGGATCTCCATCACCGTTCCCTTTCCGCTGCCGGATGGTCCGGAGATCACGAAGATGATGCCCTCGGGCTGCCGTTTTATTGTCTCTTTCTCTTCCATGCGCTGCTCCTTCCCCGGCTGGTTCCGTCAGCCGTTCATAGCGTCCGCGATGGCGTCCCCGTCTTCGGACGAGCTGTTTTCGGAACCGGATTCGGCCTCCGAAGAAGAGCCGTTCAGCCGCCCCGAAATGGTCTCGTTCGCCAGCGCGGACAGGATGATGTGGTCGGAGTCCATGATCACCACGCATCTGGTCTTTCTCCCGGAGGTGCAGTCCACGGCCCGCCCCTGATCCTTCGCGTCCTGAATCAGCCGTTTCGCCGGCGCGGATTCCGAAGAAATCACCGCGACGACGCGTTCGGCGTTGACCATATTGTTGAAACCTACATTCACGAATTTCATGGAATCACTCCAGATTCTGAATCTGCTCCCGGACCTTCTCAATCTCGGTCTTCATATCCACCACGAGATGGGCGATGGTCGCGTTCCCGGCCTTGGAGCCGATGGTGTTCGTCTCGCGGTTCATCTCCTGGATGAGGAAATCGAGCTTGCGCCCCGCCGCCTCGTTCGAATGCACGATCTCGCGGAACGCCTTGAAGTGGGAATCCAGCCGCACGAGCTCCTCGTCGATCGCCGCCTTGTCCGCGTAGATCGCAGCCTCGGTCACGATGCGCTGTTCCGCCGCCTCCGCGTCGAAGTCCGCGAGGAACTTCCGGATGCGGTTCTCGAGCTTCAGCGGGTATCCGGCGATATCCGTCTCGGACAGCTTTTTGACCTCGGCCGCCATAGAACGGACCTTGTCGATCTTTCCGAGAATGTCCTCGCAGAGCCGCTCGCCCTCGCCGGACCGCATCCGATCCCAGCCCTCAAAGGCCTCGGCCAGCACGGACCGGATCTCGTCCCAGTCCCGTTCGTCGTTTTCCTCGTGCGTTTTGATGGAGAAAAGGTCGTGGTTCGACGCCACGCGCATCACGGAAATATCGTCCTTCAGGCCGAATTCGTCCCGGAGCTGTTCCAGGGCGGCGATGTACGAGCGGGCGGCTTCCCTGTCCAGCACGACCTCGACGCCGCGCTGTTCCAGAACGTCCACGGTGATGTAGACCTCCACCTTGCCCCGGGTGAGTCCGCCGTCGGAGAGGAAGGTCTTGACCTTGTCCTCGAGGTGCGCGTACAGCCGCGGCATATGAATGGCGAGATCCAGATAACGCGAGTTGACCGATTTGATTTCCGCCGAAATGTCAAGCGTGCCGTCGGAGGACAAACTCCGGGCGCGTCCGAAGGCGGTCATGGATTTCAGCATACCTTGCTCCCCGACCCGATCGGGCCTGTTTTCAATAGATGATTCAGAATGGAACGGAGCGCGGACCTCAACGTGCCGCCTCCTGAAATTCGTGGTAAGCGAGCCCCGGTAAAAGCGCTTCGCTGCTCAAAACGGCGGTGTCCGCAAACCGGAAGAACAGCGCAGCTCCCGCGTCGGCCTCCCCGCTCTTTTCCTCCGCGATCTCGCTCCCCGGCGTGAATCCCGCGGCAAAGAAGTCGTCCGACACCGTGGAATTCTTCGCGCCGAGGGCCAGATCCGCGCCGAATACGACGGTCGGATACTGGTAGGCGTGCCCGAGGAAGGACGAAACCGTGCGCATCCGGGCGGAGGAATAGGCATCGTTCGGAAGATCGGCCGCCGCAAAGAGCATCTTCTTCCCCGTATCCCGGCACCGGAGCACGGAATAGACCAGCGCGCCCTTCTCCGCCTCCGAGAGGTTCGGATAGGACAGAAGACGCGCCTGCTCACCGGCAGAGAAGGTGTAAGCGGACTCGAGGTAATAGATCTCCGTTACGGTCTCACCGGCGGCCCCGGCAAATCCGACGGCGTATCCCTCGGGTAGATCGTCCTCCAGAAACAAATCCCCAACGATCTGATCCTTCCCGGGTTCGGAATTCTCCTCCGTCCCCTTCCGAACGAGAATGAGGATCTCGGGAGACGTCTCTTCGACCGCGCGGAGGATGTCCCCCTCCGACAGATCGGTTTCCGAAGCCGCGTACGCCGTCAGCACGGAATAGATCCTGCCCTCGCCCTTCACGACGTCGCCGAACACATACCGGTCCGATTCCGAGAAGGACAGCGGCGCGCGCTTCACAATGTTTTCGATGAACGCGTCCACCGCCTCGGCCGTCGTCTCGTCACTGTGCCCGGCGATCACGATCTTGGTACCGATCAGGGCATATCCCCACTGCCACGGCGTCAGGGACGAGAGAAACTCCGCCGTCTCCTCCCGGTTGGTCTTGCCGACCAGGATCTCGTTCGGAAGGATCTCCATCCCCGCGATCCCTTCCCTAAAGAAGTCCGTGGTCAGGCGAAGCGAATACCCTTCCGCCTCCATGGCCTCCCGCAGCCTCATGCCGTTATGGATCCCGAGTTCCGCCGCGTTGTCGTCCCGCAGGATCGAATAGCCGAGAAGCGCCTGTTCGGTCAGCGCGGAAGCCGCTTTGGAAGAGGACGCCTCAGCCGTGGTTTCGTCCGCTCCCTTTTCGCAGGAAACGAACATCGGAAAAGCCGCGCACAGGACCGCGAGCAGCAGGACAACCGACAGAATACGGCGCATCCGGACCTCCTTCTGAGCCGCGGACGAACCGTTCGAAACGCAAGCGCGCCGTCCGCCTCAAGGGTATAAAGACCGATAATACTCTACCTTACATTTTATCATAAAAACAAGCCGCTGTCAACGACAACGGCAGTTTTTCATACAGATTTCCCTTACCCGCGGCGGCCGATCCGGAGCTTTTTGCGCAGTTTGACGATGTACAGGGAGATGCACAGGGAGAGCGTCACGTCGAACAGCACGAAAAACGCCGTCCCCACCCCGATCGTGACCCAGCTCAGGGCGTAGTAGTCCTCGCCGGCCATGAACACATGCTGACCGAGCACTACGCACAAGAGGAGCATCGAGTCGAGGAAGGAGATCTTCACCGGCCATGCCAGAAGCGCAGGGAGCTTTTCGAAGTGGAGCTTCAGAATCGGATAGACCGCGGCAAAGAGGATGTATTCGATCGCGTAGAGCTTGTCGGGCAGAAGGAGCAGCGTCAGGGCGGAGGTCGCGGCGGCGTAGACCCACGCCATCCTCTCCCCGGTCTCCACGACGAGCAGCATGGTCATGAGGGCGCAGATCACGAGCACGGACAGATCCAGCACCGTCATGCCGCCCAGCCACAGGATCACGAGGCAGAGCGCGGCGAACACCCCGCAGACCGCCACCTTCCTCGTGGCGGATTTCTTATCCATGAATCCCTTCCCCCTCTCAGCAGCAGCGGATCAGATCCCCGCCCATGCACTCGCAGCAGGTGTCGCAGCAGATCAGCGTGGAGCAGAGTCCGCAGGCATCCCCTCCGAGGCAGTCGTCTCCGGACGAGGAACCGGTCCCCACGGTCCTGTAGACGTTTCCGTAGCTCCCCGCCCGCGCCTGCATCCGCGCTCTGGCTTCCTGATACTCCCGATTCGAGGGATCGAGATAGCAGGCGGTCTCAAAATGGCGGGCGGCGTCCGCGTAGTTCTCGCTCCGATACAGAAGCCAGCCCATGAGATAATGCCATTCCGCCCCCCGATCCGCAGCGGGCGTCGAATCGATGATGAACTTCGCCTCGTCGTATTTTTCCTCGTTGATCAGGCGGCGCACCTCGTAGAAGGAGGTGGTCCCGGAGGAGGTGTAGCTGGAATACGTCGAAGACGCGCCGGAGGCCGAGGAGGACGCGCCCGCCCGCTCCTTCTGGATGGCATCGTAGGCCTCGTTGATCTCCTTCATGACCTCTTCGTATCCGGCGGCCTGCGCGCTCCCCGCGTAGTTGTCGGGATGATATTTCCGGGCCAGATCGCGCCACGCCTTCTTGACCTCCTCGTCGGAAGCGCTGCGCGGAACGCCGAGCACCTGATAAGGATCCTTCATAGAGATCCGAACCTTTCCTTTCCGAAATCCCCGCCCGCCCCGTCCGTTTTTTCGCCGGAGAGGACGCGCCGAAGCATGGCGGGAAGCCCGAGATATACGATATTCCGGAGTACCGGGGTCAGGGGATGGGCGGGATCCAGACGGTCCGCGGCCTCCCCCATCTTTTCAAGCGTCAGAGGCACGGCGGCGGACAGGGAGTCCCGCACAAGGGGGGAGAGCTTTCCGTCGGCCAGAGCGAGATCCCCCCATCCGGACGCGAGCGGATTGTACCGCCCCCGCTTCACGTCCCCGGGCAGATCGGCCGCCGCGTCGCAGAGATAGACGAAACGCCCCGCGCAGCGCCCGAAGAGTTCCGCGTCCCGCGCCGCCTCCCCGTCCAATCCGATGGAAAAGGCGTACGCGAGAACGTCGCCGAAGAGTCCCGCCGTCTCGTCCGCCGAGGGACAGCCCGCCGCCTCCGCCTCGCCAAGTCGGGACAAAAGCGCCGAGACGCGCGTCCCGCAGTCCGACGGAAGAAGCCCGCTCTTTTCGGCGCGTCCCTCCATGAATCCCGTCAGAGGACGGCGGAGCAGAGGCTTCACCCGCTGAAATCCGCGCTCGTCCTTCAGATCGTCCCGGGTCTTTTCTCCCGCGAACAGGGCGGACACGGCGGCAGAAAAGGCGAGGGAGGGATTGTCCTCCGCGATCAGCCGTTTCCGCGTGGGATGAGCCGGACAGCGCGCGGGAACGAACCTCGGGACGACGCCCTCAAGCGCCATCCGGACCGCGGCAAAGAACGTGAAATCATAGGACAGGCTCACGCGCGAGAGCTGACCCGTGACGCGCCCCATGCTTCTGCACAGGCCGCAGTACACCGCCCGGTACCGCTCCCAGTCCGCCACCTTCAGCTCCGGGATGTGTGGCCTGACATAACCGTACACCGCGCACCCCTCCCCGCTCGCCGCGATTCTCCGGGAAACGCCCCGGGTTTTGTCCTATTATAACAGGCATGGGGAGCGGATTGCAACCGGAGATTTGTAAATACTTTCGCCGGGTTCCGGGGGTGTCCGGCGGACTCGAAAAAAGGGAGGCCGCGCTCAGCCTCCCCGTCGGCAAATCACTCTCTTTACGGATTGCCGAGCTCGGACAGCATCTTATAGATCTTGTCCGCGCCTTTCGCAATCATTCTCTCTCTGGACTGATAGTTGGAGGCGAACGGCGTCTGATTCCGAACGCCCTGCGTCATGAAGTTCTTGATTCCCTCCGCATAGGTAAAGAGCACCGAGAGATCGTAGGTACGCCCGTCCATGATGATATCGAGCATCTTCACGGACCGCTCGTCTCTCGAATACTTGTCCTGCAATGCCGATTCGTAGAAGGCCGGCATCACGGAGATCTTGCTTTCGCAGGACAGCGCTTCAGCGAGCGCTCCGATCATCCCGTAATCCGTGAAAACGTTGGGAATGCAGAGCACGGAGTAGTTGTCCAGACTGCACGTCAGATAGTCCTTCTGCGCCTCGTCGCCCTTCGGATAGGGAATGATTCCGAAATCCGATTCCATGTCGCGGAGCTGGTTGTACAGCGCGGACAGGCGCACCGGCATGATCAGCGCGGAATCGTTCTTGAAGATCGGGTATTTGTCATCGTAGGAAAGCCCGTTCTGCCCGTGGTAGATCAGGAACGCGCCGTCTTTTTCGTTGATGAGCCGGTTCACCTTCTCGTAGATCGTGAGCGCTCTTTCGGTGTTGAGCATTACCTCCAGCCCGTCCTCCCCCTCGACGAGAAGCGGCTGTCAGCAGGCGGCGTAGTAGCAGTCCAGACTGGTGTTCACGTCCGACAGGAGTCCATATACATCCTTGGCGTCCCGGGTTCCGTCGCCGTTTAAGTCCACATAGAAATCCTTCGTCAGCCCGTATTCATAGTCGAGCGTCCAGCGGCCTTCCTCCACCACGTCGTACAGGCTCTCCACATTGTAATCCGCGGAGATCTTCTGGTTGAACAGATATGCGTACGCAAGCTGCATGCTGGTCACGCAGAGATCGGAAACCGCCGTATAGAGTTTGCCGCGCACCGTGAAGGTCTGATTGATCTTTTCAACCCACCACGGGTTCTCAAAGTTCACATACGGAACAGAGTCCCAGCCTGCAAACAGGTTCTCCAGCACCAGATCGCCGGCGTAATAGACGAACACCGCCGCGATGTCGAAGCTGTTGTCCATGGCCGCGATGCTCTGCCGGATAAAAGCCTGATGCTCGGTGTGGGACGGATTATCGACCGCAATTTCGTCGATTGTGACGTTAAAGCGGTCCTCCATCTTCTTGTTGCGGTTGAAAACGGCGTCGTTCGTCACCTCGCCGGTCAGCTCCTCCGTGTCCATTTCATACGCATAGGCCGTCGTCACGGAAAAGGTCAGCGTGTCCCCGCCGAAATCCAGCTCCGGGACTTCGTCGCGCAGAGTCGTTTCGGTCTCGGGCGCGGTCTGGGGTTCCGCCTGTTCTTACGCGGGAGGTTGAGTCTCCGTTTCCGCCGGATCGGAGCGCGTTTCGGAGCATCCGGCCGATCCGGCCGCCGCTGTCAGCGCGAGGAACAGGGCCAGGCATTTTTTGAATCCGTCCTGCATCAGAAAAGCTCCTTGCGGGAAATTGGTTTATGAAATTATAGCACATCCGGAAATCCGTGTAAAGAGTAAACACCGGAAAAACAAAAATGACCTTCATTGCGAAAGTCATTTTTTCCGCGCCCTATAGGATTCGAACCTACGACCTACCGGTTCGTAGCCGGGCACTCTATCCGCTGAGCTAAGGGCGCATGCATCGCTTCGAGAGGGGCTCTTTTGCGTGCTCATATATTATAGCGCGGGGCCTTCGGTTTGTCAAGAGGAATCTTCGAATTTCTTTTATAAAATTTCGGCGAAAACTTCGGCGAATCGGGGCGGCCTCAGTCCATCGGCTCCGCTTCGATCCGGAGCTGGGAATACTGCATGTCCGACCCGTGGAACTCCACGAGATAATCGGCGGCGATCGTCCCCCCGTCCCGGAAGGTCAGATCGGAGCGGAACGACCGGGTCAGCACCGCCAGCTCGAGGATCCCCCACGGCGTCCGGTAAGCCGTCACATGGCGGACTCCCTCCTCGCAGACGATCATGCTCGTGAAGGGCCCGTGGCGCGAGATCGTCAAGAGATCCGGCTCCCGGGAGCTCAGCGTGATCACCGTTTCCGCCGGATCGTCCGGGTTCTCCTCGTCGTAGCGGAGGGAGAGCTCGACGTATCCGCCGGGAAGATTCCGCTTTTCCATGCGTCCCACGGTGCGGATCACCACGCTGTCGTCCTCCTCCGGCTCGCCGAGGGAGCGGAGCATGTTCTCGAGCGCCTCCCAGATGTTCGCGGGATCGCCGTCCCAGCTGTCCTCGCCGCCCTCCTCCTCGCGGTAATCCTCCTCGGGGGGGAAGGCGTAGCCGTCGCTGTCCCGGTCGATGATCTCGTCCACGGCGTAGTCCAAAGCTTCGGGCGCGTTTTCGGGCGTCACGTCCCCGATCTCCTCGCGCGGAGGGATGACGCCGGGACGCGCGCCGAACAGGGAGGGCTCCCCGCCCAGTCCGAAGGGGGGATTGACGCCGGTCTGGCGGGCGGTCAGCGTGATCCGGACCGGGCGGAACGCGGCGGGAACGTCGGCAAACAGGTCATGGGAAAACATACGCGTCTCCTTGAAGGTGATATGGGAAAATCAGATCGCGCCGGTCTTCTTCTCCGCCTTTCGGAACACGACGGCGCAGGCGGGCACCAGCAGAACGCACGCGGCGATCCACGCGGCGGGATTGGCGAAGCAGACGGCGCGGAACCCGAACCGCGAGGCGAACACCGTCGCCACAACAGCCCGCGCTGCCATCTCGAACGCCCCGGCAAACATTGCGGTCACGCCGTGCTCCATCCCCTGCAGCGTGAACCGGCAGACGGTCAGCACGCCGAGCGGAATGTAGAAGAGGCAGTTGATCCGGAGGAATTCCCGGATCACGGACAAAAGCTCGTCTAACCGCGGGTCGCCCCGGTCGAGGAAGATCAGGGAGACATACGCCCCGCAGAAGAACATGAACGCGCCCATGCCGATGGAATAAATCACCGCGATCTTCATGGAGGAGCGGAATCCGTCCTTCACCCGGTCGAATCTGCGCGCGCCCATATTCTGCCCGACGAAGGTGGAGATCGTGACGCCGAGCGTGGAAAACGGCAGATGAACAAAGGTCTGCACCTTGTTCGCGGCGGTGACCGAGGCGATGACCGTCGTGCTCAGTCCGTTCACCGCGGTCTGGATCAGCACGGATCCGACGGCGGTGATGGAATATTGCAGCGCCATCGGCAGGCCGGACAGGATCAGACGCCGGGCCAGCAGTCCGTCAAGTCTCGTCTCCCCGCGCCGGGGCCGCAGATCGGGATAGACCCGCCGGATGTAGACAAAGCAGGCCGCGGCGGCAAGGATCTGGGACGCGATGGTGGCGATGGCCGCTCCCCGGACGCCGAGACGGGCCCCGCCCACCAGAAGCAGATCCAGAAGGATATTGGTCACGGATGCGCCCATGAGGATGAAGAGCGGCGTTCTGCTGTTCCCCATGGCCCGCATCAGGCCCTCCTGCGTGTTGTAGGCGATGGTGGCGGGGATCCCGGCGAAGATCACCCGCAGATAGGCGTGGGCGTCCGCGTAGATATCCGGAGGAAAGGCCATCAGCGTCAGCATCCGGTCGAGCAGAAGGGAGGTCGCGGCTGTCAGGAGCACGGCGGAGATCCCGGCGAGCAGGACGATGTGCGCGACGCACTGGCGCAGAAGGGGGCGGTTTCCCTGTCCGAATGCCTGCGCGGCGGGGATGCAGAATCCGGCGCAGATCCCGTTCACGAATCCGATCACCAGAAACGTGAGGGCTCCGGTCGCTCCGACTGCCGCCAGCGCGTTCGTTCCGACGAGTTTTCCCACCACGGCGGCGTCTGCCATGTTGTAAAACTGCTGCATCAGGTTCCCGGCCAGAATCGGCAGGCAGAACCGCAGCATCAGGGGCAGCGCGGGACCGGAGGTGAGATCCAGAACCGCGCGGTTGTTTGCTTGTTTCATGAGGTTCGATTCGAATTCAGTCCCCGGGCTTCTCAGTCAGCATTCCGCCTCGGAGGCATTTGAACTTTGGCTTCCCCTTCCGCCTTCGCCTTGAGCAGGTTGTAAACGAGCACCCCGCCCACCACCACGACGGCTCCCGCACGGGCAAGCCCGGTCACTCTCTCCCCGACGGTCAGCGCGACGAGAATGGGATTCAGGACGGGCTCCAGCATACTGATCAGCGAAGCGGCAAGAGGCGGCGTCCGCTCCAGCCCCTCGGCCATGAACACATAGGCAGCGCCGAACTGGAACAGCCCGATGGCGAGAATGCCGCCCACAGCCGGAGCCGTCCAGACCACGCCCTCCGAGAACATCCACGGCAGCCCGATGACCGCGCAGAACACGCACCCGAAGAAGACCGAGGAGAGATTGTCCGCTCCGTCCCACTGCTTCATCATAAAGACCAGCGCCCATGTGACGCCGGAGACCAGAGCCGTGATGTTGCCGGCCATGGTTCCCGCCCCGCCCCGCAGGGAGTCCGCGAAGAACAGGACCACGCCGCAGAGCAGCACAAAGGTCGCGCCGATATCCAGTCCCGTGGGCTTCACCTTGAAGATCGCCCACATGAGCAGGATGATGAAGATCGGGGCCGTGTACTGGAGCAGAATGGCGCAGGCCGCGGTGGTCATCTTGGTCGAGATCACATAGAGCGTGGACGTCGCGCCCATGGCGAACCCGCCGAGCAGAACCGCCCGGTTGACCACGATCCGGTGTCCCCGGAGCTTCATGTAGCAGAAGAGCACGATCCCCGCGATCACGGACCGGGCGCAACTGATCGCCATGGGAGGCCACGGCACGAGCTTGACGAGCATCCCGCCGAGGGAAAACAGCAGGGACGCCGCGAGCATGCAGAGGGGAGCCCGGTTCTTTCCGCTCCCCGTTACGGTTTTGTCCGCCATAGCCGTTTCAGAGGGCGCGGACCGGCACGAGGGTCGGGCAGTCGATGATACGCAGGCCGAACTTTTCCTTCATCTCCATGGCGGCGGCATAGGAGGGCCCGTCGTAGGCCACGTCCGCGGAATGGGCGTCGCAGCCGATGCAGACCGGCGCGTCCATCTCCCCGCACAGTTCAAAGAACCGGTCGTGGGGATACGCCCTGTGATCGCGGATGCCGAGAAGGTTGATCTCAAGCGGCAAGTCGAGCTTCTTCGCGTGCTCGATCAGCCGTCCGTAGTGCTTCTCGAACACGGCGGGGGAGCCGACATAGTTCATGAGGTCCGGATGCGCGACGTAGGTGAAGACGCCGGTGTCCATCCCCTCGATCACCTGATCCGCATACCGGGCGAGATCCTCTTCGCTCTCCGTGGTGCGCCCCGAGTACTTCCCTTCCACCTCGTTCTCGATGAAGTGCTGACCCATGATGACAAAGTCCACCGGGTACGAGGTGATGTTTTTCAGAAAGTCGGCGAAAAAGCGCGGGTAGTACTCCGCCTCGTAGCCGATCTTCACGTCGATCCGCCCGCGGTATTCCTCCCGGAGCGCGAGCAGCGTGGTCACATAGTCCTCCGTCTGATCCACCCGCATCCGGAATCCGGACCGGTAGCCGCCGGGGAACGGGTAGGGGGCGTGGTCGGCGAATCCGAAGATCCTGAGCCCGCCGGCCAGCGCGTTTTCGAGATACTCCCGCTCCGTGCCGGACGCATGGTTGCACCGGACGGTGTGGGCGTGAAGATTGCAGATCATTCCCATGACAAGACTCCACCGCATATAGAGAGATTTTGGTTGAAAAACGAAGGATTCGGCAGCGCGGATGCAGGGGCGCGTCCGATCTCCTCCGGTATTGTAGCACACTCCCCGGGGCGAAACAATGGGGAAAGGGGAGAAGTTCGGCCCTCCGCAGGCTCCGGAATTGTGCTAAATCGCGTCACCGTCCGGCCCAACGCGGGTCACGGGTTGATCCAGAGGGTGAGGGCGGAGGTGTCGGTGTACTTGCCGAGGTCGTCCACGGCGGCGCGGCCGGGTTCGAGAACGTACAGGCGGACGCAGGCGGAGCCCTTCTTTCCGATCTTCGGGTCCTCCGCGGCGATGGCAAAGGACAGCTCCGGACTCTTGAGCGCGATGGAATACCGATCCTCCCAGTACGGCAGAAGCTCGTTCACCGCGGTAAACTCGGTTTCGGGCGTGACATTCAGCCCGCGGATCTCGCAGCAGCCGTTCCGGTTCCCCCTCTGAAGCAGGTCGAAGGTCCCCGTGACGCTGAAGGACACGAGGGCGCCGGACGCGGTCTCGCGGATCTTTACAAACTCCTCCGCCGGGACGCCGCCGATCGTCTCAAAAAGCCTTTTCTCCTCCTGGGATCCGTCCACGATCTCGCGGTCCCCGAGCAGCGCGCTCTCCGCCTTGTTCATGTACTTCGTGAAGCTTCTCCACCGGACGCCCCCCTCACGGCAGTCCGCGGCGATGGACGCGATCTCCTCCTCGCTCATCTGGCAGATGCGGTCGAGGACTTCGTTCCGCTCTTCATAGAACACGCCGAGCGTGCGGAATTTATCGTAATTGGACCAGATGGTGCGCTTGATGGACACGATGTCCCGGATCCGCCTGAAATTGGTTTCCATTTTGTAAAACTCCTTCTTTTACAGATTTCAGAGATGTCGGATGGTATTATAGCAGAGCGGGCGGGCTTTGTCAAGAGCGCAGAAAAACCGCCTCCCCGGAAAGCGGAGAAGCGGGATGTTTTTCGGACAAAGACGGTCACTCGATATTCACGCTCTTTTTGGCGATGTGCCAGCTCCACCACCAGAAGACGGCGACGAGCACGGCGTCCACGGCGATCTGGATCCAGAGGACGGACTCAAGCGAAAGCGATCCGCCCGCGCCGAAGCCGTAATCCATGCCGAAGACCAGCGGGAACAGGCCGGCCGCGCCGAACACCGACAGAATGAGGTTCACGGCAAAGTTCACGGCAAGCACCATGCCCACCGCCGCCAGCGCCTTGTACTTCCGCACGACAGACGCGCCGAAGAGGATCGCGCAGGTGATCTGGAAATACCCGCGGATGGAACGGATCAGCGAAAACAGAAAGAAGAGAAGCACCGTTCCGAGGTTCTCGAGCAGGGTATCCGCTACGTCGCCGAGTATCCAGAAGAAATCCTCCCGCAGTTCGGGGCCTCCCGAAATCAGAAGTCCCGCGGCGATCACACAGGACGCGCAGGCGATCACAACTCCGCCGATCAGCGTCCAGACAGCCGCGGCAAGGAATTTCGATCCGATCAGCTGCCCGGCGGTCACGGGGAGGGTGAAGGTGAGATACGCCTCGTCCGTCACCATGGATTTATAGAACTTCACGAAGATCAGCACGAAAATCACCGTGACCGCCGCCGCCAGAGCCATTGCGACAAGCGCAGTCCCTCCGACCGCGGACATGAGCATCACGGAGGCCCCGGCGGACGAGGTATCCAACCGGGAGGTCCCCCCGAGGAACAGGGTGTTGAGGAACCCTAAAACCGCCGCGCCGCCGATGCCGATCATCACGGGCCACATCCAGCGGCCAAGTCCTTTGAAATCGTATTTGAACAGTTTCAGAAACATCTGAACACCTCCCGGAACAGCTCGTCCAGCGATTTGCCGGATTCCTTCCGCACAGCCTCCGCCTCCCCGCTCATGACGCACCGCCCTCCGCCGAGGAAGACGAATCCGTCGAGGATCGGCTCCACGTCGCGGATCAGGTGGGTGGAGATCAGAACGGTCGCGCCCGGATCATGCGACGCCACGATGGTGGACAGGATGAAATCCCGCGCCGCGGGGTCCACGCCACCGATGGGCTCGTCCAAAAGATACAGCTTCGCCCGCCGGGACATGACCAGCACGAGCTGCACCTTTTCTTTCGTCCCCTTGGACAGGGACTTGAGCTTTTTGTCCGTCGGCACGTTCAGAACGGACAGCATGGCCCGCGCGCGTCCTTCGTCGAAGTCGGCGTAAAAATCCCGGAACAGGCCGACGCATTCCTCCACCTTCATGCCCGGATCGAAGTACATCCGCTCCGGGAGGTAGGAGACCATGGATTTTGTGGCGGTCCCGGGGATCTGCCCGTAGATCCGCGCCTCCCCGGCCGTGGGCGTGAGAAGACCGGCGAGGATCTTGATGAGCGTGGTCTTGCCGCTGCCGTTCGGACCGAGCAGGCCGATGATCCTGCCGGCGGGAAGCTCGATCCCGAGTCCCTCGAGCGCCGGAGTCGAGCCGTAGACCTTGGTCAGTCCATAGCAACCCACAGCAGGTAGAGCCGCGGGCGCCGGTGTGGATCCGGTCGGTTCCGCCGCCTGAGGGGAGAGAGGAACCTGCGCCGCGGGATGCGCCGGAGCTGCCGGAAAAACCTCGTCTCCCGTGCCCGCCCGCTCTTCGGTCCGCGGCTTTTCCTCCGTGCCTCCGCTCTCCTCTTCGGAAACGGATTCCGCCCCGGGTCCTTCGGATTCTCCGGGTTCTCCGAGGTCTTCGGCGTCGGACGGCGGGTTTTCCGTCCGGATGGTTTCGTCCTCAAGCGGACGGATTTCATCTGATTTCAATGGATTCGCTCCTTTCTTCGGCTCCCGTTGGGAAAATTCCTCCGGCCAGCCGCTGCCTGATGGCTCTATTATACCGCCGTTTTCCTGTTTTGTCAATCTGTTTTTATTGTTATTCGATATATTCTTATCGAATTTTAATCTTTCTCAGAGAGTATTCAGATAGGCGTCCGCGTCGAAGGGTTCGAGGGGGGCGTCTTTTTTCAGGTAGAGGGGATGGTGGGGATGGCCTCCCTTTTTGGATCTCGCTCCGCAGGTGAACCAGCGCGCGCCCCGCTCCCGTCCGATGGCTGCCATGTCCCGCACGCAGTCCGCCAGCCACGGACGCTTGAGAATGATGGTCCCCCATGCCGCCCAGACGTCCGGCGTCTCACCGGCCAGATCCAGCAGATAGGAAAACGCCTTCATGTTCTCCCGGTGCAGGATCGGATTGAGCTCCCGTTCCATGGCGTCCGGATCGGTGGCGCGCTGGGCGTAGACGTTGAACATGAGAAAGCTGTCGTACCCGTTTGCGAGCGCGATCCGCTCCACGGATTTGAGCGTGTTGTCCAGAGCGTCGGGGGCGGCGGTGGAGGGATTGATCCCCACGGCGATGAGGGGACGGCTCCCTCGCGTGCCCAGTATGTACCGGTATTCGGAGTAAAAATCCGGGACATACAGCCAGCGTTCCCGGTCGTACGCCGCGCTCTCTTCCCTCCGCTCCAGCGCCTCCTCGAAGGACAGCACCGGAATGGAGGCTGTGTCCGATTTCGGAATATGGCCCATGATCCCGACCTCCCGACCGTTGATTTCGTTTATTATAGCATTCCCCAAAGCGGGCGTCAGCCGCCGGGGCGGAAATTTACAAATCGTTTACACGGCTCCGCCCTCCGAAATCCGCGTGCAACAATATTACATTTCCGTCCGCTCTCTTGCAAAAACGGAAAAAATGTGCTATGATAGGACAAAATCAAACAAATCTCGGAGGTTTTATCCGCATCATGAAAACCCTGTTCCGCACCCTCACCGCCGCAGCCGCCGCGTTTCTCATGGCGACGTCCGCGTCCGCCGTGTTCACCGACGCCTCTCCCGCGCTTCTCAAGCAGGCCGAGCCCATTCCCGTCGTGGCGAAAGGAATGGCGCCCGTCGCCGTGACCTCGTCCGTCGCCGATTTCACCGCCGACACCTCCCCGCTGTTCGACGGCAAGGCGGACACCTCCGTCGATGTGGACCTGAAGGGCGAAGGGACCTCCGTCGTCCTCCGCGCCGCCACCGGATTCCCGACCGCGCTTTCCGCCGTCGCGCTCATCACCTCTTCCGAGAACGAGGCGCAGCTGACCGTCCGGGTCTGGGGCACGAACGATTCCACCGAGAAGGAATGGACGCCCCTCTCCTTCGCCCTTCCCGTCGTGAGGACCGGCGACTGGCGCATCCTCAACATCACCGAACCCGAGGGCGGCTGGGAAAAGGCTGAAAAATACGCCTTCTACAAGATCGAATTCACGAGCGCGTCGGAAACCGGCTTCACCTTCGGCGAATGCCTGCTGATCCGTCCCGACCTCGGCGAGCCCGTCCTGTCCTACGGTTCGGCGGAAGTCGTCCCCGTCGGTCAGACCCCCCCGGTGATCTCCTCCGCGGACAAGGAATCCGAAAACGTCCTGCCGAGAAAGATCTCCCGCGGTCTCTTCTTCCCCGGCTTCACGAAATAATCCCGCAGACAGACAAAATCCGCGCGGCCTCCTTTTCCGGGAGACACCGCGCGGTCTTTTTTATTCCGCAGTTCCGATCATGGAAAGCATGGAGGAGAGCGAACGGTCGGTCCAGACGCCGTTGTCCAGCGTCAGCTCCGCAAGCTCGCCTCCGACGGGACGCCACAGAAGCATCTGCTGTCCCACCGCGTATCCGCCGCTCGAAAACGTGACGATCCGCGCGAACCAGCGCTGCCCGGCCATCTCCGCCCATTCCCCGTCGGTCGCGCTCATGGTGAATCCGGCCTTTTCCCCGCTTTCGATCAGGCTTTCCGCGAGGAAGGAGGCGTATTTCTCCCAGTCTCCCTCCGCGCCGAAGGTGTCCAGCCGGATGAAGGACAGCTCCATCGCCGCGCCGTCCGCGCTGGAAAGACGCATGACGCAGCGCGCGTTCTCCTTATCCTCCGCCTCCGCGATGGCCGCGCTGTCCGCATCCGCCGCCACATGGAGGTCATTCCGCTTCGCCAGCTCCTTTTCGCTCATGAACGTCCAGCCGTCCGCCGCCCGCACCGTGATACCGGCAAATTCGTTTCGGTAGACGCCATTCTCTACGGAGTCGCTCCCCCAGCGGAACCGGGGAGGCTCGGGCTCGGGCTCGGCGGGCTTCTCCGGCTTCACGGGCAGTGGAACGTCGGCGGCGGTAAGCATCGAGAGGATCCCGTCCGCGTCGAGCCAGTCCGCCGGGGAGGCCGTTACCGCAACGGTCAGGAACCAGCCGTCCTCCTCCCGGGTGTACCACACGCTCCGGCTCTCATAGGTCCCGAACCACGTCATGCCGTATTCCACCCGGAGCCATGAGGAACCGGCGAAGTCCGCGGTTTCGGGTTCCCCCGCGCGGATCGACGCCTCTTCCCCGCCGCTCTCCGTCATCCCGTCGGACAGAATCGCCGCGTATTCCGCGAGGGTCACGGGCTCCTCTCCGTCCTCCGGATCCGGCACCCGCCGCGCCATAACCAGCACACTGGATCCGGCCTCCGAAACCGCCTGCATGTCGTAAAGCGTCCCTTCGGGCAGTTCCCTGTTGGCGGCGTCCAGCTCCGCTTCTCCCGCGAAGATCCAGTCGTCCCCGGGCAGCACGAACCGCACTCCCGCCGCCTCGTTCCGCCAGACGTCCCCCTCGCGCGTGCCGAAGGTCCATTCTGCGGAAGGCTCTGGATCGGGCTCCGGTTCCGCTTCGGGCTCGGACTGCTCCGGTTCGGGCGGATCGGTCTTTTCGGGTTCCGGATCCCGCGCTTCCGTCTCCCGAGTTTCGGGTTCCCCCGCTTCTTCATGCGCTTCGGGTTCGGCAGTCTCCGGTACGTTCGGCTCCGTTTCGGGCTCCTCCGTCCCGTTCTCCGGAGATTCGGGGGGATCCGTTTCCGCGGATTCGGTCTCCTCCGCCTCGGTCTCCGATTCCTGGTCCGGTTCCGGTACGGGATCGGGCGTGTTCTGATCCGACTGAACGTCCGGAACAGTCGGAACGGTTTCGGCATCCGAAAACGGGTCTGACGGTCTCAGATTCACGGCACAGGACGACAGCAGAAGGGCGCAGAGCAGGACGGTGAGGACGCGGGAGGCGATGGGCTTCATGGATCGGAGAACTCCTCGGAATGTGTTTTTCATCCTTCATTATAGCACGCGCCCCGCTGCCCTGTCAAGCTCCCGGAGAGAGTGCTTTTTCCTCTGCCCCTTTGACATTCCGCGCGGAGTTTGCTATAATAGAGCCGATTCCAAATCAGAACGGGAGGCATCCTGCCATGTTCGCACTGAAAAAAACGCCCGGGAAGGACTTCATCCTGCTCAACCTCTCCGATCCCCAGCTCGGCGACGGGGAGTGGGCCGAGGGACACCCGAACCGCGCCATTCTCGAGGGGACCGTCACGGAACTCTGCCGCCGCGTGAAGCCCGATCTCATCACCGTATCGGGGGATCTCGCGTGGGCCGGAGACGATCTCGCCTACGACGCCTTGGCCGACCTGCTCGACTCCTTCGGGATCCCGTGGACCGTCATGTGGGGCAATCACGACAATCAGGGAGGCGCGGACTATATCGAATCCGTGGTGAAGCGGTACCTGACCCGCCCGCTCTGCCTCTACGAGCGCGGCCCGGCGAATCTCGGCAACGGCAACTTCGTGATCCGGATCGAGGAAAACGGCCGCCCCGTGGAAGGGATCATCGTCATGGACTCGCACGACCGCGCGCCGTATGTGAACGAAAAGGGCGAGGAGAGCATGGAGTGGGCGAAGCTCTGGCCGGAGCAGATCGCGTGGTATCGGGAACAGATCGCCGCGCTGAAAGAGGACGGATGCCGCGACGCCGCGCTTCTCATGCACATCCCGATCTATGCCTACCGGGAAGCGCACGCGGCGGCGGAAAAGCCCGGGATCGACCGGAAAGCGATAACTCCCGCGCAGGCCGACGGGGACGAGGTCTGGAATCCGGGATATGAATCGTCCTTCGGCGTGCGCCACGAGGGGATCTGCAGCTATCCCGCCGACGAGGGGATGTTCGGCGCGATCCTCGAGGGCGGCCTCACGAAGACCCTGATCGCCGGACACGACCACGTCAACAACACCGTGATCCGCCATCGCGGCGTGGCCTTTGTCTACAGCCTCAAGGCGGGCGCGGGCTGTTACTGGGAGCCCTCCCTGAACGGCGGAACGGTGCTCCGGATCACGGAAAACGGAGTCGGGGAGATCCGCCACGAGTATGTGGATCCCGAAGCGTTCCGGAAAGGTTAAGATCCGCCGCGTTTCCCTCCGTTTTCGTTTTTGTTCCCGGTTCCGTGCATAATGCGGCCTCCTTCTGTCCACAATACTCCCGACCAATCCACAGACAGAAGGAAGGATATCTCATGACCACCAACGCGAAGAAGCAGAACCGCATCCTGACGGCATCCCTCATCATCCTCATCGCCTCCCTGATCGCCCTCATCGCCATCACCTCCGGCGCGAACCGGAAAGCCAAGCCCCCGGCGGACGAACCTCCCGTGGGGGAGACATGGAACGGCGGACGGGACAGGGAGGACGAAAGCTCCGCCCCGGCAAAATCCCCCGCGCCCTCCGACGACAACGGTAAGAGCGACGGCAAGACCGCCCCTTCCTTTGCGCCTGCCGCCGGTGAAACAGAGGAGGACGAGGGCTTTGACGAGCGTCTGGCCCCGACAGCCGAAATGAACTCCGTGGAGAAAACGCCCGACGGAAAAGCCGGATCCGGAGTCGGAGCGGGATCCGAGGCCGACCGGGACACCGCCGCCGTTCCCACCTCCGCCGACCTCACGGACGAGCTGCTCCCCACCTTCCGCCCTCCGCTTGAAAACGCCGTGGCGGTGAAGGGCTGTTCGCTCGCCGTGCCCGTGTTCTCCGCAACCATGGACGACTACCGCACCCACGGCGGGATCGACTTTGCCTGCGCGCCCGGGACGCCGGTTCTGGCCGCCGCCGGCGGAACGGTCGTATCCGTCGCCAAGGATCCCATGATGGGCTGGACCGTGACGCTCGGACACAGCGGGGGAGCCGTGACCCGGTACGCGGGGCTGAGCGAGGAAAGCGCGAACATCTCCAAAGCCGGGGACAAGGTGCTCGCGGGGCAGGTGATCGGCGCGTCCGGCGAGACAGCCCTCATCGAGAGCGCGGAGGAAAACCATCTCCACTTCGAACTGGCCGTGGACGGCAAGGCGGTCGATCCCGCCGAGTATATGGACGTCGTCTGGCTGTCGGACGTGACGGAGGACTGAAAAAACAGAACAAAGGGCGGTTCGGAGCGGATCGCCCTCTTTCCGCTTTTCCGGCGATTCCGGAGGCTCCCGCGCGGGAACCTCCTTTTTTTCATTCCCCGCATACGGGAGGAAAGCGGCGCATACGCATGGAAAAAAACCGGGCTCTTTTCCGCCTCCCCTTGCAATGAGGGGGCGTCTGTGATAAAATTAAAGTGGAATGTTGTCGAAACCTGTCCCTCCGTCCGGAATCCGGACAGATGCCGAAAGGAACTCCCATGCCGAAGAAACGCCGCCTCCCACCTTCACTTTCCGCCCTTGCCGCGCTCCTTGCGCTTTTTTGTCTGATCCCGATCCTTTTTTCCTCCTGCCGCAGAAAGGAGCTCCCCGTGACCTCCAATCCCGCCGAACCGTCCCCCGTGCCGAGCGTCGAGGCCGGACACCTGATCGACCCGGATTCCGAGCTGCGCGGCGTCTGGATCGCCTCCGTCTGGAATCTGGATTATCCCTCCCGAACCGATCTCTCGGCGGACGAGCTGCGGGCGGAGCTCGACGAGATCCTCTCCGTCATGGAGGAAAACCGGCTGAACGCGATCTTCTTTCAGGTCCGTACCGCCGGAGACGCGCTCTATGACAGCGACCTCTTCCCCGTCTCGCAGGCCCTTTCCACCGCGGGGACTCTGACCTTCGATCCCCTCCGCTATCTGGTCGAGACGGCGCGGCCGAGGAACATCCGCGTATTCGCGTGGGTCAATCCGCTGAGGGCGACCCTGCTCGGCACGGACGTCTCCGCCCTTCCCGCGGGACACCCGGCGAAGGAGCACCCCGAATGGACCGTGGCCTACGCGGACGGGCGGCTGTACTTCGACGCCGGTCTCCCCGAGGTGCGGCAGTTCATCACGGACGGCGTGCGGGAGATCGTCATGAAGTACGACGTGGACGGCGTGGCCTTCGACGACTATTTCTACCCTTATCCGGTGAACGGAGACGACGGGCGTCAGGCGGACTTCGGCGACGACAAGACCTTCCGTCTGTACGGCGGCGACTTCGACGACCGGGGGGACTGGAGGCGGGACAACATCAACCGGCTCGTCGGGCTCGTCCACGACACCGTGCGGTTCATCGATCCGGAGTGCGTCTTCGGCGTGTCCCCCTACGGCGTGTGGCAGAACAGCGACGGAAAAAACGGCGGTTCGGACTCCCGTTCCTTCGAGGCCTACAAATCCCTTTACTGCGACGCTCCGGCGTGGATCGAGGCGGGCTCCGTGGACTTCCTCTCCCCGCAGATCTACTGGGATTTCGAGACGGATCAGGCCCCCTTCGACACCATGGTCCGCTGGTGGAACGACCGGCTGGACGGCACGGATATCAAGCTCTGGGTGTCCCACGCCTGTTATAAATACGACGAACCGGACTGGCCGGATCCCGCGGGGCAGCTCTGCCAGCAGATCACCTACGCACGGAGCGAGCGGTCCTACTACGGCTCCATCCTTTACGGCTACGACGAGCTGAAACGGAACTCCCGCGGCGCGTCGGACGACACGAAGGAGGCGTTCGAGCCGGAGATCATCTACTCTCCCACCCTCTCGAACGGGCTCGGTGTCACGGTGTCCTCCCCGCTTCCCGGGACGGAGCTGGACGGAGCGTCCACCTACGTCATGGGCATGTCCGACCCCTACTATCCCCTGACCGTGGACGGGCGGAAGGTCGGGCGGACCAAGAGCGGATTTTTCAGCTTTGTCGTGACGCTGGATCCCGGGGAGAACACCTTCGTCTTCGAGCAGAACGGAAAGAAGTACGTCTACACGATCTGGTTCGGCAAAAAGACCTCCGCCGTGGAAGAGACGGAGCTTTCCGAGGCCGATCCGGACCCTGACCCTGCCCAAGAGGAGGAAGAGCTGACCGTCCTTGACCGCCTCGCCGTCACCTGGTCCTATCCCGTGACCGACGTCATGACGGACGAGGACATTCTCTGGGTGTCCTGCACGGCTCCGGCGGGATCGGACGTCACGGCGGACATCGGCGGGCTCGTCACAAAGCTGGTCCCGCTCTCCAGCCCGTCGAAGGAAAAGACGGAGGACGGCTGGGTCTACATCTCCTACGGCGCGAACGCGAAGCTGCCCGAGGCCCCTGCGAACTACCTCTGGGACTGCGGCCCGGTGCGCTTTACGGCCACGCATCCGGATTCGGACGAGCCCCTGACGCGGGACGGGATCCGGGTGAGGACGCTCGGAGAACACGCGGGCGTTCCGGTCAGAGCGAAGGCGGACTATACGTCCCTGAAAATCTCCCGGCAGAGCTCCTACTACAGCGATTACACCGTCCAGTCCGCCGGGATGACCGATCTGGCGGTCGCGCAGCGGGACGGGTTCTACCTGCTCCGGATGGGCGGATTCGTTGCGGAAGGGGACGTGGAGGAGCTTCCGCTTGACCGCGTCGATCCCGCCGATTTCGCGTCCCTTTTCCCCGAACCGCCGATCAGCGAAGATGCGGAAGACGCGCCGCGAGGGGAGGAGGAGCCCGAATCCGCAGGTTCCGAACCGACGGAGACGGAAGCGGAGCCCGAATCCGTTTCCGAAGAAGAAGCGGAATCCCCGGCCGGACCCGAGGCGGAACCTGAAACGGAATCCGAATCCGAGGCGGAACCTGAGACAGAATCCGAAGGTGAGCCTGAGACGGAGGCCGAACCGGAACCGGAGCCGGAGGAAGTCATCACGGCGGATCTGTACGGCGCGATGCTTCCCGGGCGGGCGACCGTTCTGTCCGGCGAGACGTTCAACCGGGGACGGGTCACAGAGGTCGTCTTCCGGATGGATTCCGACGCCGCGCCGCCGTACAACGGAACGGTCGAGGACGGTTCCTTCGTGCTGACCTTCTACTCCGTGAACGGAACCCGGTCGGCCGCCCCGTCGGTGTCGTCCAATCCGCTGTTTGACTCGGTCGAGATCCTTCCCTTCTCCGACCGGGTGCGGTATGTGTTCCCCCTCAGGGACGTCCTGAATTTCTACGGCTTCGATCTCGAATACCGGGAGAGCGGGGAGACCGTTCTGATCCTGCGCAATCCCTATGCGGCGGATCTCAAGTCGGACACGCCGCTCGACGGGATCCGGATCGTGCTGGACGCGGGCCACGGGGGCAGCGATCCCGGCGCGTTCGGACCGCTCAGAGCGAATTCCTCCCTGACGGATAACGCGTCGGACGCCCCCGGATTCTCGAACAGCGAAAAGGACATCAACCTTGCCCTGACCCTCGCGGCGGCGGAAAAGCTCTCCTCTCTCGGCGCGGACGTGATCCTGACGCGGGAGGAGGACGTGACCTTCGATACGCTCTCCCGCGCGGAGCTGCTCGAGACGTTGGAGCCGGATCTCTGCCTCTCCCTCCATCAGAACTCGATGGGCTATTCTTCCGATATCACGAAGATCCGCGGGACGCTCGGGCTCTTCTGCGAGGCGGGCGGACAGCTTTTGGCGGACTGCGTCGGACGGTCCGTCGCGTCGGCCCTGTACCGGAACTATCGCGGGACGTCGTGGCAGGCTCTGGCGATGTGCCGCAATCCGAAGTTCCCGCAGGCGCTGATCGAGGTCGGCTTTATGACCTCGGTGGAGGAATACGAGACCATGACCTCCGAGGCCGGGATCGAACGCGGCGCGCAGGGGATCGCGGACGGCGTGATGATGTATTTTGAGAGAATGGCGGAGTACGCGGGACAGTGACGCCGAAAAAGGAAGAGAAAAAGCCCGGGGCAGATCCTTTTGGGAAATGCTCCGGGTATTCTTCTGTTCACGGGATCCTGTGCCCCCTCACCCCGGTTGTCCGGGATCGGGAGGCGGGGCGGTCTCCATGCCCTGCGGCTGGGAAGCGGCTCCGTGATCGCGCCATTCCGTGTCGATCCCGACCGTCTCTGCGATCCACAGGCGGTCTTCCTCGGAGACAGGTTCGTACAGCGAGCGGAACGTCTGCGTGAAGACGCCGGACAGCGCGTCGTATTCGAGCGAGACCGTCTCCCCGTTTTTCAGCCGGAGCGTGACCTTCCGGCCCGTCTGGATGCTGAGCGGAGCCTCCCCCTCCCGGTAAGCCGGAGTCTGAGCGGTGATCCGCGCGGGGGGGGCCGGTTCATCCTGAGCGCTCACGAGGCCGCGGAAAATCCCGTAAGCCCGCAGAACGTCGGCGGCGTCCTTCATCACGACCGTCGGCACGCGCACGCTCTTTCCGATCTTCGTGTGATCGAATTCCGCCTTTTCCCACGTCACGCTGACGATGTCCCCGGCCTCACGCACGTTATAGATCAGCACGAGCACGTCTCCGAAGGGGTTCTCCGCCCCCAGACGGACAAGTCCCCGGTCTTCCTCCGTGAAAAAGTCCCTTTCGATCAGGTGATCGACGGTTTGCTCCGTCAGATCCGGCTCGAACCGGACAAAGCGGTACAGCTCGAAGCTCCCGTCCGGCCGGCGCAGAATCAGGCGGGAGAGCGTCTCCGTACCTTTGAGCCGGAACACGGTTTCCCCGCTCCCGAACGGTTCCCCGACGCGGGCGGACAGCGTCCATTCGTCAAACCGGCTCACCGCCGCGCTCCGATATTCCGCCGCCTTGTCTTCAACGCGGACATAGAGCATCCGCGCGCTCCCCTCCCGCGGCTCGACGGGCAGAAAGAGCCATGCGCCGAGCAGGAAAAGCGATCCCGCCGCGAGAAGAAATCCGGCAGCCCTTGCCGCTATGCGCTTCCAAAGAGGCGCGCGTCTTTTCCGGAATGATTCGGCCTCCTCGATCCACTTCGGGTCGATGTATGCGACGGCATTCAAAAACTCCCCGCCTCTCACAGATCGTATCTCTCCTTCCGCAAAAACTCCCTGAGCCCGGCTCTCACGCGGAACAGCGTCATTTTCACCCTGCTCTGCCCCATGTTCATCCGCTCCGCGATGGACGGGACGGAATCGAGATACCAGTACCGCCGGACAAACAGCACGCGCTTCTCCTCGGAGAGCGTGGCCAGATACCGGCCTACGGCTTTCCCGAGTTCGAGGGCCTCCACGCGGGCTGCCGTGTCGTCCGGGGCGGGGATGCACGCCTCCATCTCCGCGCTGAGCTGCACGACGTCGGCGCGGCGTTTCAGGCGGTTCTGCCTCCGGAGGGCGTCGATGGACAGATTCCGGATGATCCGCGCGAGAAACGCGAACAGGTACTCGGACGGGTCGTGCGGAGGGATCCGCCTCCACGCTTCAAAGTAGGTGTCGTTTTCGCATTCTTCCGCGGTCGGCGCGTCCTCCACGATCCCCTGCGAAATGCTCCGCAGACGCGCCCCGTATTTCAGCGCGCTTTCGGCGATGGCGTCCTCGTCCCGTTTCAGGTACAGCGCGACGATTGCTCTGTCTTCCATGCGCTCCCCCTCCTTTTTGAATCGTCCGCCGGTTTTCTCGGGCGGCCCTCACCCCAAACAGCGTCAAATCCCCCGTTCCGGTCACACGAAAACGGAAAAAAACGAATCTTCCCGCATTTTATAACCGGGACTTGCCGAGACGATTATATACCGGATCCGCCCCGTCCGTCAAGAACCGGGCCGGAACTTCCCCGTATTCTCCCCGATCCGCTGCGCTCCAGGAGGAAAGGAAAAGCCCGGGCAGCTCCTGTTTCGGAAATGCTCCGGGCGGTTTTGCCGCGTTCTTCTTTTATTGATGCTCCGCCAGCCAGATCGACACGCGGGACTGGATCTTGCGGGCGCAGTCTTCTGATGTGCCGACGCCGCCGATGAACGCGGAAATCTCCTCGTTCACGATCTCCGTGACCTCCTCCGGTACGGCGTCGATCATGGGATAGCCAAAAACGTCGTCAAGCAGGGTTTTGAGACGGTCGGTGTCGCTTTTGTCGAGGCGGCAGATATAGCCGGGAGATTTGAGATCGGCCTCGGTAAAGGGTTCATAATTTGAATAGCTTTCTGTCTGCCCGTTGAAGTAAACGAGACTCTGCGTATTCCATAGGTTCTCCGCGCGGCGGTCAAACGCGCTTTTCAGGGAGGACCAGCGGGCAGAGCTCCAGTCGTCGTCCTCTCCGAGCATCACGGAGCGCAGCCATTCCCACGCCTCAGCGGGTGCGGCGCAGAACGAGGTCATAACGAGGCAGGTGTCCGTCGTCAGATATGTTCCGTTGCGGCCCTCGGCGGGGAATCCGATCATCCTCCAGTCCTTCGTGCCGAACTGCGATTCCGCGTCCCTCAGCCGGTCGGGTCCGGAGAGCGTGAAGGGAACCAACGCGACTTTGTTGTTGTAGAAATAACTGTACCGCTCGACAGAATCCGCCCGGTCGAATTCGGACACCCGGAGAAGTTCCTGACGGTCCTTCGGAAGTCCGGCGAGAAAACCGAGCAGACGGATAAAGTCCGGGGAGTCAAAGGAGCAGGAAGCGTTCTCCCGGTCATAGAAGGGGCGGAACGCATCCCGACCGAGGAGAAGCTCCTGCGCGCGCTTTTCGGTCAGATAGGGTTCAAACGTCACGTCCTCGGGAAGGTTTTCGGCATAGTCGAGCAGTTCCGCGAGCGTCCAGCCCTCCGCCTCCCGATCCGCGAATCTTCCGAGCATATCCACGGTTGAAAGCAGGGTATGGATCACAACGCTCGGCGTGATGCCCCAGATTCCGCCCTTCATATCGCTGAACAGCCGTCGCATCCCGCCGAAGGTCGTCTCCATGTTGACCTCCGGGTCTTTCTCGAGAAATGGCGTGAGATCGGTGTACAGCCCCTTCGGGATGAGCTCGAGCATGGAGGTGCCGCCGCGCTCGGTGCTGACGATGAGCAGATCCGGGCGATAGATGCCCGTGACTATGTCGATCATGAGCTTGTTTTCGCCGCCGTTCGGGTTTTCCTTCGTGTTGTACTGTGAATAATCCCGCAGGACGATCCGCGTGTCAGGATGTTTTTTGTTGAAGGACACGATCGCGTTTTTGATGCCGCGGCCGAGCATCGATATTTCTTCCACATCGACGGCTTGCGCGATCTCAAGCACCGTCACCTCGTTCAGGTTCACGTCCTCCGACGCCCGGTACAGGGAAAGACCGCGGACAGAACCTACCGTTTCGAGAAAGACAAGGCTTGCGGGATCGGCACATGAGACGAGGAGCAGATTGCCCGCCGTGACGTTGGAGTTCTGATAGCTCATGAGCAGGGTGTCGGATACCTGCCCCTCCTCCCCGACAGACGCGCCGAAGATGCCGTTGTCCGAAGCGTACAGAAAATCGTATTCCCCCTCCTCCGGAAAAACGACGGCGGAGGGACTTTCGGGGAAGGTCAGCTCGCGTATACTCTTGATGCTTTCCGCTTCAAAAACCTGCACTCCGGCAGTCGTGAGTCCCCACACCGTTCCGTCGGGCGACGCCGCGAGCCGGTTGACGACCATCGCGTTGAGGGTGTTCACCGGGGCCAGCTCGGAGGAGAGGATCCAGATCTCCCCGCCGCCGAGGAGCCAGACGCGGTTTTCCGTATCCACCGCCATGTCGGTGAAGCCGTTCAAGCCCGATTTCCCGAAAAGCGGCCCAAGGGATTCGCTCTGCTTCGTTTTTCCGGTATTGCGGTTGTAACGATTGAGATAGAACCGGTTCGAGCCCTCCGTCTCATAGGTGACCTCGTAAGTCAGATAGAAGCAAAAGTTCTTCCGGAACGCGGCGCGGTAAAATTCCCTGTCCTCCGGGACGCCGAGGTCCTCGTCCCCGACCACGCCCTTATCGCCGACGGTCAGAAGCCGTGTGCCGCCGTTCCCATCCCGGACGACGCAGGTCACCTCACCGGTTTCGGAGTCGAACCACGCATTCGTCATCAGACCGTCAACGGAAACTCCCTCCGGCATGGGGTAAGCCGATCCGCGGTAAATATGCGTGAGCATGTCCGTCTTTTCGACGATCTCCTCCCCGCTCGGCGAATCTGCGGCGCTGTCTGTGACCGGGGCTTTTTCGTTTTTCGTACATCCGCAGAAAAGCGTTGCCACCGCGAGAAGCAATGCCGACAGTCTTCGATTTCCCATGCCGCTGAAATACTGAAACACATTGGAGTATTGCCTGAACTTTTCTTTGAGCATACCGTTCTCCTTGCGTCTGACTTTGAGACCGTTTTCTTTCCATACGCACAATTCCGCTGATTCGTCTGTCCGCGTCAGAATGCCCCCGCATCCTCCCGAAAATTTATTTTTATAAACCTGCGCTATCATTATAAACCATTCAGTTCCGTTTGTCAACCCCCGCGGCGAACTTTTCCGTTTTTTCTCATCCTGTTGCGCCGGGCCGGAATTTGTGCTATACTGTTCCCGGAAACGACGGTACGCTTCGGCGCGCCGCATCAGGAGGATCGGCATGACATACTATGTAGCGAAAAGCGGCGCGGACTCGAATCCCGGGACACAGTCCGCTCCCTTTCTCACACTCGCAAGGGCGCAGGCGGAGGCCCGGACGCATCCCGGCTCCGAAATCCGCGTCGGCGCGGGCGAATACCGGGAATCCCTCGTTCTCACGGCGGAGGACGGCGGCTCCCGCTGGATCGGAGAAGAAGGCGCGACTCTGACGGGAGGTCTCTCCCTCCCCGCCTCCGCCCTCGCTCCCGTCCCGTCCGGGATCCGGGACCGGCTGACGCCCGAGGCAGCGGAGCGCGTCCGGGTCGCCGACCTGACCGCGTTCGGACTGACGGCGAAGGACTGGGGGCCCGTCTGCGTCATCGGCGGCTTCCATACGGGCAACCGCTATGACGACGCGCCGATCGGGACCAACCTCGAAGTCTTCTCGGGCGGGCGGCGCATGACTCTCGCGCGGTATCCGAACGAAGGATATCTCAGACTGGACAACGTCATGGACGTGGGCGAGGTCAACGAATTCCCGCCGCAGAACTACTGGCGGTGCAACAACGGGCTCCGCAATCCCCGGGGCGGCTGCTACATCCTCGATCCCGAAACCAACGAGCGGATCAAGACGTGGAAGGAACCGGAAACGGCGTGGGCCTTCGGATACTTCATGTGGGACTGGGCGGACTCCTCCTCCCCGGTGACCTTCTACACCCCAAACCGGGCGATGTACCCGCGCTTCGTCAGCAATTACGGAGCCCGGCCCGGCGCGCTGTACTATCTCTACAACGTCCTCGAAGAGCTGGATTCCCCCGGCGAATACTGGCTGGACCGGGACAAAGGCCTGCTCTATGTCTGGCCGGAGGAGCCGGGGGACGAGATCTCCCTCTCCCTCTCGAAAAAGCCGCTGATTTCGGGCTCCGCGGACAACGTCCTCTTCGAAGGCTTCACCCTGACCTCCGTCCGCGCGAACGGGATCAAGCTGTCGGGCCGTGGAATCACGCTCAGAAACCTGACGGTGAAGAACGCCGCGGATCACGGGATCGTCCTCAACGGTACGGACAACACCGTGGACAGCTGCGAAATCACCCGGACGGGGCGGGGCGGCGTCTACCTGACGGGAGGCGACCGGGAGACGCTCACGCCGGGGAACAACCGCGTGGAAAACTGCTATATCCACGACTTTTCCGAGGTGTATCAGACCTATCAGTGCGGCGTGTCGCTTCAGGGCGTGGGGAACGTCTGCGCGCACAACGAGATCTGCGGCTCCCCCCACATCGCCGTGACGTACGGAGGGAACGGGCACCTGATCGAATACAACGACATCCACGACGTGGTGCTCCATTCGAGCGACGCCGGGGCCATCTACTCCGGGTTCGACTGGTGCGGGCACGGGACGGTGATCCGGTACAATCTGCTGCGGCGCATCGGAGGAAACGGCTTCACCCCCGACGGCATCTACTGGGACGACGGCCAGAGCGGGCAGACCGCCTACGGAAACATCGTGATCGGCGTGCCGAAGAACGGATTCCTCGTGGGCGGCGGATTCGAGAACACCGTGCGCCACAACCTGATCGTCGGGGACGGGCAGAATCCCATCCAGTACGACGACCGGAACCGGGACGGATTCGTGAACGGAGGCTGGGCGAAGCAGGCGGTCAACACCCCGGACGCGCCCCACTGGCAGAAGCTCCGCGCGATCCCGTACCGTTCCGATCCGTGGCGGGCGAAATATCCCTCCCTCTCGCGGCTGAAAACGGACTTCTCCGATCCGGACGACCCGGACTTCCCCATCAATCCGACAGGCTCCGAGGTCACGGATAACATCATCGTACATCCGGAAGGAAAGCTCGGGTGGATCGCGGACTCGGTGTACCGCTACGGGACCGTGGAAAACAACCGGATCTTCCGCTCGGCCGAAGAAGCAGGACTCGATCCCGTCACGCTCCGCTTCGTCAGCCCTCCGGAGGATTTCCCCGAGATCCCGGTCGAAAAGATCGGACGGCCGAACGCCCCGGCGGTTGATTCCATGAACAAATTTTAACCGCCCCGATCCGAAAAAATCCGACAATCCCTTGACAACGATCCCGGCCGATGGTATAATGACTGTGTATCAGAAATTCTACAAAGGAGTATCATCATGAAGAAAAGCCTGAAGGTGATTTCCGCCGTGCTGCTGGCCGTCCTTCTCGGAACCGCCGCCATTCTTCCGGCGTCCGCGAAGACCCTGTTCGTCAGCCAGGAGGTCGCCACTCTCGTACCCAACTCTCCGAAAGCCCTCGAGCCCCGCAATCCGGTGAACGCTCCCGGCGCGACCGTCTACAAGGCGGAAAGCGCTACCTATACGAGCGTCGTTCAGCTTCCCGACTGTGCCCCGTCCTACGGGTACGGCGGCTGGAGCTGGTACCGTCCCACTGCCGGCGACATCCTCCGCGGCGGCTGCTACTACAGCGCTGCCGAAGGACGCAATGCCGTCGCCCAGTATCTCGCCGACAACTGCTACAACATCACCATGCTGCTCGGCGACAAGCGCAGCTTCTGCGACGGCGCGTACTACTACTCCACCGATCCCTCCGTCTGCTACTATGACTACGCCTCCGGCAAGCTCGTGGCGAAGTCCATCGGTCTCGCTCAGGTGTACGTTTACACCAGAGGCGGCGTCCCGATGATCCGTCTGGACGTCGGCGTCCGCGCCGAATTCCCCGGTGAGAAGAACGCCGACACCCTGATCCTCACCCCCGGCACATGGAATCCCTCTTCCTATGGTTCCACGCCTCTGACCGTGACCTCGAAGAGCGGCAAGCTCTACAACGATATCGCGTTCTCCATCGTCCGCGGCTTTAACGTGGCTTACGTCGCCGACGGCAAGATCAACACCTACGGCAACGGCCCCGTGGTGATCCGCGCGTACAGCAAGTCCAACCAGAATGTCTGGGGCGAGACCTTCATCTACGCCGGAAACTACACCTCCTCCGTGTACGACGGCTGCTGGTCCACCTGCAAGGACGGCATCCGCGTGTCCGGCTGGGGCTACGATGTTTACGACGTCTGCGGCCTGAACGGCTCCTATGTGAGCGGCTGGATCCGCACCGACGGCATCTACATCCCCGTTGTGAAGGTTTACGACGCCGCTCCCCTTCCGACGGCCGTTCCCGCTGCCACCGGCTCCAAGATCCTCGTGGGCGACTCCCTCACCTACCTCGATCTGCTCCGCATGGCCTACGGCGACAAGAACAACGTCACGACGGTCCTCGGGCTGTACAACCTCAACAAGTACGGCACGACCGGCATCGTCTACAACGCCTACGACTACAGAACGGTTCTTCTGGCCTCCATCCTCGGCCTTCTGAAATAAGCGGAACCGATTCCGGATCCCCCGTCCCTCTCCCATTCCCGGGAGGGGGATTTTTTGTCCCCTTCCGCTCAATCCAAAAGATCGCCTTGATTTTCCGCCGGTTTTATGGTATGATGAAAAAAACGGGCGGATCGGGGAGAGACTATGTGCGGAAACGGGCTTGAAAAACGGAGCTTTCCGGGGCGGATCGTCCGGGTCAAAGCCGTGATTGTGGGGAGCGGGGCCGCCGCCTTCAACGCCGCGCTGTCCCTCTGCCGCCTCGGCATGCGCCCCGGTGAGATCCTCCTTGTCACGGAGGGCGTGAACATGGGCGCGTCCCGCAACACGGGCTCCGACAAGCAGACGTACTACAAGCTCTCCACCGGCGCGAACGTCTCCGATTCCGTCATGGACATGGCGCGGGACTACTTCGCCTGCGGATCCATGCACGGAGATCTCGCCCTGACGGAGGCCGCCGGATCCCTGCGGGGCTTCTTCCGGCTGGTGTCCCTCGGCGTTCCCTTCCCCGCGGACCGGTACGGCGAGTACACGGGCTACAAGACGGACCACGATCCCAGAATGCGCGCCTCGTCCTGCGGCCCCCTCACCTCGAAGCACATGACCGAGGCGCTGGAATCCGCCTGCCGCCGCGAAAACGTCCCGCTCTGCGACGGTCGGCGCGCCGTGCGGATCCTGACGTCACAAGGACAGGCGGTCGGGATCGTCGCCGTGGGAGAAGCGGACGTGACGGCAGAGAATCCCGCCGGACTTTCCGCCGTCCTCGCCGGTGCGGTGATCTGGGCGACGGGAGGCCCCTCGGCGGTCTACGGCGCGTCCGTCTATCCGGAGAGTCAGACCGGGTCCCTCGGCCCTCCGCTGCTGGCGGGAGCGGGAGCCTCCAACCTGACGGAATCCCAGTACGGCCTTGCCTCCGTGGACTTCCGCTGGAATCTCTCGGGTTCGTATCAGCAGGTTCTGCCGCGGTATATCTCCGTGGACGGGGACGGGAGCGAGCGCGAATTTCTCCCCGACGCGCTCGGATCGGCAGAAGAAGCCGTCCGCGCGCAGTTTCTCAAGGGATACGAGTGGCCCTTCAATCCCGCGAACATCGGGAACCGGGGCGGATCCCGCTCCTCCGAAGTCGATATTGCCGTGTACCGGGAGCGTTCGCTGGGGCGGGAGGTCTATCTCGACTTCCGCAGGTCGCCGTCCCTCGTGGAAGAGCGCGGACTGACGCCGGAGACGATCGGGGAGACCGCGTACCGGTATCTCGAAGCGAGCCGCGCCCTCGGAGACTCCCCCGTCCGAAGACTCCGGCAGATGAACGAAAAGGCGTACCGGCTCTATCTGGATCACGGGATCGATCTCGAAAAGGCCCCGCTCCGGACGGCGGTCTGCGCGCAGCATCTGAACGGAGGGCTCTCGTGCACCCTGTGGTACGAAAGCCCCGATCTGCCCGGACTGTATCCGGTCGGGGAGTGCGCCGGAGTGTTCGGCGTAAAAAGGCCGGGAGGATCCGCCCTCAATTCCACGCAGGTCAGCTCCCAGCGGGCGGCGGAAAAGATCGCCTTTGAAAACCGGGACGCGCCCCTCCCCTCCGATCCCGCCCTCGCGGATCAGCTCTCGGACGCGGCGGCCTTCGGAACTCTGCTGACCGGAGGAGACACGGAGGCGGACGAGATCCTCGCGCTCATGCGGCAGGAAGGACTCCGCCACGATCGGTGCGCCGCGTTTCTGCGGAACCGGGAGGACGCGGCGGCCCTCATGGAGGAGACAAACCGCGCCCTCCGGGAGCTTCCGTCCGTCCGGGTACGGGATTCCCGCGCGCTGCTCGCCCTACTGATCCGCGCCGACACGCTGACCGCCCGGTACGCCATGCTCTCCGCGATCGTCGCGTATATCGACGACGGCGGGCTGTCCCGGGGATCGTTCCTCGTGGAAGGGGCGGAGGCGGACGGGCTCGATCGCACCCACGCATCCTCCGTGCTCGAAACGCGGATCGGAACGCGGGCGGACGGATCGCTCTCGGCCCGGAACCGGTTTGTTCCCGTGCGGCCCATTCCCGAGGCGGACAACTGGTTCGAAAACGTGTACAACGCCTATGACAGCGGCGGGCGGTTCGCGGATCCGGACGAAGAAACAAATGCCGAAGGAGGCAACTGACGGATGAACATAGAACTCATGACCTGTGAGCGGCGGGACCGGGGCAAAACCCCGTGGACTCTCTCCGTCGCGCGGATTCTGCCCGAGAGGCGTCCCCGTTTCTGCGTCCAGCTGCTTCACGGCTTTTCCGAGCGGAAGGAACGCTGGTTTTCCCTCATGCAGTTCATCGCGGCCTGCGGAGGCGTTGTTCTCGCGCACGACCTGCGGGGACACGGCGCTTCAGCTCCGTCGGGCGCGGTCAAACACCCCGAGGACGGCGTCGCGGATCTCGGCTACGACTACGGGACCCTCATGGACGACATCGACGAAGTGTATTCCGCGTTCGGCGATCCGTGGGGAGAAAAGATCCCGGATCCGGCGGGAGAGAGGCTTTTGCCGCGGTTTCTCTTCGGGCACAGCATGGGCGCGCTCATGGCCGCCGCCTACGCCGCGAGACGGTCCCGCTCCATCGACGGGCTGATCCTCTCGGGGCTTCCGCACAAGGAAAGCATGGTTTCCGCCGCGCTCTTCGGACTCGGATTCCGGAGCCTCTTCACCGGGGACGCCGCCTGCCCGAAGGGACTGAACCGGAAGGCGTTCGACCGCTACAACGGGTACTTCATTCCGGAGCCCGGATCGGACGGACAGTTTCTCTGGCTGGCGAACGATCCCGCCGTCCGGGAGGCCTTCGCCGCGGATCCGCTCTGCAACCGGCCCCATCCGCTCGGGGACTATCGGAATCTGCTCCGGCTCGTGCGCGACGTCTGGAAGCCCTCCTTCTGGGACAAGCCCTCGGACATCCCGGTTCTGCTGATGGCCGGGGAGAAGGATCCGATCGCGGGCGGGGACGACTGGATGATCTACGCTGGGAAATTCCTCTCCGACATGGGCTTTGCCTCCGTGGACGAGCGGATGTACCGAAATCTGCGCCACGAGATCTTCATGGACGAGGGACGGCAGTCGCCCTTCGCGGACATGGCCCGCTTCTGCCTGACCAATCTTCCCGGCAAGCGCGCCGCGTCGGAGGCCCAGCGGACAGAACCCGCTCCGACTCCCCGATCCGAACCGGAACCGGAGCCTGCGGCGTCTCCCGAACCGGAATCCGAATCAGAAGTCTCCTTTGAACCGGAGGCGGAGTTTGCTATAGATCCCGGACCCGAGTCCGCACCGGATCCGGAACCGACTTCCGAATCCGAAGCCCTGTTTGACGAGATCCTTTCCTCCGCGCCGGATACCCTCGACGCGTCCTTCGATGCCTCCGACAGCTCGTTTGAGGACTGGGACTCCATTCTCGGCACGGAATTCTCCGAAGAGCTCCCGGAAAAGACGGCGAACGAACCGCCGACGGAGCAGGACGCCCCTGACGCGGATGAGGAAATCGAGCTGATTCTCGGCCCGGATCCGGATAGGGAAACCGGAGCGAAAGAGACGAAGACCTCCGGCGGATCTGATTTTGACGACGAGCTGCTCTTCCTCGGGGAAGACGACGACGGGGAAAAGGACGGCAGGCAGTGAGCGGATCCGACAGCCGGGAGCGGACTCCCCTCTCCGTCCGGATGCGCCGCGCGGTCTGCGTCCTGATCCAATGCACCTGGGGACTGCCGCAGACCGTGATCGGATTCGCGGTGTTCCTTCTGTGCCGGATGAAAAAGTGCCGTTCCTTCTCCATGGGTACGGCGGTCTGCACCGAATGGCACAGGCCGGACGGGGTGTCGCTGGGTTTATTCTTCTTCTGCCCGAAAAACGGGAGGATCCACCTTCACGAATACGGACACACCTTTCAGTCCCTGATGCTCGGGCCGCTCTACCTGTTCGCCGTGAGCCTGCCCTCCCTGCTCTGGGCCGGATTGCCGGTATTCGAGAAATACCGCCGGGAAAAGCGCGTCCCCTATTCCCGCCTCTGGTGCGAATCGTGGGCCGACCGTCTCGGAGCCCGCTACCTGTACCGCCCCGGCCTGCCCCCGGTGAGAAAGAACATGCGGGACGAGATCAATTGAACCTACTCCCAAGCCGAAAAGGAAACACGGGTTTCTTTCGGATAAAATCCCCTCAACAAGATGAGCCGCTCGATATAGCGTTCAAAGCCCACGAAGGTTTGCTTTTGTGGGCAGAGAACAGTAGAAAACCGAATCAAAGAAGAACGCGGAGCCTGTTCCCTGTATGGGAGGACAGCTCCGCGAGTTTTTCATTTCGGCCCTCTCCGTCACCGTCTTCGACGGCGCCACCTCTCCCGGAGGGCGAGGCAAGGAAGGTTGAACTGCACGTTTTACCCATTCCAATGCGCGTTTCGATCGCTGTTTGCAGCGCGTCAGCATAGCAAACCGATGAATTTCGGTGAAGCCGGAATTCATCGCATGGTGTCGGCTGACGTAACAGAGTCCGCGCGAGGATTGGGATACGAAATCGAATTCGGATACAGGAGCGAGCTGTCGCCTTATGCCATATGGCCAAGGGGGACCCTCCGGGGAGGGGCACCTTCGGCCAGAGATGGTGTCCCTCCCCGGCGCCTCCCGCGCGTAGCGGGATTTGATTCGAAACGCGCAGCGTTTCATTCCTCATAGTGTGAATACACTATAGTATCACTCCGCCTTCGGCACTTCCGTGATCCGGATATTCGTGCAGCCGTAGGGGATGAACTGCGCGGTGGTGAGCGGTCCGATCGGAAGGGCGGAGAGCGGCTTCTCCCGAGCGATCATCCGGTATTCGTTCTCATAGCCCCAGTTGATCCGGTATACGGGGACGTCCAGCACCACGGGGGCGTTCTCCGGAGCGAAGGGCAGGTCTCCGATCTCCCCAGTCTCGCGCACGCCGACACCCTCGCCGTCCACCGATGCCAGAGCGAACTGCCATTCCGTCGTGGGACGCACCTCCCAGTCGCAGTAGGGGAAGATCCGCTCGACGCCGTTCCGCTCGTATTCGAGCTTTGTCCACTCCTCCCCGATCTTCAGGGCGTAGACCAGAGGCCCGCGCTCGAGGGAGTAAAGCCCCGTGGGGCGACGAACGAATTTCGTTTCAACGCGCAGGCTGAGCGTCACGACGCTTTTTCCTTCCCAGACCCGTTTCAGGGTGAGCAGGCTCCCGGGCTCGGCGGGTTCTCCGTCCACAAAGGCCGCGGAGCAGGTTCCCGGGATCCGGAGCGTCAGAGCGAATTCGGCGGGGGACGCGGTTTCCACGATGTAGTTCACTTCCCCGCCGAAGGGATAGATCGTGTCGCACTCCACCGTCACCGCGGCTCCTCCGATCTCCGTTTCCAGACGGCAGGGGGCGACGGCGTTCACCGCAATCCCGTCCTGTGTACGCATGAGCAGAGACAGGGCGAATTTCGGCCAGCCCTGATTGAAGTTCGCCGTGCAGCAGCCGTAGTTCGGCTCCAGTCCGTAGAGATGGGACTCGGCGGAGTTGGTCAGGAACACCACATGCCCGGGATCCAGCTTCACGCACGCGACCTGATTGGTCATCTGATCGTACTGATGGCCCCACATATCCGGCGTCAGAGTGGCGGGCAGGGCGTTGAAGGCCAGCTTCTCGAGCCGGTCGGACCAGATCGGATTGCCGGTCAGCGCAAAGAGCACCTCGTAGGAGTACATCGTCTCGGTGACGCCGCAGAGCTCGGTTCCCTGAATCGGAGAGTGGCCGGCCAGACATTCGTCCCCGGAGAAGTGCCCGACCGCCGTGCCGTGGTATTCGAAGAGCTGGGACAGCATGTATTCGGAGAAGAAATCGTCCGCCTCGTCCCCGTCCAGCAGAGAAGCGAGGGCGCCCTCCTTGAGCGCCATGCCCTGATTGACCACATGGGACTCCCACTGCCATTTGCGCTCCGGGATCTTGTACTTCCAGTCGGCGTAGATCTCCTCGTAGTGCATGCCCTGCTTTCTCAGCGTCCGCGCCAGATCGAGCAGCCATTCCTCCGGCTCCGTCTCGTACAGCCGGAAGATCGGGATCAGGCATTCGAACCAGCGGGAATGCGCCCAGCCGAAGATCGGATGCGCCTCGATGTGTCCGGCGAGGTTTTTGAGCGAGCGGCGCACCACGTCCGGGATCCGTTCGTCGCCGGAGCAGTCGTAGTACAGCATCAGCACCTTGTCGATGAGGTAGAGCGCCCACATGTCGTAGCCCGCTCTCTCCTCGTCGGTGCAGGGACAGAGCCAGCCGTCCTCCTTCTGTCCGGAAACAATGGCGTCGATATACCGCTTCGCCCGGGCGATCTTGTCCCTGTCGTCGAGCAGATAGGCGAGCGGAATGAAGCCGTCGAGCCAGTACGGCACGCGCTCCCAGCCCTCCCGGTCTCCGCCGATCCAGCGGGAATCCCGGACGTCGGGCCAGATTTTGTCGAGATTCCCGGACAGCCCGTCCGCCTGAATCTCAAGCTCCCGTCTGAGCCATCCCGCCGGTTTCAGCTCCGCGGGGGTGAATGGACGCAGTTTGAACATCGTTCGAATCCTCCTTATTCCCGATCGCTCACGGATCGTCGATTGGATTTTGGTATTTATACAGGAAGAAGCGGTCAACCTTCCATCGCAGAGCGGAAATCAGCTTCTTCCGAGAGCTGTTTTTCGATCCGGTCGAGGATCGCCGCGGCCTCTTCCTCTTTTTCCGCCTTTTTCAGATCGTTCACCTCTCCCCAAAACAGCGCGGAGATATACTTCCAAAGCAGGGGAGCGGCGTCGATTTCGTCCCCGTTCCAGCGGTACGCGCGGGAGAAGAGGCGCAGAACCGTCCGGGCGCGATCCGCGGATTCCCGGTCGTCCTCGTTGAAGCCGACCCGCCCGATGGACAATGCCATATTGAGCACCGTGTCCTCCCCGGCGATGTTGCAGTCGATCAGGCCCGCAAAATGTCCGTCGTCCGTCAGAAGCACGTTCGTGTCGTTCCAGTCGGCCTGAAAAACGGAGGTCGGCAGGCGGGAATACAGCGCGGCGAGGGCGTCCCGGTTTTCCCGCCAGCGGCACAGAAGATCCTCCCAGCGGCTGCGGAGCGCGGGGAAACGATCCCGGAGATCTCCCCCGAACAGGCGGACGCATTCCTCGACCTCATCCGTCTCTTCCCCGTCGAAGGGAGTCAGGCGGGCATATCCCGACACGCCCCAGCCGCACGGAATGCGTTTCGCGCCGAGCTTCGCGTACAGAAGGATCAGTTCTTCCTCCCACGCCGGAGCGGCCCCTTCCGCGTTTTTCGGCCGCGCGGCGTCCTTCCGGGCATAGGCTTCGCGGTCTTTGAACTCCTCCTCCGTCTGCGCAAGCTCGAACGGAGCGAATTCCTCCGCCCATACGGTGAAAATCCGCCCGTCCGACTCGATCTGTTCGGAAAGATGCCCGGAGGCGGATGGAATCAGATCCGGCATGTACGCGCCGAGGGAGCGGGTCACCCGGACGAGGGTCTTCCACCCTTCGATCCGCGCGGCATGGGTGAAGGCGTTCGAAGCCAGCTTCAAAACGTACCGCTCTCCGGACCCTGAGACGAGCGCGGACGCCCGGAAATCGTCCTCCCGCTCACTCGAGGCGATCAGCGAAACGGCCTCGGGATCCGGGAAGAAGAGGCGCGCGGCACGATCGAGAAAATCGCTGGAATACTCCACGGGGCTCACCAGATCAGCGTGACGGCGCGGAGCACGATCTTCGCGGAAATCTCAGCGGATCGCTTCGCAAAGGAGGGATAGTCCTCCACCGCCCCGCCGTCCGCGCTGTCCGAAATGGTCCGGACAACGGCGAAGGGGATTTGATTGGCCGTGCAGACCTGCCCGATCGCGCCGCCCTCCATCTCGCATGCCGACGCGCCGAACGTATCCACGATCCAGCGTTTCTTCGCGCTGTCTGCGATGAACTGATCCCCGGTGGCGATCACGCGGTCGGTGAAGACATTCGAATCCGTCCCTGCGAGCACCGTTTCTGCGGCATTCCGGAGCACGCTCATGCGCAGCTTGTCCGAGCAGTGCATCTTCACGACGTTCAAAGTGGGGATCAGCCCGACCGGATCCCCGAACGCGGAGGTATCGAAGTCGTGCTCCACCACGTCCTCGGCGATCACCACGTCCCCGACACCGATATCCGGGGACAGACTGCCCGCCACGCCGGTGTTGATGATACAACCGGGGTGATACTTCACGATCATGGTCTGGGCGCACATGGCGGCGAACACCTTGCCGATGCCGCAGACCGCCACGATCACGTCCGCCTCGCCGATTTCCCCGCCCGCGTGTCCGTTGGCCATCCGGATCTTTCCGACGGTGAACTCGATCCCGCCGACGGTCTCACTCCGCGCCTCCTCCATGGCGGCGACGATGTGCTCCGCTTCGATCTTCATGGCGGCGATCACGCCGTAGGTTCCCTTTTTACCCATTGCTTTCGCTCCTTTTTATGTCTGAATCATCCTTACTTTTCACTCGTCCGCTTCCGCGTCGGAGGGCATTCTCCAGTCGCCGCGCGGACTCAGGGCTACCGATCCGACCTTCGGACCGTCGGGCAGGGCGGACCGCTTGAACTGCTGCGTACGGAACCGGCGGAAGAAGGTGTTCAGCCATTTTTCGACCGTTTCGCCGTCGAAAGTCCCTGCAAAAGCGGCCTTCGCCTCTCTTGCGATTTTGTCCTTCGATTCGCCCCAGCGGACATAGTGGTAGAGGAAGAAATCGTGCAGATCGTACGGGCCGACGAGATCCTCGGTCTTCTGGGCGATTTCGCCTTCCTTCGGGGGCAGAAGCTCCGGGCTGACGGGAGTGTCCAAGATATCCCGGAGCACACCGCCGAGGGTGCGAACCTCCCCGTCTTCCGTCTCTGTCCGGAGTCCGTCTCCGAAGGTATCCGCATACCACGCGACCAGCACGCGCACCAGGGTCTTCGGAATGCCGCCGTTGACGCCGTAATTCGACATATGATCCCCGTTGTAAGTAGCCCATCCGAGCGCGAGCTCCGAAAGATCCCCGGTCCCGATCACGAGGCCGTTTTCCGCGTTGGCGATATCCATGAGGATCTGGGTCCGCTCCCTTGCCTGCGCGTTTTCGTACACCACGGAGTGATCCGCCGCGTCGTGGCCGATATCGCGGAAGTGCAGATCCACGGATTCCTTGATATCCACCGTCCTGAAGCGGGTCCCGAACAGCGCGCCGAGGGTTTCCGCGTTCGATTTGGTGCGGGAGGTGGTCCCGAAGCAGGGCATGGTCAGCGCGATCAGATCCCGCGGATCCCGTCCGAGCTTTTGCATGGCCTCGCGCGTCACGAGCAGCGCCAGCGTGGAGTCGAGCCCGCCGGACAGACCGATCACGCAGGTCGAGGCATGGGCGGCTTTGATCCGCTTGACCAAGCCCGCCACCTGAATATCGAAGATCCGGCGGCACACGGCGTCCCGCTCTCCCTCGGACGGGATGAACGGGCGCGGATTCAGAAGACCCGCAAGATCCGTGTCGCAGAGATCGAGGGAGAAGGAAGGAGAAGCGGACACGCCGCCCTTCCATGTATTCATTTTCCTCCGGTCGTGGCGCAGATGGGCGAGATCCACCACCGCCGTGAGAAGCTCCGCCCCGCCGAAAGGTTCGTTTTCCGCGAGGATCGTCCCGTTTGCGGCGATCATGCAGTGGCCCGAGAAGACGGAGTCGGTGCTCGATTCCCCCTCTCCGGCGTCGCAGTACACATACGCCGCGACGCACTTTCCGGAGGCCGCTTTCACGAGGGTCCGCCGGTATTCGTCCTTGCCGACGGTCTCATTGGAGGCGGAAAGGTTGACGATGACCGTCGCTCCGTCCGCGGCCAGCTTTTCCGAGGGGGATCCCGCCGTCCACATCTCCTCGCAGATCTCCGCGCCCACGGCCAGCTCGGGGACCTCCCGGCAGACATAGACCCCGTGGGACAGCGGGATATAATATTCTTCCTCACCGTTCCGGAGCACGGCGACCTCGCCCCCGGAAGGGACGGAAAAATGCCGCGCCTCGTAGAATTCGCCGTAGTTCGGAATGGCGGTCTTCGGGGTGATGCCGAGGATCTCCCCGTCGCAGATCGCAGCGGCGCAGTTGTACAGGCGGTCGTTCACCCGGAGCGGGAGTCCGGCGAAAACGAGCATTTTCTTTCCGGCAGTGTGCTCCGCGACGGTCAGAAGGGCTTTCTCCGCTCCGTCGAGCAGTCCGTCGGAGAGGAAGAGATCGCCGCAGGTGTAGCCCGTCAGGGACAGCTCCGGAAAGACGAGAACGCGGACGCCTTCGTCATATGCCCGATCGATCAGGCGGCAGATCTCGGCGGCGTTTTTCATGGGCGCGGCCACATGCACATCCGGCACAGCGGCGGCGAGTTTGATGAATCCATGCTTCATATCGGTCAGGTTCCTTTTTATCAGATCCGCCGCACGGCGGGAAATGGCAGAACAAAGGCAAAGCGGTCAGTCAGCGGCGATCCCCCCTCGCGCTGTTCCAGAGTTCGGTGTAGACGAGGGACGGGCCGCCCCCTTCGGACTTCATGAGGGAGAAGGAGGACACGGTTTCCTTCCCTTCCGGCGCCGCGAGGGAGATCCCGTCCGGCAGGGGAAGGCGGAAATTCCGGGCAAGGGTCGCGTGGGGAACGGGAGGCTTCCCATCGTAAGAGATTCCGGCTCCGTCCAGAGCGGACCGCACGGCTTTTGCGAGACGGACGCTCTCCCCGCCGTCCCGGATCCCGACTGTCAGGGCGTCTCCGAACTTCCGGAACGGTCCGCATTCGATCCGGAAGGGCTCGAAGGAGACGGAGCGGAGGGCGCGGATCACGGATTCGGGATCTTTTCTCTCCCCGAGAAAGGCCAGCGTCACGTGGAGATTGTCCGGTTTCGTCCAGTTGACAGGCTTTCGATTTCCGGATTCTTCTCCGGCCATCAGGCGGACGCTCCGCTGGCAGTCGGTCAGAGCGCGGACAAATCCGGCGGAAAACCGGACGGCGACAAACAGTCTCACAGCCTCACCCCTCCCATCGACCCGGCAAGCGCGCAGCCCGCCTCCTCGACCTCGTTCAGAAACCGCGCGAGATGGAATCCGTCCGCCGCGGCATGGGAGATCGTCACGGACAAGGGCATGAGCGTCACGGCTTTGCCCCGAACCTCCGTTTCCCGGAATCCTCCCCAGACGACCAGAGGGGAGAGGGAAGGCGCGTCCGTCAGAGCTCCGGCGTGGGTGAAATGACGCCACGGAACGCAGGACGCGTCAAACACGTTGGGCGGGGTCGGGACGGCCGGGATCGTCAGACGCTTTGCCCGCTCGACGTCCTCCGCAGCCCGCTCCATGAACAGGACGGGATCGGGGGAGAAGAGCGAAAAGGTTCCGGTATAGGTCTCGCTCTCCTCGTGAAAGACGTTGTGGGCGGGGTGGATCACGTCCCAGACGGCGGGGACCGGAGCCGGAAGATCGGACGCGTCCACCTCCGTCAAGCGGAATTCCTCATGGGCGTTGAGCGCGGCGGACACCAACCAGAGCACGGATAGATAGAAGGACCGGCCCGAGGCTTTGCAGGCGCGGCGCAGCTCGGTCACGTCCACATCGTCCGTCATGGTCACGGCGCAGGGGTTCTCCTCGGTGAACCGGCGGTAATGGGCGGCTCTGGGCCAATGTTCCATGTCGATCGGTCGGATTTCGGCCATGTCGTCCTCCTGCGCGCAAATCACGCTGTATGATACTGGTATTATACCCGATTCCGCGCGGATTTGCAAGATACCCGGGCCAATTTGGAAAGGAGCGGAGGACCCGGGGAGGCGAAATCCGCTCCCCCGCCGGTTGTCACGGCTGCCAAAACTGAACCGCGCCCGGCCCGCCCATTCCGGATGGTTCGACAAAAAGCCCCCGCGCGGCAAAAAATCGTCGGTTAGCACTTGACAACTCCGATGAAAAGGATTATAATAGGCATGGTAGATTAGCTGGTGCTAATTATCCGCCAGACGCATTTCAGTTTCTAATCATCGGCGGCGGCCCCGGAAGGCCGTCAGGGGAGCAGAACAAGCATGATGCCTTTATTGCTGGCCGCGGACGGAAACGCCCACACCATCGTCAGAATCAGCGGAAGTCCCGAAGTGAAGAAGCACCTTGAAAACCTCGGTTTCGTAGTCGGCCACAACATCACCGTCGTATCCGAGCTGGCCGGAAACCTGATCGTCAACGTGAAGGAAAGCCGGGTGGGGATCGACCGCGGGCTCGCCGCAAAGGTTTTCGTGAACTGACCCGCCGCATTCACTGTCTGAGATCCATATCCATATAAAGAGGAGGAAACGCATGAACACACTGAGAGACGCATCCATCGGCTCGACCGTACGCGTCGTGAAACTGCACGGGGAAGGCGCGATCAAACGCCGGATCATGGACATGGGCCTGACCAAGGGCGTGTCCGTTTACGTCCGCAAGGTAGCGCCCTTGGGAGATCCCATCGAGGTCACCGTCCGCGGTTACGAGCTGTCCATCCGGAAGGCCGACGCGGAAATGGTCGAGGTCGAAAAAACAGCGAAGTAACCGCTTCGGTTTTCTCTGCCCGGAGGTTAGTTGCTTCTAACCTTATTCCAAAAATCGGATCCGTCTGACCGGATCACCGAACTCAAACTGCCGAAAGCATAAGCTAAGAAAGGACAATCGGATCATGGAGATTCGCATCGCCTTAGCGGGCAACCCGAACAGCGGCAAAACCACGCTGTTCAACGCGCTGACCGGCTCCAACCAGTTCGTCGGGAACTGGCCGGGCGTCACGGTCGAAAAGAAGGAAGGCAAGCTGAAAAAGCACGACGACGTCATCGTCACCGACCTGCCTGGCATCTACTCCCTCTCCCCGTACACGCTGGAAGAGGTCGTCGCCCGGAACTACCTGATCGGCGAACGCCCGAACGCCATTCTGAACATCATCGACGGCTCCAACCTCGAGCGGAACCTCTACCTCACCACCCAGCTCACGGAGCTCGGGATCCCGGTGGTCTGCGCCATCAACATGATGGACGTGGTCACGAAGAACGGCGACAAAATCAACGTCGAGGAACTGAGCCGCCAGCTCGGGTGCGACGTGGTTCCGATCTCCGCCCTGAAGGGAACGGGGATCAACGAGGCGGCTGAGGCGGCCATCCGCGCGGCAAAAGGCGCGAAGACCGTCCCGATGCACAAGTTCTCCGGCCCCGTGGAGCACGCCATCGCCCACATCGAGGAGGCCGCGGTGCACTCCATGCCGGAGGAACAGCAGAGATGGTACGCCATCAAGCTCTTCGAGCGCGACTCCAAAGCCATCGAACAGCTGAAGCTCTCCTCCGCCACCCTCGGCCACATCGAGCAGGACATCGCGGCGGTCGAGAAGGAGATGGACGACGACGCCGAATCGATCATCACGAACGAGCGGTATCTCGCCATCGCCGACATCATCAAGGCCTGCTACAAGAAAAAGAACGCGGGCGGCCTGACCGTCTCCGACAAGATCGACAAGGTCGTCACCAACCGCTGGCTGGGCCTTCCGATCTTCGCGGCCGTGATGTTCCTCATCTACTACATCTCCATGGTCACCGTGGGCGCGTCCGCCACCGACTGGGCCAACGACGGCCTGTTCGGCGACGGCTGGCATCTGTTCGGCATCGGATCCGCCGAGGCGGAAGAGGCCGGCGAAGAATTCGGCGACGCCGCGAACGTGATCGACGCCTTTCTGGGCGATGAGCTGGGCGAAGACTTCTCCGCGGACGACGTCCGTACCGCTCTCTCCTCGATCGACGCCTCCGCGACCGCCGACTACACCCTCGAGGACGAGGAGACCCTCGAGACCGAGGATGTGACCTACACCTACAATGACCTGAAAGACGCGGTCGAAGTCTTTGCGAAATACGACGGCGAGGAGCCCGATCCGGCTGATTACGGCGTATGGGTTCCCGGCGTTCCCGCTCTGATCGACAAGATCCTCTGCGACTCCGAGGGAGAGCCCCGGATCCCCGACTGGCTCTACGGTCTGATTCAGGACGGTATCGTGGCCGGCGTCGGCGCGGTGCTCGGCTTCGTTCCCCAGATGCTGGTGCTCTTCCTCCTTCTGGCCTTCGTGGAGGCCTGCGGCTATATGGCCCGCGTAGCCTTCGTGCTTGACCGGATCTTCCGCCGCTTCGGCCTTTCCGGCAAGTCCTTCATCCCGATCCTCATCGGAACGGGCTGCGGCATCCCCGGCATCATGGCCTCCCGTACCATCGAGAATGAGCGCGACCGCCGCATGACGATCATGACCACCACCTTTATCCCCTGCGGCGCGAAGGTTCCCTTCATCGCCATGATCGCGGGCGCCATCTTCGGCGGATCCGCCCTGATCTCCACAGGCTCCTACTTCATCGGAATGGCCGCGATCATCGTCTCCGGCATTATCTTAAAGAAAACGAAGATGTTCGCCGGCGATCCCGCTCCGTTCGTCATGGAGCTTCCCGCCTACCACTGGCCGACCCTCGGCAACGTGCTCCGGTCCATGTGGGAGCGCGGCTGGTCCTTCATCAAGAAGGCGGGCACGATCATCCTTCT
>SVQK01000043.1 GCA_015065385.1 Oscillospiraceae bacterium | reverse complement strand
CATCGCTTTCCGAATATGCCTTCTCTACAGAAGATCACGCGGATCAGCCATCCACTATTTTGCCGAAGTCATTCTGGAAGACATAGTGTTCTCAAAGTCATTGGCCATGCTGATGGTCGATAACGGCGAGCACATAAGAAGTTACTATGCTCTCGACAGAAACGAGCAGAATATATTGGAGGGACCAGATGCGCCGTAAGAAAACACAACCCCGCGATCCCATCCGCGACTACTTCCCCCTGCCGAACGAAATCTTTTCTCTCGGCCTGTCCACGGGCGAGATTGCCGTCTATGCGTACCTCATGTACTGCGAGGACCGGAAGACGTTCCAATGCCATCCGAGTTACAGCACCATCGGGAAAGCAACCGGCATGACGTCCAAAACTGTTGCCAAGTATGTGAAGTCCCTGCAGAAGCGCGGTTTGATCGATACCGAACCGACGACGGTCACGCTGAAGGACGGGCGGAAGCACAACGGCAACCTGCTCTATACGATCTTGCCCATCCAGCCCGTCGTGGATCGTGTGTTTCGGAATCAGCTTGCTCTTGCCCAGTACGAAGCGGCGGTACAGAAGTACAACCGCGAGCATCCGGACAGCAAGCCGATCGAGTTCACACGGAAATAGTCTCCTTCGTCAGAAGATGCGGGACAACGGGACGAATCCTTCAAAACCGTTGTCCCCGATTCGGTTTGCGTGAGTTCTGTCAATCGGAAAGTGCGGGACAGAATCCGGGACGGGTGGGAGATTTTACGCCCTTCGGGGAGTCCGAGCAGGATAAAACTCCGCACTCACGGGGAGGACTAACCTCCCCGTGAGACACCGGAACGGTGGCTGACAGCAACGCTGTCAGCGGGCCGTCCGGGGTTCTCGCTTGAGGTCGTTAGTTACAATTGTCCTCTGTGCTTTCCTCTACTTTTTCTGCGCCCCCACTTACTCCTTCCTGAATTTCATGAAACGATTCGTCTCCTGTTATGATAACGCCAACAGTTGTATCTTCCTCAACAGAAGAAATATGATCAGGGTTAGATAACATTGTGTCGGAAAGCACGTCCCTTAATCGCATACAGCACGGTTTGAAAGTCAAAAATGTTAGGCCGCCGCCCACAACGCCGCCTACCATGGGGATCGCTTTTTTGAAGAAACCGGCGAAAGTCGCTTTTGTCAATCTCACTCCAAACCATTTCATGACAGCTTTCACAAACGGATAGAATGCACCTTTTGTTAATGCTGTGTTCAACAGTTTTTTCTCTACTCCTATGGCTAATGCTTTGGCCATAGCCTTAATTGCGTTATTTGCACCTGCGACACCATTCATAACGCCAAGACAGAGAATAATTGTATTGATTGTTTCTGTGTCAAGCAAGAGATCATTCTTCGGAACAACAATTTCAGGGAATCCATATAGATACAATAATTTTTGAGCGGCACGGAGTGTATAACCATAATATTGAATAATGTCCGCCGGAATTGTTGCAGCCATTGCCCATCCACCCGGTATACCAAGCGCAGTAGATATGCCTGTAACACAGTTCCTTTCAAAATTGATGACCTCATTGGCAATTTTGTCAATTTCTTGTGAAGAAATCCCTGCTTTCATAGGGGTCGATCGGATAACCTCATCAATGGTTTCTTGCGTATGATTTTTGTACAATTCGTTTCTTAGGAAAGTGTCACGATTTACTCTGATTCCAGGAGATTTGAAAGAGAGAATAATAATATCAGTTATGTCGAATTCGCCATCACCATTCTGATCAAGTTTGTCAACAATTGCATCCTTTTTATCTAATAGAACACCTTTTGTCTTATCGACAATACTTTTTACTGTGGATGATGCCTCAGATAAGGTATCTTTGATGCTTTTCCGCTCCATTCACCAAACTCTCCTTTTGGTTATGATTTGTGATAATCTACAATGATTTTGTTTGGGGGCTTCGCACATTTTCTTATTTTAACAAGGCAGAAAACAAACATCAAGTTTCCCGACCAATTCCTTGGCAATGCCTTCCACACATGATTGAACGTGTACAACAACAGCCTGTGTTTATTTCGCCAGCTCCTCAAACGCCTTACGGTATTTTTTCAGGATGCGCGCAGCGACAAGATCGATCTTCTCGTCGTCCGTGAGCTCCAGATCATCGTCCTGTTCCAGATCGACGAGCTTGAATTTCGGCTTGTTGTTCTTGAAGATCACGATCGTCCCTTTCTGTTCGGCGAGACGAGCGACGCGGGAGAAGTTCTGGTTTGCCTCGGAGATCGAGACGATTTGGTTGGTATTGACAGTCACGGCAGCCTCCAGATGAATTCTGATAATCCTATTATACACCGATTTTAGGATATTGTCAACCTAACATTGCAGATTCACCCCCTACGTCGCAAATCGGGGGTCGCTATTACCTACCCCCGATGTCAGATATGTCCAAACTGATAAAGTTCCGAAAGCGCTGGATATTCCCGCAGGGTTGTGGTATGTTGTGTGTCTGAGAAAGCGAGGTGATCCCGTGGCAAAAACGAAACGCCGCCCGGACGGGGACGGCATAGTACGCAAACGCTCCGACGGGTACTGGGAAGGCCGGATCGTCGTCGGACACCGGAAGGATGGGCTGCCTATCTATAAATCTGTGTTCGCCAAGACGCAGAAAGAGCTCCTTCCCAAGCTGTACCGCGCCATCGAACAGCACAGGAACGTAAACCTGACGGAGGAATCCGCCATGTTCCTTGACGACTGGCTGGACCGCTGGCTTGAGGATTACGTTTCTCCCAGCGTCCGGAAGAGCACCGCCGAGAGATACCGCTCCTCCCTTGCTCCCGTCAGAAGGATACTCGGGGGCAAACCGATCCGCCTCATCACCCCAACCGATATCCAGAAACTGTACAATACACTCCTGGCCGACGGGAGAGAACGGGTGACAAAGGACGGCGAAACCGGCTTATCCCCGAACACCGTGCGCGGGATCCATGCCGTTCTCCATCAGGCGATGAAGGCGGCAGTCGGAGCGCGGCTCATCCCCTCCAATCCGACTGATGGGGCAACCCTTCCGAAAGCAGTCAGAAAATCGCTGAACGTATTCAATCGGGAACAGCAGGGTCGGTTCATGGAGGCCATTGAAGCCGAACCCCTGTGGAAGGATTTCTTCTACACGGAATGTACCACCGGACTGCGGAAAGGCGAAATCTGCGGACTTCGCTGGGAGGATTTCGACGAGAATGCCGGAACGCTCCGGATCCGGCATACGCTCAAGGAAAACGGAGGGGGCGAATTTGAAATCAGCGACCCGAAAACGGATCGCGGCATGAGAACGATCCTTCTCCCGGCCAGTACCCTCCACCTTTTGAAGCAGAGGAAGAAACAGGCGGTCTCAGAATGGATTTTCCCCAGTCTGCGGGACCCGGAAAAGCCCGTTTCTCCATCCGCCGCTTACGACTGTCTGAAAAAGATCCTGCGCCGGGCCGGGCTGCCAAACCTGCGTTTTCATGATCTTCGACATGGATTCTCGACCAACGCGATTGCCGCGGGAGTCGATCCGAAATCACTGGCGCAGATCCTCGGTCATGCCAATGCCAGTTTTACGCTGGACGTCTATGGGCACGTTACGACGGATATGCAGAGAAACGCAGCGACGATAGTCGGAGACTTTATGGAAGATCTGTTCGGAAAGGAGCTGAAACCTTGGGAAGAAAACGGAAACCAGGAGAAGGATCCGTCCGCCTGAGAAAGGACGGACGATGGGAAGGGCGCGTCGTCATAGGGTATGATGAAAAGAATCTGCCGAAGACGAAGAATGTTCTCGCCCATTCCAAAGCAGAGTGCCTCGAAAAACTGGAGAAGCTGAAAGAAGAGTGCGCCGGGCTGAACAGAAAACTGCCTTCCCGCGCTGATCCCTCCATGCCGTTCGGGGAGTGGATCGACCTGTGGTATCAGACATGGTGTAAGCCCGGTATACGCCCAACCACACAGAAAAGCTATGAAACGCGCATTTATCAGCACATCGTACCCGGAATCGGATTGATCCCGCTGGACAAGCTGAAACAGAGCGATTTGCAGAGCTTTTATGTGACTCAGAAAAAGAATGGCAGACTGATCCGTCGGGACATGTACGGCGATGGGCTGTCCGACCAGATGATCCGCTCCTGCCACACGGCATGCTATGCCGCCCTTGAAAAAGCGAAGAAAGAGGGCCTGATCCCCGTGAATCCCGCGGTCGGATGTAAACTTCCGCCGAAGAAATCCAGAGAAATGCAGGTGCTGACCCATGAGGAAATGCGGCGGTTTCTCATACAGGCAAAGGAAGAGGGCTGTTATGAGATGGCATTGCTTGAACTGGCGACGGGGCTCCGGCGGGGAGAGATCTGCGCGCTTCTATGGGAGGATCTTGACATGGAGACCGGCGAGCTTCGCGTCGAACGGACGGTCAACCGGCTGAACAGGGAGTTGCACCTAACCGAGCCGAAGACAAAAGCATCCATCCGCACGGTGATCCTCCCTCAATCGGTGGTAAACGTCCTGCGGGAATATCGGAAAACGACGGATTCCCGGTGGATGTTCCCGTCTCCCGTCAAGGAGGATTCTCCGCGGGATCCGAGCTCGGTCCGGAAGAAGCTCCGCAGGGTGGAGGAACACGCCGGATGCAAAATCACACGTTTTCATGACCTGCGGCATACATTTTGCTCTACTGCATTAGAGCACGGAATGGACATCAAAACCCTGTCCGCGGTGATCGGTCATGTGTCCTCCGCGACGACGATCGACGTGTACAGCCATGTGACCGACCAGATGCGCGTTCAGGCGGCGGAAAAGATCGAGAAGGGCTTCGGGCGGAACGAGACGTGGGACGCCGCAGAGAAGCCGACAGAGCGGACTGTGACGTCCTCCGAGGCAAAGAGAGAACCGTTCAGGCCTTACCGGGGGAAGTACCGCAAATCCGGAACAGGCGGAGTGTACCGGCTCGGAGAAAACCTGTACGAAGGGCGGTACACGCCGAAGAACGCGGACGGGAAGAGGGAAGTCCACACCGTCTACGCGAAAACCTCCGAGGAATGCGAGACCGCGCTCGCCGCAATGATCAATGAAGTCAAGGCAAGGATCGCGGAGGACAAACAAAAAAAGAAGGAGCAGACCCCCACGTCGTAAATCGGATTAGGGGTTCGATTCCCCCCATCCGAGCAAAGCCGGATCAATCCCACTCCGCAGGCAAATTCTCTCCCGCAGAAAACAAAGAAAAGCCTTTCCGCCCAAAGGCCTCCAAACCGGACGAATCCAGAGCCAAACAGACTGGAAAAAGAGTCTCTGAGAATCCCCGCCCGTCTATGGTACCCCCTGTAGTCTGCCGCCCCGTAAAACCGAATATCCCAAAAAGAGAAAGTCCCCGAAACCACAATGATTTCAAGGACTTTCCGTGCTTTTCAGCCGTCGGAGTGGCGAGACTCGAACTCGCGGCCTCGACATCCCAAATGTCGCACCCTACCAACTGGGCTACACCCCGACTCCCTGTATTATACTCCGCCAGCCCTTTTTTGTCAAGCGACCGAGGCGAATTTCCGGGGCGAACGGCTGAAAAATCGGGACGTCAGGTCGGGCTGCCAAACGGACGTCGGCGGGGATCGGGAGAAGGGAGCCGGCCTCAGATTTCGGACAGGATCCGGAAATACTCCCCGACCGGCGCGTCGCCCCAGAGCTCCCGGTAGTTCTCCCCGAGGTAGCAGCCGAAGGACGTGACGGAGGAAAATCCCCGCTCGGCGTATTCCTTGACGTCGGCGCGGCAGACTCCGGCATTGAACTCAAACTTCTTCGGCGGAAGCGTCCAGCCGGAAAAGAGGGAATTATCGACCCAGTAATCGAGCACCTTCGCGTTTTCCCGCCCGAAAAAGTCGAGCAGAGCGGGCAGATGCGCGGTCTGTTCCGCGTTTTTCTCACAGTCCGGATCGAACAGGGAGTATTCGAACGCTCGGCCTATGGGCGCGAATTCCAGAAAGAGGAAGGGAAGGGGCTCTGCCCGCTCCGGCTTTTTCAGCGTCCCGCAGTAGGCGAGATACGCGGTCAGCCCCTCCGGATCCGTGCGCCGGACCCCCTCCGCGATGGCGTTCGTCAGGATCAAGGCCTGATCGGACGCGGAAAGGTCCCGGCAGAGCGGACAGCGGCATTTTGCCTCCGCCACGTCGTCGATCCAGAAGTGATACCGGTGCGTATCAGACGGAAAAGCCTCCGCCAGCGTCTTTGTGCGGTCACGGATAAAGGCCAGCGCGTCCCGGGACGAGGCACAGCAGTTGAACCGCGGATCACGCTCCCCGTTTTCCTCCATGCGGAACCAGTCGGGCTTGTCCCGGAACAGATCCCGCGGAAGGAGCCACGACAGCGCGTGCATCTCGAACTCCACGGCGATCCCCGCCCGGTTCACGCGCTCCTTAAAAGCCCGGAACCGCTCCGTTTTCACAAATTCCATACAGGAGGCGAGCGAAAGATGCGCGTCGATTCCCCCGGCAGGATGAACGCCCACCGTGTTCAGGCCGCTCGATTCCAGCCGCTGTGCCCAATAAGGCCCGCAGTCCGTGTCGTGGATGACGATTCCGCGCCGTTTCAGCATGACGAATTCCTCCGTGTCCGTTTCGATCCATGCTTATCTTAGCACAGAACGGCGGGAGAATCAAGAGGGATTCAGTCTTTGGCCCTGCTGTCGAAGAAGAGTGAGGCGAGCACTCCCGCTCCTAAAGCCGCCGCGATCCCGCCCGACGCCGCCGTCAGAGGTCCGGTCAGCGCGCCGATCAGCCCTCTCTCTTCCACGGCTTTCCGCACGCCCTCGCTGATGAGATAGCCGAAGCCGGTGAGGGGGACGGTCGCGCCCGCTCCGGCGAAGTCAACCAGCGGCTTGTAAAGCCCGAGCGCGCCGAGCAGGACGCCCGTCACGACGTAGCCCGTCAAAATCCGCGCCGGCGTCAGACGGGTCCGGTCAATGAAGATCTGGGCGACGGCGCAGAGAAACCCTCCCACGGCAAACGCCCGGATCAGCGCAGTCAAAAGTTCCATGTCAGTTTCCTCCCGCTTCTTTGAGTTCTTGTTTTGAAACCGGGGAGATCCGCACGAGATGCGCAACTCCGGGGATGCTCTGCCCCTGACAGGCCGCCATCGCGTTGGTCAGCGCGCCGGTCCCCACGAAGAGAACGTCTCCGACCGTCCCCTTCCGCATGTCGGAAAGTATGGACGCCGCCATGACCAGCGCGGAGCACCCGCATCCGGACGCCCCTGCGTGAACGTCCTCCGTCTCCGGATCGAAGAGCATCAGGCCACAGTCCGTGTGGTTCTCCCCGATGTCGATCCCTTCCGCTCGGAGCAGATCGACGAGGATCCCGCTCCCCTCCGCCCCGAGATCCCCGGTGACGATCGCCGCGTCCGAGAGGGAACCGCCGCCCGCTGCGTACCGGCTGATCGTGTCCGCCGCCGCGGGAGCCATGGCAGCCCCCATGTTCGAGGCGTCCGTGATCCCCCGGTCCACCGTGCAGCCGGGAAAGAGCTCTGTAATGCGGGGGACGAACTCCCCTTCGCACCGGACGGCGTCGCGGATCCCCGAGGACAGCAGGAACGCCCCGGCTCCGGTTGCGGTCCACTGCGCCGTCGGAGCCCGCTGTCCGCCGTATTCCACCGGCATCCGGAACTGCCGCTCGGCCGTGCAGAAGTGAGAGGACGTGACCACCGCCGCCCGCCTGACCGCGCATCCCGCCGCCATCGCCCCGAGCAGCATCCCTTCCGCGCAGGTGGAGCATGCTCCGAACAGGCCGAGATGCGGGATCCGGTAATCCAGCAGCCCGAAGGCCGAGGACAGGCACTGGTTGACGAGATCTCCGGCGAAGAGCAGGTCGATTTCCGAATCGATCAGCTCCGACTTGCGCAGAACGATCCCCAACGCCAGCCGCTGCATCTCCGCCTCCGCCTTTTCCCATGTCTCCTTCCCGAACCGGTCGTCCCCGCAGAAATCGAAGAGATCGCCGAGGGGCCCCCGTTTTTCCTTGGATCCCGCCACCGATCCGGCCGCCGTGATATAGACGGGCCGCGCGGGAATGAATGGTTTGCTCTGCATGCTCGATACTCCGTAATTCGTTTTGATTCCAGAGACAGTATTCCACGGATCGGGATCGTTTATGCGCGGGGCGAACACGGGTGTCGGACGGGTTGGAAGTGTGCTCGCCCCCACTTGACAAATCCATCCGTTTCAGTATAATAGTAACGTATTGAAGCCGCATCGGCGAGGCTGACCTGCGCGGCGAAATCGTCCGCTGCCCGGATTTTCGGCCGGGGGTCGGACGGATCGGAGTGAAACATGGACAAGCAGATGTTCCGGTACAGGATCCGTCTGGATTCCACGGGGGACGTGATCGCCCTGACCAAAGCGGCGGCGAAATGCCCGCACGAGCTCTATCTCGTGAACGGACGCCACCGTCTGAGCGCGAAGAGTTACCTCGGCGTCGCCCTTGCCCGGATCTCATGGGACGAGGTCTGGATCGAAGCGGACTACGACTGTTATTTTGATTTCGAGCGGTTCATCGCCCGGGGAGGGAACACGGACCGCCGGGAAAGGCAGAACGACTGATATGGACATTCTCTCCCGTCTGTCGGAGGAGTTGAAGATCCCGTACGCGCGGCTCGAGGCGACGGTCAAGCTCCTTGACGAAGGAAACACCGTGCCCTTTGTGGCGCGTTACAGAAAAGAAGTGACCGGAGGGCTGGACGACACCGTCCTCAGAACCTTGACGGAACGGCTCGCGGCTCTGCGAAATCTGGAAAAGCGGAAAGAGGAGATCAAGGCGCTCATCGACGGGCAGGGAAAGCTCACGCCGGAGCTGGCCGACGCCATCGACCGTGCCTCTACCGTCACCGAAGCGGACGACCTCTACCGTCCGTACCGCCCGAAACGCCGCACCCGCGCGTCCGTGGCGAGGGAACGAGGTCTGGAACCTCTCGCCGCCCTGCTCATGGAACAGCGCGCGCGGTACAGCCCGTCCATCGAGGAGGCGGCCGAGCGCTTTGCCGATCCCGAAAAGGAAGTCCCGGACGCCGCGTCCGCTCTGGCAGGGGCGCGGGATATTCTCGCCGAAACCTTCTCCGACGACGCGGAGCTGAGAAAGACCGTCCGGCGTCTGACCATGGGCGCGGGGCTGCTCAGATCGAAGAGGGCCGCGGAGAATCCCGTGTTCGAACAGTATTACGACTACGGCGAACCGCTGAACCGGATTCCTTCGCACCGCGTCCTCGCCGTGAACCGCGGGGAAAAGGAGGGCGCGCTGTCCGTTTCCGTCGAAGCGCCGCGGGAAAAGATCCTCGAAGAGCTCGCCCGCGCGGTGATCAAAAACCGGAACAGCCCGGCGGCGGCGCAGATCGAAGCGGCGATCGAGGACGGATACGACCGGCTGACCGCCCCCTCTGTCGAACGGGAGATCCGGACCGAACTGACGGACGCGGCGGGCGAGGCGGCGATCGGGCTCTTCTCCGTCAACCTGCGGAACCTTCTCATGCAGGCGCCCGTGAAAGGGAAGTGCGTCCTCGGATTCGACCCCGGCTACCGGACCGGCTGCAAGCTGGCGGTGGTGACGAAGACCGGAACCGTGGCCGAGACCGCCGTGATCTATCCCACCAAGCCGCGGGAGGACACTGAGGGCGCGAAGAAGGTCATGAAGCGGCTCATCTCCAAGTACGGCGTGGACGTCATCGCCATCGGAAACGGCACGGCGTCCGGCGAGAGCGAGTTGTTCGTGGCGGATCTGCTCCGGGAGCTCGACGGCAGAACGAAGTACATCATCGTCTCCGAGGCCGGGGCGTCGGTGTATTCCGCGTCGGAACTCGGGGCTGAGGAGTTCCCGGATTTCGACGTGACGGAGCGGAGCGCGGCGTCCATCGCAAGGCGGCTTCAGGATCCGCTCGCCGAGCTTGTGAAGATCGATCCCAAATCCATCGGCGTCGGGCAGTATCAGCACGACATGAAGCCCGCGCGGCTGGACGAGGCTCTGACCGGCGTCGTGGAGGACTGCGTGAACGCCGTTGGCGTGGATGTGAACACCGCGTCGTGGGCTCTGCTCTCCTACATCGCCGGGATCAACAAAACCACGGCGAAGAACATCGTGAAGTACCGGGACGAAAACGGCGAGTTTGCAAAGCGGGGCGAGCTGACCAAGGTCCCGCGGTTCGGCGCGAAGGCGTTCGAGCAGGCGGTGGGCTTTCTCCGGATCCCGGGCGGCGCGGAGATCTTCGACAACACTGGCGTCCATCCCGAGTCCTACGCGGCGGCGGAGAAGCTTCTGACCATATTCGGGCGTACGAAGGAGGACGTGCGGGGCGGTCTCTCCCTCAGGCAGGAGGCGGCCTCCTACGGGCTTGCGAAACTGGCCGGGGAGCTCGGCGTCGGAGAACCCACGCTCCGGGATATCATCGGAGAACTGGAGAAGCCGGGACGGGATATCCGCGACGCCTCCCCCAGCCCGTTCTGCGGGACAGAGTGCTCGATCTCTCCGACCTCGAGGAGGGGATGGTGCTGACCGGAACCGTGCGGAATGTCATCGACTTCGGCGCGTTCGTCGATATCGGCGTGCATCAGGACGGCCTGCTCCACATCAGCGAAATGGCCGACCGGTTCGTGAAGCATCCCTCCGAACTTCTCGCCGTGGGAGATATTATTGAAGTGAAAATCAAGTCCGTGGACCTGAAACGGAAACGGATCGCCCTGACGCGAAAAGGCCTCGGAAAATGATTCTCATAAAATGAGAAAAGCCTTTGCTTCATTCGTCGCAGAGACCATCCGGAGCGGAGAACGCATATACAGGTTGCACAAACTATTAAATCAAAATTCAGTAAAAAAACCTCTTCAAAACAGGGGCGAATTTTGCTATAATATGTACCGGTTAATAGAGTCGAATTTCCAAAATCCTGAACTCGACATAAATCCAAGGAGGATTGTTCCATGGCAAGCTTATCCCTGAAGCACATTTACAAGAAATATCCCGGCGGCGTTACGGCCGTGTCCGACTTCTGCCTTGAAATCAAAGACAAGGAATTCCTGATTCTGGTCGGCCCGTCCGGATGCGGCAAGTCCACCACCCTTCGTATGATCGCCGGTCTGGAAGAGATTTCCGAAGGCGAGCTCTTCATCGGCGACAAGCTGGTGAACGACGTGGCGCCGAAGGACCGCGATATCGCAATGGTGTTCCAGAACTACGCTCTGTATCCGCACATGTCCGTGTTTGACAACATGGCGTTCGGTCTGAAGCTCCGCAAGACGCCGAAGGAAGAGATCAAGCGCCGCGTGGAAGAAGCCGCCCGTATCCTTGATATCACCCACCTCCTTGACAGAAAGCCGAAGGCTCTGTCCGGCGGTCAGAAGCAGCGTGTGGCTCTGGGCCGCGCGATCGTGCGTAACCCCCGCGTGTTCCTTCTCGACGAGCCTCTGTCCAATCTGGACGCTAAGCTGAGAGCTTCCATGAGAACCGAGCTTACCAAGATCCACCAGAGAGTCGGTACCACGTTCATTTACGTTACGCACGACCAGGTCGAGGCTATGACGATGGCGACCCGTATCGTGGTTATGAAGGACGGTCTGATCCAGCAGGTCGATACTCCTCAGAACCTGTACGACTACCCGGTCAACCTCTTCGTGGCAGGCTTCATCGGCACGCCTCAGATGAACTTCATCAACTGCATCCTCGAGAAGAAGGGCGAAGATCTCTACATCACCTTCGGCTCCAACTCCCTCAAGATCCCGGCTCAGAAGGCCGCGGAACCCGCTCTCAAGGATTACATCGGCAAGGAAATCGTGGCCGGCGTCCGTCCCGAGTGCATTCTCGACGACGATGCCTCCCTCCGCGCGATGCCCGATTCCGTTATCGAAACCGACGTGGAAGTCACGGAGCTTATGGGCGCTGAAATCTATCTGTACCTCGTTGCAGAAGAGACCAACCTCACCGCCCGCGTTTCCGCCCGTTCCACCGCGAGAGCCGGCGACATCATCAACGTCGCCCTCGATATGTCCAGAGTTCACCTCTTCGACAAGGATACCGAGCGTTACATCGTTCACTGATTTCAGGTACAGCTTGCATGCGGGCAGCGGTTCTTTTCGGGACTGCTGCCCGGTTTGTTTTTCGGGAGGCATTGATTGGTCATTACTGTCCCCGTCAAGGGGTATTTTGAAGAGAACACCTTTTTCTGGATCGACGACGAAACCGGACGCGGGTATCTGATCGATCCGGGCTGGGAGGAGGATCGCCTTCTGCGGATGATCCGGTACAACGGCTGGACGATCGAGAAGATCCTTCTGACCCACGGGCATTTCGACCACATGGGCGCGGCGGACGGGATCCGGAAAACGCTGCATATCCCGATTCTGGCCCATTCGCGCTGTTCTGATTATCTCGAAAGCCCGAAGTGGAACCTTTCCGTCTTCTGCGGAGAGCCGATCGTGTTGAAGGACGTGCAGACGGTGGAGGACGGGGACTTGATCGAATCGGATTCGTTTCCCGACGCGGCGTTCCGTGTGATCTACACGCCCGGCCATACCACGGATTCGGTCTGTTTCTACTGCGAGCGGGACGGGCTCTGCTTCACCGGCGACACGATCTTCCGCGGTGCGATCGGAAACGACCGGTTCCCCGGCGGCGACCGGAGGCAGATGATCCGCTCGATCTGCGGGAAGATCCTGACGCTCCCGGACGAAACGAAGCTCTATTCCGGTCACACGGGGGAGACGGACGTGCGAACGGAGAAGCCTGGATTTGCTCCTTACGGAGGCTTTTTGACGGCGGACCCGTAAACATTTCTCCGGTTTTTTGTGACGTCGGTTGACTTTATGCATGGTTCATGGTAAAATATCCACCGAACAAATCGGGAAAGGAGGCGGCGTGATGAAGGCATCCCGGATAACCGCACTGTCGGTTCTGCTTTTGCTTGCGCTTCTCTTTGTCACACTCTCCGCTCCCTTCAGCCTGATCTTCGGGATCCACCACGACTGTACGGGCGAGCACTGTCACGTTTGCGCGCTGATTCTCGCCTGCGTATCGGCCTCCGTCCATCTGACGCGGGCCGCGGCGGTGATCCTGTTCGCTTTTGCGGGGACGCTCTGCCTGTCTGTCGCAGTTCGCTCTCTAAAAAGGATCGGAAGAGGAGCAGATTTGTCCGGCAAGGGAATCAGACTTCTGAATTGAACGGCGGAATAACGAACGGTTTCTGTCGGCGTTTTTTTGCGCCGCGGCTTTGTTATTTCCACATTTCATTCGGAGGTTTTTATTTTATGAAAAAAATATTCGCTCTCGTTTTATGTGCCGTCATGCTTTGTTCCATGTTCCCCGGATGCTCGTCCGAGGCTGTCCGGAAGAGCGGGCGGATCAGCGTTGTGACGACGATTTTTCCGATTTACGACTGGTGCCGCGAGATCCTCGGCGATGAGCTCGAAAACACCGATCTGACCATGCTGCTCGATTCCGGCGTGGATCTTCACAGCTACCAGCCCACCGCCGCCGACCTCATCCGGATCTCCGACTGCGACGTCTTTATTTATGTGGGCGGCGAGTCGGACGAATGGGTGGAGGACGTGCTGGCGGGGGATGGCAATCCCGACATGAAGGTCGTGAACCTCCTGACAGTCCTCGGCGATCTTGCAAAGGAAGAGGAAATCGTGGAAGGAATGGAAGCCGACCACGATCATGACCACGACGAGGATCATGACGAAGAGCACGAACACGAGGAGGAGGGCCCGGAGTACGACGAGCATGTCTGGCTCTCCTTGAAAAACGCCTCGATTCTGGTGGACGCGCTGACCGACGCGCTTGCTTCCGCCGACGCCGATCGCGCGGATGTCTACCGTTCCAACGCATCCGCCTACAAGAACAGGCTCGGCGAGCTGGACGCAAAATATGCCGAGGCTGTGAAGGCGGGAAGCAAGTCCACGCTTGTTTTCGGCGACCGTTTCCCGTTCCGCTATCTGGTGGACGACTACGGACTCGACTACTACGCGGCGTTTGTCGGATGCTCCGCGGAGACGGAAGCTTCTTTTCAGACGATCGTTTTCCTTGCGCAGAAGACGGACGAGCTGGGACTGAACGCGATCTGTCAGATCGAATCCGCGGACGGCTCCATCGCCCGGACGGTGGCGGAGAACACAGCCTCCGGCGAAAAGACCGTTCTCACGTTCGACTCTCTCCAGTCCGTCACGGCGAAGGACGTGTCGGACGGCGTCACCTATCTCGCGGTCATGGAAAAAAATCTGGACGTACTGCGGGACGCTCTGAAATAAGGAGACACTATGGCACAACTGGAATGCAGGGATCTCTGCCTCGGCTACGACGGGCGGGAGATCGTGCATCAACTGAATTTTGCCGTTTCTGCCGGGGATTATCTTGCGGTCCTCGGCGAGAATGGCGCGGGAAAGAGCACCCTCATGCGGACGATCCTCGGCCTGCGCGCGCCCATGAGCGGGGAAGTGCTCTTCGGCGACGGCGTAACCCGGAACGAAATCGGCTATCTCCCTCAGCAGACCGTGGTGCAGAAGGATTTTCCCGCGTCGGTGCGGGAGATCGTCCTCTCCGGATTCGAGGGGCAGTCCGGGCTATATCCGTTCCGCACTAAGGAGCAGAAAAAGACCGCCGACCGGATCATGGAAAAGGTCGGGCTCGGGCAGCTCAAACGCCGCTGCTACCGCGAGCTCTCGGGCGGACAGCAGCAGAGAGTCCTTCTGGCCCGGGCTCTGTGCGCGACGAGGAAGCTTTTGCTGCTCGACGAGCCGGTCACGGGCCTCGATCCCCGCATGACGGCGGAGCTTTACGATCTGATCGGGGAGCTGAATGCGGGCGGGACCACCGTGATCATGATCAGCCACGACGTGGAAGCGGCGGTTCGGTACGCCGACCGGATTCTGCACATCGGACCGGTTTGCTGGTTCGGAACGCCCGCAGGCTATCTGGCGAGCGAGGTCGGAAGGCCGTTTGCCGAACGGATGCTCCGCTCGGACGCCTCGAACGGCGCGGAAGGGAGGAGATGACATGAGCTTTGCTGAAACCCTCGCGCTCTATTTCTCCCGTTCCTTCGTATGGAATGCGCTCATTGTCGGGACGCTCGTGTCCCTCTGCTCCTCACTGCTCGGGGTGACGCTGGTTCTGAAGCGGCTCTCCTTCATCGGGGACGGACTCTCCCATGTGGCGTTCGGCGCGATGGCCATAGCGGCGGTTCTGAAGCTGACGAACGAAATGCCGCTGACCCTGATCGTGACCATTCTCGCCGCCGTCCTGCTTCTGGGACTCGGGCGGAACGCGAAAATCAGTGGGGACGCGGCAGTCGCCATGATCTCCGTCGGCGCGCTGGCGATCGGATATCTCATCATGAATCTGTTCTCCAAGTCCGCCAATCTCTCGGGGGATGTGTGCGCGACGCTCTTCGGCTCCACCTCCATCCTGACGCTGACGAACACGGAGGTCTGGCTGTCTGCCGCGCTCTCCGTCCTCGTGATCGCGGCGTTCGTGCTGTTCTACAACAAGATCTTTGCCCTGACCTTTGACGAGGAGTTCGCCGACGCGACGGGCGTGAAGGCGAGCGCGTACAATCTGGCCGTGGCGGTCATCATCGCCGTGATCATCGTGCTGGCCATGAATCTCGTGGGATCCCTCCTGATTTCCGCTCTTGTGATCTTTCCGGCGCTGTCGGCCATGCGGATTTTCCGGAGCTTCCGGTCCGTGACGGTCTGCGCCGCGGTGCTGTCCGTTCTCTGCACGGTTCTCGGGATCCTCGTCTCCATCCTCGGCGGAACGCCCGTCGGATCCACCATCGTGGCGGTCGATATCGCGGCCTTTGCCCTGTGCTCGATCGCCGGAAAACTGACCGGAGGTGTCGGAAAATGAAGAAAACGGTTGCTTTGCTTTCAGCTCTCCTGCTCAGTCTGACGGCTCTTTCGGGCTGCGCGGAGAAGGAGACCCTCGCGCCCGATGTGCCGACCGAAGGAGTGGGATTTTCGCAGGACGCGGAAGAAGCCGCTCCCGCCCCCGCTGCTGCTGCCGCGGCAAAGGATCCCTCGACGATCGACGTCGATCTGACCAAAATGAGCGCGACGATGGTTTATTCCGAGGTCTACAACATGATGGCCCTTCCGGACAACTACCTCGGGCAGACCGTCCGGATGAACGGTCAGTTTCAGGTCTACGAGGGCGACGGGCGGAACTACTATGTGGTTCTCATCGCCGACGCCATGGCCTGCTGCCAGCAGGGGATGGAATTCGTCCTCGGCGGGGACGCGAGCTACCCCGAGGATTATCCCGACCCCGGGACGGAGGTGACGGTAACAGGCGTGTTCGACACCTATATGGAGGGCGAATACATGCGCTACTGTCAGCTGATCGACGCCACCATGACGTATTGAGCGATGAAGAACGGATTGCGGACCGCGGCATCTCTTCTTCTGTGCCTGTTCTTCGCATCCTGCCGCATGCCGCCCGACACGCCGCTTGAAGGGATCGGACGCGCTCCTTCCGCCTCTCCGTCCCCGGGAGGAAGCGAGACGCCGGCGGACAGGCTGTCCTACGGTATGCCCGTGTCGGAGGAGCCCGCGTTCGAGGCAGTGGACGGCGGGGAAGCGGCGGATCTCGATCTGACCGGGCTGAACGCCGCCGCTCTGTACGCGAAGGTTGGGCTCATGAACGCCTCTCCCGAGGAGTACGACGGATCGACGGTGCGGCTTGCCGGTTTGTTTAGCTCGGACGAGACGAAGACCGGGCGGCGGTTCTATTGCAGCGTTCCGGACGCGGCTGGCTGCTGCCTCGAGTCCTTCGAATTCCGGCGCGCGGTTGACGCGGTCTATCCGGACGGGTATCCGGAGGAAGGCGCGGTGGTGACGGTCGTCGGCGTTTTCAAAAGCGAGCGCGTGAACGAATACTTCGCCTATTCCTGTCTCGAAGACGCGGAACTCTTTTGGAAGTGACAGCCCGTTTATGCCGGATTTGCAAACGATTTGCGAAAAATCAGAACGAATGCGGCGAGAGATTTGTGAACAGAACGGCATGTTTTGTGCTGTATGTACAAATCCGACCGGGAGGATCCCCGCCTGTTTTCTGTACAATTGACGGGATCAGGCCGGGATTCTTTGCGGAGTCCCCGTCATTTGCACTAAAAACGTGCCGATGTGCTCTTGACAATTCGGATTCTTTAGAGTATAATAAAGGCAGATTCAAGACAGGTTATCTGTCGCATTAACCATCATGGGAGGTTTTTTGAAAAATGAAGAAGTTCAGATTCCTCGCGCTTGCCATGGCGATGCTCATGCTGGCTCTTGCCCTCGCGTCCTGCGGAGAAAAGGGACCGGAACCGGTTACGGTCAACTGCCATGTGAAAATCAACGGTCAGGATGCATCCATCGTCAACTTTGACGTGGCCGTGGTAGGCGATGTGGAAAATCCGCCCACCGTTCTGGACGCAGCCATCACCGCCCTCAACCGCCGCGCGGAAGACGTTAAGTACGAGCTCGACGTGGACGACAACGACGTGCCGATCGGCTTCATTTCCATCACCGACGACAGCGGCAACGTCTACAAGGTCGGCTACACCGACGCCACCAACGAATATCTGGCGACTTGGGAATACACCATCGACGGCGTTGCTCCCGAGTCCGGCAGAATGAACACCATCCAGATTCAGGAAGGCCAGCAGATCGAGTTCTCCTTCAACGTTTACTCCGTTGCCGATCTCGCCGCTGCTCCGTAAGTCACCGAAAACCGAACAGAAGCGCCGGGTTCGCTCAGATCCCGGCGTTTTTCGCGCGTTCTCTATAACTTTATCTATATCCCGGAGCGGTCGGCGCGATTCCGCTTGACAAACGGCGCCGGATCAGGTAGAATATGAACGGAATCCAATCAATTTGCGGGGGAATTATGGAAAACGAAAAGAAAACGCTTCACGTCGTGTCCCACAGCCACTGGGACAGAGAGTGGTACATGCCCTTCGAGGCGCACCGGTACAAGCTGGTGGAGTTCTTCGACAAGCTCCTCGACACGCTGGACACCGATCCCTCCTTCCGCTCCTTCCATCTGGACGGACAGGCGGTCGTGCTCGAGGATTATCTCGAAATCCGGCCCGAAATGCGGGAAAAGATCGTCCGGTATATCGCCGAGGATCGGCTTGTGATCGGGCCGTGGTACATCCTTCAGGACGAATATCTGGTGGACGGGGAATCCAACGTGCGCAATATGCTCGTCGGACGGTCCGTCTCGGCGGAGTACGGCAAAGTATCGCAGATCGGGTATTTCCCGGACGCCTTCGGAAATATCGGTCAGGCTCCGCAGATCCTCCGCGGCTTCGGGATCGACACCGTTGCCTTCGGACGCGGCACCTCCCCGCGGAAAGGCGACCGGTTTGACACGGGCGAGGAAAACTACGGCAAATGGGTGACGGAGGTGCTCTGGCGTTCTCCGGACGGATCCGAGGTCATCGGAACCACCTTCCTCCGCTGGTACAACAACGCGAACGAGATCCCCTCCGATCCGGAGAAGGCGAAAATGCGGTTTGCCGAGATCCGGGATTCCGTGGCCGCCTGCTCCGTGACGCCGCATCTGCTTCTTCTGAACGGATGCGACCACCAGCCCGTCCAGACCGATATCGGGAAGATCATCGACGCTGTCAATCCGGACTTCCCGGACGAGATCGTGCATTCGAACTACAAGGACTACTTCGACGCCATCCGTCCGTACAAGGATCGCTTCGGCATCTTCGTCGGAGAGCTGGACGGGGAATACGGCGACGGCTGGAATACGCTCGCCAACACCGCCTCCGCCCGGATCTACCTGAAGCAGCTCAATTCGAAGTGCGAGCACATGCTGGAACAGCGGATCGAGCCCATGTCCGTCCTGTCCCGTCTCATGGCGGGGGACGAGGTGCGCCGGGACTATTTCCGCTATCTCTGGAAGACCCTGCTCAAAAATCACCCTCACGACTCGATCTGCGGCTGCTCCGTCGATCCCGTTCACCGGGAAATGGTCTCGCGCTTCGAAAAGGTTCTCGCCGCCGGAGAGCAGGTTGAGAAGATCGAGTGTGAAACCTTCATGGCAACCGTCAACACCGCACAGACGGGAACGGAATACGCTGTCACGGTGTTCAATCCGCAGGGTTCTGCATCCTCCGAGCCGGTCACCTTCCGCCTGGATCTCCCCGAGGATTCCGACGTGCTGCCCGGACAGATCGCGGTGTATGCCGGTGAGAGGGAGCTGCCCTGCGCGGTGAAGCCTTTGGGAAGAACGTTCGATTACATCCTTCCGAAGGATCGGTTCCGCGTGCCGTTCTATGTCAACCGGTTCGAAGTGTCCTTCACGGCGGAGGACGTTCCCGCGCTCGGATACAGGACGTTCGCCGTCCGCACCGACCGCGACGCGTCCGCTCCGGCTCCCGAGACCGATCTGAAAGTCTACCGCCGCGGCATGATGAACAAGCGTCTCAAGGTCATGTTCGCGTCCGACGGCTCCGTCACCGTGACCGACCGGAAGACCCGCGCATCGTTTGTCACCGGGATTTTCGAGGACACCGGAGATATCGGGGACGAGTACATCTACCGGCAGGCAAACGACGGGATTGTCGTCTCGACGGAGGGACACCGCGCCGAACTCCGTTCCGCCGTCACGCCGGAGTCCGCCGTCTTCACCGTCACCCACAGCATGAAGATTCCCGCCGGACTCCCGGAGATCGACGCCTCTCCGGAGTCAAGAGCCGAACGGGAGGCGGGACACAGGATCGGCGAATCCACCCTGACCGTGCGGGCGGAATACACTCTCCGTCCCGGTTCCGACCGGCTCGAGGTGAAGGCGGTGATCGAAAACAACGCGGAAAATCACCGCCTCGTGATGCTGACGAAAAACGCGATCCGTACCGAAACGCTTCTCGCCGAGGGACAGTTTGACATCGCCGAGCGGGTCATTCAGCCGTGGTCCGGATGGAAGAATCCGACCAAGCCCGGCAAGATGACGACCTTCTTCGGGCTCGAGGACAGCGCCGCCGGACTCCTGTGCGCGACGAGGGGCCTGTGCGAATACGAGGTGCTCCGGGACGGCGGGAACACCATGTCGCTGACCCTCCACCGGGGCGTGGACCGTCTGGGCGACTGGGGCGAATTTCCGACCCCCGAAGCCCAGTGCAAGGGTACGCTCACGGTCGAGTACGCCCTACTCCCCTTTGCGCAGAACAAGGCCGACCGGGAACGAGCCGTCCGTCAGGCATACGCGTATGCGGCAGGTATGCAGGCGGCGGTCTGCGGGGCGACGCACGGGGGGATCAATCCCGCGGACGGCAGTACCTTCGGCCTGTCCGGTTCCGGCTTCATCGTCAGCGCGCAGAAGATGGCGGAAGAGCGGGACACCGTGATCCTCCGGGTGTTCAATCCCTATACCTATGACGGGAAGATGAAGCTCGATTTGGCGGGACGGTTCGGCGCAGTCTATGCCGTGAACCTCGCCGAGGAGCGGCAGAACAGGATCCCCGTCCGAAACAGAGCCGTCACCGTATCCGTTCCCGCGAAGAAGATCGTCACCGTGGAACTGGTTCCCGCAGAATAAAAAGAAACAGCAAAAAAGACCTGCCGCAGATCCCGAAAAAAGGGGGCGGCAGGTTTGCTTTGGGTCACTGATTGAACGCCCGCTTCGGCTGACGCCAGATTTGATTTTCTTCGTCGTCCGGCACCTCGAATTCCGTCCAGTCCGTCTCCGGGAAGCGGCAGAAGAAGGTTTCGAGGGACGTGCATCCCGCGAATACACCGCGTCCGAGGCTTTCGAGGGGAGAGGTAAAGGTCACGCTTTTCAGGCCGACGCAGAGGGCGAAGGTGTAGTCGCCGAGCGCGGTGATCCCCTTGCCGAGTACGATCCGTTTCAAGCCCGTGCAGTTGTTGAAGGCCCGGATCCCGATGGACTCCACGGAATCGGGGATCTCCATCGTCTCGAGCGAGCCGCAGTTGATGAACACCCGCGGGCCGATCGTTTTCAGATTCTTCCCGAAGTTCACCGTGTGCAATAGATCGCAGTTGTAGAAAGCCTGCTCGCCGATGACCTCCAGACAGTCGGAGAGGTTCACGACCGTCAGCTCCTTGCAGTTGATGAAGAAATTCCGATCCAGCTCCCGGACGATCACTCCGTCCACCATGTCCGGCACGGTGAAGTTGTTCCAGCCGCCCTTGCTTTTCTCGTACAGATCCTTGCGGAAGGACAGCACGCCGTTTTCGTCGATGGAGAACCACGGAGAGGCGGCGTTTGTCGTCATGTTCACCTCGTCCAGCCCGGTGATGGATCTCGCCTTGTCATACACCGCCGCGCTCATCCGTTTCTTCGAATCCCGGAAGGAGCCGAGGGAGGAGAAGATCCCCGCTGCCCGGTCGAATTCCCCCTCTGCCGCGAGTCGGACGGCATGGTTGTAGCGGATCGAGGGGACGAAGACCTTCACCGTCAAAACGGACAGGACGGCGACGAGCAGGACGGACGCGGCGATGATCCCGGCCTTGATCTTGTCCCGGTCTGCGGTCGGACGGAGCTTTTTGACGGCGGGCAGCTTCTCTTCCTTCGCCTTGTAAACCGCCCGGCGTTTTTCGAGATATTCCCGGTCGAAGTGTTCCGTCAGCCATGCGCGGGATGTTCCGCAGCTGCCGCAGGCCTTCGCGCCGGTGAGGTTGATCTGTCCGCAGGCGCACCGCCACGCCCCTTCGATCTCATCCGGCTCGTACCGGGCTTCGACGACGCCTTCGCACTCCTGCCGGATGGTCTCGTAGAGCGGATCGGTCTGCCAGATCACCTTCTGCGCGGGCGGGATCTCTCCACGGTCTCCCTCGGGATTCTCCCAGAGAGTCCCGTCCTTCCGCGCCGCCGACCGTACGACTGCCTGCGCGTAGACGGCCTCCGGGAAGGGGACGGGAACCGGCTCCGACGCGCCCGTGACAAAGGACAGGCCCTCCGCGCCCCCGATTCGCTCCCGGCGTCCGTTCTGATAGGCGAGGTCGGCTGTGAACCGAACCGGACCGAAGTCGCCGCAGGGAAGGGACTCCAGCGTCAGCGTCAGGCCGCCGTCCGGTTCCGCCTGCTCGATGCGGATTTTCTTGATCTGAACGGGACAGGTAGGAATCCATTCGCGGGTCTCCCGTTCGCTGACCACGCGGGGATATGCGGTATCCGCCATGATGCGCTCCAAAATCGGCTTTTTTTGATCGGATCCATCATACCACGGCGGAGAGGGAAGTTCAACCGGAAATTATGAATAATGCGCGATTGCCCTCACGCCAGCTCCCCCAGTCTGCGCACCGCGTCGGAACCGCAGAGCGGAACGCAGTGTTCCTGTATGTAGGAAACCGTTCCGGAGGGACAGAGCGAGCCGAGATACTCGCAGACAGTCGGATTTTCCGCGGGCAGAAGGAGATAGTAGGTCCGCCGTTCCCGATCCGCGAAGGCCGCGCTGCCCGAGAGGGAATCCCCGTCCGCCGTCCGCGCAAGAGCCGAGCAGCACCGGAGCAGAAGATCCAGCTCGCCGAAGAGATAGACCGCCCGCCGCCCGAACGATCCGGGACCGCATAACGTGTCGGAAGCACGTCTGAGAGATCCTCCCCGGATGCTGTCGTCCGCGCGCCGCCCGGAGCCGTATCCGTCGGGAGAGGAGCACGAGGGCGGGAGCCGGGTGACAAAGAGCTCGCATCCGCCCCGGCGCGAGGGATACATCTGAACGAAGAGCTTTCCTCCCCTGTCCGTGAAGCCCGGAGGTAAGGCCCGGGATCCCTTTTCCTCCGTTTCGATCCTGGTCGCGTCGTGAAGAATGGCGCGGAACAGTTCTCCTTCCTCGACCGTCGGCGGATACCGCTCGAGATCGTCCGGGGTGAGGGTCAGCTTGATTTGCGTTTCATTGATTACAATCAGTTCCATAGTGCCGTCCGCTTGATTTCGATACAGCTACATTATACGCCATCCGCGCGGAAAATGGTACTGCAAAAAATCTGGAAATTCCGACGGGAAGGGCAGGGCGCGGACAACGAAAAAAGGAGCCGGGACTTTTTCCCGGCTCTCCCTTTTCGAACGCTCAGAGACGGATCGGAGGCATATACTCCGGATCACCGACGCGGGGCGGATTTTTCGGATTTTCGTCGATCTGGTTGCCGTTGAGAATGTCCGTCCGGTCTCTCATGTCGGGAACGGACACGCCGGACGAGGGATTCTGCGGGTTGTTCCGGTTCTTCTTCTTTTTCTTGTCAGCCATGGCTGATTCTCCTTTCGGATGTGCGATTTTTCCCTTTTCGGGGACGTCCATAGGATGCCCGCTCCGCGGAGGATTATGCGCTCTTATTGGCAGAATCGGCGGACGCGCAGGAGAAGTTCCGCCACCTGCCCGCGGGTGAGAACGCTTTCCGCCGCGATGGAGCCGTCCTCGGTGCCGCTGAATATCCCGACGGACGCGAGCGCGGAGAGCGAAGGCTTTGCCCAGACCGGGACCGATCCGCCGTCCGCGAACACCGCCACCGCGTCCGTGACCTTGGCTCCGACGATCCCGTTGAGGATGACGGCGGCCTCCGCGCGGGTGATGGGATCCTTCGGACGGAACGGATTGTCGCTGCCGTTTCCGCTGCCCCGGATGAGGCCGAGGGAATAGGCGCGGGCGACGTATCCGCTGGCTTCCCGGGAGATTTCGCGGTCGTCGGAGAAAACGGTGGAGGCCGGTTCGATCTCGCCGGATCCGAGCGCTTTCATCGCCGTCATCACGAACTCTTCCCGGCTGACCTCTCCGTCCGGATCGAAGTAGAGCGCGCCGTCCTCGCTCCGCAGCTGCATCACGTTTTCCGAAGCCATGACCAGCGCGGCGTTGTGAGCCCAGTGCCCCTCCATGTCGGCGAGCGTCAGGCTCGAGGCGGCGGTGTCTACCTGAACGGAAACCGTCCGGGGTTTAGCATAGTGTCCCCATTCGTCCCGCACGGTGTAGGAAAAGCGATCCGCCCCCTTTAGGCCGGAGAAGGGAACATAGCAGTACCGCCCGCCTGACGAGAGCGTGAGCAGGCCTTTCTCCGGATACTCCGTCACCTCGAAGACGATGGAGTCGCCGTCCGGATCGGAGCCGGGGAGCATTCCGTACGCGCCGATGTCGCACTGGGTCCAGACCTCGACCGCGCCGTCCAGCCCCGCTCTCTCGGTCACGGGGGCGGCGTTGGCGGAATCGGTCCACCGGAGCGCGCAGGGGATGCTGTAATCTCCCGAGGTCCGGAACCGGAAGGAGCTTTCGCGGCATCCGTCCCTTGGAACGAACCGAAGCGTGTCGAGCGAGGGCGCGCTGATCCTCTGGTTGACGGCGACCGGCGCTTTCCCGAGGTAGAGCATCCCGTCCGAGACCGGAGGCAGGGCGGTGACGGTGACGGCGTCGAAGGAGGCTCCCACGGCGTTCACAAATTCCGATTCGCTGAACCGGATCTCACCAGCCGCCAGCCCCGAGGCGATCATGTCCACCTGATCGGCAAGGACGGAGAGTCCGGGGGAGAGGGACGAGGACGCGGAGACGGGGACGGCGAAGAGTACGGACAGGACGAAAAACAGAAGGACGAGACGCAGTTTCATGACGCAGATTCCTTTCCCGGTTCATTTCAGCGCATTCTATGCGGCTCTCGCCCCGGATATGCTTTTTGCCCGATCCATAAATTATTATTCGGATATGCTTGCATTTTCGGCGCAGGAGGTGTATAATAAAAGAAAAAACTCCGGAGGCAACCCGATATGCTCAATATCCGCATCGAAAGAACCGCTTCGCCGAAGACCAAGCCCGATTACAAAAAGCTGGGCTTCGGAAACTATTTTACCGATCATATGTTCCTGATGGATTATTCCACCGAACAGGGCTGGCACGACGCGAGAATCGTTCCCTATGCCCCGATTTCTCTGGATCCTTCCGCGATGGTGTTCCACTACGCGCAGGAACTGTTCGAAGGCCTGAAGGCCTATCGCAGAGCGGACGGCGGGATCCAGCTCTTCCGCCCCGACAAGAACATCGAGCGCATGAACAACACCTGCGACCGCCTCTGCGTCCCGCGCATTCCCCCGGAAGACGTCCTTCAGGCGATCAAGACCGTCGTTGAGACCGATAAGGACTGGGTTCCCTACGACGAAGGAACCTCCCTCTATATCCGTCCGTTCATCATCGCCACCGACGCGCATCTGGGCGTGCATCCGGCGCACAACTACATCTTCTGCATCATCCTCTCCCCCGTGGGTTCCTATTACGCCGCGGGCATCAATCCCGTCAAGATCTATGTGGAGCGCGAATACGTCCGCTGCGTCAAGGGCGGCACGGGCAGAGCCAAGGCGGGCGGCAACTACGCGGCGTCCCTCATCGGCCAGAAGAGAGCCGAGGACATGGGCTACGCGCAGGTTCTGTGGCTGGACGGCATCTACCGCAAGTACATCGACGAGGTCGGCGCGATGAACGTCTTCTTCGTGATCGACGGCGTTGTGGTGACTCCCTCCCTCGAGGACGGCAACATTCTCCCCGGCGTCACCAGAAGATCCTGCGTCGAGCTGCTTCAAAAGTGGGGCATCCCGGTCGAGGAACGCAAGCTCTCCATCGACGAGGTGATCGAGGCGCATAAGAACGGCAAGCTGGACGAGGCGTTCGGCACCGGCACCGCGGCGGTCATCTCCCCCATCGGCGAGCTCTTTGACGAAGGCAACCGCATGATCATCAACAACAACGAGATCGGCCCGATCGCCCAGAAACTCTACGACGCCATCACCGGCATGCAGTGGGGCAAGAAGCCCGACGAGATGGGCTGGATCGTGAAGATCGACTGACGACCGCTGAAACAGGCATTTCAGGGACATGGACGGGAAACCGCTCTGTGTCCCTTTTTTTCCGTCCGCATACACTGTCCACGGCAGCAAAGAAACGGATCCCGGGCTGAACGGGGGTGCAGAGGAGGGCGTATGAAGCGGCTGACGGACGGATTTTCGGCGATCGGAGGGGACGGACGCGAGCGGTGGTTTGCCGGAGCCAATACGGACACGGGTTTCTCCGGCTCCTACGGGGAGATCGTGAACGAAGAGAAACTTGAAAGATTGTATGTGATCAAAGGCGGGCCGGGAACGGGGAAGAGCACCCTCATGAAGCAGGCGGCGGACGCGGCGGAAAAGGCGGGGCATGCGGCGGTCCGGTATCTCTGCGGATCGGATCCGGAGTCCCTTGACGCCGTGGTGATCGACGGCAGGGTCGCGCTGGCGGACGGAACCGCGCCCCATCCGCTGGAACTGCTCCGCCCCGGCGCGTCCTCATCCTTAGTCGATCTATCCCGGTTCTGGGACAGCGGGATACTGACCGGGAAAATCGAGGCGATTCGGGCGAACATGGAGCGCAAGCGCACCGCGTACCGGGAGGCGTACCGCTTTCTCGGCGCGGCGGGACGGATGGTCGAGGAGATGGACGCTCTGGCCGCCGGCTGCTTTGACCGGGAGAAGGCCGCGGGGTTCGCCGGAAGGCTGATCCGGAGACTGCGGAGGGAGGGCGCTGTCAGATCCTGCGGGGAGTGTTCCGCGCGGTATTCCCACGGAATCACCATGCGCGGGCTCTGGAAGACGGACGGAGCCGAGATCGGAACCGAACGAAGCTATGTGATCGAGGACGCCATGGGAACTGCCTCCCTGTTTCTCGCCATGCTGGCGGAGGGATTCCGGGAGGCCGGTATCGGGACGGTCCGCGGGCTGTACCCCATCCGGAACCGGATCGCGGAGCTGAAAGCCGGTTCCTGTTCCTTCCGGATCGGGAGAGCGGAGGCGGGGGAGATTCCCATTCGGATGACGCGGTTTGTTCTGCCGGAGGCGGCGGAGCGGGGACGGATGCGGCTGACCGAGCGGATCGCCGTCTCCTCTCTCGACGCGGCGTCGGATGCCCTTTCCCGCGCGGCGGAGGCACATTTTGCCTTGGAAGGCATCTATATGGCCGCTATGGATTTCGACCGGCTTGCTGAATATCGGAGAGAGGTGACGGAGGAGGTCCTTGTGCGTCTGGAATCGCGGTGACCGGCGCAGCGCAGCTGTGTTCTGCCCCTCGTGGGATTTGGACGCGGCTGCGCATTTTTCTATCGTTCCCTCTTGACCGATCCGGGGCGGATATGGTAAGATAGAGACAGCAAAGAAGAGAAACGAGGGAGCGTCATGCGCATTTACGATATCACGCAGGAGCTGTTTTCCTGCCATGTCTATCCGGGGGATCTCGCGCCGTCCTTCCGCAGGGTGTCCGATATGAACGAGGGTAAGGTCTGCAACATCACGGAGCTTGAGATGAACGCCCACAACGGGACCCATGTGGATGCGCCCCGCCATTTCGTGAAGGACGGGATCCCGATCGAAGCGCTGGATCTCGAAACCCTGACGGGGCCGTGTACCGTGACCTGCTTCGACGGCGGGATCACCCGGGAAAAGCTCCTGCCGTACAGGGGGACCGCGCGACTGCTTGCGAAAGGGAACTGCTGGCTGGAGTTGGACGGGGCGGAGGCGCTCTCCGAGCTTGGGATCCGGCTGTTCGGCCTCGAGAATCAGAGCATCGCCGGGGACAATCCGCCCACGCCCGTTCATGTGGCGGCACTGTCCCGTGGGATCATTGCGGTGGAGGGGCTTGTGCTGTCCGAGGTTCCGGAAGGGGACTATTTCCTCTTCGCCGCGCCCCTCAAGCTCGCCGGATCGGACGGATCTCCTTGCCGCGCTCTGCTGATCGAGGGGATCGGGGAGGTCTGACATGAACGGGGAGCGGATCGGGAAGCTGACGGAGGCGCTCCGGGGATTTCTCCGAAACGAGATCCGGATCGAGTGCGGCGCGCCCGTGTCGGATCTGCCCGTCGGAACGTCGAAATTCGGCGGACTCCCGGACTGTCCGGAGGATTTCGTCTGGCCGGAATACGAGGGGGAAGAGCTGGAGGCGGAAAAGGAGGAGGAGGAATACACCGTATCCTTCCGCCGCAAAGGACACATCCGCGCGCCGCATGCCTTCCTCGGGCAGATCGACTGCCGGGAGGCGTCCCGCTTCGATTCGGAGGGACTTCTTCCGCGGGACGGGCTGCTCAGCTTCTTCTACGAGCTGAACACCATGCGCTGGGGCTTTGATCCCGCCGACCGGGGATGCGCGCGTGTTTACTGGTTCCCGTCCGAGACAAAACTCCGCCCGACGCCGGTTCCCAAAGACGCCGTCCTGCCCGATTTCATGGGCGGAAAACCGATCCCCGGGATGCCGCTGTCGTTTTCGGCACATTCCTCCTGCATGTCCTACGACGATTTTTGCGAGACGGAGGAGGAGCGGGAGATTTTGAGGCTCTTCCCGGGAGCGCGGTTTTGGGAAGACTTCGACGCGGCTGTGAAACGGATCGGCTGGGATGAGGACGACTGGGGCGACCGCCACAAGCTGCTCGGCTGGCCCGATGTGATCCAGGAAGCGATGCAGTTCGACTGCGAGGCGGTGACATCCGGGATCTACATGGGCGACGGTTCCGGGATGGACCGGCTGACGAGGGACGAAAAAATCGCCATGGGAAAGAAAGCGCGCGCGGAGTGGATCCTGCTCTTTCAGATGGGCACGATCCGCGCGGACGGATTTGAGCTGATGTGGGGCGACTGCGGCCACCTCTATTTCTGGATCCGGCGGGAGGATCTGAAGAACCGGGATTTCAGCCGGATCTGGCTGATGATGCAGTGCGGATAAATCAAGACGGCAAAAAAGAAAGGACAAGCAAAATGGATTATCGCGCGTTTATGAAGGCGGCGGCGCATGTGAAGCCCTCCGCCCGTCAGATGGCATGGTACGACACGGAGTTTTACGCCTTCGTGCACTTCACCGTCAACACCTATACCGATCTGGAATGGGGCCTTGGGAACGAGGACGAGAAGATCTTCAATCCCTATGACCTCAACTGCGACGAGTGGGTGGAGGCCGTGAAGTCCGCCGGGATGAAGGGACTCGTTCTGACCGCCAAGCACCACGACGGATTCTGCCTCTGGCCGTCGAAGTACACGGAGCACTCCGTGAAAAACTCCCCGTGGAAGGACGGGCACGGCGACGTGGTGCGGGAATGCGCCGAAGCCTGCCGACGCGGCGGGATCAAATTCGGCGTCTATCTCTCCCCGTGGGACCGGAACTCGAAGTACTACGGCACGGACGCCTACAACGACTACTATGTGAATCAGCTCACCGAGCTCACGACGGAATACGGCTCGCTCTTCATGGTGTGGTTCGACGGCGCGTGCGGAGAGGGGCCGAACGGCAAGAAACAGGTCTACGACTTCGAACGTTACATCTCCGTGATCCGAAAAAATCAGCCGGACGCCGTGATCTTCAACGACTTCGGGCCGGATGTCCGGTGGTGCGGCAACGAAGCGGGAACCGCCCGCCGTGCGGAATGGGCCGTGGTGCCGACCGAGCTCTGCTTCCGTTGCGAAAAGCAGACGGACGGCGCGCTCGCGGAGGGCGATCTCTCCTACCTGTACAACACGGAGGAGCAGATCGGCGACACGTCCGTGATCCAGTATTCGAAAGCCCTCGGATTCGCCGGAGCGGAGATCGACATGTCCATCCGTCCGGGCTGGTTCTACCACGAAAAGGAAGAGCCCCATTCGCTTGAGAGGCTGTTCCGGACCTATGTCAATTCCGTCGGGGCGAACACTTCCTTCAATCTGAACGTGCCGCCCATGCCCTCGGGCCGCTTCGATCCGCGGGATATCGCCCGGCTGAAGGAACTCGGAGACGCGCTCCGCGGCGCGTTCGGGGAAGAGAAGAAGATCCCCGTCACCCTGAACCGGATCGACACGGGCAGCGACACCCAGACGAAAATCGAAATCCGCCTTCCGGAGAAGAGAAAGATCCGGTTCGTGGATCTGAAAGAGAACATCGCCGAAGGCCAGCGGATCGAGTCCTTCCGCCTTCTGAGCGGAGGCAGCTGCATCTATCAGGGTTATACGGTCGGCCACCGCAAGCTGTGCTGGGTAAACGCTGAAACGGACTGCCTGACGCTCTTCGTCACCGCCGCACGGGATACCGTGGACATGCGGGAGATCGCGGTGTACGGGGAGTGACGGATCCGCGGGCGAAGCGGACTTGAGAAAGAGGTGATCCTATGAAACGACTGGCGGCCCTGATCTTAGCGGTTCTGATGCTTTTCGCGGCAGCGTCCGCGGTTTATGCCAGTCCGTTGGACGAGGCGCTCCCGGCCGCGTGTCAGGGCGCGTCGGAGTGGGCTGAGGACGAGATCGCGGAGGCGGCGGAGCTGGGCTTCATCCCCCGGACGCTCGCGGACAACCTGAAATCGGGCATCACGCGTGCGGAGTTCGCCAAGGCGGCGGTTTTCTTCCTTGCCGCGCAGTTCCGGGTAGAGAATGAGTCCCTTCTTTCCGCGCGGTTCGGGATCGGACCGGAGAACCTCGAAAGTCCCTTTTCCGACGTGTCGGATGTTTATGTGGACGTCGCGTATGCCTACGGCGTGATCGCGGGGCGGGGGAACGGGATTTTCGATCCGGATTCCCTCATCACCCGCGAGGAGGCCGCGAAGATCCTCATGAACACCTACCGCGCATACGCCCTGACCGAGTCGGACGAGCCGGACGCGTCCATAGAGCCTGACGACGCCGGGCTGCGCTTTTCGGACCGTGACGCGGTCTCCGAGTGGGCGCGTGCGGACGTGCGGACGGTGTCCGACTGGGGTGTGATGAACGGCGTCTCGGCGACGGAGTTCGATCCGAAGGGGACGTACACCCGCGAACAGTGCTTTATCACCTTCCTCAGACTCTGGAAGAAGGCGCCCTGCTCCCGCGCGAAGGGAACGGCGAAGAACCTTCTGACGTACGGCGAGGTCATGGATTCCATCACGCGCCTCGAATTCTACAAGGAATTCATGCGGGTGGAGACGAGCCGCTTCACGCTGGTCTATTTCTGCCAGACGACGGGAAGGCCCGGAAACGTGTACTGCTATATCGTCTGGAAGGATGGCGGCTTCCGGGACGTCTTCGACGAGCTGCCCGACGCGTTCCTCTACGACTTCGACCGGAGCGTGCCGGAGGGCGTGAAGGCGGATGAGAACGGAGACGCGACCTTTGACTGCGTGGCCGATGCCGAAACGGGGAAGACCGTCCGTTACCGGATCGAGGCGGAGCGCGGGCGGATCGTCCGGGAAGGCATGCCCGAGCCGTCCGATTTCCTCCGTATGACCGTCGGTGAGATCCGGGAACGGTTCGGAGAGCCGAAGCTCGAATACAGCGAACACGGGCCGGGCGCGCCTGTTTACTCCCTCGCATCCGTCCCGGGCGTCTTCCTCCTCTTCACCGGCTTCATGATGGACGAGCCGCTGACGGACGAGCGGATTCCGGCGGTCGTGCTGCTGGGAGAAGAGTACGGCGAAAAGTGGCAGGGCGTCAAGGTAGGGGAGTCCATCGATCTTCATTCGTATGACGGATGGAAATCGGCAGTCTTCTCCGTGATGGACGGGACGGCACATATCGGCAGACCGGTCGGAGGACTGATTCTGACCTGCGTCGTTGTAAATCCGTTCCCGGTTCCGTCCGAGGACGAGGAGAACGTCGATTGGGCCGAGTGGGAACGTCTTTACCTCGGAATCCCGCAGGGGGACATCGCCCAGATCCGGATCGGCCGGAAGGAGAAGTAAAAAAACAGTCACAGAATAAGCGAGGGACCGTAGAAAGAACCGATCCCTCGCTTTTTGGATTTGGGTTTGAAGACGCTTACTTTTTCAGACTGTCGTGGGGCATGCCGAGCATGTCCTCGAGGGAGTGCGTGCAGGCCTTGGCGTTGGCGTTCGCCTCTTCCTCGGTCCTGCCGTTTGCGAGGATATAGAACTTGATCTTCGGTTCGGTGCCGGAGGGACGGGCGACCACGACGTTGCCGTTTTCCGTCATCCAGTACAGAACGTTGGACTTCGGGAGTCCTGTCCCCGTGACCTCTCCGGTCAGAACGTTCTTCGAGGTCTCCGCCCTGTAGTCGCGGATATTCACGACAGCCGATCCGGCGATCTTTTCGGGTTCTTCGGCGCGGAGCTTGTCCATGAGCGCGCGGATCTTGTCCGCCCCGTCAAGCCCTTCCATATAGATCTCGGCGGAGTTCTCGGTGAAGAAGCCGTATTTCTCATACAGAGCCTCGATCGCGTCGATGAGGGTCATGCCCTTGAGTTCGTACCACGCAGCCATTTCCGTGATCAGCATGGAAGCCACGACGCCGTCCTTGTCCCGCGCGTAGGAGCCCTTCATATAGCCGTAGCTTTCCTCGTAGCCGAGCAGGAAGGTGCCAGAGCCGCTCTTCTCATGTTCCGCGATGACCTCCGCGATGAACTTGAAGCCGGTGAGGACGTTGTACAGATCGACCTTGTGCGCCTTGCAGATCGCGGTCGCCATTTCGCTCGTCACGATGGTCTTGACGGCGTATCCGTCCGCGGGCAGCTTGCCCTGTTCCTCGAGCGCGGAGAAGATATAGTCGAGAAGGAGCGAGCCCATCTGGTTGCCGGTGATGCACTTGAACTCTCCGTTTTTGTCGCGCGCCATGACGCCCACGCGGTCGCAGTCCGGGTCGTTTGCGATGATGAGATCGGAGTTCACTTCCTCCGCGATCTTGATGCCCTCCTTGAAGGCGGCGGGGTATTCCGGATTCGGTTTGGCCAGTCCGGGGAAGGAGCCGTCCGGAGTCATCTGACAGGTCACGGGATAGAGATGCTTCACGCCGATCCGCCGGAGAACCTCGGGGACCATCCGGTAACCCGCGCCGCAGAGAGGCGTATAGACGATTTTCAGCTCGTCGGCATCGCGGCGGACCGCGTCGGGATAGACCTGCTCGGCCAGCACTTTTTCAATGAAGAACTCGTCAAAGTCCGCTCCGACCATCGTGACGAGATCCCAGTCGGATTTCTCCGGGGCGGGAACGTCCTCGAAAATGTCGGAATGGGCGATGAAGTCCGCCACCTTGTCCGCCACGTCGCCCGTGGGCTGTGCGCCGTCTTCCCAGTAGAGCTTGTAGCCGTTGTATTCGGCGGGGTTGTGGGACGCGGTGATGTTGATCCCGGCGATGCATCCGAAATGGCGGACGCCGGCGGAGAGCATGGGCGTCGGACGGAGCTCGTCGAAGAGATAGACGCGGATCCCGTGCGCGGAGAGGACTTCGGCGCAGCGGCGGTCAAACTCCGGGGACATATGGCGGCTGTCGCATCCGAGGATCACGCCGCGCTTTTTGGCGTCTTCGCCGAGGGATTCGATCAGCCGGGCAACGCCTTCCGTCGCCTGAGCCACGGTGTAGGTGTTCATGCGGTTGGTTCCGGCTCCCAGCTTCGAGCGCAGACCGCCCGTGCCGAATTCCATCGTGGAGCCGAAGCGCATTTTCAGCTCGGTCTCGTCGTCGCGGAGGGCGCGCAGTTCTTCTTTGGACGCCTCGTCCAGTTTGTCGGACGCGAGCCACGCTTCATAGCGGGTTCTGTAGTCTTCCATGTTCGTATCCTTTCGTTTTTTCGTTTCGAAAATCTGTGAAACAGAGCCGTTCAGAGCAGTTCGTAGCTCCCGACCGTTTCATACCGCGCGTGGGAGCCTTCCAGAAAGAGATAGAGCGCGAAGGAGTCCGCCGACCGAAGGTCAAAGGTCAGATCCAGCACGTTGCGGTCTTCCTCGGGGCCGGACGGGTGGGAGTTGGCGGAGATGAGGACCGCGCCGAACCGTTCGCACGCGGAGAGCAGATCTCCCGCCGATAGCTCGTCCGTGGGCACGGCGGAGATATCCATGAAGGAGGCGCTCCACGGCGGGGACGGGAGGCGGCGGCGCAGGAGGACGAACCGCATGGTCCTCTCGTCGTCCAGGGAGACGTCCGTCGCCGCGGTGATTTTCAGATCAAATCTCCCGATCAGGCGGCGGAAGGAGACGATCTGACCGTCCTCGGAGGAGGCGGTGGGAAGGATCGCGTGGGAACAGCGTCCCGAATAGACCTCCTCCGCAACTTCGCGGAATCCCGGGAAATACACGGCCGCCACCTGTCCGGATCCGCCGAGCTTTGAGGAGAACACGCGGTACGCGCGGTCCGAAAAGGCGTTTTGCAGATAGGCGATTCGGACGGGCTCCCCCGCTCCTGCCTCCTGTAAATCGCGCTCGCTGTCGGAACTAGTCTGTCCGGTTCTTCCGCTGTAAACCCGGCTGACGGCGGAGCAGAACGAGACAAAATCCTCCCCTCCGACGGAAGAAAAGAGTTCCGCTGCCTCCTCCGGCGTGGGCGGGGAAGAGAGCTCGTCCTCCGCCGACCGGACCGTTTCCTCGAGCTGCGCGTCCGTCAGAAACCGGAGGGCGTCTTTCTTCTTCCGGAGAAAGCGCAGGTTGGCGGCGACGGTCCGCAGTCCGTCTCTCTCCGGTCCGATTCCGTCCGTCATACCGGCGTCAGACCGTCTTGTTCAAGAGGTCGTAGCTGCCCGAGAGGAACTCCACCAGCTCATCCGCAGTCAGCTGACGCTGGGACAGGGAGGCGAGAAGATAGATCTGACGGGCCAGAGCCTTTGCCTCCTTGTTTTCCTCTCCCTCACCCGCGGAGGACGTCATGTCGTTCAGCTTGCGGATCAGCGGGGAGGCGGTGTTGAGGATCAGGGTCTGCTCCACCGGGAAGTCGCCGCCCATACGGTAGAGCTTCATCATGTCGCTCATGCGGCGCATTTCCTCGGGGACGTTCAGCACGGCGGGGGTTCCCTCGTCCTTGAACTGCTCGAAGGAGACCTTCACGTTCTCGCCCGCCGCGGATTTGAACAGCTCGGCGACGGCGGGGAATTCGGTCTTCTCGCCCTCTCCCTTGAGCACGTCGGCCACTTCCGCGTCGATCCGGGCGAACTTCACGCCCTCTCTGGTCTCCTCGATCACGCCGAAGAACTGCGTGTCGATGATCCGGTCGAACACGGCGACCTCGATTCCCGCGTCCCGGAACATCTTCACAAAGTTCGATTGAGCCGTGACGTCCGTGGCGTAGTAGATCTTGTTCTCGTGCTTTTCCTTCGCGGTTTCGAGATACTCGTCGATCGTGCGGAAGGAGCCTTCGGTGGTTTCGAGAAGCACAGAACCCTTGATGCGGTCGTAGAACTTCCGGTCTTTCAGGGAGCCGTATTCCACGAAGGTCTTGAGATCGCGCCAGATCTTCTCGTATCCCTCCCGGTCGGTGGAGAACATGGAGTTGAGCTTGTCCGCCACCTTCTTGGTGATGTGCTGGGAGATTTTCTGGACGTAGCCGGAGTTCTGCAGATAGCTGCGGGAGACGTTCAGCGGGAGCTCGGGACAGTCGAGCACGCCCTTGAGCATGAGCAGATAGTCCGGGATGACCTCCTTGATGTTGTCCGCCACGAAGACCTGATTGTAGTACAGCTTGACCTGTCCCTCGAGGCTGTCAAACTCGCTGCCGATCCGGGGGAAATACAGGATTCCCTTGAAATTGAGCGGATAATCGGCTTTGAGGTGAATGTGGAACAGCGGTTCCTTCCAGTCGCTGAAGACCTTGCGGTAAAAGTCCTTGTATTCGTCCTCGGTGCAGTCGGAGGGATTTTTCAGCCAGAGCGGATGGGTGTCGTTGACCGGCTTGTCCTCGTCGGGAACGTCCTTGCCGTCCCCGTCCTTGTGGGTGTGCTCCTCGCCGTCGTCGAAGTAGATCTCCTCGGGCATGAAGGCGCAGTACTTGTTCAGAATCTCCTTGATGCGGTACGCGGAGAGGAATTCCTCGCCCTCCTCGTTGATGTGCATCACGACGGCGGTTCCGAAGTCGCCGAGGTAGTTCTCCTCGTCCTCGTAATCGGGAGTGATTTCATAGTTGCCGTCCTCGCCGCAGGTCCATTTGACCACGGGGCCGCCCTGATACGAACGGGTGATTACGTCCACGGTGTCCGCTACCATGAAGGCGGAGTAGAATCCGAGACCGAAATGCCCGATGATGCCGGTGGACTGGGCGTCGTTCTCGGAACCCTCGTATTTCTGAATGAAATCCAAGGCGCCGGAGAGGGCGATCTGGCAGATATATTTTTTCAGCTCCTCCTCGGTCATGCCGATACCGGAGTCGATGACGGTGATGGTCTTCGCGTCCTTGTCCAGCTCCACCCAGATCTTGGCGGAGGAGAGATCCGCGTCCGCCTCGCCGAGCGAATTGAGTCTGCGCAGCTTGGTGATGGCGTCGCAGGCGTTGGAGACGATTTCCCGGAGGAAGATTTCCTTCTCGGAATACAGCCATTTCTTGATGATGGGGAATATGTGCTCGAGTTCGATCGAGATGCCGCCGCGTTCGGTTTTTTCGTCCATAGTATAAGCCTCTGAAAGGAAATAATGGTAATGTAGGGGACGGCTGCATGAAAACGCATATCCGCCCAGATACATTATAGTCTTTTCCGGCGTAGTTGTCAAGGAGTCCGCCGGAGCGTTCAAGAAAGGTTTTAACTGCGTTCAAAAAAGAAACCGGACCGCGCGGGAAACGCAGTCCGGAATCGGGTTGACGGTTGGTTCGGCGCTCAGTGGAGCGAGCCCGCGAGGACGGTTCCGTCGGGCTTGAAGAGCGGGAGCTTTTCGAGATAGACGATGTCGTCCCTCAGCTGGGCGTCGCCCTCAGCCAGGATCGTCAGCTTACCGACGATGTTGCCGCCCGCTTCGTTCACCAGCTCCTCCACAGCCCGGAGGGATTCGCCGGTGGAGATCACGTCGTCCACGATCAGGATCCGGGCGCCCTTCATGAGATCGGCGTCCGCACGGTCGAGGAACAGGCTCTGCTCGCCGGCGGTGGTGATGGAGTGGACCTTCACCTCAAAGACGCCGCTCATGTATGCCTTGGCCTTCTTACGGGCGATGATGTACTTCTGATTTCCGGCGAGCCGCGCCATTTCGTGGGCAAGCGGGATCCCCTTCGCCTCGGCGGTGATGATATAGTCGTAAGGAGGCGCGAGTTCGAGAAGCGCTTTCGCCGCGGCGGTGGTGAGCTCCGGGTCGCCCAAAATGACGAACGCTCCGATGGCGAGGTTTTCGTTCAGCGGACAGATCGGCAGTTCGCGCTTCACGCCCGCGATGTTCATGGGATAGGTGGCCATGACGGTGTTCCTTTCTTCTCAAAAGATTATCTCAGGCGGATGTTCAGCTTATCCGCGAGGGCGGCGAGGATCTTTTCAGTCGCTTCGTCCGCCTCGGTGTCGGTCAGGGTGCGGTCCTGCGCTCTCAGCATGACGGCATAGGACATGCTCTTCTTGTCCGCGCCGATCTGAGGACCGCGGAAGATATCGAAGAGGCGGGCAGAGGCCACAAGCGGCGTGGATTCCTTGATGACGGACGCCACGGATGCCGCCTCGACTTCCTCTCCGCAGACGAACGAGAAGTCGCGCTCCACGGCGGGATGCTTCGGGATCGCGGTGTATTCGATCGCGGGACGGCGGTTCTCATAGAGCGCGTCTTCGGACAGCTCGGCCAGATAGACGCCGCCCTCGATGCCGTAGTTCTCGCGGACAGCGGGGTGCGCTTCGCCGAAAATGCCGATGCGGTTTCCGTTCACATAGACTTCCGCGCAGCGGCCCGGATGGAAGGTCGGCTCGTCGCTGACGGAGCGGAATACCGCCCCCTCGATTCCGGCCACGGCGAGTATGGCTTCGATATAGCCCTTCACCTTGTAGAACGAGTCGTTCTTCTCGGTGTGGAATCCGAGGGTCAGGCGGGCGGGTTCCTCGGGAAGGACGGCGGGATCGCCGGGAAGATAGACGCGGGACTGCTCGAAGAGCTTGAAATCCCGGTTCTTCATGTTGTAGTTGTCCGAGAGCACCTTGAGCATGGAGGGCAGGGTAGTAGTGCGCATGACCGAGGTGTCCTCGCCGAGCGGATTGGAGATCACGACGCAGGTTCTGCGCGGATCGTCGGGGGACAGGCGGATCTTGTCGTACCACGAGGGACTGATAAAGGAGAACGTTGCGATTTCGTCGAGTCCCATGCCGATGAGCATGTCGTGGACGGTGTTGTCGAAGTTCTGCCGTTCGGTTCTCGCGCCGAGGGTCGGGCGGGCCTTCTGGGAGAGCGTGGAGGTGATCTTGTCGTAGCCGTACATCCGGAGAATCTCCTCGGCCACGTCGTTCATGCAGCGCACGTCGTCGCGGAAGGAGGGAACCGTGATGGTTTTCAGATCGTCGGACACGCCGAACTCGAGCTTCTTCATGGTCTCCGCCATGTACTCCTGCGTCAGGTTCACGCCGAGGAAGGAGTTGATGACGTCTGCGTCGAGGGGTAAGGTGACCGGCTGCTTCGGGGTGGGATAGACGTCGATGGTTCCGTTGACGACTTCGCCGGCGCAGAGCAGTTCCACCATTTCGCAGGCGCGGTCAAGGGCGGGCATGGTGTTCTCGGAATCGAGGCCCTTTTCGAAGCGGGAGGAGGATTCGGTCCTCATGCCCAGCTTCTTGGCGGCCACGCGGACGGAACCCGGATGGAAGGTCGCGGATTCGAAGACCACGGTCGTCGTATCGTCGGTGATTTCGCTGTTTTCGCCGCCCATGACGCCTGCCAGAGCGACGGGCTTCTTTTCGTCCGCGATCACCAGCATGGAGTTCTCGAGCGTGTGCGGAACGGAGTCGAGGGAGACGAATTCCTCACCCTCCTTCGCGCTGCGCACCACGATCTTCGAACCGTCGAGGCACTTGTAGTCGAAGGCGTGCATCGGCTGGCCGTATTCCAGCATGACGAAGTTCGTGATATCCACGATGTTGTTGATCGGACGGACGCCGGAGGAGCGGAGCTTCATTCTCAGCCACAGCGGAGAGGGGCCGATCTTTACGTTCTTGACCACGCGCGCGGAGTAGCGGTAGCACTTCTCGGTGTTCTGAACGTCAACGGAGAGGTAGTTTTCGATGGAGTCCCCGTCCGGGCAGGGGGAGGGCTTCTTGACCGGGGGCAGGGTCAGGGGCTTGCCGAAGGTGACGGCGGATTCGCGCGCCAGACCGAGCACGGAGAGGCAGTCCGGGCGGTTGGAGGTGATTTCGAACTCCACTACCACGTCCCTCAGGCCGAGCGCTTTGACCATGTCCTCGCCGAGCGGGATATCCGAAAGTCCGACGTGGTCGAGGATCAGGATGCCGTCCTCGATGGCGCCGGGCATGTCGTGAGTGGTCAGGCCGAGCTCGGCGATGGAGCAGAACATTCCCTCGGAAACCTCACCGCGGAGCTTGCCCTTGGTGATCTTCACGTCCCCGGGGAGATGCGCTCCGTGCAGGGCGACGGGAACGGTCGCGCCCTCGAATACATTGGTGGCGGCGGTGATGATCTGGACGGGATTCTCCGCCCCGACGTCCACCTGGCACACGACCAGCTTGTCGGCGTTCGGATGGCGGTCTATTTTCAAAATCCTGCCGCAGACGACGCCGGAGATATCCCCTCCGAGCTCTTCCCAGCCCTCCACTTTGGAGCCGGACATGGTCATTCTGTCGCAGTATTCCTTGATGGTAACGTCGCTGACGTCCGTATAGTCCGCCAGCCATTTCATAGAGAGATTCATATATGCTGATGATCCTTTCTGTCGGATGTCGTCTGAATAAGGGCTTTCACGGGAGCTGCTTGTCGATGTAGGCGGCGAGGACGTCCACGGAGAGCGGGCCGGCTATGCCGTTGACGACGAGATCGGCGTGCCAGCGTGTCGGCTCGATCAGTTCGTTGTGGCGGAAGCGCACCGTGTCGATGTACCGATCCGTCACCTCGTCGAAGGTCTGGCCGAAGGAGGTGAACCGGCGGATGCGCCTCACCAGTCTCTCGTCGCTGTCCAGATCCACATAGAGCTTCAGATCCAGCCTCGACCGGATGGGCTCGAGGTAGAGCGCGAAGAGGCCTTCGATGATGAGAAGGTCGAATTCCTTCGACGCGGCGTTTTCCTCAAAATCGGCGTAGAGTTTGTCCAGATAGAGCGCGTCCGGATGGTTGTGCTCCACATAGGTCTTGCCTGTGATGGGGGCGACGGTCGTGATGGACGGTTTTCTGAAATAGGAATCCATGTGCATGACGCGGCAGCGGTCGCCGTAGCGTTCCGCCAGCCGGTCCGCGAGCGTGCTCTTGCCGGAGCAGGTTCCCCCGGCGATCCCGATGATAAACATAATGCCTCCCGGAAATTGATTCGGAATAATGGTTGTTTGTCTTTCGGTCAGAACTGATTCAGGAACCGGATGTCGTTCTCATAGAGCAGGCGCATGTCGTCGATGTGGTATTTCAGAAGGGCGATCCGCTCGATGCCGAGGCCGAACGCAAAGCCGGAATACTCCTCGGGATCGATGCCGCAGTTGCGCAGGACGTTCGGATGCACCATGCCCGCGCCGAGGATCTCGATCCAGCCCTCGCCCTTGCAGAGACGGCAGCCCGTGCCGCCGCAGACGAAGCAGGAGACGTCCACTTCGGCGGAAGGCTCCGTGAAGGGGAAGTGATGCGGGCGGAACCGAATGCGCGTGTTCTCGCCGAACATCCGCTTTGCGAACATTTCAAGCGTGCCCTTCAGATCTCCCATGGTGATCCCGCGGTCGATGACCAGACCTTCCAGCTGATGGAAGAGCGGGGAGTGGGTGGCGTCCACGGCGTCGGAGCGGTACACGCGGCCCGGGGAGATGATCTTGATCGGCGGCTGGGTCTTTTCCATGACTCTGGCCTGAACCGGGGAGGTCTGGGAGCGGAGCAGGATGTTGTCGGTGATATAGAAGGTGTCCTGCGTGTCGCGCGCGGGATGATCCGGCGGGATGTTCAGGGCCTGGAAGTTGTAGTAGTCGTATTCGACCTCGGGGCCGTCCACGATGGAATAGCCCATGCTGAGGAAGATGTCCTCAAGCTGCCTCTGAACGAGGGACAGGGGGTGGAAATGACCCGCGCGCACGTCGTCGCCCGGCACGGTCACGTCCAGCTTTTCCGCCCGGAGCTTCGCCTCCAGCAGCGCGGCGTTTTTCTTCTGGTTCAGTTCGTCGATTTTCTTCTCGATCTCGGCGCGCACGTCGTTGGCCAGCTGACCGATCACGGGTCTTTCTTCCGCGGACAGCTTGCCCATTCCGCGCAGAACCGCCGTCAGCTCGCCCTTCTTGCCGAGGTAGCGGATGCGGAGCTCTTCGATCTCGGCGGAAGGAGCGGACAGGGCTTCCAGCGCTTCCTTCCTGATCTTTTCGAGGGTCTCTCTCATGTGTTTTCGTGTCCTTTCTGCGTCTTGCCGGGAACCCTCCCGGAAATAAAAAATACCCCGTCCGCCCGTCGCATGGACAAGCGGTTCACAGGGACGGCCAATGCCGCGGTACCACCCGTATTCCGTGAAACTCACGGCGCTCGGACCGGCGGATCAGTCTCTTCTCCGTCGGATATGGGCATAACGCGCCCCCGCGTACGGAACTACCGCGGCCCGATATGAGCCGTTTCCCCCCGTCCGCCCGCAGCCCGGGAAGACCGGACCGCATGAAAAGTGAAAGGCGGATCCCGGACGGCAGCCGGTTCTCAGCCCATGACCGGCTTTCTCTTCTTCCGTCCCTTCGGAAACCCGCGCTCTTTCCGCGGCGTTTGGACGCGAACCGGAATCAGATCCCGATCCGCATATTTCGATAAGTATATTATAGCACGGTTTTCCGAAATTGCAAGAGCGGCGAGGAAAAATAAAACCGACTTTGCGGGATTTGTCTGTTATGACCGGGTTCGGCTGGAATCCGGAGCGGATTTTCGTCCTCCCGCCTGCCCCGGCTGTCCTTGCGCGCTCTTGACAAGACGGACCGGAGATACTATAATATGCAGTGAGATAGTGAAAAGGGAAGGGACGATCCCGGAACCGGCCGCCGCGCCGACTTGTCAGGCAGATCGGATCGTCCTGAAAACGGAATCCCATGAGAATCCAACTGTTCAAAGATAAAGTATTTCTGAAAAAACTGGTGTCCCTGACCCTGCCGATCGCGTTTCAGTATTTCATGCTGGCCTCGGTTGCAGCCGGGGACGCCGTCATGCTGGGCCGGGTGGAGCAGAACTCCATGTCCGCCGTTTCCCTTGCCACTCAGATCCAGTTCGTGCAGAACATGGTGCTGACCACGGTCACGGGCGCGGGGACGATCCTCGGCGCGCAGTACTGGGGAAAGGGGGACCGGCGAACCGTCGAGGACATTTTTTCCCTGATCCTGCGGATCAACGGGGCGGTGTCGCTTGCCTTCTTCGCCGGATGCTTCTTCTTCCCGGAAACTCTGATGCGGCTCTATGCCTCCGACGCCGTGCTGATCGAGATCGGGGCGTCGTATCTGCGGATCGCGTCGTGGTCCTATCTTCTGACGGGCGTCTCGCAGTGCTGTCTCTCGATCATGAAGATCACGGGACATGCGGCGAGGAGCGCGTGGATCAGCTCGGGCGCGGTCGTCTTGAATATCGCCCTGAACGCCGTGTTCATCTTCGGCTTGATCGGGAAGGCGATGGGCGCGGACGGGGCAGCTCTCGCAACGGTGATCGCGCGGGCGGTCGAGCTGTTGTGGGCGGCGGTCTCCACCATGGAGAAGGACTTCGTGCGGCCTCCCTTCGGACGCTTTTTCAGGCATATCGGCTGGCTGAGCCGGGATTTCTGGAAGTGCGCCCTGCCCATTCTCGGCGCGTCCCTGCTCTGGGGGATCGGCTTCACAGCCTATACCGCCGTCATGGGACATTTGGGGACGGATCCGGCGGCTGCGAACTCCATCGCGTCCGTAGTAAGGGATCTGATGTGCTGTTTCTGCAACGGCGTTGCGTCCGCGGGCGGCATCCTTGTGGGCAACGAGCTCGGGAGCGGCAATCTTGAGCGGGGGCGGATCTACGGCGACCGGCTGGCGGTTCTGTCCGCGCTGATCGGATTGTTTTCCTGCGCTGTGATCCTTGCCCTGACGCCCCTTGTGGTGCGGTTCGTGATCCTGACGGACGAGGCGCGGCGGATGCTGACAGGGATCATGGTCATCATGGCGGTCTACATGATCGCGCGGTGCGTCTGTACGGTGGTCATCAACGGCATTTTCGCGGCGGGCGGGGACACGCTGTTCGATATGTACTCTCTCGCCGTAGCCATGTGGGGAATCGCGCTGCCCATGGCGTTCCTCGGGGCGTTTGTGTTCCACTGGCCGGTGCTCGTGGTGTACGGCTGCACCTGTCTGGACGAAATCGGCAAGCTGCCGTGGGTGTTCGCGCACTTCGCCAGGCACAAATGGGTGCGCGATCTGACGAGAAGCGAGGAAGAGAAGGCGGAGGAAGACTCCGGGAAAGGAAGAGGATCCGAATGAAGACGCTGTATCTGGCAGGAGGCTGTTTCTGGGGAACGCAGAAGTACTTCGATCAGTTCCCGGGCGTGCTCCGGACGACGGTGGGATATGCCAACGGAACCACGGAGCATCCGTCCTACGAGGACGTGAAAAAGCGGCACACCGGCCACGCGGAGACGGTGAAGGTGGAGTTCGACGAGACGGTTCTCCCCGTCCGGACGCTCCTCGGCTATTACTTTGACGTGATCGACCCGTTCTCCGTCAACCGGCAGGGAGAGGACGAGGGGATCCAGTACCGCACGGGGATCTATTACGACGACGAAACGCTTGTGCCCGCGATCCGCGAGGTTTTCGACGCCGTGCAGAACAGGGCGGAGCGGCCCCTTGCGGTGCAGGTCAAACCCCTCGCTCAGTTTTATGACGCGGAGGAATATCACCAGAAGTATCTCGAAAAGAATCCGGGCGGCTACTGCCATATCCCGGAGCGGATGTTTCACAGAACGGAGGAGCAATCATGACGTTTGACGTGTACAAGCGGTATTACGAGGCGGAATGCGTGTACAGCGGCGTGGAGCGGAAGGCCGCAGTCGTGACCCTGACCGTCACAAGCGAGGGCGGGGAAGTGGCGTACGAATACACGCTGTCCTTCTTCCCACACCGGGATCCGGAGGATTTCGCGGTGTCCTACGACGCCTTTGCCTCCCGGGAGATTTACCGCGCGAAGGGCAGACGTTCGAAAAAGCGTGAGGCGGTCTATGTGAACATGCTCGAAGGGGAGATCGACAAACTGGCGGACTCCCTCGGCGGCAAGGTTTTCTGGGACAGGCCGCTCGGTCCGGAGGCAAGAGGGTGATGCTGTACGGTTTGTTTCAGGACGGGCTACTCGCGGTGCGCTCCATGACGGGGGCGGACGTGGACGATTTTGTGCGGGCCGAGTGCGAGCAGGGATGGCATTCCACCCCGGCGAAGCTGCTCATGCGGCTGGAACACGAGCGGGCGGGGAAGTGCATAACCCTGACGGCGCAGCTCGGAGAAGAGGCGGCGGGTTATGTCTTTGTCTATCCGGACAGCCCGTGGGGCGCGTTCGGAGGCCGGGGACTGCCCGAGATCGTGGATTTCGCCGTACTCGAGAAATTCCGGCGCCGGGGTGTCGGATCCGCACTGATGGACACGGCGGAGCGGATCGCGGCCCGGTATGCGGACACGGTGTATCTCGGCGTGGGACTGCACAGCGGGTACGGCGCCGCGCAGAGGATGTACGCGAAGCGCGGGTATATTCCGGACGGATCGGGCGTCTGGTACGGAGGCCGGATCGCGGAACCGTACGCGGACGTGAACAACGACGACGATCTGGCGCTCTACCTCTCGAAAAAACTGCGGTGAACGGCGGACGGAAGAAGGAGAATCAACGCAATGACGGACAAGACAAGACTGCTCGACACCTTTCTCACGCTGACTGGATTCGACTCCGAGTCCTTCGGGGAGAGGGCGATCGCGGACGAGCTGAAAAAGAGGCTTTCCGCTCTGGGACTGACCGTGGAGGAGGACCGCGCGGACGAGCTCTGCGGACAAAAATCGGAGAACTCCGCCGGGAATGTGTACGGATTTCTTCCGGGAAATCGGCCGGGTACGCCGATCCTTCTGTCCTCCCACATGGACACGGTCAAGCCCGGGATCGGCAAGCGCGCGGTCGTTTCTCCGGACGGGACGATCACCTCGGACGGCACGACGGTGCTTGGCGCGGACGACGCCGGAGGGCTGAGCGCCATTTTGGAGGCTTTGACGGTGCTCCGGGAGGACGGGATCCTGCATGCGGACGTCGAGGTGCTGTTTCCCTGCGCGGAGGAGATCTACGGGCGGGGCAGCGAGGTCTTCGATTACGGAAAGCTCCGGGCGAAGGAATCCTACTGCTTCGATCTGACCGGGGAGATCGGGGAGGCTGTGACCCGCGCGCCCACCATCCTCTCCTTGAACATAACGGTGGAAGGACGGGGAGCCCACGCCGGGTTCAATCCTGAGGACGGGATCAACGCGCTGACGGCGGCGGCCCGGGCTCTGGTCCGGATCCCCACGGGTCGCGTGGCAGAGGATACTACGGTCAACTTCGGCAGAATCGAAGGGGGCAGCGTGACCAACGCCGTGCCCGCAAAGGTTGTGCTCGGCGGGGAAATCCGCAGTCTGCGCCACGAAGAAGCCCTCCGGAAGAGCGAAGAGATCACCCGGATCTTTGCGGAAGAGGCCGAAGCCCTCGGCGCGTCCGCGGTCGTCGAATCGAAGGAAATGGTGCGTGCGTACGAGACGCCGGAGGATTCTCCCGTTGTGACGCGGTTTGCGGACGCCGCGCGCGAGGTCGGGCTCGAGCCATCCTTCGGCTATACCTTCGGCGGAGCGGATCAGAACCATTTTTCAAAGTTCGGCCTGTCCGGGATCGTCGCGGCATCCGCCATGCACGACGTCCACACGGTCCACGAATACACCCGTCTTGACGAGCTCGAACAGCTGACCGCACTGATCCTCGCGCTCATCCGGAAGGCGTAAAACAGCGGTTTTCCCTCTTTCCCGGCATACGGGGCGGAGAGAAAACCGTTCTTTTGTTCTATGACGTTATGGGGACTTCCTTTATCGGCTTTCCGCGAGCAGCCGCGCGGCGTGGAGACGGTCGGCGGCTTCGTTCAGAATGGATTCGTTTTCGTCGAGCGTCAGATACCACGGCGTCTGCATGAACCCGAGCAGATGATCCGGGGATACGCGGGCGAGGCAGTAAGCGGTCAGCCGTTCCAGATTGACGGGATCCGACCATGTGCTGCCCGTCGGAACCTGATCGTATCCGTACCGATCCATCACGTCGAAGCACTCCAGCATATTCCGCGCGCCGTCTGACAAGTCCTCGAATTCGGGGCTGTAGTACCAGTTGCTCTGGACGACGGATTTCGGCATCTTTTTGAGAAAGACCTCCCGGTGGTTCCACATGTAGTCGGACCAGATCCACGGGCGGACGTTTTCGCGCTCCACACAGTCCACGAGACGGTAGAAATCGTGCCACCACAGGTCGTGCTGACGGATCACGCAGTAGTCGTAGGCCGTCTGATGTCCCGCGGTCTCCTCGTCCATGCCGAGATGGAAATACCGGGGGCGGAACACCTCGCAGACCTCCCGGATCAGATCGGCGCAGACCTGATAATAGACAGAAGTCGAGAGCATGCGCCCGTATTCCCCGAGCCACACGTCGTGACAGGCGGAGAAATTGAGCTTCGGAACCACCGCGAAGCCCATCGATTTGAGGCGCGCAAGCTCCGCCGCCATCTCTTCCCGGGTCCACGAGCCTTCCACGGCCAGCTCCGGATGGGATTCGTACCGCAGTCCTTCGCCCAGATCGAGCACGATCGTGTTGACGCCCGCCTCCTTCATCCGGGGAAGGTACCGGTCCCAAAGGGATTTTGAAAACCGGAGCTTCGGGGATGCTACGGCGTCCGGGTTGTTTTCCCGCTGACGGGTGTTTCCCTCCTCGTTCCACATGTTGCCGCCGAGGTGCAGAAGCATGCACCAGAGTTTGCCGCTGTCCTTCATATTGTCCTCCCGATCGATTGGATTCTGAGGGCAGTATAGCACGAACCGGCGGCGGTGTCAATCCCGGAAGGAGCGGATTCGGACGGGTGGGGAGATTTTTCGTTTCCTTGCCGGTTTGCGGTTGAATCGGCGGGAAAACTGTGGTATAATGACAAAAAGACGCGCGGCGCGGAGAGGAGGGTGAGCGGATGGACGACAGACAGCTGATGGAACGGTATCCTTCCGCCTACCGGAAGATCCGCGCGTGGATGGAAACGAACGGGGACACACCCGCCTCGCCTTCCGATCTTGTGACCGCGCTCGGCTTCATCACCCGGGAAGAGGTGATCCGGCGGATCCTTGCGGGCGCGGAATGGGCGAAGGAAGAGGGAGGCGGATTCGTCTATGTCGGGCAGAATGTGAAACAGTCCTCCCCTGTCCGTTTGACCGCAAAGGCGGAGGACGGACCGGCAGACCGGCTGACCGAAACCGTGCGGCGGATCCTCAAAAAGGAATCGGCCCGGAACCGGATCGGCGTGTCGGCGACCTACCTGAAACGCCTCACGGGAAACCCGCCCGACGACGAACTCGCCGCCATATTGAACAGCGCTTCGTGGGCGGTCCGGCAGTACGGATTCTACCGCTACAGCGAAGAAGGGGAACCTGAGCCCATGTCGTGCGAACAGCTCAGCATGGTATCGCCCTCCGAAGAAACGCCGCTCTGGGAAGAAGAACCCGCCCCCGCGTCTCCCCCCGCTCTGTCGGAAACCGGAAACGGGGAAGCGGATCGGACGGGGAGCGGTGAATGGCAGCAGCTGTCGATGTCGATTCCGGACGACGAACGGGAGGAAATGCGGGTCGGTACGGTGCTCCGGGTGAAAAAGCGCGCGCGGACCCTCTCCGCTACGGTCGATTTTGGATCCGGTCTCGGAAAGGCTTCGGTGCGCGTCCCGTCGGAGCCGTCCTCCGAACCTCTGGTCGGAAAGCAGGTCGTGTGCGGCGTCCGGATGGTCGGAGGAGCGCGGGAAGTGCGTCTGGTCGGGATTGGGCTGGAGAGCGGGCTGGTTGCGGTATCGCCTACCGAGCAAGTCCGGAACGGGGACAGAGTGGAATAAGACTATTTTCATTCTAAACTTTAGCAAATGGGTTTTGATCGCTCTATGTAGGGTGCGAATCGCCGTGCGGCTCAACTTGTTGAGCGGATGGGCATCGCGTGCGATAACTCTGATAAGGTTGGATAGCTATATTGGTGTGCCAAAGATTCATCTTCACTGTATTGGTACAGCCAATCTTCTTTCCCATTTTCAAAGTTCTTTGCCGGCTCAACTTGTTGAGCGAGCTTTCATCCGAAAGAAAGCCGCGTCTCCCCTTTATATCGGTTTAGAATGAACTTAGTATAAGACGGGCTGTCCGTCCGCATTCATAAAGGGCCGGGTGAGCTTCGTCCGGCCTTTTCGAGTCAATGGAACAAGGAGGGGGATCATGCAGAAAATCCTGATCGTGGAGGATGATCCGGCGATCGTCTCCGCGCTTGAACAGTATCTCCGAGGGGAAGCGCTGGATCCGGTTGCGGCGTCGGGCGAAAGAGAAGCGATCCGGCTGATGGACGCCGTGTCTCCCGGACTCTTGCTGATCGACTTATCCCTCGCGGACGGGGACGGGTTTTCGGTGTGCCGGGCGGCGAAGGAGCGGGGGATCCCGTCGATTTTTCTCACGGCGTCCGGAGACGAGAACAGCGTCGTGCGCGGGCTCGATCTCGGAGCGGACGATTACATCGCAAAGCCCTATCGCCCAAGGGAACTGCTGTCGCGGATCCGGTCCGTCCTCCGCCGGAGCGGAAAGGAACAGAGCGCGGTGAAGCTCGGGGACGTCTCGGTCGATATGGAGAAAGGCGTTGTGACGAAGCGGGGGGAAGTCCTGCCGCTCTCCGCGCTCGAGTTCCGGCTTTTGGCGGTGTTCGTCAATAACCGGGGGAAACTGCTCACGAGGAACCGGCTCCTGGACGAAATCTGGGACGCGGGCGGGGACTTTGTGAACGACAACACCCTGACCGTCTATATCAAGCGGCTCAGAGAGAAGATCGAGGACGACCCGTCAAGCCCCTCGATCGTCAAAACCGTGCGCGGCCTCGGCTATCGGGTGGACTGACATGAAGCTTTTGCGGAATCCCGACGTGAAGCGGGAACTTTTGGTTTTTTCCCTGATCGGCATCGTTTTCACGGGGATAGGGTTTTTCTTTTCGCTCAGAGACGGCCTTCTGACGCTCGGCTTCTGCGCGCTGACCTTCGGTGCTGTGTTCTTTTTCGTGCGCCGGCGGTACCGGGCCATCGCGTCGCTCGCGGAGCAGGTCGGGAAAGTGCTCCACGGACAGGAACAGACGCTGACCCGGCGGACGGAAGAGGGAGAGCTTGCCATCCTCTCCACGGAGATCGAAAAGATGACGGTGCGGCTCAGGGAACAGTCCGACCGGCTGACCGAAGAGAAAGTCCGGCTGACCGAGGCGATTCAGGACATGTTCCATCAGATCCGCACGCCCCTCACAAGCATCAATCTGACGGTTTCGCTCCTACAGGAGGAGGATTCCTCCCCCGAGCGGCGCAGTCGGCTGACGCGGGAGCTGAGCCGCCAGTCCGAGCGGATCCGCTGGCTCGTCGAGACGCTTTTGAAGCTGAGCAAGATCGACGCCGGGACCGCGGTTTTCCGGGCGGACAGCGTATCCGTGGAGGAGCTTGTCGAGAGGGCCGCCTCGCCGCTCCGAATTCCGATGGAGCTGAGAGATCAGACGCTCCGGGTCGATGTGGGGGGCGTGACGTTCACGGGAGACCTCGGATGGACGACGGAGGCTTTGGCCAATCTTTTGAAGAACTGCATGGAGCACACGCCTCCCGGAGGTACGGTCGGGGTGGAAGCGCGGGAAACCGCCCTGTTCTCCGAGCTGACCGTGACCGACACCGGCCCCGGATTTGAGAAGGAAGATCTGCCGCATCTGTTCGAGCGTTTTTATAAAGGAAGGAACGCGTCTCCCGAAAGCGTCGGGATCGGCCTTGCCTTAGCCAGAAGCGTGATCGCGGCGCAGAACGGAACCATCGCTGCGGCAAACGGCCCGGAGGGAGGCGCGCGCTTCACGATCCGGTTCTACAAATCCATCGTATGAATTTCTGCCCGGTTTTTTCCGGGCTTTTTTCTGAAAGTCACCGAAGAGTCACTTTCGTCTGATATACTGACCGCGTAAACACAGAAGGAGGCAGATCCATGGAACTTTTGCGAATCGAAAATCTGACGAAGGTGTACGGGAGCGGTGAAAATCAGGTGCGCGCGCTGGACGGCGTGTCCTTTACGGTGGAGAAGGGGGAATTCCTCGCCATCATCGGCCCGTCCGGGTCGGGGAAGAGCACGCTGCTCCATATTCTCGGCGGCGTGGATCGGCCCACGGGCGGCAAGGTCTGGCTCGACGGGCAGGACGTCTACGCGCAGGACGAGGAACAGCTCGCGGTATTCCGCAGGCGTCAGGTCGGTTTGATCTACCAGTTTTACAATCTGATTCCAGTTTTGAACGTGGAGGAAAACATGACGCTCCCTGTTCTGATGGACGGCCGTCCCGTCAATGAGGAAAGACTGAACGAGCTTTTGGGGATCCTCGGCCTGAACGAACGGAGAAAACACCTTCCGAACCAGCTTTCGGGCGGACAGCAGCAACGTGTCTCCATCGGCCGTGCTCTCATGAACGCGCCGTCGGTGGTGCTGGCGGACGAACCCACGGGGAATCTGGACAGCCGCAACAGTCAGGAGATCGTGGAGCTGCTCCGGTCCTCCAACATCCGGTACAAGCAGACCCTTATCGTTATCACGCACGACGAGAATATCGCGCTGCAAGCGGACCGCATCATCGCCATCGAGGACGGGCGGATCACCCGGGACGAGCGCATCCGGGAGGCGAGAGCATGAATATCCTGTGCGCGTTTACGCGGAAATCCCTTCTCGCCAACCGCACGCGGACGATCGTGACCGTCATCGGGATCATCCTCTCCATGGCGCTTGTCACCGCGGTGATCGAAGGGGCATACAGCGGCCATCAGTTCCTGATCCGGTCGATCGAGGAGGAGGAAGGCGCGTGGATGATCAACGAAACCGACCTGACTCCGGAAGAAGCGGAAGCTCTCCGGAAGACGGACGGCGTCGGGAACAGCGCGGTATGGAACGAGGTCGGCTGGTGCATGATGGCCCCGGAGAAAAACGAAAGAGGCGACAAGCCCTATATGCTCGTCGAGTCCGTGGGCGAGGGGATCGAAGACTTGCTGGCGATCCGTCTTGTTTCGGGGCGGATGCCGGAGAATCCCGGCGAACTCATTCTCCCGACCAACCTCGCTGCTTCGTCCGGCGTGAGTTTCCGGGAGGGGGACACACTGACGGTCTCGCTGGGACGCAGAGTGACGGACGTCGGGGAAGCGATCTCCATCTTCGAACCCTTCACTGGGCCTTCCGGGGAGTTTGAGGAAGCCGTTGCCGATCCAAAAGAGCGGAGATACACCGTAGTCGGACTTTACGAGCATTTCACAACCGAAGTGGATCCTTACGAAAACCCCGGTTTTATCGCCCTGACCCGGGGAGAGAGCGGAAACGGGAACACGACCGTATTCTGCGCCTTGAAGCATCCGAGCAGAACAGTCCAGTGGCTGGACGAACATCCGCCGGTGGGCGTGCGGCGCGTGCACAGCGATCTGAAAAAGTTCCACGGCTCCTTCGGCAACGATTCAATAACGACGGCTCTGTACGGATTTACCGGCGTGCTTGTGTTTCTGGTCGCCTTCGGGTCGGTTTCGCTGATCTACAATTCCTTCTCCATCTCCGTCAGCGAGCGGACGCGGCAGTTCGGAATCCTGAAAAGCGTCGGCGCGACGAAAAAGCAGATCCGGGGGAGCGTCCTGTACGAAGCGCTTCTGCTCTCCGCCGTGGGGATCCCCGTAGGGCTTGTCGTGGGCTGCGCGGGCATCGGGATCACCCTCTTCTGTCTGCGCGGAGCTTTTGACTATATTGTTCAGCCGGGCTCCGAGACGAGGATGAAGCTGGTCCTGAATCCGGCCGCCCTTTTGATCGCGGCTACGGTCTGTCTTTTGACGACGCTGATTTCCGCCGCGATCCCGGCGCGCCGCGCGATCCGCGTTTCCCCGATCGACTCCATCCGTCAGACCGACGACGTGAAGCTCAGGCCGCGGGAGGTCAGAACCGGTCGGCTGACGCGGAAGCTCTTCGGATTTGAAGGGATGATGGCGTCGAAGAACTTCAAGCGGAACCGGAAACGGTACCGGAGCACCGTCGTCAGCCTGTTCCTCAGCGTCATGCTGTTCATCTCCGCGTCCAGCTTCTGCGATTATCTGACGGGAGCGGTCACGGGCGTCGCAGGGGAAGATGACGGAATGGACATCCGCTATTACACCGTCGGTGACGAGAGAGACGATCCGGAAAAGACGCTTGCGATGCTCTCCGAAGCCGGGGGCGCCGAAGAGGGGACCTATATGGATTTCACGTTCATGTCCTACCGGGTTCCGCCGGAGGTGATCCACCCGGAGGCGAAGGAGCTTCTGTCCGCCGATCCGGAGCAAGGGAAAGAGTACTATATTTGGGTCGGATCCATCGTGTTTCTCCGCGACGAATCGTTCCGGGAACTCTGCGCGGCGAACGGGCAGGACCCGGCGGATTATTTCGATCCCGATCATCCCGAAGCCCTTGCCCTCAACCGATCCCGGACAATGACCGAAGGAAAGAACGGCGTCCGGTACGCCTATATGCGTACGCTGGACGAAAAGAAGATCCCCTGCACCCTGAGCGGCGCGGAGCCGATGGAGAAGGAGGGGTACGTCTTCACGGGATATTCGACGTCCGAGAGCGGGGAGCGGATGCTCGACTATCTCCCCGTTGACGAGTTGGGCCGGGCCATCGAAGGAGAATACAAATTTTTCCCGGCGAGCGAAGCCGAGGTCGTAACGGACTACCATGTCGGCGGCTTGATTCAGAATCCCACCTTCGGCGCGGCGGCGGATCAGTTCACGCTGTTCTATCCGTTCAGCATGGAAAAAGCGGTGCTCGGAACAAATTCCGATCTCTATCAGACGGATTTCTGGTTCCACGCGCCGAATCATGCGGAAGTTTACGAAGCCATGGAGGATGCGCTGACCGAAGCGGGCATGACGACCGCAAGGCTCTGGGACGAGGCCGCCCGCGAAGAATCCAACCGGATGCTCGTGACGGTGGTGAACGTCTTCTCCTACGGGTTCATCATTCTGATTTCCCTCATCGCTGTGGCGAACGTTTTCAACACCATCTCGACGAACATCCTCCTCCGCCGCCGGGAGTTCGCAATGCTCCGCTCCATCGGTCTCGGGAACCGTGGGTTCAGACGCATGATGAACTACGAATGCGTGATCTACGGGCTGAAAGGGCTCATGTGGGGCCTTCCCGCCGCGTTCCTCATGACCTTTGTGATCTGGCGCGTCGCGGGATCGGCGTTCGAGACGGGATTCTACGTCCCGTGGCCGAGCGTGGTCATTGCCGTGGGGAGCGTATTCGCAGTAGTGTTTGCCACGATGCTTTACGCCTCGGCCAAGCTCAGAGAAGACAACACCGTGGACGCGATGAAGAACGAAAACCTGTGAGCGCATCCGTGCGTCCGAAACGGAAGGGAATGCAGAACTTACCATTCATATTCTCAAAGCTCCGTTCCATACTATGACCGTGAGACAGAGCGTCTCGCAAAAATCAACAGAACGGAGATAGAAACATGTCTACCAAGAACACCAGCAAGCTCAACGTTCCCGCTGCCAAGGACGCTATGGAACAGTTCAAGCAGGAAGCCGCCAATGAGGTCGGCGTTCCCCTCAAGGACGGCGACAACGGCAACCTCACTTCCCGCGAAGCCGGCTCTATCGGCGGTCAGATGGTGAAGAACGTGACGACCGTACGACTTGCGAAACAGGCTGTGTTCGAGCGGGCGAACCGAAACGCGGAAGGACATAGGGTGACGGTGAAGTACATAGCGGGGGTGGTATGGTGAAGAAGGGATGAGGATAGGTGGGATATACTATAACGTCCCAACTGTGAGAGATGGCATGTATGTAATAAAATCTTGTAATCACTCGTCAACAAGTCCCAAACCTTATGCTTCTTTAAAAATTTTTATCAATCAAAAAGAAGACATCTTACGGTTTACGGAGAATACACATCTATATGACGAATATCAAAATTTACGAACAGGAATAAATATACACGCAAAGTCAAAAAATAGCATATTCAAAGGTGCATACGAAGCTGCTAACAGTGCGGGTTGCTTTAATGTTGGTGAAGTTGATGTGGACAAAAGTGGAAATGTGTCTGGCTTTACTGAATATAACAAATTCATGTCTATCATTACCGGAAAAATGAAAAATGAAGAAGACACAGAGCAAATTTATACATTCCGTAATATAAATAAATCAGCAAACAAAACATGGGGGAGTATCAACAAATCGGCAGAAAAAGATTGCGGTTATGTTATTGTTGATAGAAAGCTATACAAAGAGAAACTGCTGAATATCTATAACAGTGGCAATAAAGCCGAGACAGAAGAAGCCGTCAACCTCATTCTTCGTGAAAACTGAAAGGAGGTGTACAAATCATGAAAAAGATCGTTTCTTTGTTATTATTCGTAATGATTAGCGTTATATGCGCATCTGTCTGCTGCGCGGAAATTTCAGGCGAAGACTGGCATTACTTTGAAAACGCGGAAGTGTTTTATCCCGACATGAGCGATACCAACATGACGGATATCTATTTCAGATCGGAGATCGACGAAAACGGATCGAAAACAGATTTATTCAAGGATGAAGAAGGCAATCCCCTTGAAGTGTATCTGCTTCCAATGTTCGAGTATGATTTTGAGACTTCTCCGGACGAAAATGTGTGGGAGATATACAAGTATCTGCCAAGCGATGGAAAGAAAACGATAGACGGGCTGGATGTCTACGATGTTTACGATATGTACGATATCTGCTCTGTATGCGAAACACGCAATGGCTCGTGGATTGATCTCTTAACCGAGGAGATTTCGGAGGATCACATCTACTTCTTCTATACGTCGGATGGAAGAGGGGTCGTCTCGTTTCTGGAATACGGAGTGGAAGGGAATACGGATACCTGTTACAAACTTGCGTCTCAAAAACAGCCGACGCATAGTGTGAAGTTCATTCCCGACGGAATTTATGGAATGTATTTCGAATGGAGCAGGGAGCAGCTCCCTGAAGTCAGCTCCGAATATGAAGGAAACTCCGGAGAATACATCGAAGTCCCGGCTTGTTCATACCGGAAGGACGGGTACAGCTTCGTCTGCTGGACGGACGATTACGACGAGTATTATCCCGGCGATCTGTACCGGATCCCAAACCGCGATATTACACTTCGCCCTGTCTGGCGATCCTCCTCCCCCGTTACCCCTGGCGACATCGATGTCAACGGGACGGTTGATGCTACAGACCGCATGATCCTCGCACGATATCTTGCCGATTGGGATGGATACGCAGAGAAGGTCCTATCTATGGATAACGCTGACGTAGACGGCAACAATCAAGTAGATACTGCAGACCTTGTCATCCTCGCGCGCAGCCTCTCCGGTTGGGACGGGTACAGACGCTACATCGACAGCATGCCGTCAAATATGATCAACTGACGTATAGGTTGGTTCCTCAAGACTATCCCTCCCTCATGCAGACGGGGGAGCAGACAATTCGAAACTGTCAGGTGATTGCGCCTCTCGTTACAGAACCGAAAACGCAATAAAACGAACTCTGGCCAACTATGAGCCTCTCCGAAAAATTCAGAAGAGTGCACCATAGTCGGTCAGAGTTTTTTCGTTATACTCCCATAACCATCACTATCACAGCCGATGCGTCACGAAGCGTACCTGCCCTCCAGATCGATCCCCGGCCAGCCGGCGAGCCAGCGTGCCAGAAGGACGCGGTCGAGAGCCGTCACGGAACCGTCCTGATCGATATCGGCGGCGGGCAGATCAAAGACGCCGAAGGCCGCCATGTCTGCGCCGTCCAGATATTTGGCAAGCAGGTTTCGGTCGAGCGCTGTCACCTGACCGTCGCGGTTCACATCTCCGATCCGATAGCGGATCTCTTCGATATTCTCGCTCAGGATCCCGGAGGTCGTCATAACGCCGCTGTAGTAGACGACGATCGTTTGATCCGCAGACATTTCCTCGCCATCATCCGGCCAGAAGCGGAAGCGCGTCGCACAGACCTCGCCTTTCGGCGTCCAGCACAGATTGAGTGGCGCGAAATTACCTCGCACGGTTTTTCCGTTGACGGAAAGGTACACGTTGTCCCGGGAAATCCCCGAGGCGAGGACGGGATGATCCGCCTTCAGCACGACCGTGCCGTCTTCCGAGAATTCTACAACCGTGAGGATGGCCGCCGCGCTTGATTTCATCTCAATATTCACTTCCGTCTGAACCGGCGGCACGGGCAGCCAGTCGCTGAAAACGGTCTCATATCCGTCGAGCGTATAACGGACCTGCCACCATCCGTCCGGAACCATCCACTGATACTGCCCCAGCGCGTCGGTGGTGAGCGGGTTGAGCTGGTCGAATTCGGCCGCGTCCCAGAGCTGAGTTTCCTCTGCGTTGCCGGTCGGCTTTGCGGACTGATAGCTGACGTACAGCGAGGCCGTAACGCCTTCGAGACGGAACTCCGGGCTCCCCTCGAATACATATCCGGACGGGTCAAGCGTGGGACGCACTACGATGGACGGTGTGACGGGGATGTCGTCTTCCGGTTCCTCCGGCGTCGGATCTTCGGGATCGTCCGGGTTGTTCGGATCCTCCGGTTCGCCGCCCGGATCGTCCGGATTCTCCGGATCGTCCTGCGGATCCTCTTCCGGGGCGTCCTCTTCTCCCCCAGGACCGTCCGGTTTGTCCGGATCCTCCGGTTCGCGGCGCACGTTCGTGAACACGACGATCTCGCCGGGCTTTACGCATTCGAATGCGGACTGTTTGGGATAATAACCGGCAGGATGGGAAATCTCCCTGACCGTGTATTCGTGATCCTCATCCGGCAGATATACATATACGAATCCGGAGCCGTTAGCGGATGCCCTCTTTTTCCATTCTCCGGATGCCGTACCGGCCGCGGCCTCTTCCTCGAGCGTCTTGTCCTTGATTTCAAAGCTTGCGGTCGGAGCGGCGGATCCTCCTTCGATCCTCTTTTCGATCTTGATGAACAGACTGCTGTAGTGGACTTTGATCCGCTTCATCAGCTGATAGTGTTCGTCGCTGCCCGTGTACCACACCTCGATCGGTACGGTTCCGCCTTTTTTCAGCGCTTCTTCCGTTACATTCAGATAGCCGTCGTTGGAAAGGGAAACGCCGCTCGGCGGGGCGGAGGCAAATCGGAACGAATACTGATTCCGGTTCATCATCCTCCTCTTCACCGGGATGCTCTCCTGCTTTCCCAGTGTCTGGTTTTCGAAACTCAGACAGTTCAGCCTGAGATCGACGACCGATTTCAGATCCCCGCCCGGGAAGTCATAGGTCTCTCCCTCTCTGGTGAAGCGGTACGGGGTGCGCTTCATGCCGTAACGGATCAGGGGAATGACCTTTTTGGTAATGGATCTTGTGACTTCTCTGTCCAGCCCGCCGAGGACGCTGATCCATTTTTTGATCCGGTATCTGGTTTTCGGAGAAAGGGCTTTGCCGTTCAGAAACTCTTCCATGTCTTTCTCATCCGGCAGTTTTTCCAGCAGCTTGATACGGAGCGCTCCGCCGCAGGTCAGGACAAGATTGATTTCCACATAGACTTCAACGTCGGAACCGTCCTTTGTGAAGTCCGTCTTTCCGTGTCCGGCGAACAGGAATTCCACACCGACCTGACCGTATACCGTAAGATCCAGACATTTCAGAACGGAGAAACCGACATGAAGCCGCAGATAGGGCTGTGCCTGAAGGACCACATGGAATTCCGCGCCGCAGTCGAACTCAGGGTCCTCAGCCCATCCGAAGGTTTTCAGATTCATAAAACCGTCGAACCGCATTCCACACATCGACCGGGTTTTGACAGTCACATCGAAGGCCAGCTCGCCCGACGCTTCAAACTCGATCCCAGTGTCCAGACGGAGGGTGAGGAACAGGCCGGGAATGTTCGGAATCCTCAGATAGATCGGTTTGCCGAGCGTGACGGAAAGGTCGTTCTCGTCTGAATTGTCGAGAAGGGTGGGATCCAGAACCTGTCTGATGATCTCGTTCTTGAAATACTTCTTCAGCCGGTCTTCCAGCTGTGAGTCCTCCTCGTCCTCAATCAGAACCGAAACGGAGAGGGTATCCTCCTCCGCCGATTCCTGCGCGAGATACTGGTTTTCCCGGCCTTCCTCTACCATGTTGTACTGCATATAGAGCGTGTTGTCTATGCTCTTGCCGTAGGACACCGTGAAGGTCGCCTTCGTTCCGTTTTTGTTGTATAGCTCTTTTTCAAACAGGATCGTCATATCGACATGCAGATGCAGTCCTCCATCGTCCTCCCGGACAAGGAAAGGAAGACGGTCGAATTTCAGATTGGCTGTGATCCCGTTTTTCTCCCCGAGGGTAATGCCTTCCTCGAGCAGGTTTTCGAGCTGTGCGAGGTTGTCGTCGAATAAGGAATCCGACAGCGCGGGAGTGCGTCCGACTGCGGGCGGTTCGAGCATGCCCTCTGCATCTGCCAGTCTGCGGATCGCGCTCGCGGCAGCGTCCATCGCGGCGGAATGAAGGATCTCCTCCTTCAGGGCTGCGATGAATTCGTCGTAAATAATCTCGGTGTCGGCGGGGATATCGTGATCCGTGAAGTACAGTTCGTCATAAACGTCCAAAAGCCCCGCTTCCGTCAGCGAACCGTTTTCTCCCACGACCCAGGCGGACCAGCTGCTCTCATCCACCAGAACCGTGCCCGCCTCGTAGCTTCCGGCGGAGGAGAGGTCGTTCACGGACACCACGTTTTCCTGATAAACGTAATACCCCGGCTGAGGAACTTCACCGGTGCCCGTAATCAGGATATCCAGCTCCGAGGACTCCGGATACGCGGGGAACGACGCGCCTTCCAGAACGGAGGCGACATAGAGCTGATCGCAGGTGTATGCGCCGTAAATCGTCCAGCTGTCGTCCGATTCGGCCTTTTCCGCCGTGAACGCAACGTCGTTTCCTCCCGCGTCCGTCAAGGCAAACCACTCGGTCAGGTCTTCGCTCGATTCCGCGTGCTCAGCACAGACCTCAAAGGTGAAGGACGGATCCGCGACGATCATCGTGCCGTCCTGAACGGGCGGTTCCTCCTCTTCTTCCTCTTCCGAAGGTCCTCCCGGACCCGGAGCGGTGGGATCGTCTTCGGTGATCTCTCCCGTGCTTTCCGTGATATCGTCCTCCGTCATCCACTCCACGCGGAAGGAATGAGGAATGTATCTCAGCTCATACTCGGCGCTGCCTTTATAGGTCCCGTCTTCCGCGGGGGAGAGAATCGTCCGGATTTCGCTGCCACCCTTGCTGGTGGTCACAACGGCGACATAGACCATGGAAGAGAGATCCGTCTTTGTGAAATCCACGCTGAAATTCAGCGTATCGTAACCCGGCATGAACGTGTAGTAATTCGAACTTCTGGTTCCGCTGATATAGTCGATGACAAGTGTTGTTTCCTTGATATCCTCGATCATGCTGCCATGAACCAGATTCGTGACAGTCAGGGATTTTACCTCGATATCGTCCGGCGCGTATTCGACCGTGCCGCAGTCGATTTTCAGGATTTCACCGTCCGTCAGCACGGTTTCCAGCCGGATCGGATATTTCCCGGGCGTCGGGAAGGTGAGGGAAGTGTTCCAGCCTCCGAGCGCGTTTGTGAAAGCCGCTCCGAGCTGCCGGTCACCGGAATACAGGAGAACAACACTGCCCGGAACCGCTTTTCCGGAGACGGGGATGGTATTCCGCGTCACCTTCGTCGGGAGGGAAAGCCTGTAATTCTCAATTTCAACGAGAACCCCGGCGGTGTGGGATCCCTCCAAATCGTTTGTGACCGCGCTTATCCAAAACGCCCCGGCCTCCTTTGCGATCAGGGTGAAACGGATCGTCTTCGGCCCGCTTACGGGAACGGAGAATGCGTTTTCACCGGGAACTGAATCATAGGCGATGATCGCGCCATCCGCCGTGACGCTCCCTTCGACAAAGGCGAGTCCCTCCGGAATGGTGAAGAGCGTGGAGCTGTCGCTGTCCCCCGGAACAATATCCGCCGCAACGGTGAAGGCGCTGCCCAGCGTGGGATTCCCATCCGGTAAGCTCAATGCCGCGGAATATCCCTGACCCTTAAGGATGACCTCACGGGCAGGGAAGAAGTAGTCGAATTCCCCCTCGCGGATCTGTTCGGCCTCTTCACCGCTCTCCGCATCCAGCGCGGCCATCCCGCTGCCCACTGTGAAGAGCGGACCGCCGTAGGTGAAGGTGTGCATCGCGTTTTCGCCGCCCGACAGCGTCAACGTTCCGCCCATCGCTCTGGCAAGGCCGTTCGAAATGGCCAGACCGTACTGATTTCCGCGCAGCTCGGCGGTTCCAGCGAGCAGGGAGAAGCTGCCGGAGTCGTTGACGTACAGACCGCATTCGGCATCCTGAAATACACCGTTTGAGGTATAGGAACCGCCGTTCACGGTGATCGAACCGCCTGTGTTCACGCTGCCCAAACCGTTTGTAATCGTCTCTCCTCCGGTCAGCAGAGCGGCTGCCCCGGCATAGATGTCCAGCCCGCCGTCGGCAACGGAGAAGAATTTGCCGCCCGTTTGCGTGAATCCGCCGTTTCTGCCGATCACACATGCAGTGCTGCCTTGTTCCGGATTGTCATACCCATGCTGACCGTTGATCTCGATCTGTCCGTCGTAAAGGTACAGCTGTCCGCCCTCAAAGTAGATGTAGCCGATCCCGTACTCTGTACCGTAGACCTTGTTTTTGTCCTCGTTGTCGATGAGGAGCGTACCGCCGTCAACTGTGACAGAACACCGATCCGACGCGCTGAGCGCATTGAAGTCCCCGCCGTTGTAGGCAATATGCAAAAGTCCGCCCTCTCCGACTACCACACTGGAATGATCCGAGTCCACTCCATTCGAATAGAGATGAAAGAGGTTGGCTGTCCAAGTCCCGCCGTCGTCGATCAGGATATCCGTACCGAAATTATATACAACGCCGCCCCGGCCTTCGCCTTTTGCGATGACGTTGATGGAGGCGTCCCCGCACAGGTGAATACTGCCGCCGGACATGCCGAAATGGCTGCCTTCGCCTTCGATAAAGTACGGGATGCATTCAACGGTGATTTCAGCCTGTTCGTCCACAGTGAGATTGGTATTCCAGCTGTTGAAAACAGCGGTTTCCGCGTCGCTGCTGATGTACAGGCTTCCGGGACCGGTAATCTCAAGATCAAGATCCGAGGTCAGCCATGCGAAATCCTGATACTCCCCTGTATGGTAATCCACGCGGTTATTCCCCTCAAGCGCCAGCTTCATCTGCATCCTCCGACCGTCTTTCGAGGTAAAGCCGGTGATGCTGACCTGATGGAGGGAGGCGTTTCGGAATGTCAGCGTATTCGCTGCCTCATCGTAGCTCACGCCGTCCATAAACTCGGCGAGGGGCTCGCCGTTCGGAATGAAATAATAAGTAATGCCGTCAATGAAAATGATGGCGCCGGGATCGTCGTAGCCCTCGAACACCCAGTAATCGGGCTCGACCTCGATATAGTCGTCCTGATCCGCACGGAAGGATCGCGCTGCTGTCTCCGAAGGGAAGAAGGCAACGTAGTCGATCATGATCTCGTCGCCTTCGCTCATCGGACCGCCCGTGTCGCCTCCGTCAGCATCCTTGATCCACATCGGATCCAGACGGATCCAGTCCACATGGCCTTCCCAGAAGAAGGTGTCGAGCGGGCATCTGTACGCGTTTCCTGTTTTGACATTCTCCTCGGCCAGATTGATCAGGTAGGTGTGCCACTGATCGTCGCGCGCAAGATGGATGTGCGTGCATTCCGGGCCTTCCAGATCTCTCCCATTTGTCGCGCCGAACAATTCAAGCGCCGAGGCCGGTCCCGGATTGCGAACCCGCACCTTTGCCCAGAGTATGTCGGAGACGTCGTCGGCCGGCAGATCCACGGAAACATAGGGGTCGTTCCCCTCTGCCGTGAAGACATAGTAATCGTTCCGGTCATCATCCGTCTCTCCGCGGTAATGGAGATTGTTGAGCGAATGAGCGCCCATGTTCTCTGACATTTTCTCGTCTTTGTTGAAGTCCCAGAGCAGCGTCGGATTCGCAGATTCTTCCAAGGCATATGCGGGAATCCGGAACATTCCGAGCACCGGGCTGAGGAAAAACAACAGAGCAAGAAATGCTGAAACGGTTTTTTTCACGGTTGAGTCCTCCCACTAAAACAACGGGGCAGGCGTTGCGCAGATATTCTTCAAAGAGCGAACACCAGTATTTTCCTGCCTCAGATTGATTTCATTATAACATTGATTGTTTCGTGTGTCAATAGGGCGTGGGAGGGGGATCATCATTCTGCTGAAAAAGACAGAATAACGCGTATGCCAACCGCTGATGTAACTTGACACAATACCGGAACATATCGTTTGCGAGCCGGGAGAAGACCTCCTTCCCATGGATCATGATGAGCGTCAGTATGGTGGAGGAGGCCCCGCATCGACCGCACACCATATGTGATATTTCGACTTTGTCCCTTGCCCCTGCTGTAGCGGAGGTGGTGGCTGAAACAGGGCGGGATGGGATGGTCGGGATGTATGATATGAACTTTGCCCAACTATGCGGAGAAGATCCTACAGTCAGGCATTTTTTTGATTGCCTTTTACAGAAAAGAAACCAGTGGTTCATATGAACGATAGAAACTTGACTCTATCAAATCTTTCGAAATGAGGGTATACTATACTCAAAAAGGATGGTCGAAAAATGGATGTGAATGAGAGAATTCGTTGCCTGATGGAGCAGCGGGGCTGGACACCGTATCGCCTCGCCAAAGAAAGCGGACTGTCGGATGCCACGATCGGGAATCTGTTCCGGAGAAACACGATGCCGTCCATTGCGACCCTGAGTGCGATCTGCAGAGGGTTCAGGATAACCGTTGCGGAATTCTTCGGGGGAGACGAACTCGCGTCCATTACGCCGGAAACGCGTGAACTTCTCGATTCATGGAATCAGCTGAGTGCAGAACAGCAAACCGTGTTGAAACAGCTGATCAAATGTATGATTCAAAAGTAGAGGAATGGTAAACTACATCAATGTAATGCCCTCGCCGATCAGCGGGACATGAGAACAATCACAGTTCCTTCTGCCTCACCAGCACAGTCTGACAAACCCGTCTGGCAATAAGATCCCGATCACGCTTCGCATAGTAAGCAAGCGGTTCTTCAAGTTCAGCGCGGATCTGCATTTCGGTGAATTTCGGAATATGGAGCTGTGGGCCGAACAGGTTCCTTGCGTGGATGACCTGCCGGTTGAATGTGGTCTGAAATGGGCGCGCCGTTGTTGTGCGGGTCAATGCTTTCGGCTCGATCTCCATCGGCGCGCTCTGAGTGTTTGAAAGCAACCCTGCTCCGTTGTCGAAGATGGGGCAGTAATCGTAATGACCATCCTTTTCCAACACTGCGATGTTGTTGAGATGGCGGTCGTCGTTCAGAAACAAGGCGTCCGCCTCAAACAGGAGCGTCAGATACAGAGGGAATCCGGCGAGACCGGTCAGCTCCGCCGTTTCTTTGGCAAGATATTCAATTCTGCGTTTTATACTGGGAAGGCGGGAGAGCTTCTCCAACAGAGAAGAGTCCATCCTTCGGAACAGGGTAACAGGTCAACCATGAACACACTTCCGGACAGGAAGCGGTTGTGCTATAATCTAATCGAGCTCAAAAAATGACTGTTATTTTTTGAGCAAATTAGCTTCAGGAGGCTAACGATGGATAAAAGCACGAAAATTGTCCGGT
>SVQK01000042.1 GCA_015065385.1 Oscillospiraceae bacterium | reverse complement strand
TATCAGAGTTATTGTACGCGAGCTCATCGCAAGGCGATTCGCCTCCTACATGAAGCGTTCAAAACCCATGAAGTTAGCCTTGTAGGCTGAGAATAGTATAAGAACGGTCACTTCACAACCTGCCGCGCCAGAAGCATCCGATCCTTTGCGTTGACCACGGAGTCTCCGTTGAGATCCGCCGCTTCCAGATCGACAAGGGCGTCATAACCGGTCCAGCCTGCCAGCCAGCGGGCAAGAATCGTATAATCGAGGATCGTGATTTTCTTGTCCCCGTTGACGTCGCCGCGCATGGTTTCAGGTTCGGTTGTGCCGGGGTCTTCGGGGATTTCATCGACCGGATAGCACGGGTAGCCTTCCCATTTCGGGTTTGACCAACCGGAAGTGCCTTTCAGATAATAGATCGTGAAACCGTCCGCGCACCAGTCAAACGCTTCCCACTTGCTGATTCCGGCACCGGTTACTATGACCGGAGCATTCCCTGTAAAATAAGCCTCTTTTATACTTTCGCAGCTGTAAAATGCCTGCGATGCTATTCTCCAAGCACTCTTCCCGATAATTACTTTGTCTGATAATCCGATGCAATAAGCAAAAGCTCTTTCACCAATCAATTTCACACTGTCCGGGATAATCAGACTGCCTGTGAATCCATAGCACAATTCAAACGCACTTCCTCTAATCTCTGACACACAGTCCGGGATCGTCAGTCTGCCGGTCAGGTTTCCGCAGCCAATAAACGCCCAATCACCTATGATTTCTGTGCTTGGAAGTATCTCAAGTTTTCCGCTCTTTCCCGCAGGACACTGTAAAAGTATCTTTTTATCAATGGTATAAAGCACGCCGTCCACTGAACAATACGCATTGTTTCCGCTTTCCACTTCGATGGCGGCAAGCGGTTTGTTCTGCGCAAACGCTTTGTTTCCGATGCTCTCCACACTTGCCGGGATTGTCAGCGTAACGGACGGAGAATCGGAGTAAGCGAACGCAGTATTAAAGGCACTTTCTCCGATTTCAATCAAATTCCGGGAAAGAACTATATGATCAAATTGACATCTTAGAAACGCTTCTTTTCCAATCTTTGTCACGCTGTCCGGAAGAATCAGGCCGCCCGTGAAGCCGCATCCCCCCGAAAATGCCGATTCCCCGATCGTTGTCACACGGTTTCCGATCGTCAGATTGCCGGTAAACCCGCTGCATAGCCAAAAAGCAAAATCTCCGATCTCCGTCACGCTGTCCGGGATGATCAGTCCCCCGGTAAAACCGCAGCCCATAAACGCGGATTCCTCTATCGTCCGCACGCTTTTTCCGATTGTAAGACCGCCTGTAAAGCCCTCGCAGAAAGCAAACGCGTTATCTTTGATTTCCGTCACGCTGTCCGGGATGATCAGTCCGCCCGTGAAGCCTTTACAGTCATGAAACGCACTGTCTCCAATCGACTTTACGCTGTTTCCTATTGTCAGACTTCCTGTGAAGCCGCAACCATCAAACGCATGATCTCCGATCGTTTCCACACTATCCGGGATTTTCAATTCGCCCGTGAAACCGGAGCAGCCGCTGAACGCGTTGTTTCCGATCGACGTCACGCCGTCCCGGATCGTCAGGCTTCCCGTGAAGCCGCAGTTCGCAAACGCCAGCGATCCGATCGTCCTCACACTGTCGGGGATCATCAGGTCCCCCGTGAAGCCGCAGCCGGAAAAAGCGACGTCTCCGATCGTCTCCACATGGCTCCCGATCGTCAGGCTGCCCGTGAAACCGTCGCAATAGGCAAACGCCCAATTTCCGATCTCCGTCACGCTGTCTCCGATCGTCAGACTGCCTGTGAAGCCTTTGCAGGATTCAAACGCGCTGCTTCCGATCTCCGTCACGCCGCTGCCGATGAGAAGATCGCCCGTGAAACCGCCGCAGCGTTCAAACGCCTCTTTTCCGATCCGCGTCACGCTGTCCGGGATCGTCAGACTTCCGGTAAACCCGTCGCATTCATAAAACGCCCTGTCCCCGATCCTTGTCACGCTGTCCGGGAGGATCAGATCGCCCGTGAATTCATCGCAGTAAGAAAACGCATAGTTTCCGATCGTCGTCATCCCTTCCTTTAGGTGCAGTGATTTCAACTCTTCGGAATAGACTTTCCAGGGCGAGTCGTTTCTGTAAGCATAATCCTCCATCTCCCCCGTCCCGCTGATTTCCAGAAGTCCGTCCTCATAAAGCGTCCAAGTCAGATTTTCCCCGCATTTCCCGGAGTCAACGACCTCCGCCGCCTCCGCGCGCACACCCATCAGCACCGCGCAGATTACCACCGGAAGCAGTGACAGCAGGCAGGGGAGTTTTCTTGTTCTGTTCATGGTGACCTCCCAAAACTCAGTTTATAGCTTCCTTCCGGATATAATTCTTCCTAATTGTACCATATACCCGGCGATTTGTAAACAGGAAAAACAGAATCGCGGCGCACCCCCGCGTTTTTTTCTCTCCCCCATCTTGCGCCGGAGCCGGTTTTATGGTATGCTGAAAGAGATGAATCACTCTTTCCGGAGGAACGCAGAACTATGGGAACGATCGTCAATCTCAATTCCGGCTGGCTCTTTCATCTGGGCGACGAGCCGGGGGCGGACTACATGGGCTGGGACGACCGCGCGTGGAGGCGGGTGACGCTCCCCCACGACTGGTCCGTCGAGCACCCCTTCGACAGACGGCATTCGAGCGGGACCGGCTATCTCCCGGGCGGCACGGCGTGGTACAGAAAGCACTTCGATCTGCCGGAGGACGTTGCGGGGAAGCGCGTCCGGGTGACCTTCGGCGGGGTCTACAAGAACGCCGCGGTCTGGATCAACAGCAACTATCTCGGGAAGCGGCCCTACGGCTATTCCACCTTCACGCACGACATTTCCGCCTTTGTCCGCCCCGGTGAAAACGTTCTCTCCGTCCGGGTGGAGCACGAGGAGACGGCGGACTCGCGCTGGTTCACCGGCTCCGGGATCTACCGCGACGTGGATCTCGAAATCGCCGATCCCGTCTGCTTCAAAAAGGACGGCGTGTTCGTCTCCACCGAATCGGTCGAGCCGGCGACTGAGCCGGAGCCGGAGCCGAAGGGATCAGGCCGGCCGAGGAAGGGCGCGGCGGTGCTGCGGATCGAGTACGAAACCGAGGCTGAGACCGAATCCGAGAGGGCGGTCGGGGCCTCCTTCACGCTCTTCACGCCGGAGGGGGAATGCGCCGCGCAGGTCCGGGCGGAGGGCGCGTCCGGGACGGTCCGGATGGAGGTGGAGCGCGCCGTGCTCTGGTCGCCGGAGTATTCGAAGCTCTGCCGGCTTCTCGCGCGGGTTGAGAAGGACGGCGAGGTGCGGGACGAGGTCTCGATCCCCGTCGGCATCCGCACGATCCGCTTCGACGGCGACACGGGCTTTTATCTGAACGGGGAAAACATTAAGCTCAAGGGCGTCTGCGTGCATCACGACGCGGGCGCGCTCGGCGCGGCGGTCCCGAAACTGGTCTGGGAGATGCGGCTGGCGAAATTCAAGGAGGCCGGGTGCAACGCCATCCGCACGGCGCACAACCCGCCCGATCCGCATCTCTTGGAGTGCTGCGACGCAATGGGCTTTCTCGTGATGGACGAGGCGTTTGACGAATGGGAGGGCGCGAAGAACAAGTGGTGGCAGGGGCACAACGTCTACCCGCCGAAGCGGTTCGGATACGCGTCCGATTTCCCCGAGTGGCACCGCGCCGACCTCGAGGGCATGGTGAAGCGGGACCGGAACCATCCGTCGGTGATCCTGTGGAGCATCGGCAACGAGATCGACTACCCGAACGACCCCTACGTCACGCCGCTCTTCGACGAAGTGCTCGGCAACAACGACGCGAACAAGCCCGCCGCCGAACGCCGGTACGATCCGAAAAAACCGGACGCCTCCCGCCTCGCCGTGGTGGCAAAGGAGCTCTGCGAGATCGTGCACCGGCTGGATGCCACCCGCCCCGTGACCTCGGCCCTGTCCTTCCCGGAGCTGTCGAACCGGACGGGCTACGCGGACGCGCTCGACGTCGTGGGCTATAACTACAAGGAGCAGTTCTACGAGGAGGACCACCGGAAGTACCCCGGCCGCGTGATCTACGGCTCGGAGAACGGCAAGGGCGCGCGGGAATGGGCCTTTGTGCGCGACAACGCCTATATCTGCGGGCAGTTCCTTTGGACGGGCGTGGATTTCCTCGGCGAATGCCCCGGCTGGCCGAGACGCATTTCCCAGGCGGGCATCCTCGACCTCGCGGGCTTCGAGAAGCCGAATTACTGGTACCGGAAGGCGATGTGGGCTCCGTCCGGCGAGCCGTTTGTGAAGCTCTCCGCCTGTCCCGCGGCGATCCGGTGGGATTCCCCGGACGTCGAGCGGAGGGCGTGGGTCAAATGGCCCCCGATGCCTCACCCGAGACGGCGGCGCGAAGAAAAAGACCCGGCGGAGGAGATCCCTGAGGATCCGGATCATCCCACGATGCGGGTCGGCGCGTGTACGAACGCCGGAGCGGGAACGGTGGAGCTCTTTCTCAACGGCCGCTCCCTCGGGAAAAAATCCCCGCAGGCCGACGGCGACGGCTACCGGGTGAGCTGGACGGTTCCCTATGAGGACGGGGAGCTGCGCGCGGTGACGGACGCGGGGGCTGAGGACGTGCTTCTCACGCCCGGGGAGCCGGAAATTTTGTACTTCCCGATCGTGGCCCGCGCGGACGCCGATGGGATCCGCCAGATCGAGGTGGCCCTGACGGACAAATCCGAGACGCCCGCCGCGCGGGACGAGGAGATCACCTACCAGCTCGTCGGGGAAGGGGAGATCCTCGGGATCGAAAACGGCGCGCCGGACGACCTCACGCCCTACGCCTCCCGCACCCGCCGCACAAACGGTGGCCGCGCGATCGTCTACGTCCGCGTGAAGGCGGGGGCCTCCGTCACGCTGTACGCGAGGTCGGAATCCGGCCTGACGGCGAAGGTGGAGCTGTAAGGAGAAGCTCCGCCGGACGGGCGGGAAAAAGGAAATGAATAGGGTAGAGAGGGGAGAAATCCCCTCCCTCCCGTTGCACCGTACGTACCGGTCAGGTATACGGCGCTACATCAAAACAGAAATTCAAGTACATCTTGCGAGATAGTACGCCAAAGGATCGACCAAACCCGGTC
>SVQK01000041.1 GCA_015065385.1 Oscillospiraceae bacterium | reverse complement strand
AGATATCCAACAGGAAACTGATAAGGTCACTTGAAGACTACAAGTTTGATAGGTCGGAGGTGGAAGCGCAGCAATGCGTTGAGCTGACCGATACTAATAGACCGAAAGCTTGAACTACAAGGTTCTACGAAAACAAGATTGCTGTATGCCGATCACTTTCTTATCCGGTTCTCAATGGACATTCGCTCGGGGTTGGGCGAAGTTGGTGTCTTTGACGCAGAGGGTCCACCTGTTCCCATTCCGAACACAGAAGTTAAGCTCTGTCGTGCCGACGATACTTGGCTGGTGACGGCCCGGGAAAATAGGTAGTCGCCAACACCCCTTGCATGACCCGCATCTCTCTTTGAGGTGCGGGTCTTTGCGTTGTGCGAGAGATTTCCGCTGCTCCGTCCTGCTCCGGCGAAAGAAGGGAACGACCGCCGACGAATGCGGCCGCGCGGACAGTCGAATCCCGGAAAAACTCTTGACTCCGGAGGAGAGGCGGGGTATAATGAGGTATCATCCCTGAAATACGCTTCTACTAATCAAGAGGGACTGATACTGTTTTGTTTCTAAACGGATAGATCGTGCCCAGAACAGCTCTGACAAGTTTTGTCTGCACAAAACCACGATGGCCCCATTGCCCTATGCGCGACTGAAGCTCTTCGACCTCAGGCTGCACAAACGCGGACCGCTGAAAGTTCGCCATAGGCGAATTTCTGAAGTTCGCCAAAGGCGAAACTTCGTGCGAGGACAGTAGGTTGCGCAATCAGGCTTGTTTGCAGGCACGAGCTGTTGCTTTATGCTATATGGGGCCAACCGAGCTGCAAGCAGCTCAAAACCCCCGCACGGGGGGAAACCCAAGTTCGCGCAGCGAATCTTTAGCGGCCATGAGCTGGTGTCCGCGATCGAAGATCGCAGCCCGTGCCTCCCGCCCTGAGCAGGGCACCTATTTTCTGAAACGCGCAGCGTTTCATTCCTTATATCCCTTATGAAGGGATTTAGTCTGAACGCGCAGAAGCCCTGATCCGTGTAAATACCGGACCCGAAAGGAGTTCATTATGAATAAAGTTTTACTGATTCTGGTGGACGGCATGCGTCCCGATTCGCTCGCGGCGTGCGGCCATCCCTTCGTAATGGAGATGCTCGCCCACAGCGCGCATTTTCTCTCCGCGCAGACGGTGATGCCGTCCGTCACGCTCCCCTGCCATATGTCCCTCTTCCACAGCGTCACGCCCGAACGGCACGGGATTTTGACCAACACCTATGTGCCGCAGGTTCGTCCGGTGAAGGGGATCTGCGAGACACTCCGGGCCGCCGGGAAGAAATGCGCGTTTTTCTATAACTGGGAAGAGCTCAAAGACCTCTCCCGCCCGGATTCCCTCGCCTTCGCCTGCTACCTCTCCGGCCACGTCTACGGATACGATCAGGCCAACCCGCGCCTCGCACAGATTGCGAAATCGTATCTGACCTCGGACGAGCCCGATTTCGCCTTTGTGTACCTCGGATGGTCGGACGCCGCGGGGCACCACTCGGGCTGGATGGGCGAGGAGTATCTCGCGGCGGTCAATAACAGCTGGGCGTGCATCGAGACGCTGTGCCGGGATCTCCCCGACGACTATCTTGTGATCGTTACGGCGGACCACGGCGGGCACGGACGCAGCCACGGTTCCGATCTGCCCGAGGATATGACGATTCCGATCCTCTGCTGGAACAAGGCGTTTGCGTCCGCATCAAAGGACGGAGGGAGCATTCTGGACATCGCCCCGACGATCAATTCCGTCCTCGGCGTTCCGGCGGATCCGGATTGGGAAGGCGCGCCTCTCACGCTGTGAACTCCGGGTTCCGGCAGCGGCACGTCCGAACACCGGCTTTTTCGTCCGCTGTCCCGGCAATGCCGTCAATCGATTCCATATTACGCCGATCGGGGTGCTCAAGGATCTGCGCGACGTGGAGTTCGAGCTGGGAGTCGTCCCCGTTCCGAAGTACGACGAAACGCAGAAGAACTATGTGACCCAGATTTTCGCAGGCGCGAACGCCGTCGGGATCCCGATCACCAACCCCGATCCGGAACGCACCGGAAAGGTTCTGGACTGCCTCGCCGAGCAGTCCTCCGACACCGTGCGCAGCGTCTACATGAACCAGACCCGTGATTTCAAGTACATTCAGGACGAAGAGAGTCAGGAAATGCTCGATATCGTCCTCTCCACCGGCGTCTTCAATATTTCTCTGGTCTATAACTGGGGCGGCTTTGCGATGCAGGCTCAGCAGATGCTTGCGTCCGGTAAGGGCGACACCATCGCGTCAACCGCCGCGGAGTACGGCGACATGATCACCGCCGACATGGAAAAGACCATGGAAGCCCTGTCCGAAGCAGGTCGATAACCGTATCGGAGTCATGGAAGATTCCCGCCCCCGGCAGAAGCGCGAAAGCGGCCGGTCATTCAATCGATCTGATTTATTTCCATATAGGAGGAAATTATGAACATCCGAAAAACAACAGCGGCGGCGCTGGCCCTGACTCTGCTCATGGGGACCTTTGCCGCCTGCGGGGATTCCGAAGTCAACGCTCCGGAGGAGACGACCGAGAGCCCGTCCGTCACGCCCGCCGTCGAGGAGGAGCCGGCGGAGACCGAAATCCCCCTGCCCGAGGCCGACTACAACGGGTACGAGGTGCGCGTGCTCAACAACATCTCCAACTTCGCCTACACCAACATCGGCGAAGAAGGGCTGACCGGCGAAGCGCTGGACGACGCGATCTTCAACCGGAACAAGACGGTGGAGGACGAGCTGAACATCACCTTCAACATTGAAAAGCGGGAGTACTACGACACCAACGCCACGATTCAGAAGGTGGTCTCCGCGGGTGAGGATACCTACGACTTCTACACCTGCGACCTGAATATCCTGTTGGGCCACGCCATGAGCGGCTACGACCTGAACGTGCTGACCGTCGATTCGCTGGACTTCGACAAGCCTTGGTGGAACAAGCAGGCGATCGACTCCGTTTCCATCGGGGACGCGGTGTACGGCTTCTTCGGCGATCTTCACACCGGCTATTTCGAGAGCCACAACACGATCGTATTCAACAAGGACATCCTGACCGACCTGAATCTGGAAGATCCCTACGAGCTCGTGCACAACGACGAGTGGACGCTGGACAAGATGATCGGCATGATGGACGCCGCGAAGATGGACAAGGACGGCGACGGCAAGTGGACGGTGGAGGATCAGTACGGTTTCTCCATGTACGAGGGAAACTGGTCCCTCGCGTTCATCACCGGCGCGGATGAATACATCGTGCAGAAGGATGAGAACAACCTCCCCGTGTGGAACGGACTGAGCGACCGGTTCATATCGGTATATGAGCGGGTGGCGACCGGTGTCTTCGGAAACAATACCAACAACGCTCTCAAGGCGCAGGGAACGCTTCCCGGGGAACTCGAGCTTTACCGCCTGATGTTCATCTACAACCGGGTGCTCTTCCTCGTCACGCAGCTCGGCGTGCTCAAGAACATGCGCGACGTGGAATTCGAGCTGGGCGTCGTCCCGTCCCCGAAGTTCGACGACCTCCAGAAGAACTACGTCTCCCTGATCTTCCAGGGCGCGAACGCCGTCGGCATCCCCATGACGAACCCCGACGCCGAGCGGACCGGACTCGTTCTCGAATATATGGCCGCCAGATCCACGGACACCGTGCGCGACGTCTATATGAACCAGACTCTCGACTTCAAGTACATTCAGGACGAAGAGAGCCAGGAGATGCTCGATATCATCCTTTCCACCGGCACCTTCGACATCGCGTCGGTTTATAACTGGGGCAGCTTTGCGGGACAGGTCATGACCGTGCTCAACGCCGGCAGGAGCGATACCATCGCGTCGATCGCGGCGAAGTTCGGCAAAAAGATCACGGCCGACATGGAGAAGACGCTGGAGACCTTCGCGGAAGTCGGAAGATAAGCGGAATACGCAAAACAGAGAAATGGAGCTGCCGCATAACCGTATCAAGCACTTGCTTGACCTTGTTCAAAATGCTCGCCGGGGACGCGCAGCTCCCATGTCCTTTCAAGAAACCCGTCGAACGCACGAGAGAATCGGGGAGGCGTTATGGGCATCCTGAACCGAATCCGGGATCTTCTCGCGCAGGATTCCGTGAACCGCATCACGATCCCGCGGGACGTTCTCTTTGCGCTCTTTTTGATTCAGTTTCTTCTGCTCGAATTCTGTGAGCTGTTCTTGCACGGGATCTGGATCCTGATCGTCGCGCCGGTGGCGATTTTGACCTTCTTCTATCTCCGATTCTTTTACAAGTTTTGGAAACGCTACTATTCTCCCGTCACATTCTGGGTTCAGCTGATTCTTTCGGGATGCCTGACGGGAGGATTATGTTTTCTTCTCAGAACGTATGTCATGACCGGGGACGTTTTCTGACGGGACAAAGGGGGGCTTCATGAAGTTTTTCGACCGAACCAACGACGTGACCGTCTCGGAAGGGATTCTGAAATTCCTGAAACTGGACGGCTTGCTCGCCATCCGCAACGGGAACATTCTCGATTACCTGACGACGGATATCGGGGTACTTGAACGGAGGAGAAGAGTCGTTTCGGACACGTCCCGCATTCCGGACTGCGCGGAGATCGTGGAATATCTGGTGAAACAGCTTACCTATATTTCCGACATCACGAAGAAAAAGAGCGTGTCCGACGTGGAAGAACGCTCTCTGTATTCGATCCGGCAGACCGAGCTCTATATGGAGATCGTGGACAAAACCGCCGGTTTTTGGGAAGTGCACGGCAAGGAGTTCGAATCCGACGATTACCGCGCGCTCTTTACCCAAATCTGCGGGATTGCCGGAAGCGAAGAATACCGCGCCCTGAAAAAGGGGACGGCCCGGCTCATCGAGGACGTCACAAACGTGAAAAGCATTTCCCTCGGCTTCAATTTCGACGCTTCCCTGGCACCTTATGAAGCGGGCGTTATCAGCGTCAATCCTTATTATATCGAGTCGGGAACTTTGATTGACCGGCTTCTCCGGCTGGATTTTGAAAACAAGAACGTGTCGATGGCTCCGTTGGTGTCGGCGAAGAAAAACGCCCGGACGGAGGACTTCGACGCGATGGAGCAGTCCATCTACCGCGCTCTCGGGCAGGTGTTCAAACGCGCGATCCGCCAGTGGGAGCCGGAGATCAACGCGTACATCGCGGACAAGCTCTCATTCCTGATCGAAGCCCTCCCTTCGTTCGAGTTCATTTTGAAGATCAATCAGATCATCGCGAGAATGAAGCAGGCCGGGCTGAAGCTCACCGAACCGGTTTACTGCGAAAAGTCGGAGCGGGTCTTCGAGGCGGACGGACTGTACAATCCCGTTCTTGCCGTGAACCTCGCGGAAAAAGGCGAGGGGAGCTGTGTCGCAAACGATTTCCGTTTCGATGAAAAGGGGACGGTCTACATTCTCACGGGACCGAACAACGGCGGCAAATCCGTCTTCATGTCGTCCGTCTGCATTGCGCAGATTCTCGCGCAGCTTGGGATGGAAGTACCCGCGAAGCGTCTGAGAATCAGCCCGGTCGAGGGGATTTTCGTCCACATGCCCTCGTATGAGGGGTTGAACGCGAAGGGGCGGCTCATGGACGAATGCGGGAGAGTCAAACAGATTTTTGAGAAGATGCCGGAGTACGCCTTGGCTGTATTCGACGAAACCTATTCCTCCACCGATCCCGACGACGCGATCGAGCTTTCCGCGCATCTTGTCCGTGCCCTGTCCGCAAGGCGAGTCAGAAGTATTTTCGGGACGCATTATCACGCTCTGAAAGCCCGCCTGAGCGAAGAGGCGGCGGAGGGCGTGGATTATCTGACCGCCGGAATGGATTCCGAGGGCGGCCGGACCTATCGGATTCGGCGCAGTTCGGAGGATATCGCAAGCGACGGATACAGGATCGCGGAAAAGATGGGCGTAACCTTCGACGATCTAATCAGCGGACAATAAGCAATCCGTCTTGTCGGATCGAGTCTGAGTTCCTCATTTTGGCTTTTTCCATGTATGGCGGCTCCTCGCTGAAGGAGAAAAAGAACAACGAAACGATTTGAACGGCAAAAGGGCCGTCGCATTTCTCGGTTTCTGAGTAAAATGTGACAAGCCCTTTTTTCTTTATGGTTTTAATACAGCCCCACAAACGACAGAACAGGGCAGACGCGGGAATCGAGGATCCGGATGCGCACGGCGTCCGTCGTGACGGGATCGAAGCGAAGGATCTTCCGGTAGCCCACCGTCGTGCCTTCCGCGACTTGCTTCCACCTGCCGTCAGACGCCCCGCCGTCCTCCGCCGTCTGCACGTCCACGGCAAACCGTTCGATCCGCTGGCCCATCGGGATGTGCTCTTTCAGGGAGAGGATCGAGACCGCGCGGGCTTCGGGGAGGGTGAGGACGATTTCCGGGGCGTTCTCGCCGTCGAAGGGTTTATAGTATTCGTCGTAGCTGTCCGTTTTCAGAACTTCGGCGGTGTGATAGCCGTCGTCCGGAGCTTCGATCGACGCGTCCGCCGCCAGATTCACCGCGAACAGCTCCCGGAGCGTCCGGCCCATCGCTTCGAGCGCGGCGACGTCGTTCTCGTGGAAGAGGCCGCGTCTGTCCGGCGGGATGTTCAGAAGCAGCGTCGAGTTGCCGCCGACGGAGCGGAACCACAGCTCCACCAGATTGTCCACGGAACGGACCTTGTCGTCGTCCGACGCGTGGTAGAACCAGCCCGGGCGGATCGAGGTGTTTGTCTCGCACGGGCTCCATTTGAATCCGGTTGCGTCCCGGAGAAGGTCGCGGCTGCCGAGATCTTCTTCCGATGCGCTGAGCTGCCGTTTCCGGAAGGCCGCGCTGTCCTCCTTCTGGCTCTTCTCAGCGACTTCGGGCGCTTCGCCGAATCCCGTAGGCAGAACGGACCATTCGCTCGGTCTGGTGTATCCCGCCTCGTTGCCGCACCACCGGATATCCGGGCCGCATACGGAGATCGCCGCGCCGGGCTGGAGCTCGCGGATCAGGGCGTAGTAGCGATCCCAGTCGTAGACCTGCTTTTTGCCGTTCGGGCCCTCGCCGCACGCACCGTCGAACCACACGGAGAAGATCTCGCCGTATCCGGTCAACAGCTCCGTCAGCTGGGCGCAGAAGTAGTCGTCGTACGGCTTTCCCTGACCGTACAGCGGCTGATTCCGGTCCCACGGGGAGAGATAGACGCCGAATTTCAGCCCGTGGGAACGGCAGGCGTCGGAGACCTCGCGGACGATATCGCCGTTTCCGTTTTTCCAAGGGGAATTCTTCACGCAGTGCGAGGTCATGGCGGACGGCCAGAGGCAGAATCCGTCGTGGTGCTTGCAAGTGAGGATCAGTCCTTTCATCCCGGCGGAGACGAGGGCGTCGGCCCACTGATCCGCGTCGAATTCCGTGGGATCGAACAGGGATTCCTCCTCGGTCCCTTCGCCCCATTCCCGGTCGGTGAAGGTGTTGACCGTGAAGTGGACAAACGCGTAGAATTCCATCTGCTCGACCGCCAGCTGACGGGGGGAGGGGTGGATCTTCACAAGTTTTTTATCAAACTCAAAGTTCGGATACATGCAGTTTCTCCTTTCTTGCGCGGTTCCGGAGCTGCGGACCCCGGAATCCAAAAGACATACGCGTCAAGCCATGACGGGAAAAGGAATGCGGGGGAGTCAGTCCTCCGTGTAGCTTACGGTTTCTCCCGTGACGGCGATTTTCAGCCCGAGAGGCGTGTCCTCCGCCGTGCCGCCCGTCAGTCCGTTCACCGAATGGATCCCGCAGAGCAGCAGGGAGAGGTTCTTCCGCTCGCCCCGGATGCGGTGAATGACGGTCTTTCCGATTCGTCCCGCCTCGTCCTCGAGAACGGTCTTGCCAAAGACGTCCCGAACCGTGCAGCGCGTCGTGTCGCCGAGGGCGTAACAGCGGAGCGTCACTCCGTCGGCGTAGTCGTACACCGCGTTCTTTTCATCCGATCCGACGGCGACGATGGAATTCTCGCGGACGTACAGCGGCAGGGTGAAGAAGTCGTGCTTTTCCCGCAGAAACCGTCCGCCCTCCCGCTCCTCGCCGGTGAACCAGTCGGTCCAGCGTCCGGCGGGGAGATAGACCTCGACGTCCCCTTCCTTCGAGAAGACGGGCGAAACAAGGAGACTGTCCCCCAGCATGTACTGGGTGTCAAGGTCGGCGGCACATCGGTCGGAGGGGTATTCGAGAACCATCGCCCGCATCATCGGAACGCCGGTCTCGTGCGTCCGGCAGGCTTCGTCCCACAGATACGGCATGAGGGCGCATTTCAGCTTGGCGAACGACCGGAGCACGTCCACGGATTCCTCCCCGAACAGCCACGGGACGCGGTAGGAACCGGAGCCGTGCAGGCGGGAATGGGTGGAGAGCAGTCCGAACGCGGCCCATCGTTTGTAGACGTCGGCGGGCGCCGTGCCCTCGAAGCCTGAAATATCGTGGCTCCAGAAGCCGAATCCGGAGAGGGTAAGGGACAGCCCGGCGCGGAGGGATTCGTTCATGGAGAGGTAGTTGGAGTTGCAGTCGCCGCCCCAGTGGACCGGGAACTTCTGCCCTCCCGCCGTGGCGGATCTGGCGAAGAGACAGGCCTCTCCCGCGCCGCGCTCCCGCTCGAGCAGCTCGAAGACGCACTTGTTGTAGAGATAGCTGTAATAGTTGTGCATCTTCACGGGATCGCTCCCGTCGTGATAGACGACGTCCGTGGGGATCCGCTCGCCAAAGTCGGTCTTGAAGCAGTCCGCGCCGTCCTCGAGGAGCCCTTTCAGCTTGCCCTGATACCACGCGCAGGCGTCCGGATTGGTGAAGTCCACGATCCCCATGCCGGCCTGCCACAGATCGGTCTGCCACACGTCGCCGTCGGGCTTCATGAGCAGATACCCGGCGTCGGCGGCCTCCCGGAAGGCGGGGGATTTCTGCCCGATGTACGGGTTGATCCAGACGCAGACCTTTAAGCCGCGGTCGTGGAGCTTTTGAAGCAGTCCGCGCACGTCGGGGAAGACGGCCTTGTCCCACTCGAAGCCGCACCATTCGTTTTCGCGCATCCAGTAGCAGTCGAAGTGGAAGACGTGGAGGGGAATGTCCCGCTCGAGCATGCCGTCCACCATGGAGAGCACGGTCTTCTCGTCGTAGGAGGTGGTGAAGGACGAGGTGAGCCACAGGCCGAAGGACCACGCGGGGGGCAGGGCGGGGCGTCCGGCGAGTCCGGTGTAGGTTCGGAGAACGTCCTTCATGTCCGCGCCGCCGATCACCATGAAGTCCAGCCGCTCGCCGGGGACGGAGAACTGCGCGCGGGTCACCATTTCGGAGCAGAGCTCGTAGGACACCTTGTCCGGGGAGTTGACAAACACGCCGTAGCCGCGGTTGGAGATATAGAAGGGGACGTTTTTGTAGGCGATTTCGGTGCAGGTACCGCCGTCCTCGTTCCACATGTCCACGACTTGTCCGTTCTTGACGAAAGGCGTGAACCGCTCGCCGAGTCCGTAGAGCTTTTCGCCGAGATTCACATCGAGCTGGGCGCGCATGAAGTGTCCCTCGGGCGTGGACATGTAGGAGATCATGGATTTCCCGTACCGCTCTCCCACGGCGGTTAAGGGGCGTCCGTCGTAGAAATAGGCGAAGGACGCGGGATTTTTCCGGATGCGCAGGGAGGTTTTGCCGCTCGTCACCGTGATTTCCCCGTCCGCTTCCTCGATCAGAAGGGGGCAGGGGACGGCGTTCAGCTCGAATTTCGGTTCCTTCTTCCGCCCGCCCGCGAAATGGACGGCTTCCAGGCGGATGATATCCGGCGCGGGGGAGGAGACGGTCAGCTCGAGCACGGGACCGCCCATCGCCCTTGCGTCGTGGCCGTAATTGACGGTGTAGAGCCAGAGGGAATCCCCCCGCTCGCCGTCCCCGGGAATCACGCGCGTCTCGCGGATCTGAACCACGTCGGACGCCTCGACACCGGGGAGGTTCATCCAGTAGCCTTTTGTGAATTTCACTTTCCTCACCTCTTTTTCGAAAACTCCTGCCGGCATTATACCATATCCCGCGCCAAAATGGAACGGAGTTTTGAAATTCCGTCCGTCAATTCGTGGAGGAGGGGGGGCAGGAGAGACAATGCGCGGGCGGGCAGGAGTATGGATGAGGGGAGCGGTGTGAAAGACTCTTTTCCTCCGAAACGAACAAGTAAAGTGTTCGTTGAGCCTCTAAACAACAAATGGGTTATTGATTTCCCTTTCTGCCGAAGCTATAATGAATTCGTAAGCTTACAAGAATAAATCCATAACCGAAAGGATTGAAAATCATGACCATCATCATAGGGAACAAAATCAAAACGCTCCGGCGCGAGCAGAAGGTCACACAGGAAATGCTCGCGGAAGCCCTCGGCGTGACGCCGCAGGCAATCTCCCGCTGGGAGAGCGAAAACGGATATCCCGACATGGAACTCTTGCCCGCGCTCGCCGACTTCTTCGCCGTCAGCATCGACGAGCTGATCGGCTACCGGAAATCCGAGCGCGAAGAGGAGCTCGACCGTATTCACAAAGAGCTGGACCGACTGTCCGAAGTCGGAACCGTGGACGAGCGGATCCGCTTTGCCCGGGAATCGCTGATCCGGTTTCCCGGAGACGACAAGATCAAGGATGAACTCGCCGTCTGTCTGTATTGTCTCTGGTCGGAAAATCACGACGAAGCGGCGCGGGACGAAGCAGAAGCCCTCGCCAAATCTGTGATGGAGAACAGCGCGGATCCGGATCTTCATTTCGATGCCATCGGAACGCTGATATCCATTTACAAAGAAAGCGGCCATCCCGAAAAAGCCCTGGAGATGGCGGAAATGCTGGCCCCGATGAAATATTGCAGGGAATTCCAGCTTTCGTGCGGCGTGGGCGACGACAAAACCGAATGGTATATCCAGGATGAGATCGACAAGCTCACGGATGCTCTGGGACTTGCCATCCAGACGCTCGCACTGAGCGAAGACCTCCCGAACGACCCGTCAACGTGGGACAAGAAGATCAAAATGCTCGAAACCTCAAACGAGCTCTACCGGATGATCTACGGCGACAACCTGATGTTCCAACACTCAAGGCTGTCCTTCAACTGGTGGCTTCTTTCGACCTATCTGATCGCGCAGGGAAAAACAGAGGAAACCCTCGACGCGCTGGAACAGATGTGCGCGCACGCGCTTGCCTACGACCGCTCGTATGAGGAAGATCACGGAAAACACTTCACCTCCATCTTTACCGACAAGCTGATCTACCCGGAACCCGGAAAGGATTTTCACGAGCTGACGGAGCATAATCAGTGTTGGTACAGGCTCGACCGGATGAAGGCGTCCCGGTACGACTGCATCCGCGAAAACGAACGCTTTGCGGCTGTCATTGAGAAATTGGAAAGCAGGGCGAGGTGATCCGCAGCACGCGGTATTCCGGTCGTTGGGGATGGGAAGTTAGGTTATACCATAACTGAGGCGAACATGGAATGAGGTTTGAAATTCGGCGGGGACTGGAGAAAGAGAACGGATCGGGTTGATCCGGAGAGAGTGTGAGCGGGATTTGCGGCGTTCAGGATTTCCCGCTGTCATTGGCCCGCGCAGTGTGGACTGACGCGGAAAGCATACGCCGGATGGTCCCGCAGCGTTCTTTCACCGGCAGAAGCAGGTCGTTTTCGCATAGATTTGCCTTTTCAAACACGGTGAGCCAATACTCGGTTTCATAGCATTCTTTCAAAGCAATCTGTAGTTTTGCGATAAAATCAGCGCGGCTATGCGCATAATTTGCTTCATGGAGGTTCGCGCCGATGGATGTGGCAGACCGTTCCAGTTGATTTGTGAGGGAGGAATGCCCCCGGATCGATTCGCAGAGCCGGATCACATCCACCGAAAACTGAATTGCAAGATCCCTGAGTTTTGATTCTGCCATATTCGGCACCTCGAGAATAAGTGAAATTTCTGCTGACGCAGAAGTGAAATTCACGCTGCGCGTGAGTGAATTGAAATTTGCCGATGAAGTTCAACCCATCTTTTCACATCCGCGCAGCGGATACTTCACAGGCGGAGCCTGTTTCACTTGCCGAAGGCAAATTTCACTGCAAAAGAAAAGACGCCTTGCGCGTCTTTCTTTTGCATGGGGGAAGGTGGATTCGAACCACCGAAGGCGGTGCCAGCAGATTTACAGTCTGTCCCCTTTGGCCACTCGGGAATTCCCCCTTATGAGGCGATCCGGATTCGGAAAAGCGGATCGCGTTCAAGCTGGTGATCGGAGTCGAACCAACAACCTGCTGATTACAAATCAGCTGCTCTGCCATTGAGCCACACCAGCGTTCCGCATCCGGCGGAAGATCCTCCGGACGCTCTAACAGTATAACACCTCGCGGGGGATTTGTCAAGGGCTTTCGAAAAAAACGGGGGAAATTCCGGCCCCTCGACCGTCGATTTCCCCCGCGGATCTTTATTTTTCGGGATTGTTCAGGATTTTATAGAGCAGCTCGTGAAGCGTCGCGGCCTCCTCCTCGGTCAGCGGGATGGACGCGCTGATCTGGCCGGGGACGTCGCCCGCGTTGTTTTTCAGGGCCGCGCCGGCGTCGGTGAGGAGGACGCAGACCACGCGCTCGTCTTCCTTGGAACGGGTCCGGAGAATGTATCCCTTGGCTTCGAGGCTCTTCAGAACCGGAGTCAGGGTACCGCTGTCAAGATGAAGCCTTACGCCCATTTCCTTCTCGCTGACGGGGGCTTTTTCCCAGAGAACCAGCATGACGAGATACTGCGTATAGGTGAGGTTCAGGGAGGCGAGGAGGGGATGATACTGTTTTACGACTTCCCTCGATGCCGCGTAAAGCGGAAAACAAAGCTGATTGTCAAGGCGAAGCGCCTCTTCTGCGGTACGGTTCATGGTGTTATCCTTTTCTTTCATGGTCAGAGGTTGATGGTAGGTATTATACCATGAGCAATTTCAAAATACAAGAAAAAAATAGGGATCCGGTTTTTTTCGGCGTGATTTGGGTCGGATACGGATATAATTTGTCCTCGAACGACTATTCTTGTAACTCCGCCGGTTCGATGAATAAATGGAGAACGTCCAAACCGAGCCCGGACGGATCCAGCTCAAGAAAACGGGCGGATACGCGCTCGGCGAACTCCAGCGCGCAGGAGGCTCCCACGGCGAGGATCGCGTCGATCCGCTCCTGACGGCAGATGGCCGCGCCGATCTCCACGGATTCGTACAACGGAGAGGGCTCCGCGCCGGACATTTCAAAGAGGCGGAATCCGGCGTCCGGCGAGGCGAGAAGATCCCGGACGGAGGCGGGAAGACAGCTCCCGTACAGCGCGAGGATCCGGCGTCCGCGCTGTTCCAGATCGGATGTCAGCCGGTCCGGGGCGGTTTCGACAGGCGCGCGCAGGCAGCCGGGGCGGGGACAGGGTACACGGTCAGACATAAGATACTCCTGATTCAGTCAGAGATTCGTCGGGTGGGAATACCGCCGGACGGGGAGGGAAACGGGCAAAAAGAAGGGACCGCGTTTTTCCGCGATCCCTTGGAGGCAAAGAGCGAGAGGGGGATCCTCAGCGCATGGGCGCTTACTCCGCGAGAACCGTATCCACCTTGGCTTCGGCCGCTTCGGCGCGAACTGTTTCCACAGCGGCGAGCACTTCGTCCACCGTCTTGAAGGAAGCGCTGGCGATGGCGACGATTTCGCCGTTTCTGGCCTTCAGACGGTAGCGGAAACCGCCGGCCTTGTCTTCGTAGACTTCGTATTTTGGATGCTTTTTCGTCTCGAATCCTTCGACGGTCTGGTTTTCAACCTCTCCGCCGGCGCTGTTCTTGACGCTGTCAACGCCCTTCTTGCAGGCGGCTTCGGAGGCGTAGACCTCGGAGGTCGCAAGGACGCCGTTTTCGTCCCGGAGATCGAATTTGAATCCGGTGGGGGTCTGTTTGACGATGAATTTTGCCATGGTATCCTCCCGTAAGAGTGATTTCTGATCGTATTGTACCACAGATCGTTCCCGAATGCAAGCGAAAACACATGAAAAAACGAAAAAACGGGCGGAGTTCTGTAGATTTTGCCGGAATCCGGGGGCGGGGGAGCCGGGAAGGCGTAAAAAATCCCCGATTCCTTCGAACCGGGGAAAGGCGACATCCAGAATCGAACTGGAGAATAAAGGTTTTGCAGACCTCTGCCTTACCGCTTGGCTATGTCGCCGTACGGATGATATTATACATCATCGGAGCCGGTTTGTCAAGGGGGAGCGGGAAAAATCTTCTCAGGTCCGTTCAGTCTGTCCCGGTAAAGAGCGGGATCCGGTCAGCCGCGCTTTTTTCTCTTGCAAAAAAACGGCGGATGTGCTATACTCAGATTGACAAAATTTACTCCCAAAGGAGCCGATCCTATGCCTTTCCATCTTCCGGACTACCACTGCGATCCCTCCGCCCTTCATGTGGGCTGCGAGGAACCCCGCGCGTACTTCGTACCGTTCCCCTCCGAAAAGGACGCCGCGCTTGAGAACCGCGGAATGAGCGCGTTCTTCAAATCGCTCTCGGGCGAATGGGCATTCCGCTTCTTCAAATCCCTGAGCGACGTATGCTGCCGCGATATCACCGGCGAGAGCTTCTCGACCGAGGGATTTGACCGCATGACCGTCCCCATGAGCTGGCAGATGGCGCTGGGCCGCGGGTACGACGTGCCGAACTACACCAACGTCAACTACCCCATCCCCGTGGATCCGCCCTATGTTCCGGACGAGAATCCCTGCGCGCTCTACGTCCGCGACTTTGCGATCCCCGCCTCCATGAAGGGCAAAAAGGTCTATCTGAACTTCGAGGGCGTGGATTCCGCCTTCTACGTCTGGGTGAACGACACCTTCGCCGCCTATTCGCAGGTCTCCCACCTCTCCACCGAGATCGACGTCACCGGACTTGTCCATGAGGGGAAGAACACCTTAAAGGTCCTCGTGCTCAAGTGGTCCGACGGGACTTACCTCGAGGATCAGGATATGTGGCGCATGTCCGGCATCTTCCGCGAGGTCTATCTTTTGTTCCGCGATCCCGTGCACATCCGCGATATTTTTGTCACCTGCGCCCTGTCCCCGGACTATAAGGACGCTGCTTTCAAAGCGGCTCTGTCCCTGACCGGATGCGCCGAGGTGGCGTGGAAGCTGAACGCTCCCTGCGGCGCGACCCTGTCCTCCGGCGTGCTGACCGTGGACGGCGAAGGGGAGATCGGGATCCCCGAAATCGCCGGCGCGAAGCTCTGGAGCGACGAGGAGCCGAATCTCTATACCCTATACCTCGCCTGCGGAAAAGAGCACATCGCCCTGCCCGTCGGCGCGCGGAAGATCGAGATCCGGGACAAGTGCATCCTCATCAACGGCAAAAAAGTCAAGGCCAAGGGCGTCAACCGCCACGACAGCCATCACCTCCTCGGCCACGCGACGCCGTTCGAGCACATGAAGCGGGACATCATGATCATGAAGGCCCACAATGTCAACATGGTCCGCACCTCCCACTATCCGAACGATCCCCGGTTCACCGCCCTCTGCGACAAATACGGCCTGTACGTCTGCGACGAGACCGATATCGAGACCCACGGCATGCACCCGTGGAACGGCCTCTCGGACAATCCGGAGTGGGAAAAGGCGTATGTTGACCGGGCGCAGCGGATGGTCGAGCGCGACAAGAACCATCCCTCGGTGATCTTCTGGTCCCTCGGCAACGAGTCCGGTCTGGGCCGCAACCACGCCGCCATGACCGCGTGGATCAAATCCCGCGACACCTCCCGCGTCGTCCACTACGAGGGCGCGCATTCCGGCTACAACAACGGGGAGCACAAGCGCGACGTCACGGACGTGGAAAGCCACATGTACCCGACGCCCGCGTGGTGCAAGGAATACTGCGAGAACGAAAAGTTCGACCAGCCCCTCTTCCTCTGCGAATACTCCCACGCGATGGGCAACGGCCCCGGAGACCTCGCGGCGTACTGGCGTGAGATCGAGACCCACGACGAATTCTTCGGCGGATGCGTCTGGGAGTTCATCGACCATTCCGTGGCCATCGGCGACAAATACGGAAATCCCTCCTTCACCTATGGCGGCGATTTCGGCGACACCCCGAACGACGGCAACTTCTGCGTGGACGGCCTCGTATATCCCGACAGACGGCCTCACACGGGACTGCTCGAGCTGAAGCAGGCCATCATGCCCGCCGAGGTCACGGAAGTGAAGCCCGGCACCTACGCCGTCAGGTCCCGCCGGTATTTCAGGGACTTCTCCGACCTCTCCTGCGCGTGGACTGTGAAGCGCGACGGGCAGGTCCTCATGTCCGGCGTGTACCCGAATCTCGGGATCGGACCGCAGGAGACGGAGGAATTCGAGCTCTTTGACACGCTTCCCGCGGGCGGCGTCGTCACCGTGGACTTCTCCTTCCGCCAGAAGGTCCCGACGGAATGGGCCGCGGTCGGCTACGAGGTCGGCTTCAAGCAGTTCGTCTATGAAAACGAAGTCCCCGTCTACCCTGCTCCCGCCGCGCTGTACCCGGTCGAGACCGAGGTGTGCCGGAAGTTCATCACCGTGACGGTCGGCGAGACGGTCTACACGATCTGCCGGACCTGCGGCATGATCAAGGATATCACCGACAACGGCGAGCACCTCATCACGAAGCCCGTGGTTCCCCAGATCTGGCGCGCGCCCACCGACAACGACCGCAACGTGCGCTGGCAGTGGCAGAGAGAGGGCATGGACGACGCGAAGGTCAAGTGCTACTCCTGCGAGCTGGCCGAGGCCGACGATGGGCACGCCGTGATCCGCGCGAAGATCTCCATGGGTTCCGCTCCCCACGATCCGCTGTTCCATGCCGACGTGACCTACACCGTCCGCTGCGGCATGGGCATCAAGATCGACTTCGACGTGAAGTGGCGCGACATCTCCCATCCGAATCAGTGGGACCGCAGCCGCCGCGAAAAGGCGTTCCGTCCCCGGTTCGGCGTGAGACTCACCATGCCCGAGGGATCCGAGCAGATGCGCTATTTCGGCTACGGACCGAAGGAAAGCTACGAGGACAAGAGACTGGCCGCGCGGCTGGACGAGTTCAGCTCCACGGTGTGCGAGAACTACGAGCCCTATGTGTTCCCGCAGGAGAATTCCTCCCACTGGGGATGCCGCTGGGCGGACGTCCACACGGTCGCCGGCCACGGGTTCCTCTTCTCCTCCGGCGAGCCGTTCTCCTTCAGCGCAAGCCATTATTCGCCCGAACAGCTGACGGAAAAGGCCCATCACTACGAGCTTGAGCGCGAGCCCGAGACCACGGTGATCCTCGACTGCCGCCAGTCCGGCATCGGCTCCAACTCCTGCGGACCGCAGCTGCCCGAGTCCCTCCGCTTCGACGAGGACGAGACCGTCTGCTCCGTGGTGCTCAAGCCCGTCTTCAACGCCGAGGCCGATCCGTGGAGAGAGTCCCGCAGAGTTTGGTGATCCGTGTTCGATCCTCCGACCCTCCCCCGGCTCAGATCCGATAACCGCCGCCGTGTCCTCCTTTCGGGGGGATGCGGCGGTTTTGCCGTCTTGACAAAATGCGCGGGGCGGTGTACAATAGAATAAAATCCAATGTCAGGGAGTGACACCGCCGTATGAACGAAGTAGAGAGACCCGCCGGAGAACAGCGGCAGGCCGTGGACTGGAAAGCCGCGATCCTGCCCGCGTACGAGGTCCGGAAGAGGAAGAAGCAGAAGGACGCCTTCATCGGGATGCTCGAGGGACATTTCGGGGATCGGATGCGGGTCGAGACCTGCGGATCCGTCGTCAAGAGCCGGAATATCGTCATCGGCGATCCGGAGAAGGCGGACGTGATCTATACCGCGCATTACGACACCTGCGCCGGGCTGCCTTTCCCGAATTTCATTACGCCGAAGAGCATTCCGCTGTACCTGCTTTATCAGATCGTCATCGCCGTCGGAATGGTCATCCCGATCTTCGGGCTGACTCTTCTCGTGGGCTGGCTGTGCCGCGGCCTTCCGGATCTGCCGGGGCTGCTGCTGACGGAGGGGGCCTTGCTTCTCGGGCTCTTCGGGATGTTCTGGCTCTTCATGGGGGACCATCCGAACCCGCACACCGCCAACGACAACACCTCGGGCGTGGTGACGGTCCTGACGCTGGCCGACCGTCTGCTGGACCGGGAGGGGGAAGGGATCCGCGCCGCGTTCATTCTCTTCGACAACGAGGAGAACGGCCTTCTCGGATCGATGGGATACGCCGCGGCCCATCCGGAGCAGAGAGACCGCGCTTTTGTGGTGAATTTCGACTGCGTGTCGGACGGCGGGCATTTCCTTATCCTCTTCTCGAAGCCGGCGGAGAAGCTCCCGTATTACGCCGCTCTCCAAAGCGAGGCGGAGGCGGTCTTCGCGGGCAGTGACCGGATCTGCGAGATCATCCCGAAGAAGGGCACGATCTACCCGTCCGATCAGGCCAGCTTCAAGGTCTCGGCGGCGATCTGCGCGATGAACGTTTCAAAGCGCGGAATCCTCTACATGGACAAGATCCACACCGTGAAGGACACCGTGTTCGACGGCGGGAACATCGAAGCCCTCGCCGGGCTGTTTTCCTCGCCGTCCCTCTATCGGACCTTCGATCAAAAAAGCGCGTGAATCCGCGCAGGACAACCTTTTTTTTACAGGAGGACTGAACCGTGAACGAGCAAAGATTCATCGATACCGCCGTGGCGTTTGACGCAGTTCCGAAGGATCCGGACGGGCAGGGATTTTCGCTGACCGGCGACGGACGGGTGTCCTTCCGCCTGAAGGCCCCGGGCGCGAAGAGCGTCGTCCTCGATCAGTTCGGGACGGTCTTCGCCTTAGGGGAAGCCGGGGACGGCCTCTGGGAGGGGACCTTCGACCTTGGGCGGGGATTCAAGTATTTCTTCCTCAAAATCGACGGCGCGGACGTGCTGAGCCCGTATCTGCCCATCGGCTACGGATGCTCCCGGCCCATGAACTTCGTGGACGTTCCCGTGCCCGGCGAGGAGGACTGGGCGGGGCTCGACGGCGTCCCCCACGGAGGCGTCACGAGGGTCCTCTATCCCTCCTCCGTCAGCGGGAAGCACGAGGCCGCGCTGGTCTGGACGCCCGCGGACTACGACCCGGCGAAGCAGTACCCCGTCCTCTACCTCCAGCACGGACACGGCGAGAACGAAACCGGCTGGGCGCATCAGGGGCACGTCGCCCGGATCGCGGATCGGCTTCTGTATGAGGGATCCATGCGGGAGATGCTCATCGTCATGGGCAACGGCATGGCTGTCGATCGGGAGGGCAGGGGAGGCGCGTTCCCCCGGATCCTGCTCGAGGATCTCATCCCGTTCGTCGAATCGCGGTTCTCCGTGAAAACGGACAAATGGCACCGGGCGATGGCGGGACTGAGCATGGGCAGCTGGCAGACGAGCCTTGTGACCATGAGCCATCCGGAGCTCTTCGCCTACGCGGGCGTGTTCAGCGGGTTCATGCGGTTCCCGAGGAGCGGATCGGACAACGCCCACCTCTCCATTCTCGACGATCCGGACGCCTTCAACGCCGCCTTCCGGGTCTTCTACCGGGCTATGGGAACGGAGGATCAGTTTTTCTCCGCGTTCGAGGCGGACGACGAGATGCTCAAAACAAAACCCGGCCTGAATATGCTCCGTCAGACCTTCCCCGGCGGCCACGACTGGGGCGTCTGGCGCAGGTGCATCCATGAGTTCCTTCCGATGCTGTTCAAGGAGGACTGAACCGGGAACGCGAAAAACGGACGATTGACGGGATCCCTTCAAAGCGGGGGGACGTCGGGTGTCCGTTTTTTCGATCAGAGGTGCGGGATCCGGGCGTTTGGGTCTGCGGTCGGGAATACACACGAATTAGGAGGGAATCAGTCGAAAAAGCTCCTGTCTCCCTTCCAGCGTGTTTTGCATTTCTCCCACAGTTTCCACGCGAGGTGGCAGCACAGGAGGAGGAACGGGGAGGTACCCTGAGAGAGGAGACAGATGAGTTTGACCCGTTTGGAAAACGATCCGTTCATAACCGGATGGAACTGCTCTCTCGAGAACCGCCGCATTTCGTCAAGCACAGGCCGGAGCCGTTTCCTATCTGCCGGGGGGAATCCGCTGTAACTCGTCCACATATAGCCGATGGCTGACATACAGGCGGACAGCGTTTGCGGATAACCGGGCAGTCCTTGGTACCTTTCACGCCGGGCGGTCCACCTATCGACTGTGTTGTTCGGCGAATATGTATGCACGATACTGCTCTTTCTCATGCGGTAATGGAACAGATCGTCCGGACAGAGCGCAACGGATCCGCCGTTCTCTGCCAGCGCCTTCATGATTCTCCATGTGACGGCGTTGTCCTCGTAATTGCGCCCTTCGGGAAAGCGGATCCCTTCGAAACAGCGGACTTTGTACAGCTTGTTCCACACTACTTCACTGAAGATCCCAGTCACATAAGTAGGGAGAATGTCTGAGCTTCGGAAGACTTCTGTTTGGCCGTGTTCTCCATCTGTCCGGGAGGAAACGGTTTCCCCGACAAATTCCTGATATCGGCGGGCGGCGGCGACGTCCACTCCGGTTCGGAGGACGGTATTGAGGAGTGTTTCGATCGTATCCGGCTCCATCCAGTCGTCGCTGTCGAGGAATGAAAGATAATCGCCGGACGCGTGATCAAGACCCAGATTCCGGGCGGCGGAGAGACCGTGGTTTTCCGTGTGCAGCACGAGGATCCGGCTGTCTGTTTCGGCAAATCCGTCGCAGAGTTCTCCGCTGCCGTCCGTGGATCCGTCGTCGATCACGAAGATTTCGAGATTTTGGAAGGTCTGGCGGACGACGGATTCCAGACACTGGGAAACGTAATTTCTGACGTTATACACCGGTATGATGACGGAAACCTTATGCCCCTTGCTGTCCATGTAAATACCTCCGTTATAATCCCTGTCCGACGGGAAGAATGCCGGGCGGAGCTCATGAGATCAATATAGCAGAAATCTGCCGGGATGTCAAGCGGAGGCAGAGCAGGGAACGCAATTTTGACGGAGAACAGTTCTCCATCCCGAAAAAAACAGTTGCACTTCCCGTCGAAATCTGCTATACTGAATAAAACGCACAGCGGCGGGGACGGTACGCATGAGCTATATCTACGAGCGGAAGATCAATTATTACGAAACGGACAAAATGGGCGTGGTCCACCACTCCAACTATATCCGGTACATGGAGGAGGCGCGCTGCGACTGGATGGAGACCCTCGGGATCCCCATGTCCCTCCTCGAGGAGCGCGGCTTCACCATCCCGACGCTGGAGATCAACGTCAAATACCTCTACCACGTCACGAGCGGGGACGTCATCGAGATCGTCCCGTCCGTAAAAGAGTACAACGGCGTGCGCATGACCGTCTTTTACGAGATCCGGGACAGAAAGACCGGAAAGGCCGTCGCCGAGGCGTTTTCCCGCCACTGCTTCACCACGCGCGAGCTCCGCCCCGTGAACATGAAAAAACACGACCCCGAGGTAAGCGGGATCATGCAGTCGCTGCTTGAGGAAGCAAACGCCTCCGGCAGCGGATCGTAAACCGACCGAACACCGATCACCCGATCACCGATGATCCGATCATTGATGATCCGACAGGAGGAAATCATGGCAGACGCAATCATCAAGGGAATGCATGGATGCAGCCGCGAGGACGAGTACGTCCGTCCCACGGATCCCGCCGTTTTGGAAAAGCTCGAGTGGTTTCAAGATCAGAAGCTCGCGCTGATGATGCACTTCGGCATCTATACCCAGCTCGGGATCTGCGAGTCCTGGCCTCTGTCCGACGGGGACGCCGAATGGGGCCGGAACGAGATCGACTGGGAAAAGGATCCCGAGACCTTCAAGAATCAGTACCGGAACCTCAACAAGAGCTTCAATCCGGCCCGTTTCCGCCCCGAGGTCTGGGCCGACGTCGCCGCGCGGAACGGCTTTAAGTATTACATCCTCACCACCAAGCACCACGACGGCTTCTGCCTCTTCGACACAAAATACACCGACTACAAGTCCACCGCCCCCGACTGTCCGTTCCATACCCACAAATACGCCGACATCGTGAAGGCCGCGTTCGACGCGTTCCGGGCGAGGGGGATCGGCATCGCCGCGTACTTCTCCAAGCCCGACTGGCACTGCCCGTGGTACTGGGCCGAGGGGATGGACCGCCCCGTCGCGTACAACCGCAATCCCACCTACAACCCGAAGGAGCATCCCGAGCTCTGGAACAAGTTCGTGGAGTTCACCCACAATCAGATGATGGAGCTGGTGCGGGATTACGGTCCGCTCGATATCCTCTGGCTGGACGGCGGACAGGTCGGCCCGCGGAACGGTCAGGACATCCGCCTCTCCGAATTCGCCGCCGAGGCCCGGAAGATCACCCCCGGCCTTCTCTTCGCCGACCGCACGGTCGGAGGACCGAACGAGAACTACATCACCCCGGAGCAGTCCGTTCCCGCTGCCCCCATCCGCGTTCCGTGGGAGAGCTGCGTCACCGTGGGCTACGCCTTCTCCTACCGCTTTGCGGAACGGTACAAGACCTCCCGCCAGCTGGTCCACCTCCTGATCGACGTGGTCTGCCGGGGCGGAAATCTGGCCCTGAACATCGCGCCCCAGCCGGACGGAAATCTCCCCGCCGCCGCCGTTCGCTCCGTGGACGGGATGGGCGCGTGGCTCAGGGACAACGGCGAGGCCATTTACTCCACGCGGCTCGACGATCCGAACGAGGACGGGATCACGGCCTTCACAAGGAGCAAGGACGGCAGGACGCACTACGCCATGGTCCGCCTGCCCGAGGGAGAGAAGCTCGGCGAGACCCTTCTCATCCCGTGGCCTCACGAGGCGAACCGGCTGACGCTGCTCGGCCTGGAAGCTCCGCTCCGTTTTGAACGCACCGACGCCGGCCTTCTTGTGACCGTCCCGGAGATCCTCCGCGGCCACAACCCCATCGCCCCCGCCATCCGCATCGAGAAATAAAAAGAGAGACATACGCCCCGCGCATCGTTCCCGAAGTCCTGCCGCGAGGCGTTTCTCCGTCTGTAGAAAACATGAAAATCAAAGTCAAGGAAACCACGCTCGCCGAAGCTCTGGCGGAACCGCGCGCCGTCCACCGCCCGCCCGTGAAGCCGTCCCCGTTTTTCCGCTGGCTGCTCAAGACCGTCTCCGCTCCGGATCTGAAGGCGACGGACTTCACCGCGGAGAAAATCGGCATGGAGAAGCTCGGGCGTGACGAACCCTGCCTCTACCTGATGAATCATTCGAGCTTCATCGATCTGAAAATCGCCGCGACGCTGATCTATCCCCGGCCCTTCAACATCGTCTGCACCTCGGACGGATTCGTGGGCAAGGAAGGACTGATGCGGGCGATCGGGTGTATCCCCACGGCGAAGTTCGTGCCGGATCTGACCCTCATCCGGGATTTGAACACCGCCTTCCGGGACAACCGATGCTCCGTTCTGATGTATCCCGAGGCGAGCTATACCTTCGACGGGTGCGCCACTCCCCTGCCGGACTCCCTCGGCGGCGCGCTCAAACGGTTCGGCGTGCCGGTGGTGATGATCCGGACCTATGGCGCGTTCGCAAGGGATCCGCTCTACAACAACCTGCAGCTCCGAAACGTGAAGGTTTCGGCGCGGATGGAATATCTCCTCTCCCCGGAGGACTTGAAAAACCGGACGGCGGAGGAGCTGAACGGGATTTTGAAGGAGCAGTTCACCTTTGACAACTTCCGCTGGCAGCAGGAGAACCGGGTGAAGATCGACGAGCCCTTCCGCGCCGACGGACTGAACCGCGTCCTCTATAAATGCCCGCGCTGCAAAACCGAGGGAAAGACCGCGGGGCGGGGGACGGAGCTTGTGTGCGAAGCCTGCGGGAAACGGTGGGAGCTGGACGAATACGGCTGTCTCACCTCCGCGGACGGCGATCCGGTGTTCGACCATGTGCCGGACTGGTATAACTGGGAGAGGGCGTGCGTCCGGGAGGAGCTGGAGCGGGGGACCTACCGCCTCGAGGTTCCGGTGACGGTCTGCGTCATGACGAACATGAAGCACATCTGCCGCGTGGGGGAGGGGATACTCCGCCACGACGCGGACGGTTTCGCCCTCGACGCATGCCGCGGAGAACTCAGCTACCGGCAGCCTCCCCTCGCCTCCTACGGCCTCTACGCGGACTACTACTGGTACGAGATCGGCGACATGATCTGCGTCGGAGACAACCGGATCCTCTACTACTGTTTCCCCACCGACGGCCGGGACGTGGTCGCCAAAACCCGCATCGCCGCCGAGGAGCTGTACAAGATCAAGCGGGCGGAGAAGCGAGCGGGACAGAAGAACCGAATCTGATCAAAACTCCCCCGCGTCCGTTCCTTATCCGGGAGCGTACAGCGGGGGAGAGCTGTTTTTTTGGACCGTCAGTCCATCTTCTCGTATTTCTCGATCATCTTTTCGAGCGTCTTCACGGCGGCTTTTTCGTTCTTCTTGACATAGGAGGCGACCTCGCCGTTGTTCCCAAGGTCATTCAAGATGTTGTTGTAGGTCAGCTGATAGGTGTAGGAGAAGCTGATCGTGCGGGTTTCGGAGATGATCGTCAGCATTTCCGTGTCGTCCGGCGCGTCTGCCGTGCGGGCTTTGATGGCGGTCTCGTAGTAGGCCGGGAGCACGTTGTTGTAGTTGTAGCAGCTCATGGCCTCGGCGACCGTGCCGATGATGTCCAGCTGGGAATCGGTCACGTTCTTCGGGATGCACCACGGCACGTCCGTGCAGCAGTTGATGTAGTTCCCCTGCAGCTCGTCCAGCTTCGGCGTGGGCAGGAACCCGTAGCGGATCTCGCTGATGCGGTAGGTGTCGTAGGCGTCGCCGACCATCGTGTAGGCGAAGAGCGCGGTGTCGTTTTTGAACTGATCGACGCCGAAGTCCCCGCTCGCCACATAATCGTCCCCGGTGATGAGCAGGCGCATGACGTCCACATACTTCGAAATGCGGTCGATATCGACGTCTAAATACGGGATCCCATCAGCGTTGTGACGGTAGGCCGAAATATCGACGGCCTCCTGCATGCAGTACCACGTCTGGGAACCCGAAGTAAAGCCCGCCCTGTCCTTCGCGTTGATACTGCCGTTGCCGTCCAGGTCCACGGAGACGCCTTCGGTCAGCTCGTGCAGGCGGTCGAGCGTCCACTTGCCCTCGCGGACCTCGTCGTAGAGACTGTTGTAGCCCAGATCGTCGGCCCAGTCCTTGTTGAAGGTGATGACCCGGGTCCAGTGCAGGCCGCAGTAGGACAGATAGCTTGACGCCGCGTACATCTTGTCGCCGATCCGGAGGGATTCCACCGTGTTCTTCGGCCACCAGGGCTTGTCGAAATTGAACTGCTCCACCGCCATCAGGTTGTAGAGATAGCCGTCCTTGCCAAGGCCGAAGGTGTTGGTGTCGTGCCCGATGTGAATGTCGAAGGAATCGTCTCCGGCGGTCACGGCCTTCTTTACCGCGTCCCGTCCGGCTGTCGTGTCCCCGGTCTCGATCCAGCGGACGCCGATGTTGAAGCGGTTCTGGATGTAGTCCCGGGAGGCGTAGAGCACGTCGTCCACCGGATCGCCCGTGATTTCGTCGAAGGTGATATAGGTCGCCAGCTCCTTGTCGTAGAAGTAGCAGGAGAGGATCCGGAAGTCGTATCCGTCGTAGTCCGGGCTGGGCAGATCATCGGAAACGTAGACCGCCTCTTCCTCCGCGTCTTCCTCCGGCACGGTCTCTTCCGGGAGAGCGGGAGTGGACGCCGGGGCCGAATCCTCGCCGGAAGCCTGATCCGAGGCGCAGGAGGTCAGAGTCAGCACGAGGGAGACGAGGATCAGAAGAGTCTTTTTGATCGGATTGTTCATATCAAATCAACAAAATGACGGAAAACCGCACTGCTGAAGCGGTTTCCTTGTGAAATCAGTATAGCATACCGGATCCGATTTGTCAACGGACTCCGGAAAAGTGCGTACGCATTTTCTTTTTTCCCCCGGATCCCGCCCTCCGGCGAAAATCTTCCTCTCTCCCCTTGCAAAGAGCGGGCGGCTGACGTATAATAGACGTATCCAATCAATCACGCCGGATGAGCGCGGACTCCCTCCGAAGCTCTCCGCATACGGAAAGGGTACCTTTATGAGCGAACCGAGCGCAACCATCAAACTGAGCGGACGCATCGACTCCACCAACGCCTCCGCCGTCGAGGAAGAGATCGCGGCGCAGCTTGCGGGAAAGGAAAACGCGCCCGTCACACTCGACGCATCTTCGCTTTCCTATATCTCTTCCGCGGGCCTGCGGGTCTTACTGCGGGTGAGAAAGACGCATCCGGACATGACTCTCACCGGCGTCAGCTCCGAAGTCTACGAGATCCTCGAGATGACCGGCTTCACCGAAATGATCAACGTGGAGAAGGCCTACCGCGTGGTCTCCGTGGACGGCTGCGAGGTGATCGGGCGAGGAGCCAACGGCACCATCTACCGGATCGACCGCGACAACGTGGTGAAGGTGTACAACAATGCGGACGCCCTCGCCGACATCCAGCATGAACGGGAAGTGGCCCGGCTGGCGCTGGTTCTTGGGATCCCCACCGCCATTTCCTACGACGTCGTCAAGGTCGGGGACAGCTACGGCTCCGTGTTCGAACTGCTCAACGCCCGGTCCTTCTCGAAGATCATCGCTTCCGAGCCGGATAAGATGGACTGGTGCGTGAAGGAGTATGTGGACATGCTCAAGCGGATCCACGACACAAAGGTCCCGGAAGGTAAGCTCCCCGACATGCGGGAAACCGTCCTATCCTGGGCGGCCTTCATGAAGGACTATCTCCCCGAAGAGGCCGGGAACAAGCTCCTTTCGCTGGTGGAGGCCGTGCCGCGGGACGACCACATGATCCACGGGGACTATCACACGAAGAATCTGGAGCTGCAGGACGACGAAGTCCTTCTCATCGACATGGACACACTCGCCGTCGGCCATCCCGTCTTTGAACTGGCCTCCATGTACAACGCGTTCATCGGCTTCTCGGAACAGGATCACAGCCATATCCTGAAATTCCAGGGCTTCGACTTCGAGACGGCTTCGGCCTTCTGGCACAAATCCCTTGCCGCCTATCTCGGGACGAACAGCGAGGCGAAGATCCGCGAGGTGGAGGACAAGGCCCGCGTCATCGGCTATACCCGCATGATCCGCCGCTCCATCCGCCGGAAGGGACTGGAAACGGAGGATGGCCGCCGGGAGATCGACTTCTGGAAGGCGGAGCTTTTAGAACTGCTCGGACAAGTGGACTCCCTGCTCTTCACACGGAATGAGATCGAGGTGGAGGCGGTCCCGGAGAATCTTGACGACGTGCTCGACTTCATCCGGAGCCATCTCGAATCGGTGGGATGCCCTCCGAAGGCCGAAATGCACATCGAAGTGGCGGCGGAGGAGATCTTCGTCAACATCGCCCATTATGCCTACGCCCCGCAGAAGGGCAGCGCGACGGTCCGGGTGGAGGTCGGCGAGGATCCGGTGTCCGTGACCATCACCTTCATGGACCGCGGAACGCCCTATGATCCGCTGTCCCGCGAGGATCCCGACGTGACCCTCGGCGCGGAGGAGCGGGCGATCGGCGGACTCGGCGTGTTTATCACGAAGAAGACCATGGACGACGTGGCTTACGAATACAGGGACGGTCGGAACATCCTGACCCTGAAGAAGAATCTCTGATTCGCGGCATATCGTCGGACGAGGTTTGCGGCATGATGAAGATCGATCTGCATATTCATTCGACCGTTTCCGACGGAACCGATTCCCCCGGAGAGATCCTCCGGAAGGTGAGGGATGCCGGGATCGGCCTGTTTTCCGTGACGGATCACGACGCTGTCAAGGGCTGCCGCGTCATCCGGGATCTGCTCGGAGAGGGCGATCCCCGGTTCATTCCCGGCGCGGAGTTCTCCTGCAGGGACGAAATGGGAAAATACCACATTTTAGGCTACGGCTTCGATCCGGACGCGGAAGCGGTGAACCGTCTGGCGGACACCGGTCACGCCAACCGCATGGAAAAGGCGCGGGCGCGGCTGGCCTTTATCCGCGAGGAATTCGGCTTTACCTTTTCTCGGGAGGACGAGGACGCGCTGCTCGCTCTGGACAACCCGGGAAAGCCCCACATCGCGCTCCTCATGGTGAAATACGGCTACGTCAACACGAAGGAAGAGGGCATTGACAAAGTCCTCAACCGCATGCGCCCCGCCAGTCGTTATATCCGTCCGGAGCAGGCGATCCGGGAGATCCTCGCGTCCGGCGGCACCCCCGTTCTGGCGCATCCGGCCTTCGGGAACGGGGATCAGCTAATCCGCGGCACAGAACTGGAAGAGCGGATCCTCCGGCTGAAAGCGTTCGGGCTCGAGGGGATCGAGGGGTTTTATTCGGGGTACTCCGAGGACATCTGCCGGGAGATCCTGTCTTTGGCGGACCGCCTCGGCCTCTATGTTACGGCGGGCAGCGACTGTCACGGCGGTAATAAATCCATCCCCCTCGGCGATACCGGTCCCGGGTCCGACTGCATGGCGGATCCCGACGCCGCGCCCGAAGGCCTCCGCCGCTTCCTCGCCGACGTCTGCGGGATCGAATCGCTCTGAGCGGTCCCATGGCTCCCCCGGCGGGAGTATCCAATCCAAAGAGGTGAACCGTATGCTGCGTATCCTGAACACCCACCCGGAACTGATTCCGTATCGGAAGGATCTCGATCTGCGCATGGAGCTCTACCGGAAAAAGAGGAAGCAGATTCTGGGGAAGACCGAACACCTGCGCGACTTTGCGAACGCGCACACCTACTACGGCTTTCACTGGCAGAGCAGCGGATGGGTCTACCGGGAATGGGCTCCCGGCGCGGACCGGCTCTATCTGACCGGGGATTTCAACGACTGGCGCTGGACCGACACGCCTATGAAGAAGCTGGAAGACGGGAGCGGGAACTGGGAGCTTTTTCTGCCCGGGGATATCCTCAAAAAGGGCAGCCGGGTGCTCACGATCGTGCAGAACGGCGACCGCCTGACCCAGCACGTCCCTCTCTACGCCCGCCGCGTCACGCAGGACTGGGTGACCCAGAGCTGGTGCTGCGAGGTCTGGGACGAGTGTGAGCCCTATCCGTGGACGGACGCGGGATTTTCGGAAGACGGGCCGCTTCTGATCTACGAAGCCCATGTGGGCATGTCGAGCGAGGATTGCCGCATCGCCACCTACCGGGAGTTCGCCGACACCGTTCTCCCGCGCGTTTCGGAGCTCGGATACAACACCGTCCAGCTCATGGCCGTCATGGAGCACCCGTTCTACGGCTCCTTCGGCTATCAGGTGTCGAGCTTTTTCGCCGCGTCCAGCCGGTTCGGCTATCCGGACGACCTCAAGTATCTGGTCAACCGCGCGCATGAAACGGGGATCCGGGTGCTGCTCGACGTCGTTCATTCCCACGCCGTGGGCAACACGCTCGAGGGGATCAACCTCTTCGACGGGACGTCTTATCAGTTTTTCCACGACGGACCGGAGGGCGACCATCCCGCGTGGGGGACGAAACTCTTCAACTACGACAAGCCGGAGGTGCTCCACTTCCTGCTCAGCAACCTGAAATTCTGGATGGAGGAGTACCATTTCGACGGATTCCGGTTCGACGGCGTCACCTCAATGCTCTATCACAGCCACGGACTGGGCGAATCTTTCGACTCCCTCGCCTCCTATTTCACCATGAACACCGACACGGAGGCCGTGACCTACCTCCAGCTGGCGAACGAGCTGACCCACGAGCTCAATCCGAACGCCGTCACCGTCGCCGAGGACATGAGCGGCATGCCCGGGATGTGCGAACCGGTGGAGGACGGCGGAATCGGCTTCGACTACCGCCTCGGCATGGGCATCCCCGATCTGTGGATCAAATGGGTCAAGGAGAAATCGGACGAGGACTGGCACCTCGGGACCCTCTGGAAGGAGCTGACCTTCCGCAACGCTCCGACCGTCGCCTATGTGGAGAGTCACGATCAGGCCCTCGTCGGGGATCAGACCATGATGTTCCGTCTGGCCGGCGCAGCGATGTACGATCAGATGGAGGCGGGATGCCACAGCCTCGTGATCGACCGGGCGACCGCGCTGCACAAGATGATCCGGCTCGTCACCATGGCGGCGGGGGGCAACGGATACCTGACCTTCATGGGCAACGAGTTCGGGCATCCGGAGTGGATCGACTTTCCGCGCCCCGGGAACGGGAACAGCTTTCAGTACTGCCGACGTCAGTGGAGCCTCGCCGCGGATCCGAACCTCAAATACCGCGCTCTCGGCCTGTTCGACCGGGATATGATCCATACGGCGAAGCGGTACCGCATTTTCGACGAGCCTTGGCCCGCGCTCCGGTGGATTCACGAGGACGACCATGTGCTGGCCTTCGAGCGGGGCGGGCTGCTTTTCGCCTTCAACTTCTCCCCGGACCGCAGCTATACCGGCTACCGGATCCCGGTGAGCGCAGGGGAGGACTACCGCGTCCTGTTCAGCACCGACGACTACTGCTACGGAGGCTACGGCAGGATCGGACGGGATCCGGTCAGCGCGTTCGACCCCGGCAAAAAGGGCAATGCGGTGAGGCTGTATCTCCCCGCCCGGACCGCCGCCGTCCTCTGCCCCGTCAGCAGGATCGCGGAGGATCCCGAATCGCCCGATTCGCCCGAATCCGCAAAAATGCCCGGCGGAACGGAAAAAACGGAATAAAGAAAGACCCCACCATCAGGAGGAAAGATAGATGTTTGATTATCAGAATCCCGCTCTGTCCGCGGAAAGAAGGGCAGCGGACCTGCTCGCCCGGATGACTCTTGCCGAAAAGGCCGCTCAGACCTGCATGATGCGCGGCGTCGAATACGCGACAAAGCCGGATCCCCGCCAGCACTGCAGCGTCGAGGAGGACACGGAGTTCGACAGGGAAAAGCTCTGGGCGGACTTTGGCGGGGACGGCATCGGCTTCATCCACGACATGTACTCCACGCCCGTGCCGTTCAACAAGATCCAGCGGTACTTCATCGAGCACTCCCGCCTCGGGATCCCGGCGATCTTCACGGGCGAAGCGCTCCACGGGATCAGCGGCGTGAGAGGAACGGTGTTCCCCACACCCGTCAACTTCGGCGCGACCTTCGATCCGGAGCTTGTGAAGGAGATCGGCGCGGCCATCGGACGGGAGACGAGAGCGCTCGGCATGCACGAGATCCTCGCCCCCAACCTCGACGTGGCGCGGGAATCCCGGTGGGGCCGGATCGAGGAGACGTTCGGCGAGGACACCTATCTCTCCTCCCGGATGGCGGCGGCGATCATTCAGGGCGAGCAGAAGGGGGACATTTCCCGTCCGGACGCCGTGATCGCCGAGCCGAAGCACTACTGTGTCCACGGCATCGCGGAGGGCGGCACGAACTGTTCTCCCGCCAGAGCCGGACGGCGCGAGGTCGAAAGCTGCTATCTGCCCGTTTTCGAGGCCGGGATCCGGGAGGGCGGCGCGTACAACGTCATGGTCAGCTACAACTGCGTGGACGGCGACCCGCTCATGGCCTCGGAATGGTATCTGAAGGACGTTTTGAAGGATCGTTTCCAGCTGAAAGGCTACTCCCGCTCGGACTGGGGCGGCGTCGGACGGCTGAAGGACGCGCACCATCTGGTCGCAACGGACAAGGACGCCGTCTGTTTGGCCATGCGGAACGGACTGGACGTGCAGGGCTGCGACTATGATCCCACGTTCTGGAAGCAGACCGTGATCGATCTGGTCGAGGAAGGCAGGCTCTCCATGGAGCGGCTGGACGACATCGTGACCCGTGTGCTCCGGGTCAAGTTCGAGCTCGGGCTGTTCGATCAACCCTACACCGACGAGCGCGCGTGGGAGGGGATCATACGCTGCGAAGAGCACCGGGCCGTATCCCACAGAGCCGCGCGGGAATCGCTGGTGCTTCTTAAAAACGACGGCGTTCTCCCCTTGAAAAAGGATCTGAAATCCGTCGCGCTGATCGGCCCGTCTTCCGCGGCGCAGAAGATCGGCGGGTATTCCTCCACGCCGCAGTTCCCGATCCCGTCCCTGTTCGACGGGCTGAAAGCGAAGCTCGGCGGGGACGTGACGGTCCGCCAGTGCAACGGCTGCGCGATCACCTATGACAAGAAGCAGCCCCGTATCGTGGACGGACAGCCCCACCTCTATTCCGAGGGCGAGGACGAGATCGCGGACGAGATGGAAGAAGCGCTCGCCATTGCCTCCTCCTGCGACGCGGTCGTTTTCGTGGGCGGCGACAACACCATCACCTCCGGGGAAGGGCACGACCGCTGCGAGCTGACCCTGAACGGACGCCAGCGCGAGCTGATCGAAAAGCTGGCCGCGCTCGGAAAGCCGCTGATTCTGGTGGTCGAAAACGGAAAGCCGCTGGATCTTTCCCGCGAGAACGAGGTCTGCGGCGCGATCCTCATGGCGTTCTTCGGAGGCGAGTCCGGAGCCCGCGCGATCGCCGAAGCACTTCTCGGAGAATTCAGCCCCGCGGGACGCCTGCCCCTGTCCCTGCCGCGTTCCTCCACCCGGATCCCCTGCTACTACTCCATGCTGCCCGGCGGCGCGCCAAACTTCCTCGAGGGCCCGAAGAACGCCCTGTTCCCGTTCGGCTACGGTCTCAGCTATACGCAGTTTGAGTACAGCGCTCTGGACGTGAGAAAGACCGGAACCTTCGACGCTGTCGTGACCTGTAAGGTGAAGAATACCGGCGCGATGGACGGCGACGAGGTGGTGCAGCTCTATCTGGACGACACGGAGAGTTCCGTGGTCACGCCGCCGATGCTGCTCAAGGGATTCCGCCGGATCCATCTGAAGGCCGGGGAGGAGCGGACCGTGACCTTCCTCTTGGATTACGACAGCTTCAAGCTGATGGATATCCGCTACCGCTGGACCGTGGAGCCCGGACGGTTCCGCGTGCTCGTCGGCGCAGGCTCGCGGGATATCCGCCTCGAAGGGGAAATCGTTCTCTGACGGGACCGAAAACCGAAACTGAACCTCAGGAGGCCGTCATGACGGAAAAAGAGAAGATGTTTGCGGGGTTCGTCTACGATCCGTTTTCCGAGGGGATGGCCGACGAGCGGACGCGGGCGCATGCTCTGTGCAGGCTCTACAACGAGACCACGGAGGAGGACGAAGAACGGCGTCGGGAAATCCTTGACGAGCTGATGCCGGACCGCGGCGAGGGCGTCTATCTGCAGGGGCCGGTCTGGTTCGACTTCGGGACCCACATCACGATGGGCGAGGGGAGCTACGCCAACTTCAACTTCACCGTGCTGGACGAAGGAAAAGTGACCATCGGCGCGCGCGTGTTCATCGGGCCGAACGTCTCCATTCTGACGCCGATCCACCCCCTGCGGTTCGAGGATCGGAATTCCTTCCTCAATCCGAAGACCGGCTGCGTGACCAACCTCGAGCGGGCGGGATCGGTTGAGATCGGGGATAACTGCTGGATCGGGGGCGGCGTCACCGTCTGTCCCGGCGTAAAGATCGGCGCGGGCTCGGTGATCGGGGCGGGCTCCGTGGTCACGAGAAGCATCCCGGAGAACAGCCTCGCCGTCGGCAATCCGTGCCGCGCGATCCGTCAGATCACGGACGACGACCGCCTGTCCGCCCATCCCGAATGGTTCGCGGACGGGGACGATCCCGGCGAGCGGGAACGGATCGGGCAGGACTGACCGGGGCGAAGGTCAAGGCGGAAAGAGCGAAAGGACAAAATAAAACCAGCCCGGACGGTCTGTGACGATCGCTCGGGCTGGATTTATGTTTATCTCTCGAAGAGCTTCAACAGCGCCATCTTCCGCTCTCCGGCCTTTCCGGAGTAGGGATGCTCGCGCAGCGGCAGGTTGAAGCGGGTCTTTCCGGTCAGCACGGTTGTAGGGTGGGTGAACTCCCGGAAGCCCCATTCGCCGTGGTACGCACCCATGCCGGAGTGGCCCGTCCCGTTGAAGGGCACGCCCTTGACCATCATGTGGATGCACACCTCGTTGACGCATCCGCCGCCGTACTGCATGGAGGACATGACGGACTTCGCCCACTTCCGGTCGGAGGTGAAGACGTACATCGACAGGGGATGCTCCCGGTCCGCGATCGTCTCCATGATCCGGCCGATTTCCGCGTCCGGGAACGGCACGACGGGCAGAATGGGGCAGAACAGCTCGTGCCGCACCACGTCCTCGTCGATCCCGACGGGATAGAGCACGGTCGGAGAATAGCGGCGCGTTTCGCGGTTCCCCGTCCCGCCATAGACCACCCGGTCCCGGTACTCTTCGGTCAGCCGCTCGCATTTTTCGTAAACCGCGTCGGTGATGAGCTTCGGGTAATCGGGATTGTCCTCCGCGCGTTCCCCGATCTGCCGGACGAATTCGGCTTTCAGGAGGGTAAGGAAATCCTCTGCGGCCTCTTGGGCGACCGCGATCTGGTTGATGTTGATGCAGATCTGACCGGCGTTTGTGAGCTTGAAGAAGGCGATCTTCCGCGCGGCGTCGGCGAGGTCTGCGTCCTTTCTCACCACGCACCAGTTGCCCGTCTCCCCGCCCAGCTCGAGCGCGACGGAGGTGAGATTCTTGGCGGCCTCGGAGAGCACATGCTTCGCAACGGCCGGGGAGCCCGTGTAAAAGATCTTGTCGAACCGCTCGGCGAGGCAGAGGTCGGCGATGTCGTGACCCCCGTTGATCACCGCGGCGTAGTGCTCGGGGAAGATCCCGGAGATCAGCTTTGCGAGGGCGGCGGTGCTTGCGGCGGATTTGGAGCTGGCCTTGATGACCGCCGTGTTGCCGCCCCCGATGCTCGCCGCCAGAACGCCCAGCGTCAACAGGATCGGGAAGTTGAACGGGCTGATGATGAGCGAGACGCCGTAGGGCATCTTATAGACCGTGGTCGTGACGCTCGGGAAGCACATGAGGCCGCTGAAATGACGTTCCGGGCGCGCCCATTTTTTCAGGCCCCGGATGATTTCGTTGACCTCCACGATCACGGGCCCGATGTCGCAGAGATACGCCTCGGTCCTGCTCTTGCCGAGATCCTCGTACAGCGCGGCTTCGAGCTCCTCTTCGTGCTCGATCACCGCCGCCTTCAGCTTTTTGAGCTGACGGATCCGCCAGTCCACGTCGAGCGTCGCGCCGGACCCAAAAAACTCCCGCTGCGCCTGAACGATCCCGCGGATCCTCTCTTCGGTGAACGCCATGGTCAATCCCCCTTTCGGATCGCGTCGAGCAGCGTCCGGATCTCGCCGTCCCCGAGCGTTTTGGGAGGCGAGTAGTTGATGGAGTCGGCGTCGATCATTTTCACAAGCTGCGGATAGTCCTCTTCCCGGATGGCGGAACACCCGTGCTCGAGCCCGCACCGGTCAAGAAGGGCTTTCAGGGCGGAGAAGAGCTTGTCCACAGCCGCGCGCCGGTCGTCCCCGGGATCCGCCAGCGAACAGGACACCGCCAGAGCCGCCAGCCGGTCGGACGGAGCGGGGAGATCCCGGTGGACGGAGAGGACCGGGAGCAGGCAGTGCGCGATGGCCTTTCCGTGCGGGATGTGGTAGAGGGCTCCGATGGAGTGCGCGAAGGCGTGAACGTATCCCGCCAGCTGCCGGTTGATGGCGTTCCCTCCGTAGTGCGCCGCCCGGAACATGTTCTGCCGCGCCTCGATATCGTGCGGATCGTCCAGCAGCCGGGGCAGGTTCTCGAGCACCAGCCGCACGCACGCCCTGCTCTTTTCCGCGTCCTCGTCGGAGGATTTCACGTCCGCGAGCACTCCTTCGAGTCCGTGGCTCATGGCGTCGATCCCGCACCAGACGGTCACGGAGACCGGCGCGTTCACCGTCAGCTCGCTGTCCAGCACCACATGGCGTACGTCCAGTCCGATCACCACCGTGGAGCATTTCACGCCGCGCTCGTTCATCACCACCGCGCCGACCGTGTGTTCCGCCCCGGTGCCCGCCGTTGAGGGAACGGTGACCATGGGCAGAGTCCCGCCCTTCACATAGGCGAATTTGGTCAGATAATGCGCCGCGTCCCGCTCGGGCGTCTTCGCGCCGGCCGCGATGATCTTGCTGCTGTCGAGGACGGATCCGCCCCCGAGCGCGACGATGCAGTCCGCCGAACAGTCCGCCGCCGCCCGCTGCCCCGCCCGTACGATCTCTACCGTCGGTTCCGAGTCGATGTCGCTGAACACGGCGCACGGGATCCCGGCTTCTTCGAGCGATTCGGTGACCGCCTCGTGGAATCCGAGCCCGCGGATCGTGCGGTCGGTCACGAGCAGAACGGATCTCGCGCCGAGTCCCCGGCAGATCGCCCCGATGTTTCGCCGCGCGCCGAATCCTTCCGTGACCTCGGGCGTCGGGATCGGGATCTCGCGGATCACCTCTCCCGGCAGCTTCCGGATTACGCGCCTGACGTGATAAAATGTCGGTTCCATGTTGTGCTTCCTCACAATGTCTCTGTCCGATTCCCGTCAGTTTTCCCCGAAGAGGGAGGAGAGGTCGATTTTGTCCTCGAAGATCCACTCCGGATCCCCGCGCTCCGCAAGCGTCTCTTCCATGACCTCGCGGCGGATTTCGGGCGTCACCTCGCGCGATTCGCCGTCGAGCACGATCGTGACGGGCTTTGTGAAATCGAACATCCGCGCGGAGAGCAGAACGCTCAGGGACCTGTCGCTCACCTTGTCCGTCTCGATGGTGACGGAGTTGGCCTCCCGGTCCGCGCGCGCGGTGACAATCCCGCTCGAGACGGTCTTCGGAGCGGAAAGCCAGAAGAAGCTGTCCGTCCTGCGCATCGACGCCCGCACGCCCAGATTCCACACCACCGTGTCCGGAAGCGGATCCCGGACGTACTGGTCGAGGAAGCGGAGGGCGCTTGTGACCTCCTTCGTCGTGCCGTAGTCCTTGTTCCGGAAGAACGCGCTCACATCGTCCACGATCTCGTGCTTCGCGTCGTCGTAGTCTGCGAAGTTGTGCGCGTGGCCGATGTGGATATTGGTTTTGTGGATATAGCCGCCGCCGTATTTCTTCCCGAGCTTTTCAAGCAGATAGTCGTATTCCGCGGTCACTTTGTTCCGGTTGTAGGCGGAGTCGTTAATGCCCACCTGAAGCTGGAGGGGCATGTTGTAGAGGCTCTCCAGCTTGACGCCGTTCGGATGGCCTGCCGACATGTTGGCCGCCGCGAACCGGTCCGTCATCCTCGGCGTGATCTGATAGACGCCGTCTCCGCCCGCTGAGAATCCGAGGATGTACACGCGGTTCGGATCCACGTTCCGGAAGAGGATCATGTTCTCGATCAGCCGGTCGTAGATCGGGTAGGACTCCGGGTTCGAATGACAGTCCCATGTGTCCCGCACCGCGCGGGGATTGACATAGACGCCGTTTTTCACCCCGCCGAGGTAGTAGCTGGCCATCTGCCGCCACTGATCGTCGTTGATTCTGCCGGTCTCGTCCGACCCGCCGCCGTGGAGCGCGATGTAGAGGGGATAGAGCCCGTTTTCATCCGCCTTGCCCACGGTCTTGATACCGTATTTCATCGTCACGCCGTCCATGGAGATGGCGTTCTTTTTGTCCTCCGAGATCCGGGTCTCGTCCGCCCGCTCCTTTTCGCAGTACGCCGCCCAGAGCTCGTTCCTGATCGCCTCGGCCTGCTCCGACAGGGTCAGCTCCTTTGCTTCTTCGATCACATCCGCCGTCATGTCCTCTTCTCCTTCCGTTTCGTCCGTTGATGGGGATGCGGATACCGCCGCGGGTTCCTCCGTCCCATCCGTTTCCGATTCTCCCTCCGGCAGGCTGCTGCTTGCGTTCCCGCACCCGCTGATGAGCAGGCACAGAGCGAGCAGAACCGCCGGGAGAGCCTTGATCTTCTTCATATGCGTCTCCTCCGCTGTCTTGACGTTTCCGTTTTCTCTATTGTACCACACCGCGTTCCGGATTGCAAGCGCGGATTCCGCCTTTCCGATTCCGCCTTGACACGGCGCGCGGGGCTGTGGTACAATAGCTGTATGGATCGCAGAAAAGAAGAAAGAGGTCGGCGCAAATTGAAGATCATGATCAGCGCGTGCCTGACGGGGGAAAACTGCAAGTACAACGGCGGAAACAACCGGCGGGACGCCCTTTTGGAGATGCTCGCGGATCATACGCTCATCCCAGTCTGCCCGGAGATCATGGGGGGCCTTCCCACCCCGCGAACGCCCGCCGAGATCCGGGACGGCGCCGTTGTCACAAAGGACGGGCGTTCGGTGGACGGCGAATTCCGGTCCGGCGCGGAGCTGACCCTTGCGAAAGCCGTGCGGGAAAGAGCGGATCTGATCGTCCTCATGTCCCGCAGTCCGTCCTGCGGCGTCAGACAGCGGTACGACGGGACGTTTTCGGGCCGACTGACCGACGGCGCGGGCGTCACGGCGGCTCTTCTCATGAAGGCCGGATTCCGGGTCCTTGACGCGGAGGACGTTGACGGGATCCGGTCGGTCCTGCGATCCGAACCCCGGTAATGGAATCTTCAGAAGAAAGGACGCGAAGCATGGCGGAAATCCGGAAAACGCGCGCGGCGGTGCTTGCCGTGCTGGTGCTGATGATGGCAGGACTCTTTTTCATCCCCTCCCGCGCGGCGGAACCCGTTCTCACCCTCGAGGCGGAGCGGGGCGAGCTCGGCGGAACTGCGTCGAAGCGCGGCGGGAAGGTCTGGAATATCGGCAAAAACGGCGGCGAGATCGAGGGAACGGTCACCTTCCGCGCGCTCGATCTGCCGGCGGACGGTTACTACACCCTCCGCGTGACCTATTTCTCCGGCTCCGACGACCGGTATTTCATCCTGACGACGGACAGCGGCGCGACAAAGCTGCCCTGTCCTTCCACCGGGGGATTTGACAAGAGCGGGACCGTGGACGCGGAGCTCTTTCTGACAAAGGGCGGATTCCTCTCCCTCGGCTCCGACTGGTACGGCCCGGATCTCGACCGGATCGACGTCCTGATCCCGGAGGAGGACGGGGAGGAACCGGACTGGGCTGCTATCCAACCCCGTGACGAGACCCGGATCGGCGGGGAAGGATTCGCCCTGATCCTCGACGCGGCGAACGGCGTTTTCTCCGTGGAATCCGACGGCGTGCGTGTCCTCTCCGACGCGCGGGCGGAATGCTCAGCGAACGGGGTCCTCTTCGACTCCCGCGCCTTTGCCTCCCACCGGATCGCCGCCTCGGAGTCGGACGGCAATACGGTCTCCTTTATCCATGAGAACCACCCGAACGCGCCGGTGAGCATGACGCAGACCTTCTTCCTCGATCCGGAGAACCGCTCGTTCCTCGCCGAGGTCACGCTCAGCTCCCCGGACGGCGTGTCCACAAACCGCCTCTCCCCCCTTGCCGTCGGAGGCGCGGGCATCGCCGTCCCGGATCCCGTCTTTTTCTCGATCCCCTTCGACAACGACATGTGGGCGGAACCCTCCTTCACCGAAGCGGCGAAACTCGGGGCGGAAACGCTGTCCCACGAGGTATTCGCTCTGTATTCGCAGAAGACCTGCGCGGGCGTCGTCGCGGGATCGGTGGAGCACGACGCGTGGAAGACCGGCATTTCCGTCCGGGCGAGGTTCGGTGAGATCCGCTCCCTCGAGATCTACGGCGGCGCGGCGGACGGGAACACCCACGACAGCTCGCCCCACGGATCCCTCTCGGGGAATTCGGTGAAGTCCCCGCGGATCTTTCTGACGGTCACGGCGGACTGGCGCGACGGCCTTGACGCCTTCGGGAGAGCCAACGCCGAAGCCTGCCCGCCCAAATCCTCCGTCGGGGACGTCCCCTTCGGCTACAACTCCTGGGGCGTATTGCAGGATAAAGTGGGATACGGCGATATGACGGCGGTGTCCGACTACATCCGGGATCATCTTCAGAAAACGTGGGCCGCGGACGGCGCGCCGGTGTATGTGAACCTCGATTCCTTCTGGGATTTTCTCTCCGCGAACGACCCGGACTGCGGTCTTTCGAACGACGAAGCTCTGAAAGCGTTCGTCCGGCGCTGTCACGAGAACGGGCAGAAGGCCGGGATCTACTACACCCCCTTTACCGCGTGGCACTCCGACGAAAACGCGCTGAAAGCGAGCAGGATCGAGGGGACGGGATTCTCCTATTACGACGCCGCCCTGAAAAAATCCGACGGGAGCGGGCTGTACGGCAAGCTGGACGGGGGATTTGCCCTCGATCCGACCCATCCCGCGGTTCTTGCGCGGCTGGAGAAGCAGCTTACGGCTTTCATCGATTTCGGCTTTGACTATGTGAAACTCGACTTCATGACCCACGGCGCGCTCGAGGGCATGCACCACGATCCCGCCGTCAAGACCGGGATGCAGGCGTACGCCGTCGGCATGGCAAAGATCCGGGAGATCTGCGACGGAAAGCTCTTCGTAAACCTCTCCATCGCGCCTCTCTTCCCGTATCAGTACGCGGACGGACGGCGGATCAGCTGCGACGCGTTCTCCTCCCTCGACAACACCCGCCACGTCCTGAGCTGTCTCACGGCGGGCTTCTGGGAGAAGGCGGTCTATCCGTATCCCGACCCGGATCATCTTGTGGTCTGGGGCAGAAGCAAGGCGGGCGACGTGACGGAAGGCGAGGCCAGAGCGCGTGTGACGGCGGGGGCGATTTCCGGGACGAGCTTTCTGGTCGGGGACGATCTCTCCGACATCGAGCCGGGATCGGAGAAGGAGCGCAGGATCGACGCCCTGTTTGCCAATCCCGGGATCGTGGAGACGGCAAAGCTGGGCGCGGCGTTCCGTCCTTGGTCGGTGACGCCCGGGGAGAAATGCGCCGAGGCCTTCTGGCACGCGGACGGCGGGGATCTCTGGCTGGCGGTCTTCAACTTCGCGGGCGAGGAGCGGACGTTTGCCTTCGATCTGACGGGGAAACTTCCGGCGGAGGGCGGCACCCTTTCCGCACGCGAGCTCTGGCGCGGAACCGAAGCGGATCCGGAGGAAAACGGGAGCTTCGTCTGTTCCGTTCCCGGCCGTGACGCGGCTCTCTGGCACATTTCCTCCTCTTCCGCCGTTCTGCCGGATCCGGAGGACGCCGAGGTGAAGGAAGCCGGAGAAGAGACGGACTCCGCTCCCGTACCGGATTCCGCGCCCGAACCGGCGGAAGAGCCTCCGGAAGAGCCGGAACCGGAAAATCCGGAGCCGGACGGCGAGGAGAAGGAAGAAAAATCCCCTCTTCCGCTGATTTTGGGAGCGGTCGGGGCGGCGGCTGTCCTCGGAGGCGTTTTTGCGCTGATCTTCAACCGGAGGAAGAACGGAAACGGATCGGCAAAACCGCCCGCCGCCTCTTGACACGCGCGCTCCGAATGAAGTATAATACCATCGAAATCAAGCCCCTGTTCCGGACGCGGGGCGGATGCGACGGAGGAAAGACAATATGACAGACGAAGAACTGGTTGCGATGGCAGGGGAATACGGCTTTGACTGCTCGGCCCCGATGGACGCGACGAAGCTGGAGGTGCTGGAGGACGTCCGCGCGGCGTGCGAAAAGAATCTCTGCGGCGCGTACAACACGACGTGGGCCTGCCCGCCCGCCTTCGGGGATCTGGACAAGAGCCGGGAAATGCTCGCCGGATTCAAACGCGGCCTGCTGGTTCAGAGCGTTCAGGAACTGGAGGACGATTTCGACTGGGAAGGGATCGAAGCGCTCGGGAAGCGCCACAGCGAGAACTTCCAGAAGCTCTACGCGAAGATGCGGGAGCTGTACCCCGGCGTGCTTGCTCTCGGCGCGGGCGGATGCAAAAACTGCAAGAAATGCACCTACCCCGACAGCCCCTGCCGCTTCCCGGACAGGATGGTCTACTCGATGGAGGGCTTCGGCCTCTTTGTGACGCAGGTCTGCCGGGACTGCGGGATCCCCTACAACCACGGCCGCGGCACCATGACCTATTCCGGATGTTTCCTGTTCGAGTGAACCCGCCCCCGGTTCATACACTGATCACCAACCACACAGAAAGGACTGACCCATGGAAAAATACCTCATCAACCCCAATCAGAAGCTGAGCGCGATCAGCCGGGACATCTACGGCACGTTCAGCGAGCACCTCGGACGCTGCATCTACGAGGGCGTCTTCGTCGGAGAGGATTCCCCCATCCCGAACGTCAACGGCATGCGCAAGGACGTGGTGGAAGCCCTCAAGGAAGCCGGACTGCCCGTTCTCCGCTGGCCCGGCGGATGCTTCGCCGACGAATACCACTGGAAGGACGGCATCGGCCCCCGCGCGTCCCGGAAAAAGATGATCAACACCCACTGGGGCGGCGTGATCGAAGACAACTCCTTCGGCACGCACGAATTCTTCGAGCTCTGCCGCCAGATCGGGTGCGAGGCCTATGTGACCGGGAACGTCGGATCCGGATCCGTGCAGGAGATGAGCGAATGGGTCGAGTACATGACCTTTGACGGCGTCTCCCCCATGGCCGACCTCAGAAAAGAGAACGGCAGCGAAAAGCCGTGGAAGCTGAAATACTTCGGCGTGGGCAACGAGAACTGGGGATGCGGCGGCAGCATGAGCGCGGAGTTCTACGCCGACCAGTTCCGCCGTTACGCCACCTATGTGCGGATCTACGACCGGAAGAACCGGGTGATGAAGATCGCCTGCGGCCCGAACGGCTCGGACTACAACTGGACGGACGTTCTCATGGCGCGCGCCGGACGGATGATGGACGGGCTTTCCCTCCACTATTACACCGTCACAGGCGACTGGGGACACAAGGGCAAGGCGCTCGAGTTCACCGACGAGGAATATTACACCTGCCTCGAGAAGTCCTACTATATGGACGAGCTGATCCGGTGCCACGACGCGGTCATGACCCGGTACGACCCGAAGAAGAGAGTCGGCCTGATCGTGGACGAATGGGGCACCTGGCATGATGTAGAGGAGGGGACCAACCCGGGCTTCCTCTACCAGCAGAACGCCATGCGGGACGCCATCGTCGCCGGTCTGAACCTCAACATTTTCAACAAGCACAGCGACCGCGTGAAGATGGCCAACATCGCCCAGACGATCAACGTGCTCCAGTCCGTGGCCCTGACCGACGGGGAACAGATGCTTCTGACGCCCACCTACTACGTCTTCAAGCTCTTCCGCGACCATCAGGACAGCACCCTGCTCGGCTCCTACCTCACGACGAAGAAGCTCGGGGAAAGACTGCCCCAGCTCGTCGAAAGCGCGTCCGAGAAGGAGGACGGCACGATCGTCTCCACCGTCGTGAACACCTCCCTGACCGAATCCGCCGAAATCCTCTGCCAGATCGCCGATTCCAAGGTGAAGGGCGTGACCGCTGAGATCCTCTCGGGCGACCCGCACGACCACAACAGCTTCGAGAACAAGAACGCCGTTTTCTCGAAGCCCTTCGACGGGGCCGAGGCGACCGCGGACGGGTTCAAAGCGACGATCCCGCCCTGCTCCGTGGTGAAGTTCCTCGTCGAGCGCGCGTAAACCGTCCGGACGATGGAGGAATGCAAGCGCTGCCTTCTGCGGGAAGCTGCTGAGGACGATGTCTGGCGCGCCGTCCGGGACCGGGTGGAGAGGATCCCCACGGGCGAGCGGGCGGACGACGCTCTGTATCAGTCCCGTCTGGACGCATGCCGGAGCTGCGACTTCCTGCTGTCCGGCGTCTGCATGAAGTGCGGGTGCTATGTGGAATTCCGCGCCGCTTACCGCCGGATGAAGTGCCCGAATCCCGCCGACCGGAAGTGGTGACGCGCCGCCCCGGATCTTGTTGAACCGAACCCGAATCAAACAACAGCCGCAGATTTGCCGATCGATCAGCGATCATCAGCAGTCTGCGGCTCTGTTTCTTTCACCGGTTTTCCGAAAGCCAGATCGACACCCGGGACTGTATTTTCCCCGCGCAGTCCTCAGCGCTCCCGACGCCGCCGAGAAACGCGGAGAGCTCCTCGCGCAGGATGGACTGGATCTCCCCGATCCGGAGCGTCCGGATGAGGGGCGTGCCGGAGGAGTCGAGGATGTCTTTCATCTTTCCGAGATCCTCCTCCGAGAAGACGCCGGAGACGTTCGGCTGCATCCGGTCCTCCGCCGTGATCGTCCCCTCGCCCATGCTCCACTTTCCGCCCCGGCCGTAGAACCAGATGTACTCCCGCCCGAGGTAGTCTTCCGCCATGCTGTCGAGCATCGACCGGAGCGCGGGCAGACCGGCCTGGCCCTCCTTGTCCGTGAAGAACATCCGGCAGAGATCCCATGCGGCGTCCGGCAGAGAGCAGGTCGAGGCGATAAGGAACATGTGGCCCGCGCTGACACCGATGCCCGCGCCCGCCCGCTGCTCCGATACGGGAGAGCCGATCGGGACCCAGTCCTTCCTCCCGAATTTCAGCTCCAGCCGGGAGAAGTCGATGATTGAGCCGAAGAAGCCGGAAACGGTCCGGATCCGCCCGTCGCGGTATGCCTCCGTGAGCTGCGACTCGTCGAGTCCCGCGATCGGGGAGGTTTTCCGAAGTTCCTCCTCGTCCGGGAGGGATGCGAGGAAGTTCAATGACCGCACAAATTCCGGAGAGTCGAAGGAGCAGCGGTCTCCGTCGATGTACGCGAGGCAGGCGTCGGCCCGGCACAGATAGTTCACCATGCTGCTTTGCGTGAATCCCTCGGCGAAGACCGTCACGTCCGGCAGGCTTTCGATATAGTCGATCATCTCCGCCATCGTCCAATAACCTTTTTCGGCGAATGGCCCGAGGTTGTCCGGCGTCGAGAGTTCCGCCCTGACCGAAACGAACGGAGCCAGTCCCCAGATCCCGCCTGACCCGTCGTCGAAGAGCCGGAGCACGGAGCCGAAGAGATTGTCCCGGTTCACCAGAGGATCCTTCTCGAGGTACGGGGAAAGATCCGTATAAAGCCCTTTTTCCGCCGCCGCCGTGAGATAGGGGGCGTAGGTATCGCCGATCAGAATGTCCGGCTGAAAAACACCCGTCACCATGTCCATGGCGAGACGCTGGCTCCCGTCCGTTGCGAAGGAGGGATCGGAGTAGTCGTCGAGCACGATCTGACAGTCGGCGCGGGTCCGGTTGAAGTCGGCGACGGCGCTCAGAACGGCTCCCGTCAGCCCGCAGTTCGCGTAGGCGAGGTGAAGGATCGCCGCGTCCGAGATATCCACGTCCTCCCCGTGCAGGCAGAGGACGGGCTTGTGTTCGATCGGCCCTGGGCGGAAGGGGCCGGAGTAGACGGCATCCGATCCCGAATAGAGCAGCGTATCCGCGTCGGCGGCGAACCAGAGCTGTCCCGACCCGCGCAGATCGGAGTTGAGGCTGTTCAATAAAAGAACCGGCTCCCCGCCCGAGAGGCTGTATCCGTACACGCCCGCCTCTCCGCTGGAACAATAGTCGAATCCCGCCGCGCAGGGAACCGGATCCCACACCCCGGACAGCGGTTCGCCGAAGGACGCGGCCTTCCGGTCGTAGACAGCGCATCCGCTCTCGCCGCCTCCGTCGTAAATCCCCGCGAGGATCGTTCCGGAAGGAGTGCGGAACAGGCTCGTCCCCGTCATGCCCGAGGGAAGGGGAGCCGCGCTTTTCACCGTCCACCTCCGGTCGAAGAAGACGGCTTCCTCCTGAGAGAGCACCGCGATCCGCTCTTCTCCGTTCTCATCCCTGTCGAGAAGCGCGCCCGCGATCCCGAGGACCCTGTGCGGGAACAGCGCATTGACGACGCCGCTCGCGGACGATTCCCCGCTTTCCCGGTCATAGAGCAGGATCCGGTAGGAGCGGTCGTCCGTGCCGAGAACGAGAACCGCCTCTTTTTCCCCGATCGTTCCGGCGGTCGGGAACTCCCCGTTCATATCCGGGAGCGGGACCTTCGATCTCACCTCCTCCGCGTCCGAGGTGACGAGATACAGAACCTCCGATTCGGAAAACGTCCCGTCCTCGAAATCCACGGAGATCGTTTCCGAAGCGCAGAAGGTCAGGGTCCTCTCCTCCGGGTCCCAGAACGGCACGATCCGCTCGTTGAACGACATTCCGTCGGGCATGGGCAGATCCTGCGCGGTGAAGATGCCCGTCTTGACGAGCGATTCGTCCCCGGCGGGCGGTTCCGGGGCCTTTTCCTCACGCTTCCCGCATTCCGGGAACCCGGAGACGGCGGCAAGGAGCAGCGCAAGCGCGGTCAGGGCTGACACAAGGGCGGTCTTTTTTGTTTTCATAGGGGCCTCCTGTTGATTTTTATCGGTTTTCCGCTATCCATATCGATACTCTGGATTGGATTTTTTGCGCGCAGTCAATCCGCCCGCGGAAGACGGCAACGGATCATCCGGACCTTATCGGTTTTCCGCTATCCATATCGATACTCTTGACTGGATTTTAGCCGCGCAGTCTTCCGCCGACCCGACGCCGCGGGAGAACGCGGAGGCCTCCTCCCGCACGATGGCGTCGATCTCCGCGGGAAGGGCTTCGGTCATGGGATAGCTGACGACCCTGTCCAGCAGGCGTTCGTACCGGTCGTAGTCCTCCCATGTCGGGACGCAGACCCAGCCGGGAGCGTTCAGGTCCTCCTGTTTCGGGATGACACCGTCCTCCGCGTACCCGCCCTGCCTCATCCGGGATTTTCCGCTGAAGGTGACGGCCGAATACGCGCCGGGGACCATGAACTGCGCCGTATAGGCCCGCGCCGCCGGTTTGAGCGTCGGATTGTTCGAAGCCCGTCCGGCGATCGAATCCTTCACGAGCGTCCGGATCAGCTCCCATGCCGGTTCCCGGTTCCGGCAGAACGAGGTCATGATGACGACGGCGGGGCAGATCACCGTCGTTCCGTTGTGCCCCCGCGCCGGAAAGCCCACGGGGACCCAGTCCTTCGTCCCGAATACCGCTTCGAGTTCGGCGAGATCGGAGAAGCCGTTGACGATGCGGACGCGCTCCAGAAGGACCTGGCCCTCGTAGAACTCTCGGAGCGTATCCCCGCTCATGCTTCCGAGACCGGCGGAGCGTCTGAGCGCTTCTTCGTCGGCGGGAAGGCTGTCGAAGAACCGGAGCCAGCGCAGAAACTCCGGGCTGTCAAAGGAGCAGACCCCGGCCTCAAGGTCCACGAACGCGCCGTACCCGTCCGGCCCGAGCAGCTCTTTCTCCGCGTTCTCCCTCGTCAGCCCGCCCATGAGGAAGGTCCCCCCGGGAAGCCGCTCCGCCCGGTCGAGCAGGCCGGAAAGCGTCCATCCGTTCTCGGCCTCCTCTTCCGATATCAGAGACGCGGGCGCGATCAGCGTTTCCATCGTGAAGCACGGAGCGATCCCCCAGAGCCCGCCGTCCTCCGCCGAGCAGAACCGCAGGACCGCGCCAGAGACCGTCTCCCAGTTGACCTCGCCGTCCGAATCAAGGCAGGGGGAGAGATCGGCGTAGAGGCCGTGCTTTACGATCTGCTCCGAAACGGACGCCTGCGCCGCGCTGTTGATGCCGCCGCGGGTTTTGGCGATCACGATATCGGGCTTTGCGATCCCGGTCATCATGTCCGTCAGCAGCCGGGAAACGCCTCCGTCCGGGTTGTCCGCGGTGTTCCAGACGGAATAGTCGTTCAGAACGACGCGGCAGTCCGGATGGGACTTGTTGAATTCCACGATCTGCGTCGTGAAGCCGAGTCCGCCGTAGTCAAGATCGAACGCGGAGGCCACCTCGATCACACAGAGAGAGGCAAGGCTTACGTCCTCCGACGCCCGGTACAGCGTGAACCCGCGGTCCTCGGCGAAGAGCAGGTTTTCGGAGTCGAACGCGCCGAGCAGGGTGCAGTCCGCCGGATCCACGTCGGAGTTCGGATAGCTCATGAGAAGCTCCGCCGTCACCTCCCCGTCCGCAATCGCCGCGCCGTACACGCCGGAGCCGGAGGCAAAGCAGAAATCGTAATTCCCGCAGAAGACGATCCGCTCCGCCTCCTCCGGCAGAGGGAGCGTCCGGGGACCGTCGGGGCGGGATTTGTCGAAGAGGAGAACCGCGCCGCCCTTCGGAAGCCAGACCTCCCCCTCCCCCGAAGAGGAAGGATCGGGAGACGCCGCGAGGGCCAGCGGGGCATTGTAGAACCCGGGAAACGACGCGCGTTTTTCCCCATCCGGAGAGACAACCAGAATTTCCCCCGGCGTTCCGATCCAGATGTCCCCGTCGGCATCCACGGCGACGGACGAGACGTGCAGGCCTCTCTCCTGCTCGTCCGTCGTGTCGAAGAGCCCGCGCAGATTGCCGCCCCGACGCTCCGATCCGCCGCTCTCCGGATCGAGGCAGCAGAGCGCCAGATCTATGGCATCCTGAACCCCGTTCCCGACAGTCTCGTCCGCCGTGACATACCAGAACTGTTCCCCGTCGAGCGACCACGCCCCGGCGGAGCAGCGGTGTCCTTCCGGAATGGGAACGGGGATCTCCCGCACCGTTCCCGACTCCGCGCTGATCGTGACGGCGTATCCCATGCCGTCCGCGTCCTCGGCGTACACCGTCGCCATCCCGAGCTCCGCGTCGAGCTTCGGGATCTTTGTCGAAAGCATGCTTGTTGACAGCCCGCGGAATTCCTCGGACAGCGCGAGGGGGACGCCGCGGTAGACGTTTTCGAGGATTTCCGTGATGTCCGCATCCGTTCCTTCGGCGATTCCCGTTTTCCCGGCAGCCTCCCGTTTCCGGCATCCCCCGGACACAAAAATCGTCGTCAGCGCGAAGAGCGGCAGAAGCGCGAGAAAGGCCGCCGTTCTCCGGATCCTTTTCTGTTTGTTCATCCCGATTCTCCTTTCCGTGTGGGCATCGTCATTCGAACAGCCGGATTCCGATCCGGGAGACGAACTCGTCCGCGCCCGCCTCCGGGGTGATGGCACCGGTCCGCACGCGCTCGGCGATCCCGCTGATCTCGAAGATCGCGTCACGGTCCCAGAGCCCCGTCAGCCCGCAGCGGCAGGAGGCGAGCAGCGATCCCGCCATCCGGTTCAGCGCAGCGGAGTTTTTCCCGAGGGAGATGGGGGTGTCCTCCGGTTCCGACCGGAAGCTGAACCCCTCCGCGTAAGCGTGGTACTGCAACCCCGCCGCTGCCATGCAGGTTTTCTCCGGCTCATACAGCGTCACCCAGAATTCGTCCGTGAGAAGGCGCAGATACGAAAGCGCAAGATGGGGGACCGGCGTGTTCCGGTACGCGAAGATATAGCAGGAGACGTCCGCATAGTTATTGTCGGGGAGAGGGAGGAGCGTTTTCCCCTCCGTCTTCGGCGCGGACTCCCACTGCCCCGCCGGATCGATGTCCTGAGCCGGAACGCGGACGTCTGTGAGGCCAGCCGGAGGGAGCGACGCGCTGTCCTCAAACACGGAGAGGACGCGGTCCCGGTCGAGGCGTCCGTTTCGTAGTCCGTCCTCGGCGATATTGATGAGCAGGGGTACGATGAAGTTCTCCGCTGCGGCAAGCGATCCGGCGTCATAGCCCGTCTCTCCGGCCGAATCCGAGGGGGAGAGGATCCCCGTCACGGCGAGCGTGTAGGGGACTCCCCAGAGATGGCCGTCGTCCGTCGTCATGATCTCCCGGATCCCGGGCAGGTAGTTCCCGCCGAAGTGCCGGACGATCTCCGGATCGGTTTCGAGGGGGAGGTAGAGCGCGTTCCGGATCAGGGGGCCGATCATCTCCCGCCCGTCCTGCTCGTAGACGAGATCAAAATCGTCGTCCCCCGCGAGCATTTTCATCTGCACGCGCCGGTTGAACTCCTGCTTCGGATACCGGACGGTGCGCGCGTCCGATCCCGTTTCGTCGGAAAACCGGGAGAGAGCCAGCTCCAGCTTGTGCGCGACGGGGTTGTCCACGGTGAGCAGGCCGTTTGTGATCATGTTCGAGGTGACGTCGGGCCAGAGGATCGTCAAAGTCCTGCCTGAATCGGAATCCGGCTCCGCCGCCTTTGCCACGAGGACGGAGGACTCGCTGTCATAGAAGAGAAATTCCCGCCCCGTCCAGAAGAAGCCGCGGATCAGGGGGGACGCGGACGCCCCGGTCTCCCGCTCGATCCGCTCCCTGAGGCTGTCCCGGGAGAGGCGCGCGATGACCTCCTCGTCCCGGCTCTCCCCCCGCCAGCGCAGGAACTTGACGGCTAAAGTCTCCCCCGCCGCTCCCCAGACCGTTCCGTCCGAAGGGTCGATCTGCATCCGGAAATCGAGGCTTGAACGCGTGCCCCAGTCCTTGAAGTCCTCGAACCATTCCTTTTTGAGATCGTACCGCACAAGGCCCACACAGACTCCGGACATGCCCGGGATCCGGACCTCGGCGGCGGCGGTCAGGCAGTCCTTTTTGTCCCCGGCCGCGAGGGAGTAGAGGCATTCCACATCCTCCCCGTGGATCCCGAGCTCCCGCACGTCCCCGCTCTCCGGATCGATCCGGAGAAAGACGCGGCGGGAGGCAGCAGCTTCTTCCTCCTCTTCCGCCGACGCGAAGGAGCACCACGCGTAATACACCCCGTCGAGGGCGTAGAGATCGGCTTCCCAGAACCGGGCCTCCTCCCCTTCCTCCGGCGTCAGCATGGGCAGGGGAAGTTCCCGTACCGTCTCCCCGTCAAGCGAGCAGATCCGGATCCGGTCGGCGAGGAACAGCGCGAGCTCCTCCCCCTGCGCCGCCAGCCGGTTGTGGGGAAAGGAATCGAAGCCCGGGAAGAGCGTCTCGCCCGAATAGTCCGCCAGCACTTCGCACCGCATCCCGTCGGCAGGGTCGTACGCGGTCAGCAGGTTCTCGCCGAGGCCGTAGATCCGATCCCGGTACGGGCAGATAAACCGCTCGCCGTGCTCTAAAAGATAGCAGCTCTTCCCGGGGACTGCCTCAGCCTCAGCTTCACCTTCGACCGTGACCGGAGCCTCTTCCGCCGCTTCTTTCGCGCTCTCCGCCTCTTCTGCTGTCCCGACCTCGGCCGGAGCCGCTGTTTCCGCCGGTTGTCCGGACGCCCCGGAATCGCCGCTGTGATCCAGAAGCTCCGTCATCGCAAAGGGATTTTTCCCACCGTCCGCCGCATCCTCGTTTGTCTTTGCGTTCCCATCGCCCCGGCAGGAACCCGAGCAGAGCAGGATCGCCGCGGAGAGCAGGGCCGCGATCCGATTTGTCTGTTTCATGCCGTTTCCCCTCTTTCGCCCGTCGTTTGCTTTTTGTCTCACTCTATTTGTCCCGTTCTGACCCGCCGATCTTACAGCTTCCGCGAAAAAATCCGGAAAAAAGCGCGGGATTTTTTGAGGACGGGCGGGGGCTGGGAAAGGAGCGATTGACTTTTCCCGGAGGTTGTGATAGAATAGCCTTGCATAAACATTCATCCGCGGATCGGCGCGGGAAAGGTCGGATCATCCTATGGAACTTCTTCACGGCTCCCCAAGCGATCTCGAAGGGCGGAGCGGGCGCGAAAAACGGGCGTATGCCTTCCTCGACCGCATCGGCGTGGACTTCGACCGGACCGACCACCCGGATCAGCCGGCCACCACGATGGAGGGATGCGCGCAGGCGGACGCGGTGCTGAACGTGCATACCGCGAAGAATCTCTTCCTGTGCAACCGCCAGAAGACGCAGTTCTTTTTGCTGATCATGCCCGGGGACAAGCCGTTCAGGACAAAGGAGGTCACCGGGCAGCTCGGGACCAGCCGCCTGTCCTTTGCCGACGAGGAGGCCATGGCACGGTTTCTCGACGTCCGTCCGGGAAGCGTCTCCGTCCTCGGCCTGATGAACGACCGCGAACACAGGGTACGGCTCGTGATCGACGAGGACGTATTGAAAGAGGAGATGTTCGGCTGCCATCCCTGCGAGAACACCAGCTCCATCCGCTTTTCCACGCGGGATCTGACGGAGAAGATCCTGCCGGCACTCGGCGTCGTTCCCGAAACGGTTCGGCTTTCCGGATCCGACGGCTGACGCATCCAACGGCAATCACCGTCCGGTAACAGGGCGGATCAATTAGAACGGAGGTACTATGATGAAGCAGAAAGCACTGTCCCTTTTTCTCGCGCTGCTCATGCTTGCCGGAACGGCATCCTGCTCGGGCGGCGGAACCAATGAGGAAACGGAGCCCCAGTCCACGGCGGTCGGCGCGGCGGATCCGTCGGTTCAGGACGCGGCCGCGGCGGAGGACGAACCCGAGGGCAACGGACGGTCCGACGTGAAGGATTCGCTCCCGGACGACCTCGATTTCGGCGGCGCGACACTCCATTTCTACACCCGCGGCGGGGACCGCGACACCCTGATGGAGTTTCAGGCGGAAGAGCTGAACGGGGAAGTGGTCAACGACGCCGTCTACGCCCGCAACCTCGAAGGGCAGGAGCGGCTGAACATTGCGATGGATCTGATCCTCGCGCCGGTCAACATTCACGGCGGCACCAACGACCAGATCCGCAAGTCCGTTTCCTCGGGCTCGAACGACTACGACCTCCTTGGCAACGGCATGTATTCCATGATGTCCCTCACCATGGAGAACATTCTTCTGCCCATGAACGAACTGCCGTATCTCGACTTCTCGGCTCCGTGGTACAACCACGCCTTCCTTGAGACGACCAATCTGAACGGGCACAACTACACCGTCATGGGCGAGCTCGGGCAGACGATGATCTCCGGATCGTTCGTCATGTTCTTCAACAAGACTCTGTTTGACACATTCTACAACGGTGAGATTAACCTCTATCAGATCGTGAACGAGGGCGAGTGGACCATCGACAAAATGACCTCCCTCTGCGAGCCGGTTTATCAGGACGCGAACGGCAACGGCGAGGCGGACGAGGGGGATATCTTCGGCCACTACTTCACCAATACGGACACCCTCGGCGCGGATGCCTTCTACGGCGCGTCCCGGATCGAATACCTGAAGAAGGACGAAAGCGGGACGTGGTTCTTCAACGCCACCTGCGACCGGATGGTCACCTTCACGGAGAAAATGCACAAGCTGCTCTTCGAGGGGACGAACACCCTGAGACTCCCGTACAACAACGACGACATCATGAACACCATGAAGGCGGATCAGACGATCTTCGTCACATGGATGCTCTCCGGCATCGATCTGCTCCGGGATATGGAATCCGACTTCGGGATCCTGCCCATGCCGAAGCTCGACACGGCGCAGGAGAAGTACGCCGAGTACGTTCACGACGCGTCCACGTCGTTCTCGATCCCCGTCACGGAACAGGATCCGGCGATGGTGGCGGCGTTCCTCGAAGCCATGAGCGCGGAATCCTTCCGGACGGTGACGCCAGCCTACTTCGAGACCGCGCTCAAGGCGAAGTACTCCCGCGACTCCGAGACCTCGCAGATGCTGGATATCATCGTGGACGGGATCTATCTCGACCTGTCCTATATCTTCGGCGGCAGCGTGAACGCCCCGATCGGCAAGATCCGCGGCATTCTGGCCTCCGACCGGAACTGCGAGAACGCCGTGTCCTCCCTCGCCAAGCAGGAGAAGGCCACGATGAAATCCCTCGAAAAGCTGCTCCAGAAATACGAAGACATCAAATGATCCCGAAGACAAAAGGCGGGTCGGGGTTCATCCTGACGCAACGGAGGATAGTATGCAGATCAACGTTCCCGAAAAGTTCAAAAAGTTTTTCTTCCTGATCCCCTTGCTCACCGGCATCGCCGTCATGATCGCCGCGGGGGTGAGCCTGTATCACCACGCGACGTACGCGAAGACCGTCGCCACCATCCTGTCCATCGACGTGGACCCCGGCGTCGGGGAGGACGAATCTACAAAATATACCGTCATCGTGGAGTATCGCGTGGACGGACAGACCTATTACGGCGACCTCGGCGAGCTGGAAAACGGCTACACCGTCGGCAAGCGGATCGAGATCCTCTACGACCCGAACGATCCCGCGAAGATCCAGTCCACGGACAAGATCGGACCCGCTATCGCCGTTCTCGTGGGAGCCCTGTTCGCGGGCATCGGCGTCTATATGCTCGTCAAGGGCAAAAACGGCGGTCCGACCGTGCCGACCGCGACCACGGCATGACCGACTGACGCCGGAGCCGCTGACCTTTGGCCCGTCCGTCTGAAAAAAAGGAGATTTGACATGAAAATCGGCGTTTGCGCATCCCCCGACAAGCTCCCGCTGCTGTCCGAGCTGCGCTATGACTACATTGAAACGAATTTCAGCTGGATGATGTCCCTCGACGGGGAGGAATTCAAAAAGCAGACCGCCCTGTTCGACCGCTGCGGCCTGTCGTCCGAGACCTTCAACATCTTCTTCCGCGGCGGGATGAAGCTCTATGCCCCGGACGGCAATCAGGATCCCATGCTCAAAGAGACCGCGGACTATACGGAGCGGGGCTTCGCTCGGGCGGCGGAATGGGGCGGAAAAATCGCCGTGATCGGCAGCGGATCCGTGCGAAGAATCCCAGACGGCATGACCCGGGAGGAAACCGAGCCCCAGTTTGCCCGGATCCTCTCAGTCTGCGGCGAGGCGGCGGAGCGTCACGGCATGCGGATCGTGGTGGAACCCCTGTCCCGCGGAGACTGCAACTACATCCACACCGTGGCGGAAGGAGCGGCGGCGGCCCGTCTTTCCGGCCATCCCGCGGTGGGCGTCCTGGTGGATTTCTTCCATCACGCCTGCAACAACGACAGCCTCGAGACCCTTCCCGACTTCGCCGATCTTCTCTGGCACGTCCACTACGGCAGGCCCGTCGATCGGTTCGTGCCCGGGGAAGAAGACCGCGCGACGCTCGAGACGCTGGCCGGGATCCTGAAACAATGCCCGCGCGCCGAGCGGATCAGTCTGGAATGCAACTGGAAGCCGGACTTTGACACAGCCGTCACCTCCGCCCGCCCCCTGATGGAGATCTTCCGGACAATCTGACGGAGAGGAAAATCGAAAAAAAGAAAACTGATCCCGAATGATCCGGAATCAGCCGTATATTCAACCTGATTTCAGGCCGTGAGAAACATCACGGCCCGTTTTTTACGACTCTGCCAGCCAGCTGATGATCTCCATCGCGTTCGTGACAAGCCGCGCATCGACGGATTCCGCGCCCTTGACGTAGGGTTTCAGCTTATCCGCCGTTTTGCCGATCCCGCTACCTCCCGACGTGGCGAAGGCAAAGACCCGCTTGCCCGTCCAGTCGTAGCCCTTGCAGAAAGTGTTCACGACGTTCGGCGCGGCTCCGTACCAGATCGGAAAGCCGATCACCACCGTGTCGTATTTCTCGAAGTCCTCGACCGAACCCTTGACCGGGACGTCCTTTCTTCCGATCTTTTCCCGGTTGCACCGCGCGATGGGATTGCGCCAGTTGAGATCGGCCTCCGAATAGGGCTTCTCAGGCCGGATCGGAAAGAGCTCCGCTCCGATGGCGGACGAAAGCTCCTTTGCCACTCTTGCCGTTGTGCCTCCCGCGCTGAAACAGGTGATCAGTGTTCTTCTCATGATGCTCCTCCCCTTTTATCCGCCCTTATGTCCGCTCCGCCGGCATGCAGGCGAACGGCCCCGCCGGCAGCTGCCCGCGAATCGGAAACGCAGCGATCCGCTCTTTCTCTTGTTCGATTGTATTATACCATGCCCGGACCGCGTTTTCAATCGGAAAATGGAAAAAAATCCCGGCCGGGCGCGAATCCTGTCCGCGTCAACGCTCTTCCCTCTGCGCGAGGAATTCCGCCGTGGGGACGATCAGCGCGGCGGCGACTTTCGTCTGATAGGACGGCGTCGAGAGCAGCTCCCGCTCCTCGGGGTTGGAGAGGAACCCGCATTCCGCCAGAGCTGCCGGGATCCGGATCCGGTGGAGCAGATAGATCGCGTTCGTCGCCGCCTTGGTCTCGCGGGTGTTGTAGGGATCGAGGAGCGCCCTTCCCCCCTGCCGGATCCGCGCCGCCAGCTCCGCGCTCCCCGGATCGTTCGGCGAGTAGTACACCTGCATCCCGCTGTACTTCGTCTTCGGAAACTGGTTCTGATGGACGGAGAGGAAGACCGCCGCCCCGGACTCCTCCGCCATCCTGAGCCGGTTGCGCAGATCGTAGGTCTTCTGCTTGCCGCGGTAGTCCTCCAGATCCCCGTAGGCGTCGTAGAGCAGCGTGTCCGTCGTCCTGGTGAGAAGAACGGGGATCCCGAACACGGCGCAGAGATCCCCGGCCCGGAGCGACACCGCGAGATTTAGGTCCTTTTCGAGGATTCCCGCCACGGACGCGCCGCCGTCCTCCCCGCCGTGCCCCGGATCGATCACGAGAAGCGGACGTTCCGCCTCCTTCTGCCCCTCCTCCGATCCCGATTCCGCCTCCGCCATGCTGAACGCCGGATTCGCCTCCGCCAGCTCCCACGCGCCGCGCCCGAGCACGAAGCAGGACGCCGCAAGCAAAAGGGCAAACGCCGCGTACCGGACGGGATAGGGAATTCTGACCTTCATAAAAACACCTCCCCACAGTCTGAACCCGATTCCGGTTCATTCTATGCGGAGGGTTCCCGGTCAAGACGCAAATCAGCAGCCGTTGACCTTCTTGCCTATGGCGCAGGGAAGGGTCGCGCGTCCGTGTTCGTCCGGGAAGGGCGTCAGGTCGTCCTCCCTCACCGCGTCCCGGTCTTCCTTTTTGCGGAAATCGGGGATCCTGTACGTTTTCCCGTCCTCCATGCAGGATCTCCACCCGAGGATCCCGACGGCGGACATGCACGCGCCCCGGTAGACGTTGAAGAATGGCTCCGTGCCGTGCCGCAGGTATTCCATGAAGTTGTACACCGTCCAGAAATCGCCGCCTCCGTGGCCCGCCCTCTCCGCAAGCTCCCCGTTCGCCGGCCATCCGGGGGCGTAGGTCCGGGACGCCTCTCTTCCTTCCGGGATCAGCCAGTGGTGGTAGGTCACGTTCACCTGCGATCCGAGCGTGCGTCCGGTCTCGACGCTCCCGCGTTCCCCGACGAACCGGTATCCGCTGGGGGAGCCCATGGCAGCGCATCCCGTGAACCGGAAGAGCGCGCCGCCGTCCGTGACGCAGTTCATCATAGCGAAAGCGTCGTAGTTGTGCCGGAAGTCGTCGTATTCCTCGAGCACGTCCGAATGCACCGCAAAGGCGTTCACCTTCACGGGCGTCTGACCGGTGACGTGCATGAGCGGGCCGAGGGTGTGGGTCACATAGTACGTCCGCGGCAGCCATGCCCGCCAGTGATACTTCCCGGGCGTCAAGGCGGCCAGCTCTTCCCGCGGGCAGGTGTGGTTGTATTCCCCCTCCGCGTAGAGGATCCTCCCGAGCGTGCCCTCGTCCGCGAGCCGCTTCATTTCGAGCAGGGCAGCGGAGAAGGGGTAGTTCTCGGCGATCATGTATTTTGCCCCGGTCCTCTCCGCCGTCTCGACCAGCTTCACGCACCCGGCGAGCGTCGGAGCGGAGGTGCATTCCGAGAATACCGCGATCCCGCGCTCCATGGCTTTTACGGCGCAGTCCGCGTGCTCGTGGAAGTAGTTGCAGAGAAAGACGGCGTCGATCCCGGATTCCAAAAGCTCGTCGTATTCCCGGCAGACCTTCGCCGTCGGGACCCGTTCGAGCGCGCTTTTGAGTTTTCCTTCGTCCTTTTCGCAGAACGCGGCGATTTCGACGTCATCAAAGTTTTGTAAGATCGGGAGGAAGCTCGCGCCCCTCCACAAACCGAAGATCCCCATGCGGATTTTTTTCATGATACGCTTCCTTTCCTGACATTCTTATACAGTTTCACTTCAAAACGGTTTGATTGAGCACAGAACAGCTCTGACAAGTTTAGCCCGTACAAACCCACTGTGGCCCCCCTGCCCAATGCGCGACTGAAACGCCGCCGGAGGCCGAGGAGCTTGCTCCGAGCACGGCACAAACTGCACGAATAGAGACCGCTGAAAGTTCGCCAAAGGCGAATTTCTGAAGTTCGCCAAAGGCGAAACTTCGCGCGAGGACAGTGGGATTCACAATCGGTTTTCGATACAAGGACGAGTGGTTAGGTTATGCCATATGGCCAAGGAAACCCCCGCACGGGGGGAAACCTGCGGCCAGAGCTGGTGTCCCCCCGTGCCTCCCGCCCCGAGCGGGGCATCCAATTTCTGAAACGCGTAGCGTTTCTTTCCTAATATCCTGTTTAGAAAGGATTTGTCTGACATTTTCAGACAAATAAAATCCGGAGGATCCGTGAAAGGATCCTCCGGTGAGGCGCAGGTTCAGAACCCGTACTGCGTGGTTCTCTTGGTGCCGCCGACGTAGTCTCTCTCGAGGGACAGGTGGCCGTTGTCCATGCGGAAAATACGGTCCGCGTGGTCGGCAATGGACAGGTCGTGCGTGACCATGATCAGCGTCTGGCCCATGTCCTCCCGGGTTTTCAGAAGGAGCTTGAGCACTTCGTCCGCGTTGGCCCGGTCAAGGTTTCCGGTGGGCTCGTCGGCGAAGAGGATATCCGGCATGTTGATCATGGCGCGGGCGATGGCGACACGCTGCTGCTGACCGCCGGACAGCTCCGAGGGCAGATGGTTCAGACGTTCCGTGAGCTGTAAGGTCTCCACGAGACGCCGCAAGGTTTCCTGATAGGAGAGCTCCGGCTTGTTGCACATCATGGTGGGAATCAGGATGTTTTCGAGAGCGGTGAACTGAGGAATCAGATTGTGCCGCTGGAAGACGAATCCCATGTTGATCCCGCGGAACCGGCTCAGCTCGTCGGAGGACATCTTCGTGATATCCTGACCGCGGATCAGCACGCGGCCCGCGTCGCAGGAGTCGAGACCCGCGCAGATGTGCAAAAACGTGGACTTTCCGGAGCCGGACGTGCCGATGATGGCGACGAATTCGCCGGGCTCCACCTTGATGGAGGCGCGGTTGACGGCGGTGATGACGGTGTCGTACTGCTTGTACTGCTTGATGACGGACTCCGTCTGGAGAATATATTCGGGTGCGTTGGCTGCCATAACAGTTCCTTTCCTGATCGATGATTATTCATCCGCGCCGTACTCCCGACCGGCGCCGCCGTTTTCAAGGGAGTACCGGTTCTTGTAGTAGCTCCGGTAGGGAAGATAGGTCGAGAAGAATCCGCAGAACACGGACATGACAATGCTCGTGAGGATGGCGTACCACGGCATGTAGAAGACGTAGCGTACGTTCTCGTGCGTGAAGTACGGCATCATGACGTTGTAGATGTAGAAGAGGATATAGCTGCCCGCGTAGCTCAGAATGATGGAGAAGATGAGGGACAGTATCGCCATGCTCAAGCCGCCCTGCAGGTAGATCTGCCGGATCTCCTTCGCAACCGCGCCGAGGGACTGGAGGATGTTGAACTCCTTTTCGCGCTTGCCGTAGTACAGGGCCTGCGAGAAGAACCAGACGAGCGGGGAGATGCAGAGGATCAGAAGGGAGATCACCACATAGAGCTCGTTGTAGTGCTTGTCGTGCGCGACGGTGTTCGTCAGGGTGATGTCCTTGTTGGAGATCTTGACGTCGCCGTAGTCGTGGCTCCAGCCGCGGATCCGGGCGTAGAGATCGTTGACGCCGTCCGGAGTCGCGTCGTGATCGACGTAGATGTTGAAGGACGTGGCCTTCGGCGTCTTGCCCGTGACTCTCTTGTAGTTCTCCAGATTCATGATGACGGGCGTGGAGCCGCAGGGAATGTCCTTGATCACCGCTCCGATCGTGAAGGGCAGGTACTCGAACTCGAAGTTCGTGATCTGATCTTTTAAGAGCACGCGGCCCGTTACGTTGGCGTCCACGGAGCGGATCTGCCCGGTCTTGACGCCGACCCAGATGGTGTCGCCCACATGGAATTTGAAGGTCGGGACGTTGGACACGGCGTCGCCCACCAGCACATAGCCGGAATCGAGCACCGTGGACAGGTCGCCCTCGTAGTCGTAGTCCTCGAGGATCTGAAGCTGTTCCTCGGACATGGCCGTGTAGAGGATCTCGTTTGCCGCGCGGAAGTGCTCTCCGTTCGTTTCGAACATGGTGCCGTCGTAGCGGACCAGATTCTTGAAGGGGAGAACGTTCTTCTTGCGGACGAGGATGTGCGAACCCACGTCCATGGCCTCCATGGTGTTGTCGTTGATCTCGACCGCCCGCACGCCCTCCATCGAATAGAGCTCGCGGCTCATGATCTCGTCGTACTCGAAGCCGGAGTCGTTGAGGTTGACTTCAAACTGAGGCCGGGGATACTCGAGGTCGGTCGTGTAGATGTTCGCCATGTAGAGGCCCATGATGAACAGGGCGCAGAACACGATTGCCGTCGTGAGGATCTGAACGTTGTACTTGCGGAAACGCCAGAGGGAGTACAGCTCGTACTTCGTCGGGAACTTCTCCCCGAAGATGTTGAAGGAGCGCTGCGGGGAGGTGACGAGGTTGGAGTTGTCCTCGGTGATGATCAGCCCCATCGGATCCTTCACGGACATGATCTTCATCGGCGTCCAGCAGGAGGCGAGAATGACGACCAGCGTGAAGACGAAGGTCTTCAGGATCGAGAGCCCGTTGAAGAGGAAGCCGTATCCGTTCGACCGGTAGACCAGCCACGAAATCAGCGTGGAGAGGAGCATCGAGGGGACGAACGTCACGAAGAAGATGACGAACAGCTCCCAGAAGCAGGTTGAGAACAGCATCTTGAAGTCTGCCCCGAAGGTCAGATAAATGCCGTACTGGAATTTGTACTGATTGATCCGTATGTTGTAGAGCGAGGTCAGAAGGAAGATACAGACCGCGAGCAGAAGGATCGTGATGAACACGAAGGTCACGGCGTTCGCCCGTTCGTTGTCCTCGAAGGTCATGAGGGGAGTCGTGGACTTGGTGAAGGACGTGCCCTCCTCCGCAAGACCCGCCAGCTCCTTTTCCGTGGTCTGGGTGAACCGCTTGACCGAGGATTTCAGCTCGGGCTTGAAGAGCAGGTACACGTCGTACCGCTCCTCGCCGGTCATGTTGTTCCGGTACTGTTCCATGTGAACGACGTCGAAGAGGATGTCGCTCTTGAAGACCGCGCCGCCGTTGTCGTCGATCAGATAGCGGGCCTGGGTGTCGTTGAGGCCCTTCAGCACCATGTGGTAGTCGTACTGCTCCATGACATGCCGGTATTCCACGTTGTTGTTGTTGTCGTTGGAAACCGTCATCATGCCGTAGAGAAGCTGGACAATGACGATCGCAATGAAGAACGGCAGGTACTGCCTGAAATTGAAGAACACCGTCTTCCACGCGATCGAGATGCTTCGTTTCAGATATTCAAAAACCTTTTCCAAAGCGGAGAATCACCTCTGTACTCGTATTTCCGGCGCGGCGGAGGTTCGTATAAAATCCTTTTGGAATTATAACATGAAAAAGGCCCGAATTGTTGACATTTCTGTGAACAACTCGGGTTTTGCCCTGCCGGAATGAGACAAATTCGCGCGCCGGTTTTGTATATATTGTCAGTTGTCGCTATTCTGCCCGCCGTCAGACCGCTCCGGAGGCTGCGAGCCAGTGTCCGAGCGCGCGCGGCATGTCGTCCGGATCGTAGATGCCGTGGAGGAACATGTCCCCCGCGTATCCCGCCGCGTTCAGCTTCCCGGCCATGTATGGGAAGTCCACGATGCCGCGCCCCGTCCCGCAGAAGGAGATCCCGTCCCCTTCGCGGATATCCTTTCCGTGCGCCGCCACAATGTCGTTCCCGAAGAGGGCGAAGGCTTCGTCGAGGGTGCGGCGGGCGTTTTCCGGATGCGCCTCCCCGGCGTGGAAGAGGTTCGCCGGATCGAGGATCATCTTGATCCGCTCCGATCCCACCCCGTCCATGAGGCGGCGGGCCTTTTCCGGCGTGTCGATCACGTTCGAGGCTTCGGATTCCACCGCCAGCGTGACGCCGAACCGCTTCGCGATCTCAGCCGCCCGGAGCATCGTTCCGAACATCGCGTTCCATGCCTCCCGTGTCCCGTTGTCCGGATGGGGCGTCCAGAGGTGACCCTCGTTCCGCGTCCCGGAGCAGAGGGAGAGGACGGGGCATCCGAGGGAGCGCGCCGCCTCCGCGTGTATTTTCAGCCGTCTGAGCCCTTCCTCCCGCACCTCGGGATCCGGATGGGCCATATTGAAGGTGGCGTTGATCACCTCCACGGGCAGTCCGTGCCGTTCGGACGCCTTGTCCACCGCTCTGAGCAGGGCGGGGGAGAGCGCCTTTGGCAACTCCAGCTGACCCGTCGGGACAAAGTCCGCCTCGGTGACGGAGGAAAAGGCGAACTGAACGCAGGCGAACCCGATTGCCCGGATCCGCTCGAACAGTTTTTCCGCCGTCATAAGGGGCAGCTTTTCAAAATCCGTGGTGCATACGCCTGTTTTCATGGGATCCTCCTCCCTCCGTCCGACTGCCTGTCCGGCAGTTCCGTTCTGTCAGCGCAGCGTTTCGATCGCGGCCTTTTCGGCGGGGAAGGCGGCGAGATACCGCTTGAGAAAGGCGTCGAAGCCCGCGATCTCCTCCTCAGACGCCATGAGCGTGGTGGATTCCGCGCCGGCGAAGACCCGGTTGTCGAGATAATCCGGCAGGGATTCGCCCTCGTCCCGGCGGAGCATGTACGCCGCGAGCAGCGCCATGCCGTAGGGGCCCCCGCTCTCCGCCGTCTTCATCACCGAAACGGGAACGCCCGCCGCCGCCGACAGCATCCTCTGACCGGCGATCTCCGTCTTGAAGTACCCGCCGTGGCCGAAGAGCCGGTCGATCCGGAGCTTTTCCGTATTCGTCAGGATATCGAGACCGATCTTGAGCGTCGCCAGAGCCGAGAGCAGATGCGTCCGCATGAAGTTCGGCAGGGTGAACTTCGCGTCCGGCGTGCGCAGGAAGAGGGGACGGCCCTCGTTCACGTCGGTGATCCCCTCGCCGGAGAAGTAGTTGTAGGACAGAAGCCCGCCGCAGTCCGGATCCCCCTCGAGCGCGGAGAGCAGGAGCAGGTCGTAGAGCTCGGGCTTGGAGATCGAAAGGCCCGCCCGCTTCGCAAACTCGCCGAAGAGCCCGATCCACGCGTTGATGTCCGAGGTGCAGTTGTTGCAGTGGACCATCGCCACCGGCAGCCCGTCCGGCGTGGTCACCATGTCGATTTCCCGATGGACGCCCGGCAGATGGTCCACCACCACCATGGCGAAATCGGAGGTTCCGGCGGAGACGTTGCCGGTGTACAGCCGGACGGAATCGGTGGCCGCCATGCCCGTGCCCGCGTCGCCCTCCGGAGGACAGAAGGGAACGCCCGCCTTCAGCCCGGGGAGAAGTTCTCCCGTCGGATCGAGGAACCGCGCACCCGCCTCCGTCAGCTCTCCCGCTTTCTCACCGGCGGGAAGGACGGAGGGAAGAAGCTCCGCGAGCTTTTTCGGGCATCCACGGGACAGGAGGAATTCGTCGGCCTTCGCCATCATTCCGGCGTCGTAGGTCATGGCGGCGGAGTCGATGGGGAACATGCCGGACGCCTCGCCCACGCCGAGTACCCGGACGCCGGTCAGAAGCTCGTGGATGTAGCCCGCGAGCGTGTTCAGGTGATGGATCCGCGGGATGTGCTCCTCGCCGTTCAGAACCGCCTGCGCGAGATGGGCGATGCTCCAACGCTGGGGGATGTTGAATCCGAGCAGGGCGGTGAGCGCGTCGGCCGCCTCTCCGGTGATCGTGTTGCGCCAGGTGCGGAAGGGAACGAGCAGCTCCCCGTTTTCGTCGAAGGCGAGATAGCCGTGCATCATGCCCGAAATGCCGACGGCTCCGACCGCGGGCAGCGGTTCGCCGAATTTTTCCATTACGTCCTCGCCGAGCGCGCGGATGCAGTCCCGGACGCCCTCATGGATATCGTCGAGGGTGTAGGTCCAGATCCCGTTCTCCAGCCGGTTTTCCCAGTCGTGGGATCCGGAGGCGGCGATCCGGTGGTCTTCGTCCAACAGAACCGCTTTGATGCGGGTGGAGCCGAGCTCGAGTCCCAAAGTGGTGTTCTTGAAGTTCATAGCATGTCCCTTTCCGAGTGGATGAATAATTGGTTTGCCTCCATTATGCCGTATTTTTTCCGATTTGTCAAGCGCGGGGAGAAAAATCCGCCGAAAATGGTCCGCCTTGACAGCGGGGGGCGGTTTGTGCTACAATGGAACCGAAGCGGAACCTGAGCGAAAAAAGGAGCGAATCGGAGATGAACGGAACCAATTTGACCCTCGGCGTGATCGGAACGAACTTTGTGGCGGACTGGCTCTGCGAGACCGCGTGCCGGACGGAGGGAATCGAGTGCGCCGCGGTCTATTCCCGGACGGAGGAAAAGGGACGCGCGTTCGCCGACGTCCACGGGATCCCGGCGGTGTACACGGACATGGAGGCGTTTCTCTCCTCCCCGATCGACGCCGTCTATATCGCCTCGCCCAACTTTCTCCACTTCCCGCAGGCCATGGACGCCGTCCGGCACGGAAAGCACGTCCTCGTGGAAAAGCCCGCCTGTCTGAACGAGGGGCAGTTCCGGGAGCTTCTTTCCGCGGCGGAGAAAAAGGGCGTCGTCGTGCTCGAGGCCATGCGTCCGGGACACGATCCGGCGATGGAGCGGGCGAGGGCGGCTCTTTCCTCCCTCGGGGTGATCCGGCGCGCGGTGTTCGATTTCTGCCAGTACTCCTCGCGCTACGACCGGTACAAACAGGGGGAGATCCTCAACGCCTTCAACCCCGCCCTCGGCAACGCCGCCCTGATGGATATCGGCGTTTACGCGGTTCACTGCTGCGTCATGCTCTTCGGCGCGCCGGAGTCGATTTCGGCCCGGTCCGTGATCCTTCCGAACGGCATGGAGGGCATGGGGACGGCGTTTCTCACCTATCCCGGCATGCAGGCGGAGATCGTCTGGTCGAAAATCACCGATTCCGTCAACCCGTCCGCTGTGATCGGAGAGGACGGCGCCCTGCTTCTCGGCAAGCTCTCCACCTTGGAATGGGTGAGAAGGATCCCGCGGGGAGGGGAACCCGAGGAGATCGGCGGGGAGAGACCGGAGAACAACATGGCGTACGAGCTCGCCGATTTCGTGTCCGCCGTCCGGGGAGAGGGAAACGCCGATTCCGCCGTCTGGCAGAACAACACGCTCGAAACCCTCCGGATCATGGACGAGATCCGCCGCCAGAACGGGATCGTATTTCCCGGCGAATGAGAGGGACGACAAAAAACAGGCCGGTTCGATTGGAGGATGTACACAATTCACTTCCATTTTGATTGTGCAGAATGATCATTAAATTCCGAAATCCTTTGTCAAATTCGTCGGAAGGGAGAACTTCGGAAGAAGGGCTTGACTTCCGCGCGAATCGGACTATAATACAGGCGGCGCGGGGAAAAGCTCCGCGCGAAACCCTGTGAAGGAGGATCGCTTTATGATCTGCAACAACAAGTATCTCTACAAAATCGAACTGGTGACCGCCGCCGACGTCCTCGAATTCGTCCGGATCGCCACCAAATGCGGGTATCCCGTAACCCTTGTGAACGGAAACCGCCGCCTCAACGCGAAGAGCATTCTCGGCGTCTCCATGGCCCGCGCCGCGTGGGATGAAATGTACGTCGAAACGGACTTCAACTGCTACTTCGAGTTCGAGAAGTTCATCCGCTGAGAGGCCAAAACCGCGCATTCCCCTTATACCGTAAATTTCACGCTCCGTCCGTTTTTCGGATCCGGGGCGTTTTTTCCGTTTTGCCCTCTTGCAATTGCGCGTCCGGTATGCTACAATAAACTATCATATCCCGGTTTTTTTCAAGGAGACGACCATGAAAAAACGCATTCTTTCCCTCCTGCTGGCCGCCCTGCTCTGCGCGCCCGCCCTCGCCGGATGCTCGAACAACAGCGCGAATCCCGACGAAACGGAAAGCGCCGCGCCGAACGTCCAGACGCCTGCCGCGGAAGCCGCCGACACGGAAGAAGAGCTCTCCCCGCTTGAGCAGAGAGCGCGGATCCCCGACAACCTGCCCGACAGCAATTTTGACGGACGGGACTTCACCGTCTGCACCGAGGAGCGGAAGTTTTACGAGATCTTTTCCGAGGATCTGAACGGCGAGGCGACGAACGACTCCGTCTATCAGAGAAACGTCCGCATCGAGGACCGCTTCAACGTCAAGATCAAGGCCATCGACAACTCCGCCCCCTACAACGACGTCGTGACCAACGTGACCTCCGGCACCTACGCCTACGATCTTGTGGGCTTCGTCAATTTCCTGACCTATGTGCCCGCCAGTGCGGGAGTCCTCTACAACTGGCTCGACATTCCGCGGGTTGATCTGACCCAGCCGTGGCACAACCAGCTCGCAAACGGCGACGCCACCATCAACGGCAAGCTCTACGGCATCGACTCCGACCTCTCGATCTCCACCCTGCTCTATACCTACGGCACCTTCTTCAACTACAACATCATGGAGCAGTACGGCTTCTCGTCCCAGGATCTTTACGACATCGTGTTCGAGGGCAAGTGGACCGTGGACCGCCTCCGCGAGATCTCGTCCGGCATCTGGCAGGATCTGAACGGCGACGGCAAGCACGATCCGGGGGACATCCACGGCTACGCGGTCATCAACGCGCAGGTCAACACCCACGACGTGTGGCTGGCGGCCCTCGACATCTCCCCGGTGCTGACCGTGCGGGGCGAGGACGACTTCGAGGTGACCTTCTTCGGCGACAAGACCGTGTCCGCTCTGGAAAAGGTCAACGCCCTCTACCACGATTCCGACGGCTCCCTGTTCTACGGCTCCGACTGGAGACAGGTCCCGAAGGACTTCTCCGAGGGCAAGATCGCCATGACTCAGCTCTATTTCGGGGAGACCACCGAGTCCCTGACCGAGATGGAGGACACCTACGGGATCCTGCCCCTGCCGAAGTTCGACGAGATGCAGGAGGGGTATTACACCAACTGCTGGGACCAGTTCACGGTCTTCGCGGTCCCGCTGACCATGCCCGAGAGCGACGGCGAATTCGTGGGCACCATGTACGAGGTGCTGTCCGCGGAATCCTACAAGACCGTCTTCCCGGCGTACTACGACGTCGCCCTCAAGAGCCGCTACTCCGCCGAACCCGCGACCGCCGAGGTGATCGACCTCATCATGGCGGGGCGCAAGCTGGACTTCACCTTCCAGTTCGGCGAAAAACTCTCCAGCCTGCCCTATATGTTCCGGCAGATGGTGGTCGCCAACGACACCGCCGTCGCGTCGAAATACCAGAAGATCAAGAAATCCCTGAACAAGCAGATCCAGAAATTCCTCCAGACCTATTACGAATAAGCGCAAAGCGGATTTCCCCCGGGACGGACAGCCAAAACTGCCCGTCCTGTTTTTTCCGGGCAGTCGGAGCGCTTTTCCCGGCGTATTCCCCCCTCTTCCCCCGAAATTTGAACGCTCCGGGGGAACTTTTTATGAAATGCTGTTGATTTCACGGCGGGGATGCGATAAAATAGGGATACTGTGAGAAATGAGAAGGAGATCTGGAACCGATATGGGCAAGACCCTCCGCCGGCTGGCTTTGTTTCTGGCCGCCGTTGTCGTTGTGCAGGGACTGGCGCTGCTGTTCTTTACGCCGGCCGGACTTGAAAAGGTGTTCGTCCTGCCGCTGCGCTTCGCCGGGGAAAAATTCCGCCCGGACACCAACACCTATGCCGTCTACTACGATGCGCGCTCCGACGTGGGAAAGGCGGACCTCATCGTGGTGAGCATGGATTTCGCCATAGCCCAGAGCTACGACGTGCTCGGCCACTTCACCCGGTTCGTCAAGCAGAACAACGACATTTCGGACGTCTTCCTTCCGCTGACCCATCAGCAGGCCGCCATCGCCGGGGACCTCTTGCACCAGACCGACGAAGAGAAGTTCGAGCGGCGTTTGCAGTCCCTCCGGGAAGAGACCGGGCTGACGAACGACTGCTGCGACTATCTGAGCGAGATCTACTACGTCAACAGCACCATGTCCGAGGCGAAGAAGTTCGGCGTGGGATCCTATCTGGACAAGGACGCCGAAACGCTTGCCCTCCGGATCGCCGAAGCCTGCGCGGGGGGTGAGCGGACTGCTCTCTGCGCCGTGGACTGCCGGGAGGCGACGGACGGGCTGTTCGAAGCCCTCGCCGAAGCCATGCCCGGGAAGACGGTTCTCAGGGTCGGGATGTACTACGCGGCCAACACCGCCTCCCCCGAGACCCACGATTCCATCGCGTTCCCCATGGCGGGGGTGTCTGCGGCCTGCTATTTCTATCTCGATAAGAATCTCGACGGCTATTACCGCTACTACCGCTTTGTCACCGGACTCTTCGGACACGAGCGGGAGGATCCGGTGGACAGCCGTTTCCCGGACTATTTCTTTGTGATCGCGGGCGGAACCGCGGCGGGGCTGGAAGAGTCCGTGAGTCTCTCCGAACAGGCGCAGGCGGAGGCGGAGGACGGAATGAAGCGGACGGATTCCGCGGAAGGAGGAGAGGCAGCATGATCGTGTGGGAAAAACCGGAATTTGAAAAGGCCGTATTCGAGCAGGAAAGCCCCATCGCCGTTCCCGTGGAGCTGACCGTGTACGAGGGGAAGGACGGGCGCAGACCGATCCGTCTTCTGACCTTCTCCAAAGCCGCGCCGATCTGCCGGGACTTCGAGGCGCGCTTTTCGCACGATCCTCTGTCCCGGGAGGCGGTCGATTTTCTCATATCCTCCCTCAAGCCGCTCATGGAGCCCTTCGGATACGACGAAACGGACACGGCCGACTATCCGCTCCTCGACTACCGCCCGGGGGACGGCGGCGTGAGAGAAGCCGATCCCGCGCGCGCCGCTCTGATCTCCACCCTCGACGGGGAGAAATGGGACGGGGATCTGCCCCTCGGCGAGTTTTCGCTCGATCCCGCCGACCCGGCTGACCGCATGGCCGTGATCCGGGACGGGGAGGGGACGATCGTCTGCTATGCCGGACTGAACGACATTTCGGAGGACGAGGGATTCTGCGAGCTGAACACGGAATGCGCCGAGGCGTACCGGGGACGGGGATTCGGTCCCGCCTGCGTTGCCCTTCTGACGGAGTATCTGACCGGGCTCGGCGAGCGGGTGCAGTATCTGACCTCCCACCTGAACGCCCCCTCCGTCCGATGCGCCGAAAAGGCCGGACTGGCCCTGACCGCCCGCGTCTTCCCGATCGTGTTCCGCAAATCCGGGGAAGACGACGCCGATTTTTTTGATTTCACCTGACAATTCCCGCCCGGCTCCGGGAGAACGGATCCGGACGGATCGAGGTATCTGACCGATGGCATTTGACGCCGCCATGCTGCGCTTCGTCGTGGACGAGATCAACCGCAAGCTCGCCGGGGGCAAGGTTGACAAGATTTTTCAGCCCGGCAAGGAAGAGGCGGTCTTCGTCATCCGCTGCGGCGGGGAGGAGCACCGTCTGGATATCTCCGCGGGCGGAAACGGGTCCCATCTCAACCTGACCGCCATCCGCACGGAGAACCCGACCACGCCGCCCATGTTCTGCATGATGCTCCGGAAGCACTTTTCCGGCGCGCGGTTTGCCGGGGCGGAACAGCTGGGATTCGAGAGGGCCGCCCGCCTGACCTTCGACACCCACGACGAGATGGGCTTCTCGACGCGGAAGCATGTGATCGCGGAGCTGATGGGCCGGTTTTCCAACATCATCATCACGGACGCCCGGGACAAGATCATCGGCGTCCTCAAATCCGTGGATTTCACCACGAGCGAAAAGCGGCAGGTTCTGGCCGGAATGACCTACGAGCTGCCCCCGAAGCAGGACAAGGAGGATCCCACCTCCGACCGGGTGGACGAGCGCATGTTCAAAGCCCTCGCCGCCGCGGAGGATCCGGACCGTCCCGCCGAGAAGTTCATCATGTCCCATTTTGCCGGGCTCGCTCCCCTCATCGCGCGGGAAATCGTCTACCGGGCAGCCGGAAGGACGGACGCCACAATGCGCGAAGCCGAGCGGGATCTGACCGCGCAGTTTTTCCGCATGATCCGGATCATCCGCGATTTGGACGGCACGCCGACGCTCTTGAAAAAGGACGGACTTCCCTCGGAATACGCCTTCACCGAGATCCGGCAGTACGGCGGCGGATGCGAATGTGAGACGTGCGAGACCTTCGGAGCCCTAATCGACGCCTATTACGGCGAGCGGAGCCGGGAAGAGCGGCTGCACCGGAAAGCGTCCGACGTCTTCCGCCTCCTCTCCAACGCCGAGACGAGGATCCTCAAAAAGATGGACCGTCAGCGGGCGGAGCTCTCCGACTGCGACGACGGGGAGAAGTACAAGCTCTGGGGCGACCTGATCACCGCCAATATCTGGAAGCTCGAGCGGGGCATGGCCTCCTGCGAGCTCGAAAACTGGTACGACGAGGCGGGCGGGACCGTGAAGATCCCCCTCGACAAGAGGCTGTCCCCTTCGGCCAACGCGCAGGCGTACTACAAGAAATACAACAAGTCGAAGACGGCGCGGGTCCATCTGACCGAACAGCTCGCAGCGGCGGAGGAGGAGCTCGCCTACGTCTATACCGTCCTCGATTCCCTGACCCGGGCGGAGGGCGAACGGGAGCTTTCGGAGATCCGCGCGGAACTCTGGCACAGCGGCTACGCTTCAAAGATGAAGAACTACACGGAGAAGAAGCAGTCCGCCCCCTCCATCGCGCGCTACAAGACCTCGGACGGGCACACGGTCCTCTGTGGGCGGAACAACGTCGCCAACGACTATCTGACCACCAAGGTCGCGGCGCGGGGGGACTGGTGGTTCCACGCGAAGAATCAGCCCGGATCCCATGTGGTGCTCCAGTGCTTCGAGGGCGAGCGCGACCCGTCCGGAGAAGCGTTCACCGAGGCAGCGGAGATCGCCGCGTACAACTCCAAGGCGAGAGGCGGCGTCATGATCCCCGTGGACTACATTCAGGCCGGGAAGGTCAAAAAGCCCGCCGGAGCCAAACCGGGCTTCGTGGTCTACACCACCAACTGGACCGCCTACGTCACCCCCGACGGAGAGAAGATCTCCGCCATGAAGCAAAAGGGATAAATCCCCCCGAGCGGGAGCAATCTTTCATCTCAGGAGGCTCGATCATGGAGAAAAAGGTATTTGCGTTCGATCTGGACGGCACGCTGACGGAGCACCGCACCTGGATCACCGATGAGAATATCGCCCTGCTCGACGGACTGAAGCGGGACGGATTCCGACTGATGATCCTCGGAGCGGGGCAGGCGCGGCGCATTTTCGCCCAGCTCAGGGAGTATCCGATGGATATCGTGGGCAACTACGGCCTCCAGTACGCCGTCTACCGCGAGGACAAGGGGGATCTGGAGTTCATCCGGGACCTGTCCCTCCCCTGCGACCGGGCGTCGGTTTCGGAGCGGATCGCAGCGCTCCGTGAGAAGATCGGGTTCACCGAGTTCCGCGGGGAGAGCGTCGAGTTCCACCCGTCCGGCTGCGTGACCTTCCCCCTGCTCGGCACGAAGGCGCCCATCGCCGACAAGCTCCTCTTCGACCCCACCCGGGCCAAGAGACGGGCGGTGTTCGCAGACGTGGCTGCGGCGTTCCCGGAGTACACCGTCTTCGTGGGCGGATCCTCCTCGTTCGATATGGCGCCGAAGCCGTACAACAAGTATTACGCCCTGACCCGCTTCTGCGAGGACGAGGGATACGACCGGGGAGAGGTCACTTATTTCGGCGACGACTACGGAACCGGCGGCAACGACGAATGCGTGTACCGCTCGGAGTTCGATTTCGTGAAGGTGGACCGCTTTTCCGATCTCGGGGACATCGTGCGGGACTACCGCGCCGGACTGTCGGGCTGAACTCCCCCTTCACCGCGCGGGATTTGACAGCAGGGGAATTGATATGCGACTTTTGATTTTGAGCTGCTCCACCGGGGACGGTCACAACAGTGCGGCCAGGGCTCTTCTCGAGGCGGCGCGGAGGCAGAACGCGGATGCGGAAATGCGCGATCCCGTGGCCTTTGGCGGAGAAACGGCGCGGCGTGCGGTCGCGGGAGCGTACAACGGCATGATCCGGCGCGTTCCCGCCCTTTTCGGCGCCGTCTACCGGATCGGGGATCTGTACGACCGCTCCCGACTGCCCTCCCCCATCTACGCCGCCAACGCCCTGTATGCCGAAAAGCTGGGACGGTTTGTGACGGACGGGGGATTTGACGCCGTGATTTCCACCCACCTCTACGGGATGGAGGGGATGTGCGCCGCCCGCCGGAAGGGATTTTCGTCCGTTCCGTCCTTCGGGGTGCTGACGGACTACACCCTCATCCCGTTTTTCGCGGAACCGGATCTGGACGCTGTCTTCCTGCCCCATCCCGATCTGACGGAGGAGGCCGTGAAGAAGGGCATCGATCGGGCGCGGCTGATCCCGACGGGTATTCCCGTCAGCGCGCGGTTCGGGGAGGAGATGACGCGCGAGGCAGCCCGGGAGAAGCTCGGGATCGGGGAGGCGGAGCGGCTCTATCTCGTCATGTCCGGCGGCGTGGGGTGCTCCAATATGGCAAAGCTCACCTCCGCTCTGGCATGGCGCGTCGGAAACAGGGACCGCATCGCAGTGCTGACGGGCCGGAACGAGAAGCTGAAGCGGGATCTTGAAAAACGGTGGGCGGATTTTCCCGGGATTCTGACCGTCGGATTTACCCGGGACGTACACCTCTGGATGAAGGCGGCGGACGTCACGGTCACAAAGGCCGGGGGCCTGTCCAGCACCGAGGCTGCGGCGGCGGGAGTCCCCATCGTCCACATGATGACCATACCCGGCTGCGAGACGAAAAACGCCGCGTTTTTCTCCGCCCGCTCCATGTCCCTGTGCGAGAAGAGAATCGACGAAGCGGCTGCCGCGGCGGTCAGGCTGGCGGAAAACGAGGAAGAAAGGGAAAGCATGCGGCGCGCGCAGAGGGAGAACATCCGCCCCGACGCCGCCGACCGGGTGATCGGATATGTTCGGACACACCTCAGCTGAGTGGGGCCTCTGGTTCATTCTGTTTGCGGGCGGCTACCTCATCGGGAGCGTCCATTTCTGCCGGGCGATTCCCCTCGTCTTCCGGCATATCGATATCACGAAGGAGAGCGCGGACGGCAATCCCGGCGCGGCCAACGTCTTCACGCTCTGCGGCTGGCAGCTGGGGCTCTGCTGTCTCTTCTGCGACATGGCGAAGGGATTTCTGCCGGTGTTCGCCGCGGTGAAGTGGATGCCGCCATCGGGCGGACGCGGACTTTTCGCGCTCGTGATGATGGGGCCGGTGCTGGGACACGCGTTTTCCGTCCTGCACGGATTCCGCGGGGGCAAGTGCATTGCCGTGATCTTCGGGGAGATGATCGCCCTGCTCTGGATCACGCCGGTCGGACTGATCCTCGCCGCCCTTTATATCTTCTTCTCCGTCGCCGTGAAGATCGATCCCCACAGCCGCCGGAGCATGGTGACCTTCGGGCTGTTCATCCCCGCCGCGCTCGCGCTGGAATTCGCCCTTGCCCAGCCCGCCGTCGGGATCGGATGCGCCGGGGTGTCCTGCGTGTCCCTCGTCAAGCACGCGCACAACCCCAATCCCGAGCCGAACGGGAACGAGCGGGAAACCGGAGCCGAAGCGGATCCGGACGGGGAAACGCAGACGCAAACGCCCTCGCCGCGCAAAAGAGGATAGCGGTCCGAGAAGTCCCCGCGCCTGCATGGAACCGGGAACTTTTCCTGCGCATGCGGCGTCTAATTGTATCCGATATGAGAGGAGTTTTTCATGAAACCGTTTGCCCGCGCGCTGGCCCTTTCGCTGGCGTTTCTCCTGATTCTGACCTTCGTCTCCTGTTCCAGCCGGGAAGAGCTGATCCCGGACGCGGACGTGCCTTTAGAAGGGGCTCCCGCGCCGACCCTTCCCACGGTCGGGATGGAACCGGAGGAAGCCGCCGAGGCCTTTGTCGAAGCGTATCTTCGGAGCGCGTATCTCTCGGAGGACGACGCCTTCACGCAGTACACCGCCGCGTCGTTGGCGGAGTTCGATCCGGCGGGCGGCGCGGTCATGAACGGGGAGGCAGTCACCTACGAGGCTCTGAAACGGAACGCGCGGTACTGGCAGGAAAAGGCGAAGTGGTTCCGGTACATCCGGGCGGCGCAGGGGATCGCGCGCAAGGACTTCGCCGCGCCCTGCACCTCCGGCGTGACCGAATCCGGCGAGGACTGGGCGAACGTCACCGTCTCCGGCATGATGAGCTTTACCTACGCCGATTCCGGGGAGAGCAGCGGAATGGAGTTCAATTTTGAGCTGAACATGGTCCGCACAGACCACCGGACGTCCTACGCGTGGGTCGTGGGGGACGCCGTCGAGCCGCTCGATCCCTTCGACGCGGAACACAAAAACGTCCCCGAGTTCTCGGCGGACGCTTTGATTGCGGAATACAGCCTGACCGACAGAAGCTACGCGTCCGGCAAGGATTCCCCGAAGGCGTGGAAGCTGACGGACGTTCTCCGGGAAGTATCCGGGGACAGGGAGCACAACCGGTGCGTGCGGATCATGGAGCTGGAGGCGGATTCGGCGCATACGGAGGAGATCAACGCCGTCATCCGGGACGAGTTCGGGGCGATTTACGACCGCTACATGGAGGGGACGCAGCTGTCCTACGATCACTGGCGGCTGGTCATCGACACGGAAGCGTGGGAAGAGGACGGGATCCTCTGCATCGCCGCGGTCGCGGATGAGCCTTCGACCTATCTATTCCCGCTCACCGTGCGCAACGTTTTTCTCGATCTCGCCTCGGACGAGCTTCTGACGCTCGACGAGTACGCCGAACGGGTCGGGATCGATCCGGAAGCCGTGGCGGCGGAGACCGCGGCGGGCTTCGATCCGCATTCGCGGGTGATCGGATGCGAGTGCAGCGGCGTGTTCCGCGAAGCCGGAAAGACAGTTTACGTCATTCTGCTCACCTACGACGATGACGGCACGAACGTCACACAGGATACCATGCTCGTTGAACCCGGCGGGATGAGAATACAGGACGGGAGGTTTCCCGGATTTATCCGCGAGCCATGACATAAAGAAAACGGCCTTTCTTCGGAAAGACCGTTTTCGTATGACAGGAACTCAGCCGGGATCCTTATTTCTTCAGCTTGTTGACAATCTCTTCGGTGTCGGAGGCGATCATCAGCTCTTCGTTCGTGGGAAGGACGTAGACCTTGACCTTGGAATCGGGCGTGGAGAGTTCGACGGTGTTCGGCTGGTGGTGGGTCTTCGCGTTGAGCTCGCGGTCGATCTTGATGCCGTAGTATTCCATATCGGCGCAGGCGCGGTCTCTCAGCTCGGGGTTGTTCTCGCCCATGCCGGCGGTCCACACGACTGCGTCCAGACCGTTCATCGCGGCGGCGTAGGAGCCGATGTACTTCTTGCACTGGTAGGCGAGGGTGGAGGCGGCAATATACGCTCTCTCGTTGCCCTCAAGGATGGCGGCCTCGATGTCGCGGGAGTCGGAGGAAATGCCGGAAATGCCGAGGAAGCCGCACTTCTTGTTCATGTACTCGCTCATTTCGGCGGGCGTGTAGCCTTCCTTCTCCATGATATAGGGAACGATGGCCGGGTCGATGGAGCCGCAGCGGGTGCCCATGATCACGCCGTCCAGAGGAGTGAACCCCATGGAGGTGTCGATGCACTTGCCGCCCTTGACCGCGGAGATGGACGCGCCGTTGCCGATGTGGCAGGTGACGATCTTGGTCTCCTCGAGGGGCTTGTCAAGCAGCTTCGCCATTTCGCGGGCGACGAACCGGTGGGAGGTGCCGTGTGCGCCGTAGCGGCGGATGTGGTACTTCTCGTACATATCCCAGGAAATGCCGTACATGTAGGCCTGCGGAGGCATGGTCTGGTGGAACGCGGTGTCGAAGACGAGAACCTGCGGCTTGTCGGGCATGACGGCGAGACAGCCCTTGATGCCCATGATGTGCGGGCCGGTGTGCAGAGGCGCGAAGTCGCGGCAGAGCTCGAGCTTGTCCAGCACTTCGTCGTTCAGAAGGACGGACTCGAAGAAGTAGGGACCGCCGTGCACGATACGGTGGCCGACGCCCTCGATCTCGTTCATGTCGGAAATGACGCCGACTTCGGGATCGGTCAGGTACTTGATGACGACTTCGGTGGCGACGGCGTGATCCTTCATCGGGATCTCGACCTTCATCTTCTCGCCGTTCTCACCCTTGCGGTGCTCGATGCGGCCGTCGATGCCGATGCGCTCGCAGATGCCCTTGGCGAGGACGGATTCGGTGGCGGTATCGAAGAGCTGGTACTTCAGGGAAGAGGAACCGGCGTTCACAACCAGAACTTTCATAGGGGAATTTCCTCCGAAAAACAAAAAATAATTGACAGAGCAAAAAAGTCCGGATATAATTATACCCGAACGGGACGCAAAAAACAAGAACTTTGATTCACTTTGTAGGATGAAATAAAAAATGCGGAGAACGACTGCGGTTATTTGTGAATTCAACCCAATCCACCCGGGACACCGGCATCTCTTGAAGCTGGCCGGATCGGGCGGGGACGCGGTGGTCTGCGTCATGAGCGGCCATTTCACCCAGCGCGGGACGCCTGCCCTCTTCGACAAGTATTCCCGGGCGGAGGCTGCCGTGCGCTGCGGGGCGGATCTGGTTGTCGAGATGCCGTGGCCGTGGTGCGGATCGGGCGCGGAGGACTTCGCAAGAGGGGGATGTGCCGCTGCCCGGGGGATCGGCGCGGAATCGATGACCTTCGGCTCGGAGACGGCGGATCTCCCCATGCTCGAGCGGGGAGCCGAAATCCGCGCCTCGGAGGAGTTCGCGCGGCGGATGAGGGAGGCGGAGCGGACCTTCCGGAACGGCGGGAACGGTACGCTCTTCGACGCCGTGATGCGGGAGATGGGCATACAGCCCGGCGGCGGAAACGACCGGCTCGGGATCGAATACGTCCGTTTCGGGCGTGCGATGGGAATGTCCGCTTTCCGGCCCGTCCGCCGCATGACCGGAACCCCGTCGGCGGGCGAGCTGAGAGCGGCATACCGGGCGGGGGGCATGGATTCCCTGAGGCCCCTTTTGGCGGAGGAGGCCGTCGAGCCGCTGTCCCTGGCCGCCGTCTGCCGGGAGGAGGAATTCGAGCGGCTGCTCTTCGCCCATGCCCGCCTCCGGCTCGGGGAATCGGAGGAGGGCGATCTGCTCCGGTACGCTGCGCGGCTTGCGGGGACTGTGACCGATCCCGCTTCGTTCATGGAGCGGCTTCCCACGAAGAAATACACCGCCGCGAGGATCCGCCGGGAACTGCTCCGCTCGCTGATCGGACCGGGGGATCCGTCGGAGAATCCGCGCTTTACCGTCCTCCTTGCCGCAAACGAAGGGGGAAGGGCGCTTCTGTCCGGTCTGCGGCGGCGGGAGTTCGAGGGGCGGATCCCCGTGATCGTGAAGCCCGCCGACACCTCCGATCTCGATCAGGCCGCGGCCCGTCAGTACGCCCTCCACCGCCGCGCCGACGAGGTGTACGCCTTTCTCACCGGCCTCGAATCCGGCGCGTGGATGAAGAAGAGCCCCGCGATGCTGTGACCCGAACAGGGCAGGGCGAATATTCAACCGGCGATTGAATTTTCTTCAAAGAACGGGTTATTGCTTTTTTCTTCCCGGACGGCTATACTGTCAGCAGGGTCGGACGTCGGATCCATTTCGATTGAAAGGAAATGATCTATTGTGAAACTGGGAGAAAAAATCAGAACCCTCAGAAAACAGCGCGGACTCTCGCAGGAGGTGCTCGCGGAGCATCTCGGCGTGTCGTTTCAGGCCATCAGCAAATGGGAGAACGGTTCGACCATGCCGGACGTGATGCTGATCCCCGCGATCGCGTCGTTTTTCGGCGTATCGACGGACGAGCTCTTTGACTTCAACCTCTATGAAACGGAGAAAAAGGTCGAAGCCATTGTTGACGCGTACAGCGAGGCGTGGGGGAAGGGGGACGTATGCCGGAACCCCGAGGAATGCGAACGGATCCTCCGCGCGGGATTGAAGCAGTATCCCGGGAACGAGGTCCTTCTGAACTGCCTGATCGGGACGATCCCGATTCCGGAGCGGGCGGAGGAAGTCATCGAAATAGGGAAACAGCTCGCGGCGTCCACCCGGTTCGACGAAATCAGGATCGACGCGTACCGGATCATGGCCGAGGCGTACAAATCCCTCGGAGAGGACGCCATGTGCAGGGAGGCGGTTGGGAAGATCCCGGAGATCTATTTTTCCGCGCTCTCCGTCAAGGCGGAGCTTTTAGACGGGGAGGAACGGTTTGAGGCCGCCAACAAGGAGAAATGCCTCTGTCTCGAGCATCTTCTGCGGATGCTTTCCATCCTTGCCGATCACTACGCCGCGGAGGGGGAGAGGGAAAAGGCGCGGATCCAGCTGGACATCGCGCACCGCGTGATCGCCGCGTTCGAAAACGACTTCCCGACCCGCTATACAAGATCCCCCTATGACCCCGCGCAGATCGAAGAGATCTCCCGCAGAATCGACGTTATGACCCCGGATGAGGGCTGATCCCTAAAAAACCGCCGCGGACTCTCTGCCGTCCCGATTCGATCGGAGACGGTTCAGACACCCGCGGCGGGTTTGTTGTTTATTCGATCAGCTCTCTGACTCGGAATCCGGCGCCCAGCTCTTTGGCAATGGCGGCGCAGCGGTCGAGGTCTTCGTCCGGGATCGTGCCCCGGACGGCGGTCAGGATCACCGAGGGAACGTATTTGACGATCTCCCGGGCGAATTTCAGGACTCCCGTGTAGGCGTCCTCCCCGAAGTGCGGGCGGCAGAGGGCGGCGTAGGTCTCAGGATCCGCGGCGTTCAGACTGATGGAGACCCGGTCCACCAGTCCCTGAAAGAGCGGCGCGGTGTTTTCCTTGAGGATCAGGGAGGCGTGGCCGTTGGTGTTCACCCGGATCGGCGTTGCGGTCGCTTCGCGGAGACGTCTGCATACCTCCAGCATGTCGTACAGGCGGCAGGTCGGTTCCCCGTACCCGCAGAACACGATTTCCTCGAACCGGTTCAGGCTCTTGTAGGTCGAAAGATCCGCGAGGACCTCGGCCACCGTCGGTTCGCGCTCCAGCCAGAGATTCGGAAAGGCCCCGGCTCCCTGCCTGTCCCGGACGCAGAACGCGCACCGGTTCGTGCAGTGGTTCGTCATGTTGACGTACAAACTGTTTTTGATGGTATAGGTGATCACCATAGGAGCCTCCTGTGTGTGCTGAACCGCGCTGATAGAATGGGATCCCGCTCAGTCAAACCCGAAAAAACGGCGGGCGTTGGCCGTGGTCAAAGCCGCGCATTCCTCTTTGGAGATGCCGCGGATCTCAGCCACCGCCGCGCAGGTGAGGGGCAGATAGCCGGAATAGTTGATCTCTCCTCTGTGCGGCACGGGCGGGAGATAGGGGCAGTCCGTCTCGATGAGGAGCAGATCGTCCCGTACAGCCGCCGCCGCTTCCTTCACCTTGTTCGCGTTCTTGTAGGTGACGGGGCCGGAGAAGGAGACGTGCCAGCCCATGCGGTTGTACTGCCGCGCTCCTTCCGCGTGTCCGGAATAGCTGTGGAGCACGCCCCGGTTTTCGGGATGGCCGCAGATCACGTCGAACGTGTCGCCCGCCGCGTCCCGGGAGTGGATCACCACGGGCAGGTTCACCCGCCGCGCGATCTCCAGCTGCGCTTCGAAGAAATACCGCTGCCGCTCTCTGTCCACGGGCTCCCAGTGGTAGTCGAACCCGATCTCCCCGACGGCCCGGACCCGCTCGCTTGCGCAGAGCTCTTCGATGCGGGCGAGGGCGCGGTCGCAGTCCGCGGCGGGGATCTCCTGCGCGTCCGAGGGATGGATCCCCACGGCGGCGACCACGAAGTCAAATTCCTCCGCCAGCGCGACGGACTCCTCGGAGGTGCGGACGGACGAGCCGACGTTGCAGAAGAAGCCGACTCCTTCCGCATGGGCTTTCAGAAGCGCGCCGCGGCCTCCGCCCTCGAATTCTTCGGCGAACCGACGGTCGTTGTAGTGCGCGTGGGAGTCGAAGAACACGGGGGAGCCCATCACCGGACTCTCTCTCCGAGGGGCGTTTCGGGATCGAGGAAGACCACCCGCACCTGCTCTTCGCCGGACGCGAGGATCATGCCGTTCGATTCGATGCCGCAGAGCACCGCGGGCTTGAGATTCGCAACCACGATGATCTTCTTGCCGACCAGATCCTCGGGCTCGTAGAACTTGGCGATGCCGGAGACGACGGTCCGCTGCTCGTAGCCGAGATCGACGCTCAGCTTGAGGAGCTTCTTCGCCCGCGGGACCTTCTCGCAGGCCGTGACCTGCGCCGTCCTCAGCTCCACCGCCATGAAGTCGTCGATGCCGATCTGCGTGACACCCTCGGGCTTTTCCGGCTTTTCTTCGGCTTTGGCTTTCGCTTCGGCCTCCTTCGCCGCGGCTTCTCTTTCCGCTTCGATTTCCGCCATCAGCTTCGCCTCGTCGATCCGCGCGAACAGGGGGGACGCCTCGCCCACGGGAGAACCGGATTTCAGTCCGCCGAACGTGAACGCGCTGTCGTAGTCCCGCACGTCCGAACCGATCTGCGCGAAGATGGAATCCGCCGTCCCCGGGATCAGGCAGGAGAGCAGCACGGCTCCCGAGCGGATCGCTTCGAGCAGGTTGTAAAGCACCGTGCCCAGTCTCGCCTTCTGCCCCGGATCCTTCGCCAGCACCCACGGAGCGGTTTCGTCGATATACTTGTTGGCCCGGCGGAGCATGGCGAACACGTCCGCGCAGGCGTCGGCCAGATGGAAGGAATCCATGTCGGCGGTGAACTTTTCGGCGGCTGCTGAAACGGCGGATTTCAGCTCGGCGTCCGGTCCCTCTTCCCCGGCGGGCGAGGGAATGATCCCGTCGAAATACTTCTTCGTCATGGCGACGGTCCGGGAGACGAGGTTGCCGAGGTTGTTGGCAAGATCCGTATTGTACCGGGAAATCACCGATTCGTAGGTGATGGAGCCGTCGGTGTTGTAGGGCATCTCGGCGAGGCAGTAGTAGCGCACGCCGTCGGTCGAGAACTTCTTCGCCAGATCGTCCGCGTAGATCACGTTGCCGCGGGACTTGGACATTTTGTCCGCGCCGAAATTGAACCACGGATGGCCGAAGACCTTTTTCGGAAGGGGAATGTCCAGCGCCATCAGGAAGATCGGCCAGTAGATCGAGTGGAACCGCATGATATCCTTGCCGATCACATGGACGTCGCAGGGCCAGTACTTTTTGAAGAGCTCCGGCTGCTCGTCCCGTCCCGCGTCGTACCCGAGGGCGGAGATATAGTTGGTCAGCGCGTCGAGCCAGACGTACACCACATGTTTCGGATCGCTCTCGACCGGGATGCCCCATTTGAAGGATGTCCGGGAGACGCAGAGATCCTGAAGTCCGGGCTTTATGAAGTTGTTCACCATCTCCCGCTTGAGGCTCTCGGGGGCGATGAAGTCCGGGTTCTCGTCGTAGTATTTGAGAAGGCGGTCCACATACTTGCTCATCTTGAAGAAGTACGTCTCCTCCTTCATCTTCTGCACCTCGCGGCCGCAGTCGGGGCATTTGCCGTTCACAAGCTGCGTCTCGGTGAAGAAGGACTCGCAGGGCGTGCAGTACCAGTCCTCGTAGTAGCCCTTGTAGATATCGCCGTTGGCCAGCATCTTTTCAAAGATGTGAGCGACGTTGCGCTCATGGTCCTCGTCCGTGGTGCGGATGAAGCGGTCGTAGGAGACGTTCATCGAGTCCCAGACGGCCTTGATGGAGGCGGAGTAGCGGTCCACATATTCCTTCGGCGTGATCCCGGCCTCCTTCGCCTTGTTCTCGATCTTCTGCCCGTGCTCGTCGGAGCCGGTGACGAAGTGCACGTCATAGCCCCGGAGCCTCTTGTACCGCGCGATCGCGTCCGCCGCCACGATGTCGTAGGTATTCCCGATGTGCGGCTTATAGGACGCGTAGGCGATGGCGGTGGTGATATAGAATGTTTTTTTCATGTCGCTCTCCCGTGTGTGAAATGGATGATATGTGGGAGTTTATACTGATCTCAAGTTAAAAGGGAAACGCGGCTTTCTTTCGGAGAAAGCCTGGCAAAGAACTTCATTGGGAGGAGGTAATGGATAGGCTATACCAATCAAGTGAAGCTGAGGCTTCGGCACACCAATATAGCTATCCAACCTTATCAGAGTTATCGCACGCGAGCTCACGGCAGGAGCCGTTCGCCTCCTACATGGAGCGATCAAAACCCATATAGTTTTACTTTTAGGCTGAGAATAGTATCAGTATCAGATTCTTTCCCCGAGAACCCAGACGGATTCGATCGAGGGATCGGTCTTGTCGGTGATCATCACGATGTCGGCGCGGCGTCCGGCCTCAAGGGATCCGCACGAGGCGTCGATCCCGACCATTTTTGCGGGATTGGACGTGGCGCAGGGGAGCGCGTCCTCGAGGGCTGTGCCTGTGAACTTCATGAAATTCGTCAGCCCCTTGAAGAGATCGAGCGTGCTGCCCGCGAGCGCCCCGTCGGAGTTGACCGCCCGGCCGTTCTTCACGATGACCGGGAGACCCGCGATGCCGTATTCGCCGTCGGGCATGGCGGCCGCTTCCATGGAATCCGTGATGAGTACCAGCCTGTCCTTCGGCTTGGCGCGGGAGGCCAGCGCGATCATGGCGGGATGGACGTGCTCGCCGTCGCAGATCAGCTCGGTGTACGCCTCGTCGGTCATGAGGGAGGCGATGGCGTTGCCGGGCTCCCGGTGATGGACGGGCTTCATGGCGTTGAACGTGTGGGTGAAGGAGGTGACGCCCCATTCGACCGCACGGCGCGCTTCGTCCCATGTGGCGTCGGAGTGGGCCATGCCGACCGTCGCGCCGAGCCGGACCGCCGTCTTCACGAAGGTCTCGCCGCCCTCCATTTCCGCCGCGCAGGACACATGGATCGGCAGGGGGAGCATCTTCCGGACAAGTCCCTCAAGCTCCGCGGCGTCGAGGGGGAAGAGCAGCTCCGTTGCGTGAGCGCCGCGCCGCTTCGGATTGAGATACCGCCCTTCGAGATGAACGCCGGCGAGGGTGGCCTTTCCGGGTTCGCTCGCCCGGTTTTCGCCGATATAGCGGATGGAGTTTTCGAGGGAGTCCATCGTGGCCGAGGCGAGGGTCGCCATGAGGGTGGTCGTGCCCGCCTTGGCATAGGACTTTCTGAGGGCGGTCACGGCGTCCGCGTCCACGCTGTTGAAATCGAAGCCGGATCGGCCGTGCGTGTGTACGTCCACGAGGCCCGGGAGCAGATACCGTCCCGCGCAGTCCACGATCTCCGCACCTTCCGGTATTTCCCCGGTATAGGCCGGATCCACGACGATGCCGTCCTCAGAGAGAAGATCCGCCCGCGCGAAAGCCCGTTCGGTGTTGGAATAAACAAACCCGTTCTTGAAAAGTACCGTCATTGCGCCTGTCCTTTCATTCTCCGGTATGAACCGGATGCATCCTGATCATTACCGGTATTATAGCAGAAAAACGTCCTGTTGACAAGACGTTTCCGCTGTGCAGTTTCAACAGGAATCTGTCGGAAGTGCATATTGTTAAAACGTAAATTATACGAAAACGCGGGCGTTTGTTCAAAGAAAGTCAATGTTTGAACCGGTTTGCGCCCCTTTTCCCGCCGGATGCGGGATCAGATTCCCTGACCGCACTGCCACGCCGTCCAGCCGCCCGCGAAGGGATCGCCGCGCCGTCTCAGCTCTCTGAGGAGCTTTTCGCCGAGCTCCTTCATGATCCCCTTGTACGCGGGATCGGCGGCCCGGTTGACCTTTTCGCCGGGATCGAGGGTCAGGTCGTAGAATTCGTCCACGTCTGTCAGGTTCCAGATATACTTGTACTTCTCTGTCCGGATGCCGCGCTGGGTGAAGAGGCCGAACTGCTGGCCGTTCGACGTGAAGACCGCGAAGTCCGGGGAGGCGGTTCCGTCGGCGTAGTCCGTGGCGGGTCTGCCGTGACGGGGGCTTTCCGCTTCCATGCCGACGAGCTTTTCCACCGTCGGAGCCACGTCGAGGGAGGAGCAGGCGAAGGAGGAGATCCGCGCCGGAGAGACGCCGGGAGCCTTGACGATGAACGGCACATGCACCACCGAATCGTAGAGGATGTAGTGCTTGTCCATCATGCCGTGGTCGCCGGAGGTGTCGCCGTGGTCCGCGAGAAGAATGACGGCCGTGTCCTCCGCCTGACCGGTTTCGTCGAGCGCTCGGAGCAGCTGTCCGATGGCGGCGTCGGTCTGGGTGATCATGCCGTAATAATATGCCACGGTGGGAGCGAACTGTTCCCATGTGCGTCCTTCGAGATGCCAGTTTTCGATCTGCTTTTTCTGGATGTACGGCTTGCCCTCGAGCGTGTCGCCGAATCCCGGCCAAGGCTCCATGTCCTCCGGCTTGTACATCGTGTCGTACGGCGCGGAGGGACGGCAGGGCAGGTGCGGATCGGTGATGTCCACCCAGATGTGCCACGGTCTGCCCGCGCTCTCCCGGATGAAGTCCGCGGAGGACGCGCAGATCCTGTAGGTCTTCGTGTCCTCGAACGCGATCGGATTGGAGCAGCCGAACCATGAATTCGGATAGTCGATGGAGCCGTATTTCTCCCCGATTTCCTTCGACCACGCCGCGCCGTCGAAGACCGTCTCGTATCCGAACGCGGTCTCATTGCCGTTCGGGGAGGCGTCCCAGTGACCCGCGAATCCGCAGCGGTATCCCCGGTCTTTCAGCTCCGACACCCATGTGGGAACGGACGGATCCGCCCCGCGGGTGTTCACGAAATTATAGTTGAACAGCGCGCCGATGGAGTCGGGCTGCACGCCGGTGAGCATGGCCTGACGGGAGGGGGCGCAGACGGGCAGGGGGGTGTAGGCGTTCTCGAAGAAGAGCCCTTCCGAAGCCAGCCGGTCGATGTTCGGCGTCTTCACCGGGCGGATCCCGGACGCGCCGACGCAGTCATACCGCAGCTGGTCGGTGACGATGAATAGAACGTTCATGGGGCGCGCCTCCTCAGCCGTTGGCCAGAATGTAGCGGGCCGCGTCCATGCCGGTCTCGGAGCCGATCTTGCCGTCCTCCATGCCCTCGAACTCGACGGAGACGTACCCGTCGTAGCCGGTGTCGCGGATGTTCGTCAGGATCGTCCAGATATCCAGATCCCCCTGCGCCAGAATGGAGCCGCGGAGCATGGACACGCCGGAGTTGGAGGAGAACCAGCAGCCGGAATCGCAGCGGAAGAGACCGCCGTTGCCCGTGAGTTTGTCCGCGCGGCGGATATAGAAGTCTTTCAGGTGGACCATCTTGGCGATCGGCGCGCATTTCTTCACGGCCACGGTCGGATCCTCGTCCACGCAGGTGAAGTTGCCCGTGTCGAGCAGCAGGCCGAAGTTGTCGCGGTCCACGGCGTCGATCAGGCGGATCACCCGGTCGGAGCCGTTGACGAAGAATCCGTGATTCTCGACGAGCGTGGTGATTCCGTACCGCGCAGCGTAATCCGCCAGCTGCTGACAGGTCTCCACGGCGATGGGGAACTCGCGCTCGAAGGCGACGGGGGTGTTGGATTCGAGCGGACGGCGGAAGGAGGAGACGTCGTGCCGCATCTGCTTCAGACCGAGCTTCGCCGCCACGTCGATATGCCGCTTGAGCCGCTCGACCTCGGCAGCCCGCGCGTCCGGATCCGATTTCAGAAGGTCGCCGAGCACCGCGTAGTTGGAGAGGGGCAGATCGATCTCCTTCGACACCCGGAGGATCTCGGCGATGAGGGGCTCGTTGAATTCGCCGGTTTTGTCATCGTGGAGGGTGAAGCCGAAGGGGACGAGCTCGATGTGCTCCGCGCCCTTTTCCTTGGCGAAGCGCATTACCTCGCAGACGGACATGAGCCCGCCGCAGATATAGTTGTTCATGCTGTAGGAGGTGAGACCGATTTTCATGGGAGCGATCCTTTCTGTACAGGTGATATGGAAGGTTGGATTTGTTCTTTATTCCTCGTCCTGACGGATCAGGGCGTTGTAGATGTCGTTTTTCTTCACGCCTCTCGCCCGGGCCGCGGCCTTGATGGCGTCCATCCGGGAGAGGCCGCTTTCCTCGAGCAGGGCGACGTGGGCGGCGATATCCTCGGGGTAGTCGGCGCGCTCCTCGGCGAGGGTCACTCCTTCGATCACGAGGACATATTCCCCCCGCGGCTCCCGTTCCCGGTAGTGCTCGCAGGCCGCGCCGACGGTGGTCCGGAGGATCTCCTCGTTCAGCTTCGTCAGCTCGCGGCAGATGGCGATGTTCCGATCCCCCAGCGCGCCGTAAAGATCGTAGAGGGTTTCCCTCAGACGGTGCGGGGCTTCGTAGACGATGAGCGTCCGGGTCTCGGATTTCAGCTCTTTCAGCCGCTCACTCCTCTCCCGGCCCGATACGGGGAGAAAGCCCTCGAAGGCGAATCGGCGGGTGGAGAGTCCGGACAGCGCGAGGGCGGTGACAGCGGCGCAGCAGCCGGGTACGGCGGTCACGGGAATGCCCTCCGCCGCGCAGAGCCTGACCAGATCCTCGCCGGGGTCGCTGATCGCCGGGGTCCCCGCGTCGGTGACGAGGGCGCAGGATTCGCCTTCCTTCAGCCGTTCCGCGATATAGGGCCCGCGCTCCCGCCGGTTGTGCTCGTGATAGCTCACCATGGGCTTCTGGATGTTCAGGCGGGAGAGCATCAGCCCGGAGTTCCGGGTGTCCTCGGCGGCGATGAAATCCACCGTGGAGAGGATCTTCAGGGCGCGGGAGGACAGATCCGCCATGTTGCCGATGGGCGTGGAGACGAGATAGAGCGTGCCGCGCTGCACCGCGTTTTTTTCGTCGGAGAGGGTTCTTTGTGGCATAGAGTCCGCCTTTCAGGGTGTGAGATGGGGACCGGGAATCAGAAGAGGTGATTCAGGGTAAAATCGTCGTAGACCTTCTGCATGTCATCGGTGTAGACGGTCTTTCCCGGATCCCGGTAAACGATGAGGGGGCGCGAAAAAACCAGTCCCTCCCCCGCGCCCTTTTTCGCTTCGAGGAGCAGAAGGGAGGGCGGCGCGTCGGATACGGGGTGAATCAACACAATCCGCTTCGGCTCGAGCCCGGCGAGACGCAGGGAATAGAAGAGCTCCGCCATCCGCTCGGGCCGGTAGACGACGGTAAAGGTTCCGCCCCACCGGAGCAGGCGGGACGCCGCCGCGCAGAACTCCCGGATCGTGCCGTTTTCCTCCTGTCTGGCCGCGCGCTTTTCCGGGGAATCGCTGACCTTTCCCGTGCCCGCGCGGAAATACGGGGGATTCGAGAACACCGCCGAGAGCTCGCCGCCCGTATCCCCCGCCGTCAGATCCCGCACGTCGGAGAGGAGGGGAACGACACGCCCTTCAAGCCCGTTCAACGCGGCGTTTCGCCCGATCAGATCCGCAAGGGCCGGCTGGATCTCCGCGCAGAGGATCCGGCGGAATTTTCCGCGCGACGCGCACAGCAGGGAGACGACCCCGCTTCCGCCGCCGAACTCCGCCGCGTTCCCGTCCCCGCGCACGAACGCCGCCAGAAGATACGCGTCTGTGCCGAACGCCAGCCCGTCCCGCCGCTGGAGGATCTTCAGATTCTCGTTGATTTCCGTAAGGAATTCTTCCGTCATGTCATAGGTTCGAATGGAGAAAACCGGGATTCCTTCAAAAAATGGAAAAGGGGAGCACAGGGGATCTCCCCCCTGCTCCCCTCCGGCTTTCAGGAAACGGTTTCCGATTCGGATTATTCTTCCGGCTTCGGAGCTTCGACGGGACATACGCCCGCGCAGGCGCCGCACTCGATGCACTCGTCCGGATTGATCACATACTTGCCGTCCTTTTCGGAGATCGCCTCTACGGGACATTCGCTTTCGCAGGTTCCGCAGCCGATGCAGTCGTCAGAAATCTTGTATGCCATTTGAAACACCTCCGTGTTTGAGATACTTTGATTGTATCACAGAAAAACAGAAAAGGGAAGGACTCCGGGCGAAAAGATGAAAAATGTTTACAAGTTCGCGGTTGTTCAATCGTTCCGCGGGGCTTTGCGCTCGGCCTTGAGCTTGAGTACGGTCAGATCGTCCCGGTGGTAAGGCTTGACCCCGTCCGCGAGGCGCACCTTGACATAGCCCGTCAGGGGGCTGATCTCGGTCACTGTCCCCGTTCCGTCGGGCGTCTTCACGAGGGAATCCACCGGCGGGGTGCGCTGGATCTCGGCCTCGTAGGTCTCGTGCTCGTACCGCAGGCAGCACATCAGACGCCCGCAGGCTCCGGAGATCTTCTGGGAGTTCAGGGAGAGGTTCTGCTCCTTCGCCATCTTGATGGACACCTGCGCGAAGTCCGAAAGGAAGGTCGCGCAGCAGAAGGGACGCCCGCAGACGCCGAGTCCGCCGAGCATCTTCGCCTCGTCCCGGATCCCGATCTGCCTCAGCTCGATCCGCGTGTGGAATACCGCCGCAAGATCCTTGACCAGCTCGCGAAAGTCCACGCGCACCTCGGCGGAGAAGTAGAACAGCAGCTTGGAGTTGTCGAAGGTGTATTCCGCCCGGATCAGCTTCATCGGGAGCCTGTGGTCCTCGATCTTCTTCCGGCAGATTTCAAAGGCCTCGTCCTCGAGCGCGCGGTTGGCCTCCCAGCGTTCCACGTCCTTCTTCGCCGCCACCCGGATGAGCGGGCGCAGGGGGGGCGTGATCTTCGAGACGGGCACTTCTTCGTTACCGGTCGCGGCGAATCCGAATTCCACACCCCGGGCGGTCTCCACGATCACCGGGTCGCCGGGATTTACGAGGGTCTCGCCGGGCGCGAAATAATAGACTTTGCCGCCCTCCCGGAAACGCACGCCGACGATTCCGACAAGCTCGTCGCCGGATCCGTTCAGCTCTTCGGCCGCGCCGGTTTCGGACACCGCGGCGGGGGAGGCGGGCAGATTGAGTTCTTGTTCCATATCCATGGGTTGGTATCTCCTGTATCTGGTCTGGTTCCCGATTTCAAATCGCAATCATTTATAGAAGTAGACAGGGATCGGTCTGTCCGGTCACACGCGCGCGCAGTCGGCGGCGAGGGACATGAGGACCGTCGTCGTGGAAACGTTCGCCGCGATATCGTCCTCCGCGCGGACCAGCAGGCGGCAGATCTCGACGGCGCGCCGTACCGACACCTTTTTCGCCTGTGCGGGAACGCCCTCCTCCGGGCTGAAGAACAACAGATCCGCTCCCCGTCTGTCCGCGATCACGTCCCGGACCGCGCTTTTGCAGAGGACGAGCACCTGTCTCAGGGCAGCCCGGTCCTTCGGGAGCGTTCCGATGAAGACCGAAGCGTCGGAGCGCCGTCCAAAGAGCAAAAGCTTTGCCATCTCTTCCGCCGCGTCGTACCGGCTCAGGGCCGCGTCCCCGCCTTCGTAGAGCTTTTTCGCCAGCCCGAGGGATCCGCCCGCGAGATGGGAGGCTCTCACGATCCGCGCGGGATCCGGGTTTTTCGTCCGCTCCCTCAGCCACTGCTCCGTGAAGGACGGGGAAAACCGCTCCATGGTCAGGACGGGCGCGCGGCTCCGGACCGTTTCGAGGAGCAGGGAGGCGTCCTCGCAGAGCAGCAGGAACATCACATAGCTCGGCGGTTCTTCCAGCGAGAGAAGCAGGGCGTTCTGAGCCTGCGCGGTCATCAGATGGGCGTCTTCGATCAGGTAGAACTTCCGCTCCCCGTCGTTCGGCGTGACGTAGAGGCTGTCCCGCACGGCCCGGATCGGCTCGACACCGAGGGTGGCGCGCTCTCCGCGGGATACGGTCAGCACGTCCACCGACTTCCCGGAGAGGATCTTCCGGCAGGAAAGGCAGCGTCCGCAGGGCAGGGGAAGGGGATGCTCGGAAGCCGGGTCGTTCCGGTGCTCGCAGAGGGACGCGGCGGCGATCATGCGGGCTGCCGTGCGGCGTCCGGATCCCGGCGGGCCTTCGAGCACATAGGCGTGGGCCCCGCGCTCCCGCCGCAGGGCATCCGAAAACAGCGCTTTCAGCCGGTCGTTTCCGATCAGATCCGGAAAGATCGCTTTTTCCGCCATGCCATGCCCTCCCGTTTTCCATAAAACTTCACCCTGCATTATATCATAAAGACCGCCCGTTTGTCAAATCCTATCGGCGCGAAATATTCCGGGAGGGAGTGTTTTTTCATGGAAAAAAAGAAAGCGTCCGCCATTTGGTCCGCCGTCGTCCTTCTGCCCGTTCTCTTCGGATTCTGCGGAACGCCGGTCCGGGCGGAGGCGGGAAATCCGGGCGGTTCGGCTTACGATCCGGCGGATACAGAGGCGGCGGCGCGTCAGATCCTCGGCAGCAACACCCCCCTCGAGCGGGAGAAGGTCGGGACGTTCGTCCTCTATTCCTGCCCGAACGGGTATGTGCTGACGGATCCCGCGGACGGGTGCGTGGTGGAATACGCCCTGTCCTTCCCGGGGAAGGAACCCGTCTTCGTCCGCCCTGTTCCGGACTCCGGATCCGCCCCGGGAGCGAATTTGCCGACAGAATGAAAAATATTCCGGAAAATATGTCGTAAATACTTGACAAAATGTCCGGGCCGTGTTATACTGTGTCCGCCGGGGAAGAAGAACCGGAAGAAAGGACGGATACGATATGACAGCGGACTATAAAAACATTGCGTGGGTGATCGGGGCGATCGGCGGGATCGGCCTTGTTCTTCTGTTTCTTCTGATTCAGAAGCTGAACGGGAAGACAAAGAACAAATTCGACGAGCGGCAGATCGCGGCGCGGGGTGTTGCGTACAAATGGGGCTTTTTCTCCCTGATGATCTACGAAGGGCTTTACGCGATGCTTTTAGCGCTGGGGATCCGGTTCGCGGACGAGACGACCGGGCCGATCCTCGGGATCTTTCTGGGCGTGACGGTGTTCGGAGCCGTGGCCGCCGCAAAGGACGCCTATACCGCGCTGGACGAGACGCCCCGCAGCCGCATCCTCTGGCCGATCCTCGGGGTGCTGTGGCTCTTCATCGGGATCATGAGGGTGATCGACGGCAAGGCGGTGCGGGACGGATTGCTCACCATCGACAGCATGCAGCTCTTCCTCGGCGCGGCGTTCCTCGTCATCGGAGCGGTCGAACTGATCCACAGCCTCAAAAACAGGGGAACGGACGGTGAGGCGGAATGAAGGGGATCTTTCTTGTGGTATTTGAATACGACCGCGCCCTGAATCGGGAAATGCCGTGGGGATTGCTCGCATGGGCTTTCTGCGTGATTCTGGTCTGGATCGTCCGGGCGCGGGGCGGAAACCGGCGGTTCGAGTTCGACGAGAGGCAGATCGCGGAGCAGAGAATTGCGTTCCGGAGAGCATGGCTTTCGGGCGCGGCGTATGAAACGGCTTACGCGGTATCCTGCGCCATCGGATTCCGGTTTGCGGACGACGCGGCGGGACCGCTTCTCGGTGTGCTGCTCTCCTTCGCGGTGTTTCTCTTCACCGCCGCAGCGCGGGACGCGCTTCTTCCGTTCCGCGACAAGGAAAACACGGTCGTATCGTGGCTGTCCCTCACGTTCGTTGGCGTGATGTGGATGGGGCTGTTTTTCCTGCACGCCTATCGGAGGGGAGATTTCTCCCGCGGCCTGATCACGGTCGGGATGATCGAGCTTCTGTGCGGGCTTCTGGCGGCGTCGTTCGGCCTGGTTCAGCTCATCCGTCTGCTCCGGAAGCGCGGCGGGGGAGACAGGGACGGTGACGGCGTATGAAGAATCTGAAATTGAAATCGGCCCGGGCGGCGAAGGATCTGTCGCAGGAGGCCCTCGCGCAGATCGTGGGCGTCTCCCGCCAGACGATCAACGCCATCGAAAAGGGCGACTACAACCCCACGATCCGCCTCTGCATCGCCATCTGCAAAGCGCTGGACAAGACCCTCGACGAACTGTTCTGGGAGGAGTGAGGGCGTCCGATCTCCTCAAAGCCCTTGCAAAAGAGACCTCCGTATGGTAAAATGGAACCGCGGGACCAATCCGGTCCGTTCTGATTTTATCCAACCGGAGGTTTTTCCTATGAAACTGAGATTCGACGTTCCGAACCGCTCCCAGCCCGATCCGTTCATCTTCGAGGACGGGGGACGGTACTACCTCTATGTGACCGCGGGCCCCGGCGTGGAGGCCTATTCCGCGTCCGATCCCTTCGGCGTCTGGCATTACGAGGGCGTGATCGCGTCCATTGAGAACGGAAACGCGTATTGGGCTCCCTGCATCATCAAGACGGCGGGGAAGTACTGGCTGTATTTCTCCTGCGACGAGCCGGGGACCTTCGAATACCTTCATGTCATGTCCGCTGACAGCCCGCTCGGCCCCTTCGGCGATCCCGTCCGCCTGTTCGAGTATTTCTCCATCGACGCCCATGTGGTCGAGACGGAGGCTGGCCTCTTCCTGTGGTACGCGATGGACAACCGGGAGGCGGAAAACGGGCGGATCGGCACGCGCGTCTATGTTGACCGGCTTCTCGATCCCGTCACGCCGGAAAGAAAGCCCGTCGAGCAGATCATCCCGACCATGGACGAAGAGATCTTCCAGCGCAACCGCTTCGGCGACGGGCGCGACTGGCACACCATCGAAGGCCCGTTCTGGTTCCGGGAAGGAGAGTGGCAGTATGTCATGTATTCCGGCGCGTGCTTCCAAAACGACACCTATCACATCGGCTACGCGGCGGCGAAGTCCTCCGAGCCCGATCCGACGAAGGTGAAGTTCGTCAAGCACACGAAGGACGGCGCATTCGATCCCGTCATGATCCGGAACGAGGTCGAGGAGGGCGTCGGCCATCACAGCGTGATCAAGCTGAACGGTCAATATTACGCCGTCTACCACGGGCGCGACCTCACCCCGGATCCGAACGATCCGGGAGACCGCCGCACCGCGAGAATCTGCCCCCTGACGGTGAAGGACGGCGTCATCACGGCGGAGAGGTAAGCGGAAACGCCCCGGCTTCTCCCCGCTCAAATCCCCTTTGTCCCTCCTCAAGCGCGCCGTGATTGTTTTTCGGTTCGGGATGTGCTACTATCAGAGCAACGGAACACATAAGGAAGCAGGAGGGCGTTATGGAACTTCTGATCGCGGAGCGGGTGCGCGAGAACCGGAAGAAGATGGGATGGACGCAGGAGGAGCTGGCCGGGCGGCTCGGCGTCACGCCTCAGGCGGTATCCTATTGGGAGAAGGGCGGGTATCCGGATATCACCATGCTGCCCGACATGGCGGGACTGTTCGGAATTACGGTGGACGAGCTGATCGGGCGGGACGACGGGAGGATCCGGGAGGAGTACCGGCAGTACCGCGAGACCATGCAGACGCTCGACGCTGCGGATCGGTTCCGCTACGCGCGGAGTTTTTACAAGCGGTACCCTTCCGATCTGAGCCTCGCGCTGGAGCTGCTGATCTATTACGGAGTTCTGCCGCGGGAGGAGCGGACGAGATACGCGCTGCTTGTCCGGGAGGCCGCCGGAAAGATCCTTGCCTCGCCGGAGCAGACCGACCCGGAAAACCGCCTCGCCGCCCTGCGGATTCTGGCGTGGACGTCGGAGGGGAAGGAGCGCGAGCGGTGGATCGGGCAGATGTCGGATTCGCAGGCATATTCTGCCGTTCTGACGCGGCTTCTGATCGCGCAGGACGAATCGGGCCGGAACGCGCTGCCGTGGCTCGGGCTCGACTCGCTGTTCAAGCTCCGGTTCGTCTTCAACACGTTCGGAGGCCAGCACGCGCTCGGGCCGGTGAATGCCGAGGCGAAGGAGCGGTTCATCCTCCGCGCGCTCGAAGGATTCGGGGACGGGAAGACGCCGGACGGCTGGCTGAATACCCGGGGGATGAGGCTTTCGCATCTTTCCGCCGCACTCTTTGCCCAAAACCGGGTCGAAGAGGGATTCGCGGCGCTTGGGGAATCGCTCGGCTGTTTTCTGCGGTGGCGTTCGTTCTCTGAGGAAACCCCGCTGGAGCTGGGCGCGCCGTGGCTGTTTTTCGGAGTCCGGGGGAGCCGTGCCATGTACCGGTTCTTCCTTCCGGACGGTTCCGCCTACGAGACTTTCCCGCACGACGTGTTCCCGACGGAGGAGATGTTTTGGCAGATGCTTTCCGATCCTGACGAGGACTGGTTCGACGGCGTGCGGAGCGAGCCGCGGTTCAAAGGGATTCTCGAAGAAGCGGAGACGCTGACGCGGGAGGGGCGGTGAACTCTGAACGGAGCTTCCTGAAAAAAACTCAAAAAACTTTCCCCCTCCCTCTTGACAACCGAGGTTTAGTGTGGTAGACTATAGTCACGATAGGTCTATCACACTAAACTTTTTCTTTTCAGGAGGAATACCTATGGAACGCAGAAGACTTGCCGAAAGCGACTACAGATTCATGACCGTGGTGTGGGATCACGAACCGGTCAGCTCCATGAAGCTCGTGGATTTCTGTCTCGAGGAGCTGGGATGGAAGAAGTCCACCACTTTCACCATGCTGCGGAAAATGATCGAAAAGGGCTATCTCAAAAATGAAAACTCCGTCGTTACCTCCGTACTCTCCCGCGCAGAGGTGCAGGCGGCGCAGAGCGAGATCTTCGTGGAACAGACCTTCTCCGGTTCCCTGCCGGGATTTCTCGTCGCCTTTCTGGGCGGGAAAACCATCTCCGACGAGGAGGCGGAAGAACTGAGGAGGCTGATCGACGAGCACAGGGAGGGCTGACATGACCGCTCTCTTTCAGACTGTGCTGGACATGAGCCTGACCGCGTCCGTCGTGATCGCGGCGGTGCTCCTCGTCCGGCTCCTGCTCCGGCGCGCGCCGAAAAAGATCTCCTACGCGCTTTGGACGGCGGCGGGATTCCGTCTCCTCTGCCCGGTGTCCTTCCGGTCGGTGTTCAGCCTGTTCCGGATCGTGCCGAAGGAGGTGACGTCTCTCGCGCCTGTGACATCCCCGTCTCCCGCGGCGCCGGCGGTTCCCGTGAGTCCCGTCGTGCCGCCCGTGACAGAATTTTCGGTTCCCGTGACGCAGGCGGCGTCCGATTCCGTTCGGGCGGCGCAGGAGGCGGTCCGGGAAGCCGTGCTCTCTTCGTCCGCTTCTCTCGGGGAGGATCTTGTCCTGCCCGCGGCGGAGTCCGTCGGAATCACAGCTTCTGCATCCGTGCCTGCCGCCGAACCCGCTGCCGATCTCTGGGAGGCGTTTCTCCGGATCGGATCGGTTCTCTGGATCTGCGGGGCCGCGCTGCTCGTTCTCTGGGCGATCGTCAGCTTCGTGCGGCTGGCGCGGCGGATGCGGACGGCGACGCTCCTTGAGGAGGGTGTGTATCAGGCAGAGGGAATCCGCTCCCCCTTCCTCATGGGACTGTTCCGGCCGCGAATTTACGTCCCCTACGGACTCGAGCCGGACACGCTCGGCTATGTGCTCTGCCACGAGCGGATCCATCTGCGCCGCGGGGACAACCTCTGGAAGGCGCTCGGCTTTCTCGCCCTGACCGTCCACTGGTTCAATCCCCTCGTCTGGCTGGCCTTCCGGCTCATGACGCGGGATATGGAGATGAGCTGCGACGAACGGGTGCTGACGGAAAACGCCCATGTGTCCCGCGCCTACAGCATGTCCCTATTGTCCTTCGCCACGGGACGGCGGTTTCCCGCTCCCACTCCCCTTGCCTTCGGGGAGGGCGATGTGAAGCGGCGGATCCGCAACGTTCTGAGGTGGAAAAAGCCCCGGCTGCGGGTGACGGTCCTCTCAGCCCTCGTCTGCCTCGCCGTGGTCGCCGCCTGCTCCGCCAATCCGAAGGAGGAGACCTTCGAGGCGGATATGGGGCTCGACGGCGGTCCGGCCTCAGCGTCGGAGGTAACGGCGAAAGACGCGGCGGATCCCTCCGAACCCCCGTCCGGCTATGAATATGAGTATCAAGGCAAGAAGACGGTGGAGGACGCCGATCCGGAGGCCTGCGCGCTCGCCGAAAAAAGGCGGAAAACCCTCGAAAGCCTCGCCGGACAGCTCACGGAGGAATTTTCCGCGGATACGCTGTTTGCGAACGGGAGACTCTCCGCCGCCGGTACGCTCCAGGTGCGGCTCGGCGAACTGGGTTCCCTCTATTCCGATCTCGCGGGGACGAGCGCGGGCGACTGCTACGCGGAGGGCGTCGGAGCGTACGGCGGCGTTTCGGCCAAGGCGGTCGCCGGTTCCTCCCGGATCGAATGGACCTTCGGGCGAACCTGCCGCGTCGTGCTGAACACGCCTCCGATCTGGAAAACCTGCGTCCGGGCGGCAACTTCCCACGAGGACGATACACTGACGCTCTCGTTCTACGGGCCGAGCTGGAATCCCATGGGGTTCTGGCATTCGGAGGAAATCAGGCTCTTCACCCTTCTGCTCGTCCCGGCGGAGAGCGCGGACGACGAGCCGACGGTGGAAGACGCCGAATGGCTGGCGACGCTCGAAACCGCGCAGAACGGCATCTACAAGCTCTATGTCCGCGCGGACAACACGCCGCCCGCCGGGGATTACGCCGACCGCGCGGAGGAATGGAGCCTTCTGCGGGACGAGATCCTGGGGATCCTCTCCACGATCCGCACTTCCTACAGGAACGTGACCATAACCGCACGGAACGAGAAGATCTTCTCCCCTTCCGACGCGGCTCTTGCGAACATCCTCGCCGTGCGGAAGCGGAACGATCTGGCCATGCTCGACAAGTTCGACAGATGGGCGGCGGATCTCGAAGAAGCGGCGGAGCGGATTTTCGCGGACCCTTCGCTCGCCGCCCTCGAGTGGCAGGATCCTCCCTTTGACGAGCTGCTTTCGCGGAACGGCTACGGGTTCTGGCCCTATGAATTCCGGACGCCGGACGCCGATGCGGTCCCGGAAGAATCGGTCGCGGCCGCGCGGGAGTCCCTTTCCGCTCTGGCCGGAGAAACGGCGGAGGACGACATGGCCCTCGCGGCGGAAGAGGTCTGGAAAACAGTGCCGACGGCGGATCCGGTTCGGGAAATCGAACAGAACGCCGTCTGGCCGACCCGGAACTTTACCGTGGACTATGAGCAGGGATGGGCCATGCTCGGCGGATACGGATCCGTGTACCTGTTCGGCATGGTTTTCGGCACTCCGGAGAACGAGCCGGTCCGGGCCATGCTTGACGGCACCGTCCTCATCAGCGATCGCCACGAGGCTTACGGAAACTACGTCCTCGTCGATCACGGCGGCGGGCTGACCTCTCTGTACGGCAATCTGTCTTCCGACAGGATGGCCGCGGCCGGAACCGCATTGAAGCAGGGAGACACCGTCGGAGCGGCCGCGCGCGGTGAGAGCCTGTACGGACTCCCGATCGGAACCGACTCCGGACGGGGCAGGCTGTTCTTCGAGGTCCGCCTGAACGGTCAGGTTCTGAATCCGCGTGCCGTGCTGGACGACAACGCGTCCGACCGGCTCGGCGGAGCGGAGGACCGGTTCACGGATGGCCTTGCGCAGACTCAGCCGGAAAACGGGGACGATGATTTCGAGACGCTCCTCACCGAGATCGATCGGACCGAATCCCGCATTCGTCAGCTGGAGGAACGGGTGCGGTCCTTCGGTGAGATCGTGGAAGAGCTTGAGAACGGAATTGTCCCGTTCGAAGGGATGAGCCGGGAAGAGGCCGAAGAGAGCGCCGCCTCCTACCGCGGCCTTCTGACCGAGATGGAGGAAAAGACCGCCGAGGCAAAGCGGCTCTATGTGGAGCTGAACGCCTTCCGGGAATCCGCCGAACGCGGGGAGCTGACCAAGCAGCAGCGGGCACTCGCGCTCCATCAGTCGAAGACCGCCGCTCAATACGCGGAGGAAACGCTCGATTCCTATGCGTCCGCGGTCCAGCTTGCCGAAGGGATGCTCAGCGCGATGCGCGTCGAGAGGATCAGACAGCTTGAGGCGGAGGAAGTGCGGCAGTGGATGGAGGAACAGTCTTTCGTCCACGCCCTCATGCAGGCACAGGCGGAAATCAACAGACTCCGCGCCGAAAATGAGGAACAACGGCGGCTGGAAGAGGAACAGGAGGTACAGCGGCGGATCGAAGAGGCGCGGGAGCGCGAAGAACAGGATTGCTGGGCATGGGAATGGACATGGGAGCTCGAAGAACAGGAGCGCTGGGCATGAGGCTGGACATGGGAACGGGAACAACTGCTCCGCGCCGAATATGAAGCCGAACTCGCGGCATTGCAGGTACAAAGCCAAGAGATCGAACCTCGCCCGTGAATCCATAAGCGAACAAAAAAACACCCTCTGTCCGAAAACAGGGGGTGTACGTTTATGCCGGTTCATACCTCCTCGATCCACTGAGGCCGCGGGACCGGGGTGTCGGAGAGATGGGTCAGCGTCCCGTCCGGATCGGCGCGGAAGATCGTGAGATTGTGCGAGAAGGTGTTGCAGACCGCGAGGAACCGGTCGTCCGCCAGAAGTCCGATCGCGCGGGGATGGTTCCCGCCGGAGGGCGTCTGAGAGAGGACTTTCGGATTTCTCCCGTTCCCGTCCAACGCGACGGACGCGACCGTGTTGGCCGATCCGCGGTTGGAGCAATAGAGGCGGCGTCCGTCATGCGAGATAACAACGGACGCGGCGTCGGTCAGCCGTTCGGGATCGATCCGCTCGGGGGAATAGGGCGACCCCACCGTCCGGGTCAGCTCCGGGAATTGGGGCCGGAAGCTCACCGTTTCAAGAGGCGTGAGGATCCCGCGCGTCCCGTCCCAGTCGAAGAGGGTCAGAGAGCTCGCCATCTCCGAGAGGGTATAGAGCGTCCGTCCGTCGGGGGAGAAGACCGAGTGGCGCGCGCCGTGGCCTGCCGGGACGTTCGCCTTCGAGACGAGCGTCATGTCGCGGTCGTACACGAACACCGCGTCCAGCCCGAGATCGCAGACGAGCACGAACCGCCTGTCCGGGCTGAAGATGCATTGATGGCAGTGGGGGCGTTCCTGCCGCCCCTTGTCCGGACCGAGCGCGCCGTCATCGGGGACTCTGTGTTCCGTGAGCGCGGCGTCCGTCCCCCGGATATGCAGAACACTCCCCGTGGTATAATTGGCGCAGTAAACGTCGTCCCCGTCCGCCGCGAAGTGGCAGAAGGACACGCCCCGGGACGGGACCGGGCCTCTCAGCCTCCGCCCGGAGAGGATGGAATATTCGGCGTAGGACTCGCCCGCCTCGGGATCGGTCACCGCCGCCGCGATCCGTCCGTTGCGCAGGGCGCACCAGCCGGGGGAGGGCATGGGGATCCGTCCGAGCTCCGAGAGGCTTCCGTCCTCACGCAGTCCGAAGAGCACGGCGCCTCCGTCCGGTTCGGGAACGCAGGACGCGATATAGAATTCCGTGAGAAAATCGCCGTTCATATTGTTTCCTCCATCCGTTCGCCCGCGGTTTCCGCCATCCGGCCGAGGACGTCCCGCTCCAGCCCGAGCAGATCGTAGATCCCGTCCTCCGACAGCACGCCCCGGGGAAGATCGGCGGGGGAGGGAAGGCGTCCGGCCTCGTCGTCCTCGAAATCCTGCCGCCAGTCCGCGCCGTCGTAGTAGGCTTCAAGCTCCCGGAAATCCGCCCGGGCCTCGTCGTAAGCATCCAGAGCCGCGATGAGGGCGGAGAGCGCGTCCACGGCCCGCCTCATGCGCTTTTCCATCGCCGCGATCCGTTCGATCTGACCGGTCCGGGCTGCCTCGGCCGCGTTTTTTCCTTCGTTCTGATTCATGTTCCACCTCAAAGCTCCGCGCCGCAGAGCAGGATTTTCGTGATATACAGGGCCGCGCCCTCGTTCTGGAGATTGTAGGCCAGCGGAATGGGCTCCCCGATCCCCGCCGCGCAGCAGCTCACGGAGCAGTTGACGGTCAGGGTCCGCCCGGTCCCGATCTCCCCGGAGGTCAGCCGGGAGAAGACCGCGTTGATGAGCCCGCCGTGTGTGACGCCGATGACGGTTCGCCGCCCGGAGACGTCGAGCATGTCGTCGATCGCCGAGAGCATCCGGGCCGCCGCCGCGGGAACGCTTTCCACGTTGCCCGCCTGTCTCTCGCCGCCCGGGAAGAGCTGCTTCCGCTCCGCCAGCGTCAAACCGGAGAGGGATCCGTAGTCCCGCTCGATGAGGGATCCGAGGACGGCGGGCTCTCCGATGCCGAGGGTTTCCGTGATGTACTTCGCCGTGTCCACCGCCCGGGAGAGGGGGGAGGAGCAGACCGTGGGGAAGGAGACCCCGTTTTTCCGCGTCCCCGCGATGACCCGCGCGATCCCGGCCGCCTGGGCGCGTCCCGCCTCGTTGAGAGGAACGTTCTCACGGCCCTGCAGACGCTTGATGAGGTTCCAGTCGGTCTGTCCGTGGCGGATCAGGCAGACAAGGACGCGCCCCTCGAGCAGGTAATGGGCCGCCATCTGCGGGCTGACGAGAACATAGGGGGAAGTGGGCAGGACTCTGCCGTGTCTGAACTGGCTCACGGGAACACCTCGGAGAGAATACGATGACATCTAACATTATACCGGATGTGCGCGCCGGTGTCAAGAGGATTTCGGCCATCGGACAAAAGGAGGGATTTCCCGCCCAGGCTCCGGACAAACAAAAATCCCCGGCAGCCGGGAAAGCTGCCGGAGATGGGAGATGATCGAAGCTCAGAGGTCTTCGTCCTCGTCGAGGTCTTCCTCGTCGTCGATGAGGGGCTTGTGGCAGTTCGGGCAGATCACGTCCTCGGGGTTCACGGTGTCGTCGAAATACACCTTGCCGCCGCAGTTCGGGCATTCGGCGCAGTAGAATTCCTCCTCCTCGCCGTCGTCCTCCTCGTCGTCCTCGCCCTCGTCGTCATCCAGATCGAAATCGTCGTCCTCGTCCTCATCGTCGTCGTCTTCGTCGTCCTCGTCGTCGAAGAACGGGGGACGGCGGTGACGGCCGCATTTGCCGCAGCATCTGCCGTCTTCGTCGTCTTCGTCGTCCTCGTAAACGAATTCTTCCACGTCGCCGAGATCGTGGTCGATCTCATCGAGATAGTCGTTCACCGTGTCGAGCTGCTCCGTCAGCGAATCCACTTCGGAGGCAAGCTGTCCGCAGAGGTCGGCGAGCGCGGAGATGATCTTTCCCTCGGGGGTGGTGACGTCGAGGTTCGAGCCGTCGATGAGCCCCTTGATATAGGAGCTGGTTTCCTTCGCAGTCATGAGGTTTCTCCTTTCAAAGACGCGGCTGTCCGGGGAGGAGTTCTCCCCTCAGCGGGCGTGATGGCGGAACTGTTTTTTATGTGATGGGAAGCGCGGGCGGGGGATTACGCTCTTTCGAGATATTCGCCGGTTCTCGTGTCGATCTTGATGATGTCGCCCTGATTGATGAAGAACGGAACGCGGACAGCCGCGCCGGTCTCGACGGTAGCGCCCTTGGAGGATCCGGTGGCAGTGTCGCCGCGGACGCCGGGCTCGCAGTCGGTGACCTCGAGTTCGACGAACATCGGGGGCTCAACGGCGAAGGGCTTGCCCTGATAGGAACGGATGGTGCAGACCATCTCTTCCTTGACGAACTTGAAGTTGTCGCCGATGAGGTCCTTGCCGATGGGTTCCTGCTCGAAGGATTCCTGATCCATGAAGTAGTACAGGTCTCCGTCGTTGTAGAGATACTGCATTTCGCGGCGGTCGATGCGCGCGTCGTTGTACTTGTCGGTGGGGGAGAAGGTCTTTTCAACCACCGCGCCGGTGATGACGTTTCTCAGCTTGGTGCGAACGAACGCCGCGCCCTTGCCGGGTTTGACGTGCTGGAATTCGATGACCTGCATGACCTGACCGTCCATGTCGAAGGTGATGCCGTTTTTGAAGTCGCCTGCTACAACCATTGTCGTGTGTTCCCGGAGGGAATCCGGGATACGCTCCTTTCCAAAGTTCGGTGTTGTGATTACAATACGCTTTATTATATCGGATTTTCTTCCCGTTTTCAAGAGGTTGGAGAAAGAAAATTCCGAAAACGGCCTTTTTTTCCGAGATTTCTTTCCGGAAGGACGCTTCCCCGAAACTTTTTGCGGAAAACGGAGAACAGGTGTTTACAAACGCGCGGGAGTATGATATACTTTCCATAGAACAGACGTCCGCCGGCCCGGGATCCGGGGATCCTCCGGACGGAACGGAATCACGCAGAAGAGGTTGACCGCCATGACGCAGCACGAGCTGGAACCGAAAGAAAAACAGGTTTACGATTATATAAAGGAAAACATCCGCAAGAACGGCTATGCCCCCTCCATCCGCGATATCTGCAACGCTCTGGGCATCCGCTCCACCTCAACGGTCCACACCGTCCTCGACCGGCTGGAGAGCAAGGGCTTCATCCAGAAGGAGAACGGCAAGAGCCGCACCATCCGCATCGAAGGACTCTCCGGCGGGGAGGGATCCGAGGATGAGGAGCGGCTGTCCGTTCCGGTGATCGGGCGGGTCACGGCGGGCGATCCCATCCTCGCGCTCGAAAACTACGAGGGCTTCGTCCACTATCCGAAATCCACCCTGCCCATGCCCGCCGGCCCGCTCTTCGCCCTCCGCGTCCGCGGGGAGAGCATGATCGAGGCGGGGATCCTCGACGGGGACGTCGTCATCGTGGAGCAGACCGCGGCGGCGGAAAACGGGGACATTGTGGTTGCGCTCATCGACAACGAGGCCACGGTCAAGGTCTTCTACAAGGAGAACGGCCACTACCGCCTCCAGCCGCGCAACCGCACCATGCTCCCGATTATCGTCTCCCGCCTCTCCATTCTCGGCAAGGTCGTCGCAAGCGTCCGGTACTATTGAGTATTGCTCGCCAGAGAGCCCGATATACACCCAGAGGAGGATGAATCATGAAACCCATCAACGTCGGTCTGATCGGCCTCGGCCGCGCGGGAACCGGAATGCACTTCCATGAGATTCGCACAAGGCAGGACAAGTTCCGCTTCGCCGCCGTCTGCGACCTCATCGAAGAGCGCACGGTCCCCTTTGTCAGCGAGTTCGGCGCGAAGCCCTATACCAACCTCGAAGACCTGCTCGCCGATCCGGACGTGGAGCTGGTCACCATCGCCACCCGCTCCTGCGATCATTTCCGTCACGCGAAGATGGCGCTCGAGGCCGGGAAGGACGTGCTCGTCGAGAAGCCCTTCTCCATGCGCTCCGCCGAGGTCCGCGAGCTGATCCGCCTCGGGTCCCAGCCCGCCGGTCCCCATCTGTACGTCCGCCACAACCGGCGGTTCGAGCGCGGCTTCCAGCTGGCGCAGGAAATCATCGATTCCGGCAAGCTCGGCGAGGTCTATGAGATCCGGCTCACCCGGAACGGCTATCAGCGGCGGAACGACTGGCAGACCCTGTCCGAATTCGGCGGCGGCCAGCTTCTGAACTGGGGCCCGCACATCATTGACCACTCGCTCCGGTTCTGCGGCGGGGACTACGTCAAGCTCTATTCCGAAATCCGTCACGTCGCGGCGGCGGGCGACTGCGAGGACCACATCAAGATCGTATTCACCGGCGTCAACGGACGGATCGTGGACATGGAGATCTCCGGAGGCGCCGCGCTGCCCACCCCGGAATACCTGATCCACGGCTCGAAGGGCTCCCTTGTGTCCGAGGGCGGGAAGTTCCGGCTCCGCTATCTCGATCCCGACGTCGAGCTCGCCCCGATCGTCGCCGATCCCGAAACGCCCGGATCCGGCAAGGGCTTCGGCAATCCGGAAAAGCTCGTCTGGAAGGAAGAGGAGCTCGACGCGGGAGACGGCGGCACCGACCGCATCTGGGACGCGCTCTACGAGACGATCCGCTTCGGAAAAGCCTTCCCCGTCACCCTCGATCAGGCCGCCCGCGTCATCGACGTCATCGAGGAAGTCAAAAAAGGAACGATCTTCGAGAACTGAGCGGACAGCGGAAAAGTGCAAATGCTCCGCATTTGCAGGTTAGCTTAACCCTCTTCGAGGGAGGAGGAAAGAAACCCTACGGGTTTCTGATTTAATCCCGCTACGCGCGGGAGGCGCCGGGGAGGGACACCATCTCAGGCCGAAGGTGCCCCTCCCCGGAGGGTCCCCCTTGGCCGAGGAGCATAATCCTATTCTCTCACCTCGGCATTCAAGCCTGACAGTTTATCCCATGTCCTCGCGCGGACTATGTTGCGTCAGCCGAAACATGCGATGAATTTCGACGGAGCCGAAATTCATCGGTTTGCTCTGCCGAGGGCGACGCAAACAGCGATCGAAACGCGCATTGGATTGGGAATGCTGGACTTGATAGATTGATTGACCGGATTATGGACAAACATTACCTCGCGTGGTTATCTCCCTGTTTCGCTGTCCGTACCCGCGTCCGTGTAATGCGCGACTGAAGCTCTTT
>SVQK01000040.1 GCA_015065385.1 Oscillospiraceae bacterium | reverse complement strand
CGATTTACAACCAATTTCATACCGGCTGGCACCAATACTGAGCACAGCCGCTGTCACTTTTTCAGGGAGCGTCCCGGCATGACGGCAGTGGCTGTGCTTTTTTCCGTTTTACCACCAATTACGAAAAAACTGACAGAAAGGACAACAAAAAATGACAGAAAACGAAAAGAAACTGATCCAGGCTCGGCACCGCCTTGAGGAAGCCGAGGCAAGGGACCGGGTGAAGGAGCGGAAAGCGCGGACACGGCGGCTCATTCAGGAAGGAGCGATCCTCGAAAAGGTCTGGCCCGCTGCGGCTGAGACGGAGCTTGACAAGCTGGAGGATGCGTTACGACAGATTTTGCGCTGAAAGCGAAGGGGCGTTCCGGGAAACCGGGGCGTCCCGCTTTTTCTATCCCGAAGGGCGCACTTACTCACCACCCCAAAGGGGCGGTGGTACCCTCCCGATGGTCGGGACGTGCGCTCTTCGGCCAGAGAGGGGCCGACAATGCCGCGGAGCGTCACTGCCGGTGCAGCCCGCCCCATCTGTCGGACTGCTCTATGTGCCGCTCGGACGCGGCCCATCATCTTTTCGTGAAAAGAAGCAAAAGCGGCGGCCTGCGGGCCGGAGGAAGGAGGACGGATGAACGATGGCGATCTACCATCTGGAAGCGAAGATCGTGAGCCGCGGCACGGGTCGCTCTGCTGTGGCGGCATCGGCTTATATGAGCTGTTCCGCCATTCTGAACGATTACGACGGCATTCAACACGACTACACCCGGAAAGGCGGGCTGGTCTGGGGGCAGGTCTTCCTTCCGGAATCTGCTCCCGCCGCCTGGCAGGACCGGAGCGTTCTCTGGAATGCCGTGGAGGAAGCGGAAAAGTCGAAGGACAGCCGTCTTGCAAGGGAATTCGTCCCGGCCTTGCCCGTCGAGCTGACGCCGGAGCAATGGAAGGAACTGCTGTCCGATTTCATTCAGAATGCCTTCGTCGCTGAGGGGATGTGCGCGGACGCGGCGATCCACGATCCCAACCCGCCCGGTCATAATCCCCACGCCCATATCCTGCTGACCGTGCGTCCCCTCAATCCGGATGGCACATGGCAGCACAAAACCGAAAAGGAATATCTCTGTATTCGGAACGGCGAGGAACGGGGATTCACCGCCGCAGAGTTCAAGACGGCGCAGAAGGAGGGCTGGGAGAAGCAGTACCCATATATAGTTGAAATGAAAAAAGTGTATATGGCTCCCTCCGAAGCGGAAGCCAACGGTTACGAACGCGCCTCGAAGAACCCGAAAAGCACGAAATACGGCAGACAAAATCCGATCTCCGAACGGTGGAACAGCGAGGGACAGCTTGCCCTCTGGCGGGAGGCATGGGCGAACGCCGTCAACCGCGCGCTGGAGCGGGCCGGATCGGAAGAGCGCGTGGATCACCGAAGTCACAAAGATCGCGGGCTTGACGAACAGCCCACGATCCACGAAGGCGTCACCGCCCGCGCAATGGAGGAAAAAGGCGGAGTTTCGGATCGGTGCGAGCTGAACCGTCAGATTCGGCGGGACAACGCCCTGCTTCGCGTCTTGAAAGAAACGGTTCAGAAGCTGAAAGCGGCAGTCGAAGCCACCGTTCCCGCGCTTGCTGCCGCGATGGAGACCGTTCGCAGGAACCTCATCGAGTTCCATTACGGTCTGCGGCATATCCGGGCCAGAAGAGAGCAGGCCGGGGCTTTTGTCCGGAAAGCCGAAACGGAATACGGCGAATACCTTGGTCTTCACAGCCGCATCGCGGAAAAACGAACCGAACGGAAGACGGCACAGAGTGAGCTGGACGCTCTGGGAATCCTCAACATCGGCAGGCGCAAAGAGCTGAAATCCAAAGTTGCGGAGCTGACGGAAGAGATTGAGGAACTTCGTACAGAGGAGCGGATCCGGATGCAGGCGTTTGACAAGGAAGATGCCGACGGAATGAAAGAAGTCAGAGGCGAAATCGACCGCGAAAAGACGGACATGGGCAGGCTGGACGAGCAGGAGACAGGCCTCTCTGATTCCATCCGGAAGGAGCAGGAGAACTACACGGCTTTGCAAGAGCAGGCGGAGGTTCTCGACCGTGACAAGCTGACTGAAGCGCGCCTTGCCATGCGTAAGGACTCGGAGCATCAGGCTTGGGAGCGCATCCGCGAATCCCTAAGCAGCGGGAAGGTCAGCTTCCAACGGTTCCGGAGCAGCGTTAAGGAGACAGACCGGATGCTCGGTGAGAACGGAGCGGAAGGACAGGAAATCAAACGGGAGCCCGAAAGAAAGGGGAGGATCGGGGATGAGCAGGGGCTGTGATTCTGTCATTGCCTTTCTTTCATGAGGGACAACACCCGACGTATGAACAGCAATGGTGTGTGCCTTGCTTGTCAGGTTTGTTTCTCCCAAAATGCTCCCCTACTGATACAAAGAGATTGACGGTCTCCAAATAATATGCTATAATACAATTAAGCAATAGATACAGGCTGGAGCCCGTTTGCGATGAGCGACGATCTCGTCTTCGTGACCTCGGCACGCTCAACTACCGGTACGATATCATCACCACCGAACTCGACCGCGTGGAAGAGGGGGCGAGGGTGAGGATGGAGGACAAGGGGGTAAAGGCGGAAACACACTTATTTTCATTTTTTATGTAACAATTCCGCCTTTCTGCCGGTTTATATTGATATAGGGAAATTATCGTTATTTGGAGGTCATCATGCGTCTGTGCCGGGCAAAGAAGCAATTCACGCTGTGTTTCTGCATACTCCTGTTTCTGACAAGCTGTAACCGTTCCCCAGCCTCCTCCGTACCTGGAAACACAGGCACACCCGTGAGCACAAGCCTGCCTCTGCCGTCGTCCGGGGAGATTCTGGACAGCGCGCCCGCTTCGCTTCCCGGGGAGGCCATGGCGCATCGCCTGAGTCTGTACGACGCGGACGGCTCGTCCCTGTATATCAAATGGGACACCGAATGGCTTGAGGTCGGGGGCGATTCCGTCCGCACTCTCTGCCGGGATCCGCTTTGCTCCCATACCTCCCCGACCTGTCTGAACGTCCTCGCCTCGCCATCAAACGCAATCTATCGATATGGAGAAGAGCTCTTTTTCCTCGGGGCGGGCAGCGGGTCCGCCGGACAGAATTTCATCCAATATTCTCTGACGGATGCAAAAGTTACGGTAATTGCCGAGTATGATACGGGCGGGCTGATGATCGGGCGATTGGGTAACTACATTTACTACTTCACCTTACGATTTGACGAGCCAGATGACAGCGGTCATTCCAAATCATGGCGACAGATTTATCGCTATCACGTTAAAAGTGGAGAACTCGTGTTCCTTGGCGAACGAGATAACAACAATAATATGACTTGGATGACCGGAGCGGGAGAGCGGCTGTGGTGGCGGGACAGTCTGTACCATCTGGTCTCCGCGGACGCGAATCTGGCGTATGTGCGGACGGAGGTCGGGGAGAGGACCGAGATCTACGCCCTGAATGGGGACGCGGTTTATTATCTGACGGCCGCGCCGAAGGACGGAGACGCCGGGGATCTGCGCGTGAAAGACCTCGGGACGGGAGAAGAAAAGACGCTCTTTACGGACGTGACCTGGTTCGCCTGCGACGGGGATAGTTTGTGGTATTCTCTGTACGATCCGGCGGAGGGCTTTTCATGGGACATCCGGAACAATGCGACCGGAAAAACGGAACTGCATCCGATCACCGTCAAACACGGGAACCGGATCTACCAGATCGAGCTGGAATCGCTTGAAAAAACCGAAAGCAAACCAAAAGGACAGCGAATCACTGCACTTGATGCCCTGACGAACGAGGGGATCTGGCTCGGAGAGGTATTCACGGTTGTCGGCGGCAGGCTCTTCACGCAGTACCGGATCGGATATGAAGAAAACGGAAAGCACGGAATGAAATCCGGGATGCTTGCCGTCGATCCCGAAACCGGAGAATATTTGACGATTTCTGAAGAGACGGTGTTCAACTCATGATGACACTGAAACTGACCGGATATACCCTTTATCGATTTTTCTCGGACGCCCGGCGCGTGTTCGCGGTGGTTCTGCTGCTGTTATTGAATCTCGCGGCGTTCCGTACGTTCGATGCGGCTCAGCCCGCGTCGGATTCCGGGGAGATATTCGGAGAGAACGCGGTTCAAACCTCCGCCGCGCTGTCGGATACGGTCAAATCCGCCGACGAATACCGGCTTCTTCTTTCCGAAACGCTCGCGAAAGCAGAGGACGCGCTCGAAGGACTGCCGGAGGACTCTGTTCTTGCCGACTATCAGCGGGATGTGATCGAAGGCTACGCCCCGCTCGCCGATGGGATCGGGGATAAACTCGAGGACGCGGCTTTCTCGGACTCCCGGATCTTCGCGTACCGCTATGACCTGCTGTTTCTCGCGGTGCTGGTGTTTCTCTTTGTGAAGACCGCGTGCTGCGACGACACCGCGCTCGATCTCACGCCGATCCTGCGCACGACCCGAAACGGACGTTTCTCCCTCGGGCTGGCGAAGCTGTTTTCGGCTTGCATCGTGATCCTCGGGGGGATCCTTCTGACGACGGATGCGGAAGCCCTGATTTCCGGGGAACAAATCGGTTGGAGCGATCCCGTTCAGGCGGTTGCCGGACTTGCGCTCTGCCCCTATCGTCTGACGGCACTTGGTGCGCTTTTCCTTTCCTGTCTATTCCGGTTCATGATCCTGACGCTGTTTGCCGGACTGCTCATGACGGCGGAAGCGGTTCTGCGGGACTTCTGGGGGACGCTGATCTGTGCGGCTGCACTCGTCGGGATCGACGCCGCTCTGTCCTTCCGGTCCGTACCGTCCGTTTTCAGTATGGGTGCGCACCTCGGCTGTCTGAGGCTGGCGGATGGTACCTCATGGCTTGCCCGTCTCGGACGGTTCAGTCTGGCGGGACACCTGTTTCCCGCGCTTATCGTCCCGGGGAGTCTTTTGCCCGCGGCTCTGGGGCTTGTGATTGCCGTATTTCTGGTTCTATCCTTTCACCCGGTCCGTATTTCAAAACGCATCAAGAGCCTGAAGGAAAGAACGATTCTCCCGGCTTCGGAGAAGCAGAACACGAAACCGTTATACGTTCCCCGCCGGATGAGTCTGCTGCGCGGGGAGGCACGAAAAGTATTGTTCTCCGGGCGCGTCCCCCTGCTCGTATGGGTCGCGCTTCTCCTTGCGGCGGACGTTCTGCTCTGCGTTGTAACAAAACCGACGCCTGCATTTGATGACCGCATTTACGCGAAGCTGATGGCCCCTTATGCGGAGGGGGAATGGGACAACGCGAAATCCCTGAAGGTCTCCGCCCAGGCTTCCCGCCTCGACGAACAGCTCGTGTTATTCCGTTCGGCGGACGCGAAGCTGGCGGCGGGGGAGATCACGGAAGAGGAATACCGCCAGATCTGGGACACCCTCGGCGGGATCGAAATCACCCGCAATGTCTTCCGCAGAATCGAACGCATGGCCGCCCACCTCGACGGCCAGCGTCTGCGCGGGGAGGAAAACCTTTCCATGGTGTACGATTCCGGCTGGGAGCGGTTCTTCTCGCGCCGCCCCGATACCCTGCTCGCCGCGGCCGCCGTGTTCATGGGGATCGCCGCTTTCTCCGTGGAAGTTGGGACAAGTACGTCCTCCGGCAGTATGGCCGCGGTGATCCGGGCGACGAAAAAAGGCCGCGTGCCGACGCTCGGAGCCAAAGCCGTCCTGCTTTTGTCTGCGGTATTCCTCTGTTTTCTGATAACCGAAGGCGCGTCCGTTCTCACATTGCGGTCCGCTTTTGCCTTCCCCGGCGCGGATCGGTCCCTGTGCTCGCTCGTGTCTGCAGGAAGTACGGGACATGGTCTGACAATCGGCAGGGCGGCGGTTCTATCCGAGGGGATCCGCTTCGGATGGGTGTTGGGGATCGCGTTCGTCTCCGCCGCGCTGACGGTTCTGACGCGAAGCACGCTCCCCGCGCTGTTCGTTTTGCTGGGGACTGCCGGACTATCTGTCGTGTTCTCCCTGCCTGAGAAGATCGATCTGAATCTCCTTGCGTCCGGCGGGATGGAAGCGGTGACGGGCGGAATGCTTCCGGCGGCTGTGGGCTGTGTGTTTGTTCTGGTCTTCTGCATGATCTTTGCCGACAGGAGGTGGCGTGTCACATGAAGCGAATCCTTGCTCTGATTCTTGTCTTCTGCTGTCTCCTTGTGCCGTCCTGCGGGAAAAAGGAACGAAAAGCGGAAACGATCCTGCTCGATCACAGCTGGTCGAAAGAAGAAATTGCGTTTCCGGACTCCTTCCGTCCCGGCAGTCTGCTCTCCTGTTCGGGCGATACGGTTTACACGGCAGGAACGGAGGATGGAAAGATCGTCCTCGCGGCAACGGACGTCCGTTCGCACGAAACCGAAACGATCTCATCAGATCTGAGCGGAACGGCGGTGGGACTTTGCGCGGGAGAAAACGGCTTCGCCCTGCTGACCCCGTCCGCCGATCCTCTGCGGGGGACGGAAACCGTCACGCTGTCCCTCCTGTCCCTGGACGGCGGGATCCTTGCGCAGTCGGACGTTAGCGCGTATTGTCCCGCAGAGTTCACGGTCATCACGCCGTGGTTCGACGGCGAGAGTATAGGGTTTTACGCGGACGGGCAGATCGTCACCTGGGACCCCGGCAAAAACGCTTTTACGGTTTGCCCGTTCGACGGGACCGTATATTCCGTGACGGTGAAGGACGGCGTCCCGTGCCTGTACGTCATGACAAAGACCGGAACCACCAAATTGTTTACCACCCAGAACGGGGAACCGGCTGAGATCCCGGCAGACCTCACGTCCGTCTATCCCGATGCGGTGTATCGGAGGAAAGATGCCCTCATAGCGGTCGATGCCGCAGGCGCGGAGGAGATTGGGGGCGGCGTTCTGCTCGATTGGTCGCATTCCGGGATCTATTACAAGGGGATCCGTTCGATGGCGTTTACGGACGACGGGACCTGCTGGACCCTGCTCCGGAATCTGACAACGGGAGAGACGGAACTGCTGTGCCTTTCGCCTTCCGGGGAGGCGGCGGAGCGGATCGTCGTGGATGCACTCTACGCGGAAACCGGCTCCCGGATCGTTCCCGTCTCCGCCATGCTGTACAACGCCGCGCAGGACCGGGTGTTCGTGCGGTGCCGCGAGGTGACCTCCGTCAGCTCCGAAAATTACGACCTTTCAGAACTGAACCGGCTCATCCTGTCCAGCAGGGAAGGAGATGTGCTGGTCTTTCCGGAAGGATATGAGACATACGCACGTCGGGGCCTGCTGTATGATCTGGATTCTCTGATGCGGACGGACTCGAATGTAAACCGGAGCAGCATCTACGAAAACGCGCTGCCTCCTTTTGAGGTGAACGGAACGGTGTACGCGCTGACGCCGGTGTTCCGCCTCGAAGGGATTGCCATGAAAGAAAAGAACGCCGGATTGTCCCTCGGCGATCTTCTCCGGTCACACGAGCGCCGCGTTCTGATGACTGAAACAAAGGATGCCGTGAGCGATCTTCTGCTCAAGCACGGCGTGTGGGACTATCTTTCCCCGGATTTGGACTCCTGCGCATTCGATTCCCCGGCGTTCGCGGACTGCCTCGGCATCATAGACAGCTTCCCGGAAGAAAACCGTTCGGGCAGGATCCCGACTTCCGAGAGGCCCTATGAAAATGACAGGGTCCTCGTGGCGTGGGCGCAGATCGGCTCGCTGACGGATTATCTCGAAGCAAAGCTGCTCTTCGGAAACGAGGCGGTCTCCTTCCTCGGATATCCGTCGTCCGCTTCCGGGGGAGAGGGCGGATTTGTCGTAAGCTGCCGGGACACGATCTCGGTTTCGTCGCGTACGGCTGTCCCGGAGGAAGCATGGGAATTTGTGAAATTCATGTTGTCCGGGGAGGCCCTGAAAGCTGCCGGAATCACGAACAGCGGGATCCCCCTTCTGAAATCCGTTTCGCGGGACGTTGTGGAAGGACTCATGGGCGAATGGTCCTACGACGCGGAATCAAACTGGCTGGACGGCAGAGGTATGGGAGGGATCCCCGTTTCCGTGGATGAAGCCTGTGCGGAAGAATACCTTGCGTTACTCGAAGCCGCCCGGGTCGATCCGGCGGTACCCGGGCAGGTGGACGCCATCCTTGGGGAAGAGCTGTCCGCGTTCTTCGCGGGAGCCCGGAGCGCGGAGGAGACGGGAAGGATGATACAGAATCGGATCGGCAACTATCTGAACGAGAGAAAATGAAGCCTTCAATGACTGATTTTTTGAAAACTGAAATTTTTCGACCGAAATCCGATCATATAGAGTGAAAGCGTAAGTCAGAAGAGTACTTCTGCAATGACACCGGATAACATGGAGTTTTATTTCGGATTTGGCAGATGAACAACGGAAGGGCGGAAACAACCGATTTTCACGGAAAGGAGGCGCTTCACGGATGGACGATCGGGACATCGTCGCCCTATTTTTTGCGCGGGACGAGCGGGCGATCGCGGAATTTGACCGGTCCCTCGGCGCGCTGTGCTACAAGATCGCGCTGGATCTGACCGGGGATCCCGGGACGGCGGAGGAGTGCCTCAACGACACGCGGCTCCGGCTCTGGAATGCTATTCCCCCGGAAAATCCCGTGTCCCTCAAAGCCTACGCCGCGAAAATCACACGGAATCTCGCCCTGAACCGGATCGAAAAGTCAGGCGCTGGCAAGCGGAGCGCGGTGCTGTTGGAGTTAGACGAGATCGCGGAAGCGTCGGCGGTTTCCTTTGAAGAGGAACTTGTCGAATCCTCCGCCCTCTCGGACACGGTCAACCGGTATCTTGCGGGAAAATCGAAGCTCGAGGCGGCAGTCTTCGTACGGCGGTACTTCGCCGGGGAGAGCGGACGAGACATCAGTCGGGCAACGGGACTCGGCGTATCAAAGGTATCGCGGATGCTGAAACAAATGCGGCGGGAGCTGGCCGAGGTACTGCGGAAGGAGGGATTCGAACAATGAAACGGAATCTGACGGGAGCCGATCTCGCCCGGGCTATGAACGGAGTGGACGCGCGGTGGATCGAGCTGGCTTACGACGAAGAAGAACTGAAAAGAGCGGCAAAGGAAGAATCCCATGCCGGAGGCGCACGCGCGGGAAAGCTCTTCGGCGCGGAGGTGAGGAAGATCCTCGGCGCGCGGGTCGTGTGGGTGTTCCTCGCCGTGTTTGTCGCCCTGAATTCCTTCCTCGCGTGGAAAGCCGCGGGCAGAACGGCGGAGGCGGCGTACCCCACGGATACAGTCGCCGGGTTCTTCGACGGGTATTTTGAAAACCCGGCGGAATACGAGGCGCGGTATGGGGAAATCGAGGCGTTCCGGGCGGAGCAGAACGAGCTGTTCTTCGAGGCGATGCGTACGGGGGATCCGGATTTCGAGCCCGAGGCCTTGCCGAACCGCTATTCCGACGACGACCGGATTTCGGACGAGCTACTCTTCTCCCTGGTCCACGGGGCGATCGATCAGTCCGAGGGCTATCCGGCGCGGCTGGAGCGTGTGACGGACGCAGCGAAATCGAACCTTGACGAGTTCCGGCGCATGGGCGTCTTCGAATCCTCCTTCTCGTGGAAATACCAGACCGAGGTGATCCGCCGGTACGAGGCTATGCGGGGGACGGTGAAGATCGGGATCGAATACGTCCGCGGATGGGGCGGGTATTTCGACTACCGGCTCGGAGATGTGTTTGTGTTCCTGCTGTTGATCCTCGCGGGATCCGTGATCTTCCCGCAGGAGAAGCAGGCGGGGGCCCTGCCGTTGCTTCGGGTATCGAAGCGCGGACGGGGCGAGACGGCTGCGGCCAAGATCGCGGTCATGCTCTGCCTCACGGTTCTCTTTACCCTCCTGTTCGTCGGCACGTCCTTCGCCGTCTTCGGGATGCGGGTGGGCTATTCCTCCCCGGAAAACGCGCTTCAGGCCCTGCAGTCCTTCACCTACTCGCCGTACCGCATCACCGTCGGGCAGTATTTCACGGTGACGGTGCTTGTCAAGCTGCTCGCGTTCTCCGTGTTCTCCATGCTGATGATGGCTCTGTCCAACCTGACACGGCATCCGGTGCTGAACTATCTCGGCGGGCTCGGGCTGTTCGGGATGAACCTGCTGCTGTCAAAGCTCGACGCTTCCCGCGCGGCGGCGCATCTCAACCTTGTGACGGCGGCGTCGGTCAATTCGATCTTCACCCGGTACCGGGCGGCGAATCTCTTCGGCGGGTGCGCGGGGTATGTGCCGGTCATGCTCGTGCTGTTCGCCCTGCTGATTCTCGGCGGAGCGGTCGGCGCGATCCTCGGCCATGTCCGGGGAGGTGAGGCCGTGCGGATCGGGTGGCTGGATTCCATTGTCTCCGCCGTTCTGACCGTCTTTGCCAAGGTGCGGGGCGGGATTCTCCGTCTTCGTCTCGGAAAGGCGCGACGGGAGCGCACATACAGCCTGTCCCTCTTTTGGACGGAAGTCTTCAAGACCCTCGTTTCGTCCCGGATGCTCCTTCTCTTGCTGATCCTGCTTCTCGCAAAAGGGTTCTACTCCGCGCGGCTCTACGAGGCGAAGCCCTCCTACGCCGACGCGGTGTACAAGGAGTATATGACCGTGCTCGAAGGTCCGCTGACCCCGGAGAAATCCGCGTGGATCGCAGGCGAGCGGGCGCGGCTGAACGATCTCTTGGCGAAGAAGGAGATCATGCAGGAGAAATACCTCAGAGAGGAAATCAGCCTGCCGGAATACCGGGAATACCTCTCCGAATACAGCTCCGCCGAGGCGCGGTCAGATCTCTTCCGCACAATCGAGGCGCACGAAGCCTATCTCGAGGCGCGGGATTCCGGCTGGTTCCTCTATGACACGGGCTGGCGGAGGCTCTTCTCCGGGGACGCGGATCTCTTCCTCTACACGGCGGTTCTGCTGCTGCTGACCGGTTCCTTCGCCGGGGAATTCGTGTCCCGCTCGTCCTCCGGCTCCTTCGCGCAGATCCTGAGGGCGACGAAGCGCGGACGGGAGGAGACCTTCCGGGCAAAGCTCGTCTCCTCGGGCGTGATCGCCGTGGTCCTCGCCCTCCTCTCCTGCGTCACGGATTTCGTCTTTCTCACGCGGAATTACACACTGCCGTCCCCCTCCGCGCCCCTCGGATCGATGGAGCTGTTCGGGGCATACGCGGGCGGCATGAGTCTCGCGGGATACGCCGCGCTCTTTACGGCTCTCCGGGTACTCGGGTCCCTCTTGATGGCGATGCTGGTCTGCGCCCTGTCGGAGCTATTGTCCCGGTACCTGCCCGTCCTCGGCTCGGCGGTGGCTCTGACGCTTCTTCCCGCGCTGTTTGCGGCGTTCGGCTGGCGGGCGGCGGAGCGGGTGAGCTTTCTCTCCCTGCTCGCCGGAACGCCCCTGTTCCTCGATTCCGCCCGGCTCTCCCTCTTCGGCTCCGGCTGGGCAATGCTCGCCCTCTGGATCGCCGCGGCGGGGGTTGCGGTATCCGCGCTTGTCGGCTCGGCGAGGAGGATGTTTGTGAAATGAAAGGAAAAACGGTTATGAAACGAATTTGGATACTTGCGCTTGCTTTTTTGCTCCTTCTCCTCTCCTGCACCAAAGAGCCTCCCGCCCCACCGCGCTGGTTCAACGCGCAGTACAGCTGTTTTCTCGCCTCCGCCGCCTATGTCAGCGAGTTGACGCGCATCACAATGTATACCCCGGATGGGATTCGAAAGGGATTATGCCGCGATCCGCTCTGCGCGCACGACGGGAGCGACGGGATCTGTCCGGACTGCCATTCCCTTCGCTGGCCGGATGTTGTCACGGACGGGGAGCTGCTCTATTTCTGCGCGATGACCTTTGACGGCATGACGGGCGCTTATTCCCGCGAGCTTTACAGTCTGAAGCCGGACGGGAGCGATTTCCGCCTGATCTGCAAAACGGACATGACCGGCAGCGATTCGCCGGACTTCAAGGTCGGCGGCGGATTTCTCTGGTTCACGCAGGGGCAGTACGACGAGGACGCCCCAGAGGGAGAGCGCGAATCGTTCTCGATCCTGCGCGTACCCGTCTCGGGAGGAGAACCGGAGTCCGTCGGAGAGGGGTATCTGTTTGCCCCGAATTTTGCCGTCAGCGCGGACGGACAAACGCTTGCCGTGCTGAACGCTTCCTTCGCGTCGAGACCGGTGAGCGCCCCTGCGTCTTCGGATGGGGAGTGGATCGAGCTCACCGACACGGAAACGGGCGAAAAAACGCGGATCGACCCTCCCGCCGCGGACGAACACCCGGTTTTCATCGATATGTGGCGGGGTGAATTCTGGCTGCGAACGGAGAAGGAGAGAACGCTCTCCTTCACCCGGGATACCGGCGAAGCGGCGGAGCATCGCGTGAACAATTGGGTCCTCTACCGCCTGCCTGCGGGGGAAGGCAAATTCGTCCGGATCGCCGAGGCTGACAGCGGCTTCGTGTTCGGTGGGGACGCCGTTTATTACACGCGGACGGAATCGGAATACCTCGGCACCAAGCCCATGCCCACCGGACGCCCGGGAGAGTACCGGGACACGGATTTCGTCGAGACAGAAACTGTTGCTGCCGGATTTTGGAAGGATGGGACGATCACGGAAATCACCCCGAACCTCCCAGAGGGATTTGAAAATCTGTCCCTTACGGTGGGGGCGGACGGGATTCTATACGCGAGCATGACCGACGGCGGGCTGGGATACTATGAAACAGGAGAAATACATGCCGTCCGGTGTGCCCTCGATCCGGAGACGCTGGAAGTGATCCGAACTTTTGAGGAGGTTCGATATTGAAAAGACTGCTGTTTCTTTGCCTCGCCGCTCTGCTTCCACTTGCCTCCTGTTCGCGCCGCACGGAAGAAACCGTTTACTATAACCGCCCCGACGGATGCCAGATCGGGGAGACGATCATCCTCAACGCGCCGAGTCACGCAAAGAATGTCTATAACGCGGGATTTGAACGGGTGGCGGGACTTTGCCGCGATCCCCTCTGCCAGCACGACGGAAGAAACGGTCCCTGCCCCGAAAACGCGATGCTCGGTCTCCCGCGCTCCTTCTGCACGGACGGAGAGATGCTCTTCATGAAGGTTTACGCGCTGGAACGGGACCACCCGATGCTGTACCGGATCTACGCTGTGAACCCCTTTGAGGTGGAACCCATGCAATTGATCTGCACCACGGAAAACACGGGGAATTTCACGCCTTTTCAGATTTACGCGGACGGCGAATATCTGTACTATGCGAACAGCCATTATCGGGAGAGCGCGGACAGAGGGGCGGAATTCATGTCCACGGACGACCAGTACCTTGAAATCATGCGGATCAAAAAGAACGGCGGAAAGTCGGAGCGCGTCTTTGACATGCTGCCCGTCGGAACAGGCTTCGCCGTCGACAGCGAACGGTACTATCTGTTTCATGCCGGAGAGGGGATGGACGGCGCGTGCGAGATCATCCCGAAGGACGGAGGGGAGAGCATCACGGTTTCTCCGGACGGGGTGCGGCTCGGGTCCCTCGTGTACAGCGAAAACGGGCACGTCGTCCTGCTCGGCGCGGAAGAACTGGTCAGCGCGACCGTGACCGAAACGCGGTATTTTGAACGTATGGCGCTTGTGGAAATCCGGGACGGACGGGCACAAATCCTCGCGGAGGATGTCAACGCGTACAGTCCGATTTTTCCCTGCGACGGTAAGCTGTGGTTTGCGCCTTTCTACATCGAATTCATCGAAACAGCCGCCGCGCCGACCGGAAGGGGGAACGAAACGGTCATGACGGATATTTACGCGCTCGGAGACAATATGCGGTACTCGCTCGATCCGGAGACGGGGGAAACACGCCGTTTTCTCTGCGAAGGCGACGGAATGCTCATCGGTTTCTCCGACGGAATCGCCATCGGGCGGAGCGGAACGAGCGATCACTATGAGATGACCCGCCTGACCCTGACGGAGGTCGGAGAGGAAGAAAAAGGAGATCAGCCATGACCCTCACCATCCAGCAAATCACGAAATCCTACGGCACAAACCTCGCGCTTGACCGTTTTACCGCGGAGCTCGAACCGGGCATCTACGCCCTGCTCGGCCCGAACGGATCGGGAAAATCCACGCTCATGAACATTCTGACGGACAACCTCAAAGCGGATTCCGGCTCGATCACCTACACCTCGGATGACGGCGTGACCGAAGACGTGCTCAAAATGGGCGTCCGCTTCCGGGAAAAGCTCGGCTTCATGCCGCAGTATCCGGAGCTGTACCCGAATTTCACGGTGGAGCGGTTCATGTGGTACATGGCCGCGCTCAAGGGCATGACGAAAGCGGAGGCGAAGGAGCAGATCCCGGAAATCCTCCGGGCAGTGGAGTTGGACGACGTACCGGGGCGGAAGATCGGCGCGCTGTCCGGGGGCATGAAACAGAGGCTGGCTCTCGCGCAGGCCGTACTCGGGGATCCCGAAATCCTGATCCTCGACGAGCCGACGGCGGGGCTGGACCCGAAGCAGCGCATTTCGATCCGCAACTATATCTCCCGCATCGCCTTCGACAAGATCGTGCTGATCGCCACCCACGTCGTTTCGGACATTGAGTTCATCGCGCGGGACGTCATCATGCTGAAAAAGGGCGTGATCGTGGACGACGCGCCGCCGCATGTTCTGACAGAGAAGATCGCGGGTTCCGTGTGGATCGTCCCCAGTGCGGAGAGCGAGGTACAGATTTTGCAGAACCGCTTCCGCGTGACGAACATCTCGCGGGACGAGACGACCGGGGAAGTCCTGCTCCGGGTGCTGAGCGAAGAAAAGCCGACCGAAAACGCGAAGAACGCCGCTCCGGCGCTGGAGGACTATTATCTGTGGGTGTTCGGGGAGAAGAGCGGGAAGGGGGAAGGGTGACAGTAGTATTTGCCGTCGTCATCAAGTGGGAGATAGAGTTGAAAGAGGAATGTTCGTGAGACCAAGGTAAATCTTGTAAATAAATGCAAAATCCCCCCTTGACAAATCAAGTCTCAGTTTATTCTAAAGCCGCACTTCCCCGAAAACTCCATGGGATGCCCCGCATCCCGAGGGTTCGAATCCCGGCCAATCGACTTTTCCGCAAGCCGTTGCTTTGCCGCCCTCCGCAAGATGTGTCAATACAAAAAGGCAATCGAATAGAAATAGACGGCATCTGCTCCGGCAGGTGTCGTTTTCTCTCGCATAGCTTCTGCGCGGTCGGGGGATGAAAGCGCGGCTCACCTCAGTCTGCGAAACGGCGGGACTGCGGATCGCGGAGCGTGCGGAAAAAACGCGGAAAGATGCGCGTATCTGCTCCGCCGTCTTGCAAATTTCCGGATTTTCCGCTATAATAAACAGTGGACGGCAGGCCGCTGCCTCTCTGGAGTTCAACCCGGCGGAAAAACGGCGGAGAGGGAGAAACCTGAAAGGGCGGCGGGCTGTCTGTAAATGGTTCAGTATCTCTTTGTATCAGACTATATAGCGCAGCATTTGGCGGTATGAATCCATCTCTATCACTATGATCTCTGGAGCAGCTTATGAAGAAAGTACTCATACTGACCTCTGTGAGGACCGGCTCAGGCCACAAGTCCTCTGCCAACGCGATCGAAAAGAAGCTGAGGGAAGCCGGATACGACTGCCGGCAGATCGACGTGTTTCCCCTCATGGGGAAGTTCGGAGAGCGGATGGAGGACAGCTATATCCCCCTGACGACGCGCGCGCCGTTTGTGTTCCTGTTCGGCGAGCGCTTTTCTCAGTGCTTTCCTGATTTTGTCCATTCAGAGATATACCGGAGGGTGCGGAAAGGTCTGCTCGAAGTGATCCGGGAGTATTCTCCGGATTTGATCCTTTCCGTCCACTGCATGTTTACGAAGGCCGTTTCCCGTCTGCTCCGGAAGGAAGGTCTGCATATCCCCTTCTATGTGGGTGTGATCGATCTGGTGAATCCGCCCCGCGTGTGGGAGGACAGGCGCGCGGACATGTCCTTTGTTCCGACAGGCGCGGTTCGGGACCGGTATCTGAAAAAGGGATTCTCGCGTGAGAAGGTTCTTGTCTCCGGATTTCCGGTGAGGGACGATATCATACTGCGGACAACTCCGAAACAAATCGAGAATCCCATAGAGATCCTGATGCTCAATCCGTCCACCGATTTGAAGAAGAATATCCGCATGATCCGGGAGGTGTCGCGGCTCGGCAATGTGAAAATCCGGATCGTCTGCGGACTGGACGAACGGCTGCACGGAACCCTTCTCAGGATGCAGGAGAATCATGAACTGCCCGAGGATCTCAGCATCTACGGCTTCGTCCGGAATATGCACGAGCACCTTGCAGAGTGTCCGATCCTTCTGACCAAGGCCGGTCCTAACGCGATGATCGAAGGGGTCAGGAGCGGGTGCGCCGTCGTGGTCACGGGCCATATCAAGGGACAGGAAAACCGGAATTATCAGTTTATTTTGAACAACGGCTACGGGATCCGCTGCGAAGACCCCGGAAAGATCTACGACGCGCTCTACGGGATGATCCACAGCGGAAAACTGGAGAGGTGCCTTGAAAACACCGTGGAACACGGAATCGGCAACGGCGCGGAAGTGATCGCGGAGTATGTCAGAACGCACATCTGACAGGATTGCGCTTCCGTGATCGACGGGAGAATGGGAGACCGAACGCCGGATTGCCGACGCTTGACATGAATGGGGGATTGTTGTATAATACCTCTCGAAACAGCGGAGAGACGAATGTTCCGTCATATACAGGGCGGATCCATCCACCGTTTTCCGATGGACGGAATGAATCATGAATCTGCAATCGACCGCGCAGGGAGCGGACACAGCGTCCCCGGCGGGTGTCGAGATAGAATAGAATGGAAATGACAAATCGTTCCGGCAGGGCGACGGGGCTGTGCGTGTTTTTCTGCCTCGCGCCCTTCCTGCTGGCTCTGTTTCACGAATGGCTGTCCGCGGCCGCAGCACTGGTTCTGGTGAGCTTCATCGCCGCCTCCGTGAGCCGCGGAGACAAACTGACGATTCCGTTTCAGCCGCTGACTGCCGCAGTTTTCCTCCTGCCCCTTGCGTTCGCCGTCTCCTCCTTTTGGGCGGTCGATCGGGGATTGGCGTGGTTCGGCGTGCTGAAATTTCTGCCGCTGCCGCTCTTTGCGCTGCTGCTGTCTCAGGTTCCCGGCTCGACCCGGAAGACCATGCTCCGCACCATCCCGTGTACGGCTGCGGTCATGACCGTTGTCTCGGGAGCTTTGAGCTTGATCCCTCCGCTCTCGCCGTTCTTTCTGGTCAACGGACGGCTGGCGGGATTCTTTCAGTACCCGAACGCCTACGCCGCCTATGCCGCGGTCGGGGTGACCCTGATCCTGACGCGGGAAGAGGCGCGGCTGTTTGACTGTGTTCCGCTGCTCGTCCTCCTTGCGGGGATCGCATGGTCGGGAAGCCGTGCGGTCATGCTCCTGCTTGCTCTTGCGATGCTGATCTGCGCGGTCTTCGCGCCGAACGTGAAGCGGAGACGGGAATGCCTGACCGTTCTGCTCCTCTGCGCGATTGCCGCCGGGCTCTTCCTGCTCGGGAGAAACGGATGGGAGCTTTCCGCCGCCGCCAGGTCGCTGACGCACCGTTCGAGTACCGTTTATGGCAGACTGCTGTACGACCGGGACGCGCTCATGATGATCTTGAAGCGTCCGTTCGGGTACGGGTATCTCGGATATGCGTTTGAACAGGGACGGGTTCAGACGGGGGTCTACAGCGTCACGCACGTTCACAACGATTTCTTGCAGATCCTGCTCGACGTGGGGTGGCTGCCCTTCGCTGTCTGTATCTGGGCCGTGATCGCGGGACTGCGGCGAGCGGATCGGGGCGGACGGATCGCCGCCTCGGTGCTGCTTGCGCATTCGTTCGTCGATTTCGATCTGCAGTTTATCGCGCTGGATTTTGTACTGATCCTTCTTCTGATGCCGGAGGACGGGGAGCGAAAGAAGCGGGCGGACGCGAAACCTCCGAACCGGGCGGCGGTCCTGTGCGGTGCCTGCCTGATCGGCGCGTTCAGTCTGTGGCTCGGCGCATCCTCTTTTCTGCATCATATCGGACGGGAGGAGGCGGCGTTCCGGATCTATCCGCAGAACACACTTGCCGCGATGAATCTGATGCGGGACGCGGAAGGGTTGGAGGAGCGCGCGGCGTATGCGGAGAAGATCCTGACATGGAACCCATCCTGCGCTCAGGCCTGCCGCGTGATGGCGCGGTCCGCGTTCGCCGGAGGGGATATCGAAGCCATGAGCCGATGGGCCGGGGAAGGGATCGCGTGCGCGAAATACGATCTTGACGGATATCTGGACTATTTCGACATGCTGAGCTACGCGCTCTCCCTGTACCGGCAGGCCGGGGACAAGGTCAGCGAATCCTGGTGCCTCGACCGTCTTGCGGCGATTTCCGAACGGTTGAGGGAAGTAAAAGAAACGACCTCCCCCCTCGCGTGGAAGATCGCGGATCAGCCGAAGCTGGATCTGCCGGAGGAATACGAACTCCGGCTGAACGAATACGGAATCAAGTAAAGGAGAACCGACATGAGAAAAAGCAGATGGGCCCTCGTCTTTTCGTTCGCCTTCCTTCTGACGCTGACGCTGGCAACGGCAGTCGGCGCGGACAATCCCTCGTACTGGGTGGAGTATGTCTGGGAAGAAGACGGACAGACGTATTATTACGATGCCTTCGATTATCTCGATACCGGAGAGCTGGTCTTCTACACGGCGGAGGAGTACGAGGAGATGATGAACTCCGGCTCCTCTGCCCTGCGTTCGGAAAAGCGCGCGGAGGCGATGGCCCGTGTTCAGGAGCCGGAAACCGCCGAAGCGTATTTCGACGTCCCGGACGCTGACCTGCTCGCCGAATCCGAGGACGGCATCGTCGCCGAGGGGGAATGCGGGGAAAACCTGACGTGGGTGCTCGACAGCGAGGGTACGCTCACGATCCGCGGCGAAGGGGCGATGAAGGACTATTCCTATACGACCGCTCCGTGGTACAAAAACTGGTCTTATATCAAGTCGCTGGTGCTGAAGGAAGGAATCACGAGGATCGGCGAATGCGCGTTCTATGAATGCCGCAATCTGACCGGCGACCTGATCATTCCGGAGGGCGTGACGTCCATCGGGAGAAACGCGTTTTATGGCTGTTACGGAATGAAGGGCAGTCTGACGCTTCCGGACAGCCTGACGGAGATCGACGCGTATGCCTTCTACGGATGCTCCGGCTTAACGGGAGATCTGACAATCCCGGAAGGCGTGACGGCGGTAAAGTATTACACCTTCTTTAACTGCCAGAGATTTGACGGCGTCCTTACCCTCGGCAGCGGCGTGACGTCCGTCGGGGATTCCGCGTTTTATAACTGCAAGGGCTTCACGGGAGGCTTGACGATCCCGGACAGCGTGAAGTCCATCGGAACCAGAGCTTTCCGGTACTGCGAAGGGTTTGACGGCGGGCTGGTTATCGGCGACCACGTCGAAACCGTCGGCGTGCAGGCGTTTGAGTTCTGCTCCGGCTTCAAGTCCATTCAGATCAAGGGAAACTCCCTGACCCGGATCCAGAGCGGCGCGTTCAACAAATGCTCAGGATTTGAAGGAAAGCTCGAGTTCCCGGCCTCTGTCACGACGATCGAGTATTTCGCGTTCACGGACTGCACCGGGCTCGAGGGCGAGCTGACCTTCCCGGATAAGGTGAACGAGGTGGGATACAGAGCGTTCGACGGCTGGAAGGATCTCACCACCGCCACCTTTGAAGGAAAAGCGCCGGCGAAATTCGGAAATTACTATTCGTACAACAAACCGGTGTCAGGCGACAACGTCTTCGGCGAACCCGCTCAGGTGTATAATACCTTCGCCATTTACTACTACAAGCTGTACAGCCGTTCCGGATGGATTTCTCCGGAATGGAATAAATACCGCTGCATCCTTCTCGAGGAGGATCTTCCCGAGGGCGTTCTTTTCCAAGGAAAATGCGGCGACGATCTGACGTGGACGCTGTACGAGGAGGGACTTCTCGAGATCAGCGGAACCGGGCCGATGTGGGATTACAACAATTCCTTCAATCAAGCGGTATGGGCGGAGTATTACGCCGATGAAGTAAAGTCCCTGCGCTTCGGCGACGGAATCACGTCGATCGGCGCGTTTGCGTTTTACCGGTGCAAAGGGATCGAAGGCGCTCTGACGATCCCTTACGGCGTGACGACGATTGGCAATTATGCGTTTATGAACTGTTCCGGGTTCACGGGCATTCTGACGATCCCGGACAGCGTGACGTCGGTCGGAGACGATGCGTTCAGCAACACTGCGTTTGACGGCCTGATCCTGTCCCGGACTCTGACCGAAGTCGGATCGAGCGCGTTCGAAGGCGCAGTGAACGGAGATGAAAACGTCAACGAACCGCTCGTCATTCCCGCAACCCTTACATCCATCGGGAAAAAAGCCTTCGCCTCCAACCTCCCGCTTCGGGCCATCGAGGTGGAGAGCGGAAACCCGGCGTACTGTGCCGAGGACGGCGTTTTGTACACCATCGACCGGAAGACGCTCGTACAGGTTCCCGCCGGAAAGAGGGGAGAACTCAACATTCTGCCGACCGTAGAGATCATTGCGGAATCCGCGGCGGAAGACTGCGACCTCCTGACGGGCAGCCTGATCATACCGGACGGCGTGACGACCATCGGCAGTTATGCGTTCGCCAATTGCGCCGGATTGAACGGAAGTCTTATCCTCCCGGACGGATTGAAGTCGATCGAAAATTATACGTTCAGCAAATGCGGCAAGTTGACAGGCGATCTGAGAATACCGGACGGCGTGACGAAAATCGGAAACAATGCCTTTTACCAATGCAGCAACTTGACGGGCGATCTGAGAATTCCGTACGGCGTGACGGAAATCGGCAGGTATGCGTTCAACGCTTGTACCGGATTTACAGGAAGCCTCATCCTCCCGGCCAGCGTGACGACGATCGGGATCAACGCTTTTTCCTCCTGCCGTAATTTGACCGGCAGCCTGAACATTCCGGACAGCGTGACATCGATCGGTCCAAGGGCTTTCTCCGGCTGTTCAAAGTTCACAGGCACGCTCTTCATCCCCTCCGGCATCACATCGATTGAGAGTTCGGCGTTCCAAAGCTGCGGCAGACTGACGGAGGTGGTCATCCCCGCGGGCGTGACAAAGATTTCATCGGACGCGTTCCGGTATTGCAGCCGTCTGCAGGCGGCCTATTTTGCCGGGGACGCGCCTGCAACGTTCGAATCCGGTGTCTTTGAACGATGCCGCGATATTTTCACGATCTATTACCTCGACGGCAAGTCCGGCTGGGTAACGCCGGAATGGAACGGTTATCCGTGCGAGCCTGTCGATACGATTCCCGAGAGGGAGAAAGCCGCCGGGATCGTTCCGACCGGAACCTCCGGCTATACCGTATCCGAGAACGGCGCGATCAAGGGCATCGCGGCGGGGACGTCGTACGACGCGTTCATAGCGGGATTTGAGAAGGCGGAATTGAAGCTGTATTCCCTCACGGGCGAGGAGCTCGGAGGGGACTACGGCGGCTTCATCGGAACCGGATTCAAGCTGAAAGCGTTCGATCCGTTCGGCAAGGTGATCGATGAAGCGACGGTCATCATCAACGGCGAACTCAACGGCGACGGAAGCATCACCGCCCTCGACCGGATGCTTCTCGCGCGGGTCATCGCCGAGGCAGACGGGGCCTCCGACGGGATCGCCGATATGCGCGCAGCGGACTTCAACGGAGACGGATCGTTCAACGCCCTCGACCGGGTGCTCCTCGCGCGGACTCTCGCAAATTGGCCCGGATATGAGGCGTGACGATCCCCGTAACCCATGGGCCTGATTTGCATAAACCATTCTGAATAAACAATCGAACCGGACAGCGTGAGCGTGAATCGTGCTGTCCGGTTGCGCTGTTTATGGAGCTTCACCGCTGCCGGGTCTGGCTTCTGAATTCCAGCGGCGAAACCCCGCACCGATCCTTGAACCGGCGGGAGAAGGAGTAGATATCCCGGAATCCCGTCTGCGCGGCGATTTCCGTGACGGAGAGGGAAGTGCCCGTCAGCATGTTCTTCGCAACGGACAGACGGTACTGCGTCAGGTATTCGTGCGGCGGGATCCCGTAGACCTTCCGGAAGTGCTCGAAGAGATTTGTCCGCGACAGACTGACCGCGCGGGCGATGTCCTCCGTGCTGATCCTGCGTTCGTAATTGTGCCGGATGAATTCGACGGCGCGGAGGATGATCTGACCGGACTCGGGCTCCCGCCTGTCCGTGTTCTTGTGGCCGTGGCTCATCAGAAGCGTGAGCAGCGAATAGATTTCGCAGGAAAGAGCCGGGTAATCGCCGATCGCCTCTTTCTCCGTTTCGTCCAAGATCCGGTCGAGCACCGCTTCCGCGCGTCGGATTTCCCCCTCGTCGAGCGTCTGGACGGGACCGGCGTTCTGTCCCATGTAGGCGAGATAGCCCGGCGTACCTCCGCCCCAGAAATGAAGATACTTGAATTCCCATCCTTCGGCCAGCGGATAGAATTCATGGCGCTCCCGGGTGTCGATCAGCATACAGGCGCCGCGTTCGAGTGGATAGACGCCGTCCCGGTATCGGAGCTCGCCCGTGCCGGACAGCGTGAGGAGCAGGAGCGCGGACGGAAAACGCTCCCGCTTGATGTGATAATGGCTCCCGCAGATATAATGCCCCGCGTACGTCATATGGAAAAGCAGATCGGAAAGCGGGCCGAGCAGAACATCGCGATTTCTTCGGAAATACAAACAGTTATCCGCTTCAGCGTGAGGGTAGAGAGGATCTCTGACGTTTTCGCTCTTCAAATCAACCTCCGGACGAAAAACCAAAAAAGTTTGGATAAAAAGCTATTCCAAATCCTTTTGGAATTTGATATAATACACAAAAACAGGGGATAGGATCAACGAGTTCTTGCGCATTAGTTCCATCCATCTTGATTATACCATGCTTTCAGACAAAGAGCAAGACGGAACGGGAAAAAAGCTCGTCCCGGAGCGGGGAGGAACACAATGACAAAACGGGAGCGGGTCAAATCCGCCATAGCCCACAGAACGCCGGACAAGGTCCCGACCTTCTTCCATCTGGCTCCCGACGGTCTGAACAAATACGGGGAGCCCCTCTTCGAACGGTACGGAAGAGCGGACATGAAACGGCTTCTCGAAGAGGGAAGGATCGATTACCGCAACGCCCTGTATTTCAGCATGGGGAATCACGTCTGTTTCCTCGAAAACTTCCCTTGGTGGGACTGGAAGGACCTTCCTCCGGAATACAAAACGGAGGACACCCCCGACTTCATCCCGGAGGCGAGGGATTTCGGAAGCCTCGAGGTCTTCGCCGAATGCGTCCGCAATCTCAGGGAAACGACCGACGCGTATATCCTCGCCGAAGTCTGGACGAGCGACTTCGAGAAAGCCTATTTTTCCCGCGGACTCGAATTCTTCCTCGCGGATATGGCCGCGGATCCGGAATTCTCGCAGAGGCTGCTTGATTTTATCACGGAGAAAAATCTCTCCCTCCTGAAAGAGATCGTGAAAACCCCCGGGCTGGACGGCGTCCTTCTCGGGAACGACTGGGGATCCCAGCGCGATCTTCTGATGTCGCCGACGACCTGGCGGACCATGCTGAAGCCCGGCGCAAAGAGGGAATACGATCTGATTCACGGCGCGGGACTCGACGTCTGGGTCCACTCCTGCGGCGATATCCGAAAGGTCCTGCCCGACCTCTGCGAGATGGGGGCGAACGTGCTCAACCCGGTCCAGCCGGAGTGCATGAACATTTACGAACTGAAACGGGACTTCGGTGATACGCTGACCTTCTGGGGCGGGATCAGCACCCAGCGCACCCTGCCGTACGGCACGACGGAGGAGGTGCGGCGCGAGACAAGAGAGGTGACGGCCAGAATGGCGGAGAACGGCGGATATATCATCGCCGCCGCGCAGGGCATTCAGTCCGACGTGCCGCTCGAAAATATCTGCGCGCTGGTCGATAGCGCGAACGAGCTGTAAAAAAAGTGAGGAGGGAAAACATGACATCCAGGGAACGGGTACGCGCAGTCCTGAACCATCGGATTCCCGACCGGGTTCCAAACGGTCTTGGAGGATGTGAAACCTCCAGTTTACACGTTCTGACATACGATAATCTCCAGAAAATGATGGGTGTGGAGAGAAAGCCGCCCAAAGTAGATTCCTGCATGTGTATCGCCATTTTTGAAGAACCGGTCCTGCGTGCTATCGACGGAGATATTTTGCTGCTCGCTTCTCATAAGTTCTGTGAAAGCGAATACAGGGGAGATATTGAAGACCAGTGGAAAGAAGCGGAGCTGTGGGGAAGAACCTTTTCCGTTCCGACGAGTGTCAATTTCCGGAAAAACGAGGATGGCAGTCTGACCTGGCTGAGTCATATGTGGAACGGCGGCGCTGTCTGTACACCCAACAGCTATTATTTTGAGCATCCGGAATTCACGGATCTGATGGCGGATTTTCAAATACCCGACCCTGACCGTTACCGTCCGAGAGGGACATTGGATGAAAGGCTGCTGAGGAATCTGGAAAATACCGTCAAGCGGCTGTATGAAGAGACAGAGTTCTCGCTTTCACTGGGAGAATGGGTGACAAATCTGCAGGTACAGCCGGGCGGGTTTGCGGGACACATGATTCTGATGATGGAAGAACCCGATATCATGAAGGAGATTCTTGATCATTATGTGGACGCGGCACTGGAACAGGTCACGCTACTGGATCAGGCTATCGGAAAGTATGTGGACATGGCGTCTATGGTACAGGATATCGGAGACAATCGCGGCGTAACGGTCGGCGCGCCTCTGTGGCGTGAGATTTACAAGCCGGCATACAAAAAGTTGTTCCAAGGCTGGAAACAGAGAACCAGTATGAAGATCAATTTCCATTCCTGCGGCTCCATTGAAGAAATCCTGGGGGATCTGATCGAGTGCGGCATGGAAGTGCTGAATCCGGTGCAGACCTCCGCGGCCAATATGAATCCGGCGCTTTTGAAGGAACGGTATGGCAAGGACGTTGTCTTTTGGGGCGGGGCGTATGATTCACAGTCTGTGCCTGCCGAAGCGTCCTATGAAGAGGTATATAAAATCGTATATGACAATATCAGGATATTAGCCGAAGGAGGGAACTACATTTTCTCCGGTGTTCACAATCTTCCGGCTTATTTACCGGATCACCACTTGAAAGCGCTGTTGGATGCTTACAAAGACGCACGGATGTATTGATGATTTTCAAGAAAAGTGAAATACTTGTATTTGTTTATTCTCTGAACGGACTGTAAAGCATACATATCCGAAATATTACCATTTCAAGGAGGCTGAACATGAAAAGAATGCTTTCCGTTCTGTTGGTTTTTGCCATGCTGCTTTTGTCGGGGGCATGCGGCAGAACGACAGAAAACACCGACACCCCCGCGTCGGATTCAGCACCGGCACAAGGAACAGCCGAGATCACTGCGCCGGAAACCGAGGCTCCCGAAACCGAGGCGCGGCTGCTCCCCGACATTCCGGACAAGACCTACAGCGGACAGGCTTTCCGATTCCTGTCCCGCCCGGTGAATAATCCCGTGGTTCGATATTATTCAGAAATCGCTGTCGATGAAATGAACGGCGAAGCCATGAATGATGCCACTTATGAGCGTACCCAGCGTCTGGAGGAGAAGTGGGAAATCGATATCATAAGTGACACTGAGGAAAGTGTTGGCTCTGCCTATACAAACTCTTACACAGCTGGGGAACAGAACTGGGACGTTGTAGTACCGGGCTTTGTGGATGTTATAAATCTGATGCAGGGCGGTTACACCGCGAATATCCACGACATTCCCTATATTGATCTATCAAAACCATGGTGGGATGGTGCGGTGGCCGAGTCCATGGAAATTGGCAGACAACTGTATGCTGTAATTGGTTCCACAAACACATGGACGGATTCTCACACCTACGGCGTTACTTTCAATAAAGATCTGGCAAAGGATTATCAAGTCGATCCGTACAATATGGTACGGGAGAGCAAATGGACTCTGGACAATATGTATTCCATCGCGCAGAACGTAACCACCGATCTGGATGGGAACGGCGAATGGGATCATCATGACCGATACGGTATATCCGGCACCACCTATGGGTTCAACCTTCATATGATTTCCTCCGGAATCTTTCTCTATTCAAAAGACGAAGACGGTTTTCCACAGCTCAATATCACCGAGGAATTCTACAACGCCGCAGAGAAGATCTGCTCCATCATGACCAGCGGCAATTATCTAAAAGCAACCGATCTTACCGGGAAGGTTGACGATATCTGGGACAAAGGACTGCGCGATAACTTCCGGTGGGGCGGATCCTTGTTCCTGGTAAACGGTATTGAAGAAATCATCATTTTCCGGGATCTGGACACAGACATCGGGCTTCTTCCGCTTCCAAAGTACACGGAAACCCAGGACAGATTCTATCATCCCTTCAGTACTTACTGGGCGAGCGTTATGATTATCCCGAGGAATTCCGAGACGACGGAGTTTACCGGCGCGATGCTCGAGGCAATGAATGCGGATGCGTATTATTCCACATCACAAACCTACTATGACGTTATCCTGGCCGGAAAAGCCATGCGCGACCCTGATTCTGTTGAAATGTTGAACATTATTCGTTCTTCCAGGATCATGGACATGGAACTTGTTTACAATTTCCTTGGTATGAGCGGGATTTATGAAAAAGTACTCGCCAACAAATCCAGCGATATTCTCGCTTCCTCCATTGAATCGGCCAAAAAAGTCGCTCAAAAGGGAATCGAAAGGCTCATCAAGAAATATCAATAATCCTATACACCAGAAAGGGCCGATACAATGAGTACGACTATGGGATCATTTCAGAAATTCGCAGGATCTCCTGTTTTTGGCGATGAAAATACAGGGACGGTGTTCGACGCTTATGTTAAGATGACTCCGGAAGGTCGGTACCGCATGGACTTCTCCTGGCGGCCAAAGGCTGCCCTGGCGGTTACCTTTTCCAACGACGGGATCCATTGGGAGGAGCCGGCAGTAACCCTCGAATGCAACCCGGCCTCAGGATGGGAACAGCTTGTCAACCGACACTGCGTGATGCCGGATCCTTCCGGCGACGGCTGGCTGATGTGGTACACCGGACAGTTGTGGGATGGTGACCATGGCAAATCCTGGATCGGCATCGCCCGCTCCGACGACGGGATCCATTTCGAGCGGTTTTTGAAGGATCCCATTCTCGTCCCCGAAGCGGACTTTGAGAAGGAGTCCGTCATGAATCCCTTCGTGATGTTCGAGAACGGGAAATACCGCATGTGGTACGCCGCCGGGGAAACCTATGAGCCGAACGTGATCTGCTACGCCGAATCCGACGACGGGATCCGCTGGACCAAGTACGAGGGCAATCCCATCTTCGAAGCAAACCCCGAAAAGGAATACGAGCAGGAGCGGATCGGCGCGTGCGACGTTCTGAAAGAGGACGACGGCGGATATCTCATGTTCTACATCGGATACCGCGACATCAATACCGCCTGTGTCTGCGCCGCCCGCTCGAAGGACGGGATCACCGGATGGCAGCGCGTGCCGGAGAATCCCCTCGTGACGCCGACGCCCGATACATGGGACGCGGATTCCTGCTACAAGCCCACGGCGGTGAGAGCGGACGACGGATCCTACCGCCTCTGGTACAACGGACGCCGGGGCGGAGCGGAGTTCATCGGGTACGCCGAAGGACGGATCGCGCCCAGGAAATGAGAACCGCATGAAAGGACGGAACCCGTCCTGACGCTCGGACTGCATCCCGTCTGCCCCCGGCCCGGACGCCGAAAAACAGAACAGCACGGTTGTGCCGTCTCTCAGGGAGGAACACGATCCTCTCCGGACGGCACAGCTTTTTTGCGAGTTCAGATCTTTTGGCGAAAAAAGACGCAAAAAACTCGGAATACTTCAAAGAAACCTATTTGAAATTGAACGAAAATATGGTACAATAAAAATTAACGTGCGCACGGGGACCGCCGAGAGCCGGTTCCTTCTTCCCGCTCCCTGCGGACAGGGAAGAATCGTGATCCTCGAACCGGGGATCGAATGTATCGATATCGAAACAAATGTGAGGGTTCATGAAAATCATTCGCGGACTGAAAATAGGAGGCTTGGAGCAGAAGATCTTCAATCTGATGCTCATTTTCATCGCCGCGCTCGTCGGAGCGTTCGTTGCCGTCAGCGTCTATCAGCAGAAGAATCTGGCGCGCGTTGTCGAAGAGGCGGGCCTCGAACAGCAGGCGTCCATCACGGCGGTGTCCGAGGCGACGATGGAGGCGGTGCTCGAAGCCTCCCTGACGAAAACCACGGCCTTACAGGCTTACATCGCCTCCGATCTGTTCGCCGACGTCAAAACGGACGTGCTGACGCTGCGGGAATTTGCCGAAGAACTGTTTGCGCACGCCGAAAACTTTTCCGCGCATCCGTTCTATCCTCCCGACCGGGCGAACGACGGGGTTGCTTCCGTTCAGGTCCAGCATGAGAAGGGCGTCGATCCGTCCCAGTCCGAAGCCCTGGGACTGGTGGCCAACATGAGCGAGGTCATGCTCTCCATGTTCGAGAGCTCGGACAAGCTGTCCTCCTGCTTCGTGGCGACGCCCGACGGGAATATCCTCTTCGTGGACGACAGGGCAGGCGCGTATTTCGACGAAAACGGCGTGGTCTATGATTTCGAGGTGACCTCCCGCCCGTGGTATCATCAGGCCGTGGATGCCGGAGAGCTGATTTTCACCGGCGTGGAATCGGACGCCTTTACGGATATCGCGGGGCTGGTCTGCGCGGCTCCCGTTTACAAGGACGGAAAGCTCGTCGCCGTGGTCGGCGCGGATATTTTCCTCACATCCGTCCGCGATTATGTCGAGAACACCGCGACAAACGGAGGATTTGTCTGCGTGATCAGCGAAAAAGGGCAGGTGCTGTTCTCCCCGAACAAAGAGGGAACCTTCAAGCCGGAGCTGTCCGCGAACGCGCCCGATCTCAGAAAGAGCGAAAACGCGGATCTGGCCCGGTTTATCGGCGAGGCTCTGACCGGAAATACCGGGCTCGAATTGATCACGGTGGACGGGGCAGACTACTATATGACCGGCGCGCCTATGACCACGGTCGGATGGGCGGTCCTCTCGGCGGTTGAACGGGAAATCACCCGCGAACCTACCGCCGCCATGCTGAAAAACTACGATGAAATCAATGCCGAATCCCTCGCGGTTTACCGGGACAGCGCGGCGCACTCCGCGCAGACTTTCCTCATCCTGACACTCGTGATTGTGACTCTTGCGATCGGCGGGGCTCTTGCGGTCGCGTCGCGCATCGTAAAGCCGCTCGAGCACATGACGAAGCGCATCAATAGCCTGAACGGCAGTGACACCGCCTTCGAAATGGAGGACGTCTACCGCACGGACGACGAGATCCAGATCCTCGCGGAGTCCTTCGCCTCTCTCTCCGCAAAAACCCGGGAATACATCGCGCAGATCACCGAGATCACCGCCGAAAAGGAGCGCATCGGCACCGAGCTTGCGCTGGCTACGCGGATTCAAGCGGATATGCTCCCGAACATCTATCCGGCATTCCCCGGGAAACCCGAATTCGACATTTATGCGTCCATGGATCCCGCGCGCGAGGTCGGCGGAGACTTTTACGATTTCTTCCTCATCGACGACGACCACCTCTGCATGGTGATGGCGGACGTATCCGGCAAGGGCGTTCCTGCCGCGCTCTTCATGATGGCGTCGAAGATCATCCTCAGCCAGTACGCCATGACCGGCAAGTCCCCGGCGCAGATTCTGACCGACACCAACGCTCTGATCTGTTCGAACAACCGGGAGGATATGTTCGTGACCGTGTGGCTCGGGATCCTTGAGATCTCGACCGGAAAGCTGACGGCGGCGAACGCGGGACACGAGTATCCGGTCATCCGCCAGCCGGACGGACAATTTGAACTCTACAGGGATCGGCACGGCTTCGTCATCGGCGGCATGGTGGGACCGAAATACAAGCAGTATGAGCTGACGCTGAAACCCGGCGCGAAGCTGTTCCTGTACACGGACGGCGTACCGGAGGCGACGAACGCGGAAAACGAGCTCTTCGGAACGGATCGGATGCTGGACGCCTTGAACAGCGACCCGGACGCCGCGCCGGAGCGGATGCTGCAAAACGTCCGCAGGGCAGTGGACAGTTTTGTGAAGGACGCGGAGCAGTTCGACGATTTGACGATGCTCTGTCTGGAATACAAATCAAAGGAGGGCGTATGAAAGAACTGACGGTGAAAGCCGAGGTGGGATGCCTCGACGCGGTGACGGACTTCGTGAATGGGGAGCTCGAATCCGCGGACTGCCCGATGAAGACCCTCATGCAGATCGATCTTGCGGTGGAGGAGCTCTTTGTCAACATTGCGAGTTATGCTTACCGGGACAAACCGGAGGGCGGGGACGCGCTGATCCGGATCGACGTCCTGGACGGGCACGCGCGCATCACGTTCGAGGACGGGGGAATCCCCTTCGATCCGACCGCCAAAGGAGACCCGGACCGGACGGCGTCGGCGGAAGAGCGTGAGATCGGCGGACTCGGGATCTTCCTCACGAAGAAAATCATGGACGACGTGATTTACGAATACTGCGGCGGACGCAACGTGCTGACCGTGACGAAAAAGCTGTGAATCTTTACGGAAGGGAAAAGCCGTGCCGGTTCCAGTCAAAAAACAGCGGAATTGTCCGTGGATTTGCCTTCCCATCTTGCAAAATCCCGGGGATTCCGCTATAATAAAGACAAACGCGACCCGGGAACCGGACTGCTGCCCCCTCCTCCGCGATCCGATCTGACCGGCGGAGCGGCAGCGCGGGACGACAAACAACAAAGGAGAAAAGCACATGAAGTCAGACATCATTCATGTAACAAACGAGGGCGAAGGGTTTGATAAAGCGCTCGGGCAGGCGGAGGCCGTCGCTCGGTTCCGCGATCTCGACCGGAGAGGGGCTCTTCATCTGCGCCTTCTCACCGAGGAGATGATGGGCATGATGCGGGCTTTGACCGGCGAGCGCGAGGCGGATTTCTGGATCGAGGACGACGGAGGGACCGTCGATCTTCACCTCGCCGTCCAGACCCCCATGAACGCGGAAATGCGGAAGAATCTGCTCGCCGCTTCCACCACCGGGGAAAACTCCGCGGCCAAGGGCGTGACCGGCAAGATCCGGGATCTGTTCGAGCAGTTCCTCGAGCCGGAGAACAGCCGGATCCCGAGCGACCTTGTCACGGGGATGGACTACGCGTATTCCGGCGGGGATTTCGGATCGCTCTCCATCGCGGCGGCAGGGCTGTGGTCGATGAACCGGTACAAGGCCGCCGTGAAGGAAGGCCGCACTCCCGTTGAGGATTGGGACGAGCTGGAAAAGTCCGTCGTGGCGAAGCTGGCGGACGAGGTAAAAATCGGCATCGCAGGTCAGGACGTCGAAATGGTCATTTCCAAGAAGTTTAATTGCTGAAACAGCAAACATCACGTTGGTTATCAAACGCGCGGACGGCGGCGGATCGATCCGCGGAACAATCGAAAGGAGACGAATTCATGACAATCAACAAGCAGAAAAACGGTACTTCTCTCACGCTGGCGGTGGCAGGAAGACTCGACACCGTCACCTCGCCCGATCTTGAAGCGGTTCTGAAGGAAGAGCTGAACGGGATCGAAAACCTGACCTTTGATTTCTCCGCCCTCGACTACATCTCCTCCGCCGGGCTCAGAGTTCTGCTCTCCGCCCAGAAGCAGATGAACAAGCAGGGAGACATGAAGGTCACGGGAGTTTCCGAGATCATCATGGAGATCTTCGAAGTCACGGGCTTTTCCGATATTCTGACGATTGAATGACCCGTCGGGATCACAACAACCCGGATTTCCGGGACGGTCTGCAGACATGAAACAATACGCCATTTACATCGGTCTCAAGGACGCCGTGTCCCATGAACAGCGGTTTGACACGGAGAAATACCAGTCCATTTTGAAAAATGTATGCCGGAGCTATCACACGCCTTTTTCCGTTCATATCGTCGAGGGCGGGTATTTCCACGACGACGGGACGTACGTTGACGAAACGACGCTGGTTCTGACCGTGCTCGACGCGGAGCCTGAAAAGGTGCGGGAGATCGCCGGGGATCTGTGCGCGTTCTTCCGTCAGGAGAGCGTGATGGTCACAGAAAGCGATGCCGAGGTTTTCTTCGTCCGGGAGACGCTCGGAAAATAAAGCGAACTGTCGTTCAGACATTATGGGAAAGCAGATATGAAACACACTAAACTGATATCAACATTTGCCGGGGTCTTCCTGATCCTGACGCTCGCCACATCCGCCATCGCCGCGGATTCGACCGATCCCGCGATTGAGGCGGAACCCGTCAGCCGCGCGAACTTCCTGTACGAGCTCTACACCCTGAGCGGAGCGGAGGCTGAAAGCGATTTTCAGGACGCGTTCACCGACGTCCCGAACGAGGGGCCGACGGCTGAGGCGATCCACTGGGCGCTTGATCATAAGATCGTCAACGGCTACGGCGGCGGACTCTTCGGCCCGGACGATCCCGTCACCCGGGAGCAGGCCGCGGCGATGATCTACCGGTACGCGCAGTCGCTGGACAAGGGATTCAAAGGGATGTGGATGTTCCTGCTCGACGCCCCGGACGCGGCGGAGATCTCTGAATATGCGAACGAGGCCGTGCACTGGGTCGTGATGAACCAAATCCTTACGGACACGGAAGACGGACTGAACCCGCGGGCTGCGCTGAAAGACTTCGAGCTTATCTCGATGCTTTCCCGCGTGCCGGGCGCGCTCGGTATGGACAAGGTTTATTATGCCTTCGCGGACGTCAGCCTTGCCGCGGCGTTTGACTCCGACGTGCTTGCGGCGAAGCTCGATCAGGTTACGGAAATCAAATACATCGGACTCGGCTCTTCGGTGTACGTCGCTTTCGGCGCGTCCCCCACGCTCGACGTGACGGATATGGATTCGCTCAAGGCGTTCGTTGAGAAAAGCACCCTCGAAGACGCGGAGATCGTCGATAAAGGAAACGGCGTGCGGTACGCGAGGGCCATGGCGGAGGATGGACCGCTCATGCTGTACGCCGTGGGTTCGGACGGAAACGTCTACTACCTCCTGACCGGGGAAAACTCCGATGGGGAGAACCCCTCCGGCGCGAAGGCCGCCATCGACTCGATCGAAGCCTCCGTCTGCCACTTTCTCGACGTTCCGGCGGGAGCGCCGAAGATCGTCGTGAAGGCGAAGTGGAGCGTTCCGGACTACAAGGTTCTCGTCAACAAGCAGAACGAGCTGCCCGCGGACTGGGAGGAGCATCTCGATCTGGTTTCGACGGAAAACTCCCTCGGCGACAACGTGGACGTGGAGCGGAGCGCATACCGCGCGTACCTCGGTCTGAAATACGCTCTGGAAGCGGACGGCGTGAAGGTCGATCTTGATTCCGCGTACCGCAGCGTGTATGCGCAGCAGGAGATCATGGACCGCTTCACGGAGGAATACGGCGCGGACTATGCGGCGAAGACCGTGGCACAGCCCGGATTCTCCGAGCATCACACCGGCCTCGCGCTCGACCTCTATCTCAACATCGACGGCGAGGACGTGTACTACAACGAGGACATGATCCGGTATCCCGAGATCTGGGCGAAGATCCACTCGAAGCTCGCCGAGTACGGGTTCATCCTCCGCTATCCGGAAGGGATGGAGCATGTCACCGGTTACGGCTACGAGCCCTGGCACATCCGCTACGTCGGCTCCCCCGAGCTGGCGCATGCGGTCGAATCCTCCGGCAAGACCTTCGAGGCCTTCCTCGGGGCGATCAACGACACGGTCGTCGTTCCGGATCTGGGCAAGTCGGCCCTCTATACCGCCGAAGAGCTGACCGAAGCCGCCGTGCAGGTCAAGTGCCGCTTCGCGTTCTGGAAGGGATGCGAGCTTCACTCCCTGCGCTACGCCGGCGACGAATGCAATTCCGAAGAGAACCTCAAATGGGCGAACGAGCTCAACCCGGACGCGGGATACACTCAGGTGGCCGAGTTCATCACCGATTTCCACTCTCCCCTCGAAGCCTACGGCGCGTGGAATGAGGACTTTGAATATACCGACTACCAGTGGTGGCTCGGCCGGACCGAAGACGGCGGCTGGGATCTGTTCAGCTGGGGGTATTGAGCGGAACGGCAGGCAGCTATATCATTCACTGCGGGATCTTTGAACGGGATTCCGCGGTTTTTGCGTTCGCCGGGAGTTTGTTGACATTTCCGGGAAAACGTGATATACTGAATAACACACTCACTTACCGCACGGCAAAACCGGCCTCGGTTTTGTATGGCGTACTTGTTTCCGGCGGAGGGACAAGCCTCTGTCCAGTTTGATCGATTAGGAGGCTCATATGGAGAAACTGACAAAGCGGATTGTTTTCCTGATCCTGACCGTACTGTTCGTCCTCGCCGCGGCGTTTTCCGTCTCGGCGGCGGAGGATCTCGGGGAGCCGACGTATTCCGGCACATGCGGGACGAATACGGTCTGGGCGCTTTACGCAAACGGCGATTTCGTCGTGGAAGGCTCGGGCTCCGTCTCGGAGGTCCCGTGGAAAAATCTGACGCTGAATATCAAAAGGGTCCGGATCGGCGATGAGGTTACAAACGTGCCGGCCGAGGCTTTCCTGTCCTGTCCCTCTCTGACGGAGGTCGTGCTCGGCCGCGGCGTGGAGACGCTCGGAAAGCGTGCGTTCTCCAACTGCGGCGCGCTCAAGACAGTCACTGTATCGGACAGGCTGGACTTCTCCGACACGACGAACTCTCAGTGGCATCCCTTCGATCGGTCCTCCCCGGAGCGGATCATCGTACCCGCAACCGTCACATTCATTACGCCCAACCTCTATAATCTCGGCAGCATAGCGGTGTTCGAGTGCGGCGGACGTGCGGACGGTGCGGCGGAATGGTATTTTGACGACGGCGGCGTGCTGTATTACGAGAACGCGCTCAATCCGCAGAAGAAGCTCGTCAAGTACCCGCACAACATGCTGATCGACGGAAATACCTATACCGTCCTGCCCGGTACCACTGCAATAGGATCGTACGCCATGTACGACAAGCCGTCCTTGGAATCGATCTCCTTCGCGGAAGCGGCCGATACCCTCGTCACCATCGAAGGCTACGCCTTTGCCGGATGCGCCGGATTGAAGACGGTCGTGATTCCCGATCACGTCACCGCCGTCGGAGGATATGCCTTCGAGAACTGTTCCGCTCTGGTGGAGGTTGTGTTCGGCCACAGCGTACAGACGCTCGGACAGCGTGCGTTCTCCGCGTGCAAGTCCCTGAAAACGATCACGGTTTCGGATAACCTGACGCTCAAGGACGACCCGACCTCCCAGTGGTATGCCTTCGATGGCTGCGCGCCGGAGACGATCGTCATCCCCGCCACGGTGACACAGGTTTCTCCCAACCTGTACAACATGAGCAGCCTGCGGTTCTTTGACTGCGAGGCGGATATGAACTACTTCAAAAGCGACGTATGGTACTTCGACGACGACGGCGTCCTGTACTGTTACGACGATCTCACCGGGAAACAGACTCTTGTCCGCTTCCCCCACAGCAGGACCTTCGGAAACCGCGCCCGCTCCTATGAAATCCTCGAAGAGACGAATGTCATCGGCGAGAGAGCGTTCTACGACATCAAGACCATGAAGGCGGTTTCCTTCGAAAAGACGGCGGATACGCTGGAAACCATAAAGGCAAACGCGTTCAGCCGGTGCGAGGCGCTGACGGCGGTTGAGATCCCCGACCGCGTCACCTCCGTCGGGGCAAGCGCTTTCGCGTCCTGCTCGGGGCTTGAGTCGGTCGTGCTGGGCCGCGGCGTAAAAACGCTCGGACAGCTTGCGTTCTCCGGCTGCGGAGCGCTCAAAACAGTCACGGTATCGGACAGGCTGGACTTCTCCGACACGACGAACTCTCAGTGGCATCCCTTCTATCAGTCCTCCCCGGAGCGGATCATCGTTCCCGCAACCGTCACGTTCATTACGCCCAATCTCTATAATTTCGGAAGTATAGCGGTGTTCGAGTGCGGCGGACGGGCGGACGGCGCGGCGGAATGGTACTTCGACGACGGCGGCGTGCTGTATTACGGGAACGCGCTGACCAACACCCAAAAGCTCGTCAAGTATCCGCGCGGCATGCTCGTCGAGGGAAACGCCTATACCGTCCTTTCCGGCACGAACACCGTCGGAGCGTACGCCTTCCACAACAAGCCGGCGCTGGAATCGATCTCCTTCGAGAAAACGGCCGATACCCTCATCACCATCGAGGACTACGCCTTTGCCGGATGCACCGGATTGAAGACGGTCGTGATTCCCGATCATGTCACCGCCGTCAGAGGATATGCTTTCGAGAACTGCTCCGCGCTTGAATCGGTCGTGTTCGGCCGCGGAGTGGAGACGCTCGGACAGCGTTCGTTCTCCGCATGCAAGTCCCTGAAAACGATCACGGTTTCGGATAACCTGACGCTCAGAGACGACCCGACCTCCCAGTGGTACTCCTTCCAGGGCTCTGCGCCGGAGACCGTGATCGTTCCCTCCACCGTGACGTCGGTTCCCGAAAACCTGTATGTTCTTCCCTCCATCAAGGAATTCGTCTGTGAAGCCGGTCCTGACCACGGCAACCGGTGGTATTTCGACGAGGACGGGATCCTGTATTTCCGGAACGAGCAGACCGGCGAACAGACGCTTGTGATCTGCCCGCGCGCGAAAGTCGTCGAGTCCCACTCCGTCGTTTCCGGAACAAAAACCGTGCAGAACGGCGCGTTCAGCTCCATCGCCTCCCTGAAGGAGATCGTCTTCCCGAAATCCCTTGCGAAGATCGGCTCCAGTGCTTTCAAGGGATGCGCCGCTCTTGAAAAGGCATATTTCTTCGGCAGCGCGCCGTCGGTCACCGCCGGATCCGCCGCCAGCCCGTCCTTTATGGCGGACACCGTGACGCTATACTACATCCGGGGCAGAAGCGGCTGGACGGATGGAACCTGGAACGGTTACAGAACTGCCGTATTTGAAGCGGAGAACACCATCACCCTGCGGGATTCCTCCGATTATGCGATATCCGGAGACGGCGGCAGCGTCACCTTCGTGAAGGCCAAAACAGACGTCGAAACCTTCCTTATGAACTTTTTGGATGCGGATCTTGTGCTGTACGATGCGGACGGCAATCCGCTGGGCGACGCCTACGCGGGATATGTCGGCACCGGATTCACCCTTGCGGCGGTGGACGGAAACGGAACGGTCACGGACAGCATGACAGTCATCATCTTCGGTGAGCTCAACGGAGACGGTGAGATCGACGCCTCCGACCGGATGCTTCTGGTGCGGTATCTTGCCGATCGAACCGGATTCGAAGGGAAGCTCGCAGATCCTGCTGCGGCGGACGCCAACGGAGACGGACAGTCAAACGGCCTCGACCGCTTGATTCTCGCACGCTACCTCGCCCATTGGGAAGGCTATGAGACTTATTTTGAGTGATGCGGTCTAAACCGCGGTCGGGATGATCGCGGATCCGCGGATCGAGATGCCGCTCGGAAACGGTTCCGTTGCCGGATAGTCTGAGTACAGCGGAATTCTTCCTCCCAAGCGCTATGAACATACAAAAGGCGGACGGTCCCGGTGACTGTCCGCCGATTTTTCTTTAGTGGGAGTATGCCCCTGGCTGTCACTTCCGCGTTCTCGCAACCCGGTGGGCGATGTTCTGCCAGAGGTGGGACAAAACGCCGAAATCGCGGCGCAGGGACTGCGGAAGGGTCGGGATCCGGTCGTAGAGGAGTTCCAGGTATTCGTACCGATCCCCGCCGAAATCCAGAATCTCGACGGTGTGCGTCCGGGCTTGGCCGTGCCGGGTTTTGCGGATCCCGGTCACAATCCCTTTCAGGCGAATCTCGCCGCCTTCCCGCGGGATCGTGAGCTCGCAGTCCGCGCCGATGCCGAGCGGCTCCCCTTCGTCGAGAAATACGGTCAGATTGTGCTCCGTCAAGAGCGTCGTGATGCCCTCGTAGACCACTCCTCCCGACAGAAGCGTTACGGGTTCCGCGTCCGTGACCCTCACCGCCTCCTCGTCCCCGTCTCGCCCGTCCACCAAAAACAGAGCCATGACAAGGAAGTACAGGTTGCGGATGACCCAGAACAGCAGGATCAGAAAGCTGAACGTCTGCGAAGCGTCAAAGATCAACAGGATCCGGACGATTCCAGCGACGGAGAGAAGGGCCAGAATCAGGAAGGGGATCATCCCGCCGAGGTCGCGCGTTCTCTTTCCTCCCCGTCCCGATTTGTCCGTCACCCTGAACTTGGACAGCGTGAGGCCGAGGGACTCCTTGACGATCGGGATCAAGAGGTGGGGCATGACGCTGGTTTCATAAATCCCGCTCCATTTGGTCGAAATGGCGTTTCCGCTGTTCATCCGCAGGCAGAGATCCTGAAGGACGAACATGGGGAGCCAGAAGACGGCCAGATCCAGCCAGCTGCACCGGAGTACGGGAACCGCGAACACCGCGTACAGAAGCGGGGAAAGCATGTAGATCAGGTTTTTGAGGGGCGAATACCAATAGACCACGGAGCTCCAGTAGTTGATTTTCTGCGCGGCTGTCAGATTCCTCCTCCGCCAGAGCTTCAGCTTGCGGGCCGTTACGATCACGCCGCGGCCCCAGCGGGTGCGCTGAGCGATGTGCTCGCGGAAGGTGTGCGGCGTCTGCCCGCTGGCGAGCGGTTCGGTGATCGCCAGACTGACGTAGCCCGCGGACTCGATCAGGATTCCCGTCGCAAAATCCTCCGTAATGGATCCCGTAAAGAACCCGCCGATATCCTCCAGCGCCCGCCGGGACAGAACCGTATTGGAGCCGCCGTAAATCACGCTGTTGGTCGCGGTTTTCGCCGGTTCGATCGTGCGGTAGAAGAAATCCTGCTCGTTCGGGGCTCGTTTTTCCGAATAGAGCGCATACTGGAATACGTCGGGATCATAGAAGCTCTGCGGGGTCTGGAGCAGTCCGAGCGAAAGGCGTTCCTCCGCCGGTCTCTGCGCCTCCCTCAATTCCGCATCCACGAAATACGGGATCGTTTTCAAAAGAAAGTCGCTTTTCGGGATCATATCCGCGTCAAAGGTGACGATATACGGCGCAGAGGTCAGCCCCATGGCGTGGTTGAGATTCCCTGCCTTCGCCCCTTCGTTGTCCGGACGGTCGAAATAGCCGACGCCCATCTCCTCCGCCAGCGCGCGCATCGCCGGTCTGCGGTTGTCGTCGCAGATCCAGATATGTACTTTGCCCGGTTGGGGATACTTCATGTGCAGGCATCCGTTGACTGTTTTCCGCAAGAGTTCCGTCGATTCGTTGTAGGTGGCGATGAAGACGTCCACCTCGGGCCAGGCGTCCTCCGGGATCTCCGGGAGCGGATGGGGGCGCGTTCCGAACAGATTGCGGTAGAGCACAAGGGATTCCGCAAAACCGAAGATCTCCACGGCCAGAAGCAGAAGATTGCAGACCACCGCGAAAACTCCGGATTCGACCGGCACGGACCAGACGATCCGCCACCCCAGATAGAGCAGGGTGAGGAAGACGCTCAGCACGAGGCACAGTCTCGCGGGCAGATCCCGCTTCGTCCCGGATGGGGATCCGACGATGTCGTCGTAAGTACGCCTTTGTTTTTTCCGGAAGGCTTGATAGAGAAGGACGGCCAGCGCGCCGAGGAGGAGCAGTCCGCCCGCGATTCCCGCGAGTGTCACCCAGGACGATACGGCCTTGTAGCCCAGCTCGCCGAGGGAGCCCGAAATCCACGACCGGATCCCCGCCCACACGCTTTTCTCAAGGGATGCGGCGGGATACGGGATCGCCTTCGGATCGGCCCCGCGGATAAGCTCCCGCACCCAAAGGCCGGAGACGGTGAGGTCGCTGTCCTCGATTTTGCCCGAGGGATCGAATCCGGGCTTGAAGAACGCGCTGGTTTCATCCTTGTCGGACATGCTCCAGACCGCGTAGCTGATTTTGTGCTCCGCAAGATAGGAGAACCATTCCGCGGCGGAGGCAAAATCCGTCCTTCCGTCTCCGCTTGCTTCGCAGAGGCCGCACTCGCTGATGAATACGGGGACTCCTGCCTCCACCGCGGCGCGAAGCTCTCCCCGGAGTCCTTCCCCGTGGGTCGCGGCGTAAAAGTGGAGGACGACCATCACATTGTCGAAGGGAACGGGACGGAGCGCGGGACCGCCAAGATTCCGGTCGTATTCCGGTGTTCCGACCACGACCACGGCGTCGGGACTGTTTTTCCGGATGACTGGGATCACCTGTTCCGAATAGGCGAGAACGTCGCCCCAGTCCGTCGATCCGTTCGGCTCGTTGCAGATTTCATAGAGAAGGTTGGGGACGGACGCATATTCCGAAGAGATCCGCTCGAAGAAATCGATCGCTTCTTCCGCGTGCTCATTCGGGTCGCTGTCGTTCAGAATATGCCAGTCCACAAGGACGTACATGTCTGCGCCGATGGCTGCGTCGATCCCGGCTTTCATCAGGCGGTAGCTTTCCTCACGCTCTTCGCCGCAGTACAGCTCCGAGTACATGGCGAGCCGGAGCATGCTGCACTTCCAGTCTTCGGAGATCTGACGGATGAGGGAGGGATCGAGAAAACGGGGAAACCACGTCAGACCATGGGTGCTCACGCCGCGGAGCTGAACCGCGTTCCCGGACTCGTCCGCAAGAGACGTCCCCTCCACATGGAGCGCGCCGTTTACGGACGGACGGGCCGTCTCGACCGCTCCATCCGCGGCAGAAGCCTCTGACCTTACGGGAACCGGGAGGCAGCAGAGCAGGATCAGAAACAGGCATAAACCGGCTGCCATTCTCACTCCCGTGTGTCTGACTCTGTTGTCACGGAACATACGCATGCCTCAGCACCTCCGCAGCATTTTTTCCTCGATCGGGGACAGGTTCATTATATCAGAAACACGGATCGATTGCAACAGTCTGGAAGAGACCGAACGCGGGAAGACAGGAGAAAAAGCCGTCGCCATTCCGCTCTCCGCGTATTTTTCACGGATTTTCAGAAATTCGTCCGCTCCGTCCGAAACCGGGAAACGGCTTCCGGATACAGATCCCTTTTTGCATTTTCTTGCCGGATTCTCTTGACAATCCGGGGCGCTTTTACTATAATTAAGAAGAACACGGATGTATTTTTATCCAAGGCGAAGAATGCAACTACCGGAAAGGAGAATTCAGCATGAAAAAAGTGTTTGCGCTTCTGTCCTTCCTCGCGGTCTCGGCAGCTCTTGCGCTGTCAGTGTCCGCGGCAGTCCCGACTCCGTGGTTTGAGCTCGGATTTAAGGACGGAGAAACCTACGACGTCCAGAACAACCTGACCGCCGAGATTCAGGCGGGCGAGATCGCCGAAACCACCGTCAACTACGACGGGAAGGATTATCCGGTCACTGCGTTTGTCGGAGACGAAGATCAGGAAGGCATCCTCGTGGAGCTTCCGTTCTCTGACGGCGAAGAACTGGGCGAATGGCTTCTCGGCGGATGCACCTACGAGATCACCATCCAGCTTCAGGGCCTGACCGAAGGGACCTCGGGCCTGTTCACCTGCTGCAACGGAGGCGGCTCCTCGCTGTACTACCGCAACGGCGGCGAGAAGAAGCAGCTCCAGTTCCAGATCGGCACGACCGACAACAGCGCGGCGACCAACCACTGGGGTTTCTACGCGGGAGCCGGTGCGTCCGGTGCTGCGGACGGTCCCGTTTATTTCGAGACGGGCAAGGTCCTGCACTGTGTGGGAACGTATGTCCCCGAAACCAAGATGCTGAATGTTTACCTGAACGGTGAGCTCGGATCTTCCGGTTACTACGGGGATGGCGATTTCAACCTCGGAAACGGATTCGAAGACGTTCTGGGCATCGGCCTCAACCCGGCGTATCCGTCCGAATCCCTGGCTCTCGGCGCGGAATTCCGCGTAGTCGGAGCGCGGCTCTATAAGGTCGCTCTCACCTCCGCCGAAGTCGCGGAAGAGTATCAGGCCGTGATCTCCTCCATCACCGGCGTGACTCCCGATGTCACCGTGGTAGACGCGCCCGCGGAAATCGGACCGACGGAATATGTTTACCGCACGAGAGGCGTCACGGATCCGGCGGACACCGTTCCCGCTCCGTGGTTCGAGCTCGGCTACAAGGACGGCGCGCCGTACGACGTGCAGGGCAACCTTGAAGTCAGCGTTCAGGCCGGCGAGATCGCCGAAACGACCGTGACCGTGGACGGAACCGCGTATCCCGTGACGGCGTTCATCGGCAACGAGGATCAGGAAGGCATGCTGATCGCCCTTCCGTTTACGGACGAGGCGGGGCTCGGCGGATGGCTCAACGGCGGATGCACCTATGAAATCGCCATCGAGCTGGAAGGACTGACCTCCGGAACCTCCGGCATCCTCACCTGCTGCAACGGCGGCGGATCCGCGCTTTATTACCGTAACGGCACCGAAACCCTCAAGCAGCTCCAGTTCCAGATCGGCACCGCGGACAGCACCGGCGCGGAATATTCGTGGGGCGCTTACGCGGGAGCGGCTCCGAGCAGCGCGGACAAGGGCCCCGGCTTCTACGAGGCGGGCAAGCTGCTCCATCTGGTCGGCACCTATGACAAGGAAGCGAACACGCTGAACGTCTACATGAACGGCGAGCTGGTCTCCTACGGCCTCTACGGCGAAGGCGGATTCAAGCTCGGCAGCGGGCTTGCCGACGTTCTCGGCATCGGCCTGAACCCCGCCTACACTTCCGAATCTCTCGGCGCGGGCTGCGAATTCCGCGTGGTCGGCGCGAAGCTCTATCAGACCGCTCTCTCGGACGCCGAAGTGATCCGCGAATACCGGAACGTCGTGGCCTCTGTCACGGGAATCTCCGACGAGCCCGCGGCGGAGCCCGGCTTTGGTACCGCTGACGAGGCTGTCGCCTCCATCGGCAAGACCGCGATCGCCGGCTACACCTTCGTGGAAGGCACGAACGGCAACGGCGGCGAAGGCCCCGAAAACCTTTGGGACGGCCAGACTTCCACAAAGTTCTGCACCGGCGAGTTCCCGATCAGCTCCACCGCTGAGTTGGACGGCTGGTACACCGTGGACGGCATCGTGATGGCCACCGCGAACGACAACGCCGAATACAACGGCCGCCTGCCCTCCGCGTGGACCGTTTCCGGTTCCGCTGACGGCGAGAACTGGACCGTGATCGCTTCCGGAGACGAATCCTTCTTCGCCGAGGCCAACTTCCGGTACTTCGCGGGCGAGGCTTCCTCCGATCCCATCAAGTTCGTGAAGTTCGACGCGGAAGGCGCTTCCTCCGGCTGCTTCCAGATCTCCGAGCTGGTCCTGACCGGTGAAAAGGCCGAGGCTCCCGCAGCCGACGAAAAACTGGATCAGAAGGCGGAGGCTCCGAATACGTTCGACTTCGGTGTGGCCGCGGCAATCGTCTCCGTGATTTCCATGGCCGGTTTCGCGTTCTCCAAAAAGCGCGGCTGAGTGAACGAAAGCCGGAATAAACCTATCGTTGATTTCTGACAGGAGAAGCCCGTTCAAGTCCGGCTGCGCGCGGGTTTGGGCGGGCTCTTCCGTCTGCCGCAGCTACGACTATCTGTGAGGAGGAGAATATGAAATCCGCAAAGATCATTTCCGCCATTCTGTCCCTCAGCCTTCTGCTCGCCTCCGTGAGCGGATGTTCGGAAAGCAAGAACAGCGCCGAAGAAACAACGGTCGGCGCTGACAAGACGGCGTCCGACATCGAAGTCATCGCCCCCGTCGAAGAAGAAGAGACGGAAACCCAGTTCGTTCCGGACGAGCTCCCCGATCTGGATTTTCAGGGGGAGACCTGCCGGATCTTCTGCTGGGAATCGTGGGATCCCGGCGAGTTCTTCGTGGAGGAGGACAACGGTGAGATCATCGTCTCCGCCGTGTACAACCGGAATCTGAAGGTAGAGGACAGACTCAACGTCGCCCTCGTATGGGACGAATACCCCCGTTCGGACGCCGCTTACGGGAGCGTCATGAAGACCGCCGTCCAGAAGCAGAACACGTCCGGTGACGGAACCTATGACATTATCGCCAACTACGGCATGAGAGTGGCGTCCTGCGCGATCGACGGCCTTCTGATGAATCTTCACGACGCGGAACACATCGATCTCTCAAAGACCTGGTACTACGCGTCGGCTACGGATGCCGGAACGCTTCACAAGGGCTACACCTATTTCACGGCGGGCGATCTCTCCTACAACGCGCTTGCCCGCATGTCCGGCGTGTTCTTCAATCAGGGACTGATCACGGATTTCCAGCTGGAGGATCCGTACGATCTCGTGCTCGAGGGAACGTGGACCATCGACAAGATGCACGAGATGATCATGGGGACCTACAAGGATCTCGACGGCGACGGGAGTCGGAACGCCAACGACCAGTACGGCGTGATGGTGGCGAGCGACCAAATCCAGACGCTGTACTACGGAACCGGCTCGCATTTCATCGTGCATGACGAGGAAGAAAATCCCGTGATCGCGGACGACGTGTACAGCGAACGGACGCTGACCATTTTGGAGAAGTACCTGTCCCTGTTCTCCGAGGACGCCGCGTATAAGAATCCCCAGACGGACGTCCCGGCAATCTTTGACGAAGGGCGGAGCGTTTTCTATATCTATCCGCTCGGCCATGTCTCCGAAGGCGGGCTGAGAGAATCGGAAATCACCTACGGATTCATTCCTCAGCCGAAGGTATCGGAGGAGGAGCAGGACTATCACGCGTCCGTGACCAACGCCGTGACCCTTTTTGCCATCCCGCTTGTGATCCAGTCAACCGAGCGGGCGTCGGCGGTGTTCGAATGCCTCGCGTCCGAAGGGTACCGTCAGGTGACTCCGGTCGTGTTCGAACAGGCATACAAGGCGAAATACAACTACGACGACAGCGCGCGGCAGACGACGATCTTCGACATGATCCGAAACAACGCTATCTTCGACCTCGGCAAGATCTTCTCGAACGATCTGTTCGGTGGATTCTCGAACGGCGTGATCGGCGACTTCATCTGGAACAACAACAGCAACTATTCCTCCAAGCTCAAGGGCTTTGAGCGCGTGTGGAAGAAGGGCATGGAGAAAATGGCGAAGAACCTTGACTTCGGAGACTGACGCGGCGCCATGAGGAAAACCTGCATCATGCTTCTCGCCGCCTGTCTTCTGCTCGCGGGCTGCAAAGGCGCGTCCCCCGCTGAGCAGGAACCGTTCGGCGAGGAAATCCCGGTGAGCGCCGAGACGCCGGAGCCGGACGCTCAGCCGGTCATACTCGCGGAAAACGGCAAGGCTTATTTCAGCCTCATCCGCGCGGAGAATGCCGACAACCAGTCGGTGGACATTGCCGTCGAATTCCGGCGCACCTTTGAGGAGAAGACGGGCATTTCCCTCGCGTTCGGCACGGACTGGGAAAAACCGGGAACCGCGCCCGATATGGAAACAAAAGAGATCCTGCTCGGCGTGACCAATCGCACGGATCCGGAAACGGTCTCTTCCCTCGGATACCGGGACTGGAAAATCGAGGAGGAGGGGAACAAGGTCGTGATCCTCGCCAAGAGTCCGGCTGCCCTGCGCGCCGCGGCGGAGGCGTTTTTCACCGATCAAGTCTTGACTATGGAGGAAAACAGCGTGACACTCAACCATCTGCCCCTGTCCGGAACGGCGGCCCTTGCGGCGGGAGAAGTGCCGGACTTCCCGTTCGGAACCCTGAAAGGCACTTATGAAAGCTCGGGCAGCACCGTCGTCGTCCGGGTCGAGAAGACCAACGCCGAGGAATTCGCCGCCTACCGGACGATGCTCGAAGACGCCGGATTTACCCTGTACGACGACAACACGATCGACGGCAATCTCTACGCTACCTATGTGAACGACGAGACTACCGTCAATATCTCCCATGTGCCGGGGATGGAACTCACCCGCGTCGTGTACGAAAAACGCGGCGACCTCTGTCCGCTCACCGATCCGTACGAGGAAAAATACGAGACCCTCCTCACCGGAATGAAGGGCGAGACCGTAGTCGCCGCGGAGGGAATGGGCTTCATCATCCGGCTGGCCGACGGATCCTTCTGCATCATCGACGGCGGCATGGGGGATCCGGATCATGTGGACTCGAACAAGCTGATGAACATCCTGCGCTCCCAGATGCCCGAGGGACAGGAGAAGCCGGTCATCGCGGCATGGCTGTTCTCCCACCTCCACGGCGATCACATCGGCGTGTTCAACTGCTTCTCCCTCGATTTCCACGATCAGATCGTGCTGGAGCGGCTGGTGTTCAACTTCCCGAAGGAAGAGGAAGTGGAAAAGTCGGACTCCCCCTATATGCTGGACGACACCAACTACCGTTACACACAGTTCAAAAAGAACCTTGAAGAATTCTATCCGGACGTTCCCGTGCTGAAGGTCCACACCGGAAACAGGTTTCAGGTGCGCAACGCGTCGTTTGAAGTCCTCTATACGCTCGACGACCTCTACCCGAAGAGCATCCTGAACGGCGGGATGAACGAATGCTCGATCCTCTACAAAATGACCCTCGGCGGTCAGACGACGCTCTGGACCGGGGACTTCGCGTTCAACGCCACGGATCTCGTGCTCGAGGAGTTCGGGGACGCGCTGAAATGCGACATTCTCCAGATGGCCCATCACGGGATCAACGGTACCGTTCCGTTTTACTCCCGCGTCGATCCCACCTATGTTCTCTGGCCGGTCTGGGCGGGCGGCTTCGAGTCCATGAGGAACAGCGAGCAGAACAAATGGCTGATCGACAGCCCGAACGTGAAGCACATCATCGTCACGGGCGTCGGAACATGGACGATCCGGCTGCCCTACGCCCCTCTGGAAGGAACTTTCGACCGCACGCCGACGTGGAGGACCAAGTATCCGGCCTACCCGAACCTGCTCGGCGAATGATCGGGAGGCGTGAAGGACGCCTTGGAATCCCGAGAACCTTCCGACTCCTGTCGAAACAGGCAGCGTATGAAATCGGCTCCGTCCGGGGCTCGGTCATACGCTGTTTTTTCCTTTTTTGCGGAGAGGTCTTGCGTTCGAACGGAGCGTTTGCTATAATTAAGCTATATAAAGAATTCGGCACAGAGCGGAGGAATACGGAAGTTCCGGTCTGCCGGACTCCCGCTCCTCCCTTCTCAATCAGGGAGGCGGCACATGGCAAAGTCAAAAATGGTCAACTGGCACGGCTCACCGGCTGTGGAGGTGGACGGGCGGATCCTTCCCCCGATGGCGTTCACCGCCCATGCCCACACACGGGACCGTGAGTATCTTCGGAAGCTCGGCAGGGCGGGGATCGAGATCTTCTTCCTGATCTGCGACCCGGACTGGCTCTATGAGGGGGCCTTCGATCAGCTCATGGAGGATGCGCGGGTGCTCTGCGAGGAGGTCCCGGAGGCGAAGATCTTTCTGCGGCTGGGCGTGCATCCCTCCGTGGAATGGATCCGGGATCATCCGGACGAGATGATGCGGTATCAGGACGGCACCGTGATCCCCGCGCGGGTCGGGACCGAGAGCTATACCGGCCATTATCCCGGCATGTACGCGCTGTATTCCGATGCGTGGTGCGAGGAGGCGTCGAAGCATATCCTCGGCTTTCTGGAGGACGTGAAAAAGACTTCTCTCGCGGATCATTTCATCGGCGTGTTTCTGGCAGGCGGGAACACCTCTGAGTGGTATCCCTCGACGCCGCTGACGATCCGCAAAGGCGCGCCCCTCGGGTACAGCTGGCTCGGCGTCACGGACACGGCGGACCGCGATCTGTACGCCGATTTCAGCCCGGCATTCCGACAGGCGTTCTCCCGGTATCTCTATGCCAGGTACGGGAGCGAAGAGGAACTGCGGAAGGCGTGGCGGGACCCGGATGCGGATATCGACGATCCCCATATCCCCGATATGAGTGAGCGGGCCTTCATCGACGCGGACGGCATTGTCACCCATTACCCGAGCTCCGGCGCGTGGAGGACAGTGACGTCGGACAACCATGTGGGCTCGTTCCTAAACACGGATAAATACCAGTGCACGGCAGACTTCTTCCGCGCGTTCCACATGGGTGCGGCGGATTCCATCATTCACTTCGCCCGCGACATCAAGGCGTACGATCCTGACCTTCTGGTCGGCGCGTTCTACGGCTATTTCGGCTGTCTCGACTACTTCAACATGTGCATGTGCACCGGAGCGAGAAAGATGCTGGACAGCGGTTTTGTGGACATGACCGCCTGTCCGAACGTTTATATGGAGCGGCAGCCGGGCGGATACTCCGCTCAGCGGGTGATGCAGGATTCCTTCCGGCTCCGGGGCCGCATGTTCTTCTCGGAGGACGACACCCGGACCTACAGGGAAGGCGGCGGAGCGCGGGATTATATGGAGATGTACTCCGTCGAAGACAGCGTCGCCGTCATGAAGCGGGACTTCGGACGGGATATCTGCGAGGACATCTTCGGCTGGTGGTTCGACCAGTACGCGGGAGGGCGGTACAAGGACGAGGCGATGTACAGGCTGATCATGCGTCAGCAGGAGATCGCCCGGGTCTGGTACGCCGGGGACCGGACGAAGCATAACGAAGCGGCGTTCTTCTACGACGAGGAATCCGTGCACTGCGTGTCGGGCGGGACCCTGTTCCAGATGATCGAGTCCAACCGCTGCCTCGAGATCCCGCGCATGGGGATCCCGGCGGATTTCTACTATCATGACGACATCGCCCGGGACGACTTGCCGGAGTACAAGCTCTATGTGTTCGTCAACTGTTTCAGCCTCACCGGGGAGGAGCGGGAAGCCATAAAGAGGAAAATCCGCCGGGCGGGGAAGACCGCGCTCTTCATCTACGGGCAGGGCTTCATCGATCCGGACGCGGAGAAGAGGCTTTCAGCCGAACACATTTCAGATCTGACGGGGATGAAGATCCGCGAGATCGACGAGCCGTCCTACACGAAGTTCAAGATCGATCCGGACGGGCCTCTCGGGGCTGACTGCGATCCCGGGCTCGTCTACGGGCAGGCGGACCGCCAGATCAAGGACGGCTGCGGGCTGTACGTCGATAATCAGATCACCGTTGCCTGGCCGCTGTTTGTCTGCGAAGATGAAGAGGCAGAGACCGCCGCCGCCCTCTGCGCCGAAAAACTGCCCGCCCTCAGCGTCAAGCGGGAGAACGGGTACACGACGGTGTTCAGCGCGGCGAAATGGCTCTCCGCGGACATTTACCGGGCGATCGGGCGGATGGCGGGCTGCCATGTGTTCGAGGACGAGGGCGATTTCGTCTTTGCCAACGAACGCTTCCTGACGATCCACGCAAGGACGACCGGACGGAAGACCATCCGCTTCAAAAAGCCCTCGGATCCGTGGGAGGTCTACGAGAAGAAATCCTACGGAGAGGGCGTAAAAGAGATCACAGTCAAGATGATCCGCGGCGAAACGCTCATGTTCAGCCTCGAAGGCGCGATCTGAAAAAAGAGACTACTTCGAAAAAGAGGATAAAAGTATGAAAAAACAAATCCCCGCATTCCTTCTCGCGTGTGCTATCGCCGCGTCCTGCCTGTCCTGCGCGGCAAATCAAACGGCGGAGGACGGACAGAGCGAAACCGCTCCGGCAGGGGTTACTTCGGAGGTCATTCCGGACGAACTTCCGGCGGAACCGGAGGAGACCGAACTGAAGGACAAGGTCCCGGACGATTTGGATTACGACGGCACGACCATCACGATCTTCGTCTCGAACGGAGCCGGACAGAACGAAAAGCTCTACGCCGGACAGGGAGAGCTGACCGGGGACGTGGAGAACGACGCCGTCATCAAGCGGAACATGGACGCCGAGGAACGGCTCAACATCACGCTCAACTATTACGGCGAGTCACAGGGCGAGGTCGGGAACATCGGGTCTTTGATCAGACGCATCATCTCCGCGGGGGACGACACCTACGACATGTTCCTCGGAAACGAATACGGGCATGTGGTCGTCGTGACCTCGGGCGGACTCTGGAACATCAACAATCTCGACTATGTGGACTATTCCATGCCGTGGTGGAACGACACCTACATGGACGAAATGCGGGTCGGTGAGGACGCGCGGTATTTCCTCGTGGGGGATTACATCATCGAAACCCTCCGTCACGCGCATACGCTCTTTTTCAATAAGGACCTGTATGGCGATCTCTTCGGCGGCAACACCAATGAGATGTACGACTGGGTGCTGGACGGCTCATGGACCATCGACCGGTTTGCGAATACCGCCGAGGCCGCGTATGCCGATCTCAACAACAACGGCGTGACGGACAGGGACGACCGCCTCGGCTACATCACCTACCTGTGCTGGGCGTCCGTTGACCCGTTCGCTTACCTCGGAGACGTGCCCTATTCCACCCACGACGAGAACGGCTATATCCAACTGAATCTGATGAACGAACAGGCGGTGACGCTGGCGGAGAAGGTCGTTTCCTTCTTCCATCAGCCCGGAAGCCTGTTCCGACTGGAATCCGATTATTCCGGCGCGGTGTTCAAGGAGGGGCGTTCTCTCTTCCTCGGCCTGCAGTCGCTCGGAACGGCACAGTGGTATCGGGATATGGAGGCGGACTACGGCTTTCTGCCCTATCCGAAGCTCGACGAGAACCAGCAGGCGTATCACACCCTTGTGGCGGACAACGCGCTGATCGGATCGATCCCCTCCGTGTCGAAAAATCTCGACAAGATGGGCGCGGTGCTGGAGGTGCTGTCCTATGAAACGAGGAGGACCGTGATCCCCGCGTGGTACGAAACCGCCCTCAAGCTCAAGTATTCCCGGGACGACATCGCTTCGCAGATCATCGACATCATCCACGACTCGACCACAACCAATTTTATTTATGCGTACAGCAATCCGCTCTCCGGCGCGGGCCAGATCATGCGCGGCATGGTGGACGCGAACAGCACGGACTACGCCTCCGCCGTCGCAAGGATGGAGAAGGTCGCAAAGAAATCCCTCGAAAAACTGATTTCGTCCTACGAGAAGAACAACCAGCCGTAAGGGGCGTTTTCGGCGGACAGGATCCCGTAGACCGCCGGACAACCGCGCCTTTTGAAAACATGAAACCGCCTCTTCCGTCGGATCCGTGGGGATCGGATGAAAGGGGCGGTTTTCTGCGTCACGGAGACGCCGGGTGAGGAGGTCAGCCCTTATCCCAGCGCGTCAAATACTTCGAGGGCTTTTTCAAGATCTTTCCGGGCTTTCTTCTCGAATTTCGCCCACATGGACGCGTAATTGGTAGATTTCGCGTTGAACAGATTTCCGACAAGGTCCCCGACGCCGCCCCATCCGGAGATGTATCCGAGGTCGTACACCCGGGTTGCGAAAATGAGATCCAGCATCTCGCCGGATTCCTCGTCCCGGACATAGCGGGTTTTCAGGGCGGTGTCGTAGTAGGCCGTGGTCAGCGTCTCCGTGGAAAGCCATGCCATAGCTTCCAGCGCGGCGCCGGTCACTTCGGTGTTCGGACAGGTGATGGGAACGCTGACGGAGCTGACCAGCCCTGTGCTGATGAGATTGTTGTATTCCGCCTGTGTTTCGTCATAGAGGGGATAGGGAAGGATGCCGAACTCGAATTCCGCTTCCCGGATGCCGTCGATGTTCACGAGCGCCCACGTCACGATCATGACCTGACTTGCGTTGAACATCGGCATGATGGTACCGTAGCTTGTGTTTCCGCCGGTATGCTGGGAAAGCACCATGTCGTCGAGGCAGACGCTCATGAGCTTGTCGAACACATCCACAGCCCGGGGCGTGCCGAGACAGAAGTCGAGAACTCCTTCCTCATTCCGGTCCACGATCCGCTCGCCCGCGCCGAAGTACATGGAAATCGGGGCGTTGAACGCGACGGAAAGGCCCCAGACGTCATTCAGCGTCATCTTCCCGTCGCCATCCGAATCATTGGTTACGGAGACGGCAAGTTCTCTGACCTTATCCAGCGTCCAGCGATTTTCGCGCACAAGCTCATATGGGTTTTCGAGATTGTGATCCTTGATCATCGCCTTATTGAAGAACATGACCATCGTGCAATCGTTGTCGAGAATGGCGATATCGCCCGTCGTGAGGAACAGTTTGTCGGCGATGATCAGATTTTCGTTTGCCCGCTGATCCCACCAATGCTGTTCCAGATCCAGCCACGGAACGGTTTTCAGATCGAGCAGGAGTCCTTCCGTCGCCAGTCCGATCGTGGGGTTCATATAGGGCATGACCACATTGTAAACGCCTTCGTCCGCTTTGACGGAGTTGCGGGCCACGGAGTCGCACTCCGTCATCTTCGTCTCCGCGATCCGGATGTCGAGCAGGCCTTCGACCTTCTGATTCCGGGTGAAGACCGTGTCGTTGATCAGGGTTCCGTCGAGTTCCTCGGCGTAGATTTCATGGCTGGTGTATTCATCGTAAGTCAGGTGCAGCGGCACGAGGAACATGACCTCCTCGCCGCCGAAGGTCTTGTCCGGCAGATTGGCTTTGAGCTCTTCCTCCTCCTGCGCGGCCTCCGGTTCGGGAGAGGAAGGAGTATCTGCGGTCTTTGATGCTTCTGTTTCCGGTTTTTCCTCCTGCTGCGGCGTCTGGGAGCAGGATACGGCACAGAGGGATATCAGCGCGGCCAGAAAGAGACAGAGCAGTCGTTTGCTGTGCGGTTTTATCGGTTTGTCCTCCTTGCAGACTGATTTGAAGCTTCGGCTTATTTGGATTCCCGTTTGCTTTGTTCAAGGAGCTCGGGCAGCATGAACCCCATCAGGATTTCGGCGTCCGTCCATCCGGTCTCGCTGCAGTACGCGGCCCATCCCACGTCGTGCGGGCAGCCGTATGCCTCGCCGAGATCCATATCGAACGCCCGGCACCAGCTCCCGTTCGTGAGGGGATCGTCGGAGCGGATCTGCGCTTTCATGAGAAATTCAGCCGTCTCCCGCCACAGATCCCGGTACGCCGGATCCCCCGTCGCGTAAAAGGCGTAGGCGAATCCGACAGGCAGCCAGTTCATCGAATAGAGCAGGTCCGCCACGGGATCGCCGTTCTCTGTCAGAAGCGAGCATTCTCCCGTCGAGATCCGGGAGTAATGCGCCGTGTAGCCCGTGTCCCACTCGGCGAATCCGCCCGAGGGATGCCGGTGCGACAGAAGATCGCGCGTCACCCGCTCCAGCATCGCCAGATGTTTTTCCTCCCCCGTCGCTTCGTACAGCATGGCAAGCGGCAGGATCAGGCGGCAGAACTCCTGCGTTTCGCTCTGTTCGCGCCGTGTTTCCGGATAGACCGCCATGATGGTTTCGATCCCGCGCCGCGCCGTGTCGAGATAGACCGGATTTTTACCGAACCGGTAAGCCAGAAGAAGGGCGGCATGATAGTACGCGTTGTGGTGCGCCGTGGGAACGCCGTGTTCCGATTCGCAGAGAGCGCGGATCGCCTCCTCCGAGAGGTTCGGAATATCTGTCCGCGGCACCCGGCATCCGTCCTTCGCCGTGGTCTTCACGAGAAAATCGAGCGCGCGGCAGACCTCAGGGAACCGGCGGTCGTCCCCCATGAAGTTGCATTCCAAAAGAACGGGAAGGATCGAGCGCGCGACGTCGTCCTGATAGCACGCCACCCACGCGGTATCCGTCCAGCGGATCATGCCGTCGAACAGCCCGCCGTTGATCATCATAGATCCGAAGATGAACTCCCGCATCCGATCCGCGATCCGGCTCATTTCTTCGTTCCCCGTCAACCGGGCGTACATGTTGAATGCGCCTGCCGATTCTCCGGTGCAGTCGTTCCGCACTTCGTCCGCCTTCATCTGACGGCCTTCGGGATCGATGTTGTGGCGGATCCCCTCCCGGATGCCGCCCGCGCCTTTGTCCACGAGGAATTGTCTGAGCCAGCGGATCCCGCGCTCCACGGCGTCCCTCCGGCATTCCTCAAACACGGCGTCGTCCGTCAGATCCCGATCCGTTCCGTACTTCACAACGGGCTCGGGAAGAAAAGCGGAGGCGGATCCCGTGATCCATTCCGCGATCCACGCGATCAGACGCAGCCAACTGTCCCTTGGAGCGAAGCGCGCTTTGTTGAAATTGTGCAGCGTGAAGGAGCACATCATCACGTTCTCGCCGACCAGCCAGAGCCCGAGCCCGCTGTCCTTCAAAATCTCCTCCCGCGGTGCGTTCCAGTGCCTGTGGGCAAGGATATGATCCCGGTAAACCAGAAGAGGCGTCATCCCCGGCACCGGGAAAAACGGTCTTGCCGTTGCGTTGCTCATGTCGTCGAGCAGATCGCCGGTTTCAAATCCCGGAACAGCCCGATCCGGATCCTCCGGCTGAACGACTGCCAGACGGCGGCGCGTGGTGTCGGCAGGCGCGTCGGAAAAGAGATTGAGAAAACTGCCGAGCGCTTCGGTGAAGAACCGCTTGCCCTTTGCCGCCTCCGCTTCCAGCGGGACTCTGAGGCGCGGATCGAGCACCTTCCGGTAGGCGAGGATACAGAAGGCGTCGTAGACGGTGAGATCCTTTCCGATCGCCTCTTCCATGGTCATGAACGTGATGTCCGCGCCGCAGCTTTCGAGCACCTTTGTGAAATCGGACGGACCTTCGGTCAGGATCAGGAGCTTGGCGGGCAAATGATCCCGGGCGCACGCGTACGAGGGCTTTTCCGATTCTCCGGCGGACTGCTCCGAGGCGGAGGGCCGGGCGAATTCATTCATGGACGTGGGCTCCGCGGTCCTCGCGCTCCCTTCGAGGATATTCTGCACCGTGCAGCCGAAGAGCGACGCCAGCGCCTGCAGCGTCTCCACGTCCGGGCATCCCGAACCTCTCTCCCATTTGCTCACGGCCTTGTCCGTCACCGAGAGCTTCTTTCCGAGCGCGCTTTGGGACAGGCCCAGCCTGATCCGCTCGCTCCGGATAAACGCCCCTGTTTTCTCCAGCTCCATCCTGTCGAACCTCCCTGCGGTTTCGCATATCGTTTTTGTTTGAGTCGATCGACTGCTTTGAAAACAGTATAGCATCTTTTTCCCCATTGCGCAATCTACTTTTCGTTTACCCGTCCGAAAAACAGAAAGAACGCCTCTCCCGACCGTACGGTGAAGCGCGCGGCAGGGAAGGGGCGTTTTCGGGAAAGGGAGAATCAGCCTTCTCCCTGATAGAATTCGTTCACTTCCTTCAGCATCCGGTTCGCAATGTTTTTTCTCTTTGCGACGACGGCGGAGATGTTGGAGGAACCTCCGTTGACCATGTCCTTCATGGAGTTTTTCAGCGCGCCGATCTGGTAGATCCAGCCGAGGTCGTAGGCGCGGGTCGAGAAAATGATGTCCAGCATCTGTCCGGATTCCTCGTCGCGGGCGGCTTTCCGCTGGAGCGTGATTTCGTAGTACGCCGGCATCACATATTCCTGAGACAGCCGGGCGAGCGCTTCGAGCACCACCGTCGAGAACTCTTCGTCGGAGATGATGATCGGAACGGCCAGAAGAACGCCGTCGTTTTCCGCGACGCAGTTCCGGTAGACCTCCTGCGCTGCCTCGTATTTCGGCATGGGCAGCACTCCGAAATCGGCCTCCATGTCCCGGAACGCCGTGATGCGGTTGATCTCCTGCATGTAGAACAATGCGTGGTTTCCGGCGAAGAGATCGTAGGAGCTGTATCCCTTGTAGATGTAGTCGGCAGTGATGCTGTCGTCGGCGGCGAACCGGAGGAACTTGTCCACGATGTTCTGCACCCGCTCCGTGTCCAGCGTGAGCGCGAGCAGTCCGTCGTCCCCGACCTGACAGCAGTATTCCAGCCCCGAGTTGACCGCGCCTGTGATGGCGTCCACCCAGAGGCAGAGGCCGAAGAGGTCGTGGTCGTCCATCTTGCCGTTGCCGTCGAGGTCGGTCGAAATGCCCGTCATCATGTCGTTCAGCACGTCGTAGGTCCACGCGTCGTCGAGCACATACTCATAGGGGGAGGGAACCTGATAGGTTTCGGCCAGTTCCTTGTTGAAGAGCACGGCGAAGGTCGCGTTGTAAGTCGCCGTACAGACTGCGTTGACCGCGTGGTAGAGCTTTCCGTTGACGGTCATATCCTCCACGGACCGCTGATCCCACCACGGACTCGAAAGGGAAAGGTTCGGCAGGTCGTTCAGGTTCAGAAAATACCCCTCCTGCACGAGCTTCCACATGTTTTCCGCGCAGAGCATCACGGAATGGTAAAGCTCGTCGTTCGCTTTGATCGCGTTTTTGATTTCCGTCATGACGAGACCGCCGCTCCCGAACTGCTCAACGGATTCGAGCCTGACCTGGTAGGTGTTCTCGATTTCGATATTGCGCTGGAACCGCATGCTGTTCTGAATCTCCGGGTTCTCCGCGTCGGCGTCGATCGGATTCTGACGCCATTCGCTGTTGTCCATGCCGCTGACCAGCATCGTGTACGTTTTGCCTCCGAAATCGTGTTCGCCGAGATAGGCAAGCGGAGGTTCCTCTTCCGGTTCGGATCCCGCTTCGTCCGGGGCGACCTCCGAGGGAGCGGACGGGATCGTCTCCTGTTCCGCGGGCGGCGCGTCTTCCGTTTTTCCGCAGGCAGGGAGCAGCAGGAGTAAGCCGAGAAGGGCGCAGGCGGTTCTGTTCTGTTTCATGATGACCTCGCATTTTCTTTTCTGGTAATGATCGGATTCAACCGATCCCGATTATACAGGAAATCTCCCCGCTTGTCAAGAGAGGATGGACGGACGAAGGCTCCGCTGGTTTCGGGCAGGTCCGGAGCGGAAACATATAATTCACCGTGCGTTCACATTATCCGCCAATCTCGATGCTATACTTACAATGTTCCATCAAATTGATCGGAAGCCAATCGGTTTTTTCAGACACTTTCCAACAGGGAACGTCAAGAAAGGAGACAGTATGGCAAAGCGTTTTGCAATGAGGGGCTGGTGTACTGTTCTGGCCCTGGTGATGCTGATTTTGACAGCGTGCAGCGAAAGCGGAAACGGGCGGGAGGATCCTGCCGCGGCGTCACAGGCGGAGCCCGTCGCCGCCGAACCGACAGCCTCTCCCGAGGAAGAGACGGAGGAGGTCTTCGATCCGGGCGTTCCGGTGAACGATTACGACGGATACGCCTTTACATTCTATATCCGCAAGTGCGGCGCGAATTTCTGGACGGTCAAGGATATCTGGGTGGAGGAGCTGAACGGCGAAGCGCTGAACGACGCGATCTACAACCGCAACGACTACATCAACACCACCTATAACCTCGCCATCGCGCAGGAATTCATGGGGGACAACGGAGCCTGCGCGACCTATGTCAACAAGATGGTGACGGCGGGCGAAAACATGGACGCGGTCATCTGCAACGGAAACGACACCACCGCCATCGCCGGAAAGGGGCAGGTCATGGATCTCATGGAGGTCCCGTACCTGAACCTCGAGCAGAAGTGGTGGGATCAGAACTCGATCCATGATCTCTCCCTCTGCGGCAAAATCTTCTTCGCGGCGGGCGAGCTGACCGAGGCGGACAACAACGCCGTCAACGTTATCGCCTTTGTGAAGGACAACATCACGGACTACCATCTGGACGATCCCTATGAGCTCGTGCGCGAGGGGACCTTCACGATGGACAAATTCATCGAGATGTCGAACGCGGTCCTCACCGACAAGAACGGCGACGGCAAGTACAACGAGGACGACGTGATCGGCTATCTGTATTTCAGCGATTCCGGCCAGACCATGTTTAACGCGCTCGGCAACATGTGCGCGGAGCTGGACGACAACGGTGACCCGAAGATCACGTTCCTGACCGATCATTCCGTCGAGTCGTGGACGAAGCTCATTTCCTTCATTCAGCAGGACTGCACCCTGTCCATGTCCACCGAGCTAGACGTCTACAAGGGCATGGGGGACTACGACGTCAAGGTCCGGATGATCGAGGGCAAAAACACGCTCTTCTCGTGGGTTCACATGCGCGATATCGAGAACCTGCGCGAGGTGGAGTCCGATTTCGGCGTCCTCCCGAATCCGAAGTTCGACGAGGCTCAGGCGGCTTACTGCAACGAAAACGACCCCTACGGAACGGGCTTCTTCTCCGTACCGGTCACCTGTGAGAATCCGGAGCGGACGGGCATCGTCATCGAAGCCTTCTCCGCCAGAAGCATGCAGACCGTCCTCCCGGCCTACTACGATATCACGCTCGAGGGCAAGTACATGCGGGACAACGACTCCCTCGAGATGCTCGAGATCATCTTCGACAGCGTGATCTACGATATAGGCCGCTATTACAACTGGGGCAGCATGTACGGCACGATCTCCTCCATGTGGAACAGCAAGCAGGACACCTTCGCCTCATCCTTCGAGAAGTCCGCGAAGGTCGTGACCAAGTCCATGGAGAAGACCCTGAAGGCCTACGGCGTGGGCGGCTGATCGGCCCGTATCGGGAGAAGACGGCACAGAAAGGATAAAAAGACGATGAAGAGATCGGAAATCAACGGGTATATACGCGAATTCCGGGACGCGCTTGAGGGGGTGTGCTTCCGCCTGCCTCCGTTCTGCGATATCCCGGCCGGGAAGTGGAAGACCCTCGGCCATGAATACGACGAGATCCGGGAGCGGATGCTCGGGTGGGATATCACGGATTTCGGCTCGGGCGACTTCAAAAAGACCGGCCTGCAGCTCGTTACGATCCGCAACGGGAAAATCGGCGATCCGGAGAGCAAGACCTACGCGGAGAAGATCATGCTCGTCCGCGAAGGGCAGGTGACGCCCCTCCACTTCCACTGGAGCAAGATGGAGGATATCATCAACCGGGGCGGCGCGGATCTGGCGGTGCGGGTCTGGCTGTCCGATGAAAACGAGGGCTTGTCCGAAAAGGACGTTCCCGTGACGACGGACGGCATCACCCGGATCGTTCCGGCGGGCACGGTCCTGCGCCTGAAGCCCGGCGAATCCATCACGATGCAGCGGTATCTCTATCACTCCTTCTGGGGAGAGGGCGGGGACGTCGTGGTCGGCGAGGTTTCGATGGTCAACGACGACGCGAAGGACAACCGCTTCTATGAAGACCAGCCCCGCTTCTCCGAGATCGAGGAGGACGAGCCCGCCGAAGTTCTGCTCTGCAACGAATATCCCCCGGCGGACTGAACCGCGGAACAGGAACGGAATCATAAGAACCCGGAGCGTTTTTCGAGCGCGTCCGGGTTTTGTCTGTTTTGACGAGTCACATCACCGCGGGAGTGTGCGCCGCGAGAAGCTCGTCCGCCGCGCAGATCATGATCCTGAGAAGATCCGGGGAGTTTTCGTTCTGCCGGAGGAGTTCGCGGAAAGTCAGCGCGTCCTCCCGGTACGGCCCTTCCGTCACTCCTGTGAGCGAATCGAACGCGGCGTCGGGATCCGGAAAGACGGAACCCTGTTCCCGTTCCAGACAGCGGATCGCCGCGGCTGCTCCGAGCGAGTGCCACACCGGCCTCATCCCGGAGGCAAGTACCGTCCGCGCCGCGCCTGTGAGCCGGTCCGAGAAGGCCAGCTTCCGCGGGATATCCGCTCCGACCCGCGCGCAGGTGTCACCGAGAGCCCGGTTTCCGAAACGGCGGATCAGATCGTCCGTGTGCGCAAGGAGGGCGTCGAGCGGCTGACCGAATTGTTTCGCCAGCGCGCGGACGGAAGCGGTCATCGCCTCCCTCACCGCGCAGCGCACCGCCGGATCCCCGATGGCGTCCGCGATCCGCTCGTATCCCGCCAGCGTTCCGAGATAGGCGCAGACCGCGTGGCCCATATTGTGAACATAGAGCTTCCGCTCGATCACAAACTGGAAGGGGGAAACCGGCACAAGTCCCGGGATCTCCGGAAGCGGCCCGATCCACGCGTCCCGGTCGAAGGGCAGGATGCCGTACCGCTCCGCCCGGACGAGCAGCGGTTCCGCTTCAAGGAGCGATTTGTCGGGGAGGGGAACCATGCGGCCCACTGAGGTCTCCACCAGCCCGAGAGATCTGAGCTCTTCCGCGGTCAGGACCTCTTCGAGAAGGGAACGGAGGACCTTGTCCGCGTCCATCAGGTTCTCGCAGATCAGCAGATTGAGCGGACCGCCTCCCCGCGCCAGTCTCAGCCGGATCCCGGCGGCCAGATTCGGAACGATATATCGGAGCGCCTTCGCCCCGACGCAGGTGACGAGGATCTCCGCCTCCGCGATGGCATCCGCAGCCGCATCGCGGTCGTTTCCGTCCACAGCCCGGACGGGGGAGATGATTATCCGCTCGCGTCCGGCGTTCGATACGAGGTCAAGGGGATAGCATCCGGCCTCGTTCAGCGCGTCCACTGTGGATTTGACCACATCCAGATAGAGGACCTCCCGGCCCGCTTCGGAAAACAGCTGTCCGATGAAACCGCGCCCGATGTTTCCCGCTCCGATGACACAGATCTTTTTCATGGAGCACCTCCTCAATCTGGAATCGCGGGCAGTTCCGTCTCGCCGAAACGGTCCGCCGCACGGAGGCATTCTCCGACGGTCCGCATGGCCTCCGTCGCGCCCGGAACGCTGAGGGATACCATGGCGGCCGCATTTCCGAGGCGCACGGCTTCGGACAGCGTCATGCCCCGGTGAGCAGCCGACAGCACGCCGGCACAGAACGCGTCTCCCGCTCCGACCTTGCTCTTGATATAGCCGGGGGGCGTCGGGATTTTCCCGGATGCGGCGAAACGCCCCGCCTTGTCCATGCCGAAGCCGCCCTCCGGACAGTGGATGACCGCCCACTCGCCGACCCCGAGCTCGAAGAGCGCGCGCAGGCAGGGCTTGACATGGGCGAAAATCAGGCTCCCGTCCTCATCCCGCAGAGGGATCCCGGTGGTCTGTCCCGCCTCGATTTCGTTGATGACGCAGAGGTCGGTGTAACGGAGCGCGGGCGGCACAAGACGGGAAAAGCGGGTTCCGGTCTCGCTCACCACGTCGATGGAGGTCCGGATGCCCCGTTCCTTCGAGTGAGCCAGAAGCCGTGCCATTTTCGTGCCGTATTCCCCGTCCTCTTCGTCGAGCGCGTCGAGCAGAAGGATGTACGCCGCGTGGAGGATGTCGCAGTCCAGCCGGTCCCAGTCGAAAGAATCCTCCGAAAGGAGCGCGTTCGCGCCGCGGTACTGGAAGAAGGTCCGCTCGTTTGTGACGGAATCGCTCATGACGGCGGTGAACGAGGTCGTTCCGCGGCGTCCCGTCATCGAGACGTCCACTCCTGCGTCCCGCATGACGGAAAGCGCGAATTCCCCGTCCTCGTCCTCCCCGACCAGACCGAGCGCGCAGACGTCCGTGTCCGGCATGAGCCGTTTCAGGTCGATGCCCACGTTGCAGACCGCGCCTCCCACGGACTGTCCTATCCCGTCGAGAATGGTGGTGAGCTGTCCTCGATCCGGGTAGCCCGCGATGGGATAAAACCGGTCTACGATGATATTTCCGGCCACCACGATTCTGTTTTTCATCTTAGGCCTCCTTGAAAATGAATTCATACAGGTTCCGGCATCATTATAGAATCAATCGCCGAAAAAGTCAACATCAAAGAGCTTTTGCGGACAGGTCCCGATAAAAAATCAGGAAGAAAGCGCAACTGCGCTCCGCCGGGCCGACCTGAAAACCGTTTGAACGGGAGCGGAAAAAAGACTTTACAATCCGGGCGGCAGCGGGTATAATACTCTTGAAACAGGGAACGGCGGGCAGCCTGATCTGTCCCTCCGTTCCGGACAGCCTCTTTAGGAAGAACAGCCGGACGGCTGAACCGTAGAAAGTGAGGAACGAACATCTATGTTTCCCGATCTGAACGCAAGACTGAAGGACTATATCGAATCTTTCAACGCGGACGACTGTGAGATCCATCCGTCCATGATCCCGAACGATCGCGCGTTTGACTGGCTGGCTCCCCGGATCCCGCTCATCGACTGCCCGGACAAGGCGATCGAGAAAACCTACTACTATCGCTGGTGGACGCTGCGCAAGCACTGGGCCGACACCCCGTACGGGCATATCCTCACGGAATTCTCCCCTTCGGTCGGATGGGCCGGGGCGTACAACTCCATCAACGCCGCACTCGGGCACCATGTCCGCGAGGCCCGCTGGATGAACGCCCCGGAGGAGTGGACGAAGGAGTATATCTCGTTCTTCCTCGATCGGCATGGAAATTCCCTCTCGTACAGCACATGGTACGCCTCCCTGCTCGAGGACTGGCTGAGCCTGCATCCCGATCCGGCGTTCGAGGCGGAGTGTCTCGACAAGCTCGTCTCGCTCTATGAGGACCGGGAGAAGATGAACCTCCATCCGTGCGGACTCTTCTGGTCTCAGGACGGCTGGGACGCCATGGAGGAATCGATCAGCGGCTCCGGCATCCGTCCGACGATGAACTCCTACATGATTGCCGACGCGGAGGCGATCTCCCGTATGGCGGCGCGGTCCGGGCGCTTCGATCTGTCAAGGCGGTACGCGGAAAAGGCGGCGTGGCTGCGCGAGAAGATGGACCGGCTGCTCTGGGACGGCGATTTCTACAAGGTCATCCCCTGCGGCAGGGACGAGGAATTCCCGTCGGACAAAAGACCTCCCGTCCCCGCGGAGCACGACGTGCGGGAGGAGATCGGATACATTCCGTGGGTATTCGGGATTCCGGGGCCGGATAAATCCGAGGCGTTCCGGTTCCTGACCGACGAGGCGGGATTCCGCGCCCCGTACGGCATCACGACGGCGGAGCGCAGTCATCCGCGATTTATGTACCCGCATCCGCACGAATGCCTGTGGAACGGTCCCGTCTGGCCTTACGCGACGTCCCAGACCCTGACCGCCCTTGCGAACCATCTGCGCACGCACGGCGAAGTCTCGGTCACGAAGGAGGACTATGTCTCGCTTCTCCGTCAGTACGCGGCGTCCCACCGGCTGATCACCGAAGACGGGCGGGAGATCATGTGGATCGACGAGGACATGGATCCCTTCACCGGGGACTGGACGGCGAGAACGATCCTCAAAGGGGACGGCTGGGATCCCGCGCGCGGCGTCGTGGAACGGGGCAAGGACTACAATCACTCCACCTTCTGCGACCTTGTGCTCTCAGGGCTCTTCGGGATCGGAGGGCGGGACGGTCAGCTCACGGTCGATCCCCTGATCCCCGACGATTGGGAAGGATTCTGCGTTTCAAATCTGCCTCCCTTCGGACAGACCGTCGTATTTGACCGGACAGGGGCGCGGTATGGCCTCGGCGCGGGGCTTTTGATTTTCAGCCTCTGAACGGTCGGACGGGCGGCGCGCGTGATTTCCGAGAAAAAATAAGAATGCACCACGGAAAACTGTTGAAAATTGTGTGTGTATGCAGTATAATAGAATAGCATCCGCAGATCCCGGGCGACTCGGAAGGATGTCTTTCCGGCCGTCGTCGCGCGGGGGAGCGGGTGAGAAATTTATTCTTGTGGAAAGGAACCAGTACCATGAAAAAAGCGCTCATCTTTCTTTCCGTACTCCTTTTCGTCTCCGTGATGGCTTCCCCGGCGATGGCGGAATTCCCGCTGGAGGACTTTACGCTCCCGGAGAACGGCCTGCACTTCGGCTTCAACGGCGACGCGAAGGATGACAGCGGCGTTTTGACCGGCGAGTTGGTCGGAGATCCCACGTTCGTGGAAGGACGCGACGGAACTGCGAACGGAGCGGTCTACATGGACGACAACGAGCAGTATATCTTCCTCGGCAAGTACGTCGATGCGGAAAGCTATACGGCAAGCTTCTGGGCGAAAGTGGAAGACAACACCGAACATGTTTTCCTCTGCTCCTCCATCCTCGGCTCCATCCGCATCATCCATGACGGCGGCGTGTACGTCGGCAACACGATCAACGGCGTCGTGGACAACGTTTCCGGTTATGCCGCGCCCCGTGACGAATGGGTCAATCTGACCTTCGTGTACAGCGGCGAGGCCGAGACCATGGACATTTACGCGAACGGCGAGTTCCAGGACACCGTGACCGGCGCGCTGCCCCTTCCGTTCACCCTGCTCGGCAACGAAGCCACGGATCAGAAGGGCTGGCAGTCCTATCCGTTCCTGACGCTGGATGACGCGTACTTCTATCCCCGCGCTCTCACCGCTGACGAAGTGAAGGCTCTCTTCAACGATACCAACGTCGGCGGTATCGTTCCCGCTTCTTCCGACGGGATCAACGACGGAGCGGTGGAGGTCCGCGGCGAATACCGTTTCTACACCGATCAGCCCGAGATCAAGGGCGACGTGCTGGTGGACATCAACTCCGATATGGATGAGATTTCCGGCTACCGCGGCGAGATCGGCGTGGATCTCTTCAATCTGTCTTCCGGCGGCTCCGGCTACTGCGTCAAGCGCGACACCTGCGTCTGGTACGATTTTGAAGCTCCCGCCGACGGGACCTATCTCTTCATGATCGAATACGTTGCCCGCGTAGGCGCTGAGAGAGGCGTGGACTGGGCGCTGGACGATCCGGACGGCACGAACCGCCATTTCATCGACCTGTGGGAAAGCGACGACCATACGTTTGTCGTATCCACATTTGAGACGACCAAAGGCCCGCACCAGTTCTACGTCTACGCTCCGACCGACATGGACGACTCGACGCTGAAATCCTGCGACACCTACTGGGTCTATGTCTATTCCATCCCGAACGGACTTGCCGCGGCTCTTCCGACGGTTGAAGAAGCTCCCGCCGCACCCGAACCGGAACCCGCACCCGAGCCGGAACCCGAACCTGCACCCGAGCCGGAACCCGAACCGGAGCCCGAGACGCCCACCGTTGAGGAAGTGGTCGAGAACGCGGCTGAGAACGTGACCGAGGCGGTCGAGAACGTCGCCGAGGCTGCCGGAAACGCTGCGGACAACGCGGCTGAGGCTGTCGGCAGCGCGGTCGAAAACGCGAAATCCGGATGCGGCTCCTTCATCGGCGGAGGACTCATCGTCCTCGTCTCCGTGCTCGGCTCCGCGTGGATCGCCAAGAGAAAGTAATCCCAAAAGCCCGGCATCCCCGGATCATAATCCTGAATCAAGCTCCTCTGCCGAAAGACCGGCGGGGGAGTTTTTTACTGAGACAGCAAACATCACGTCGGTTTTCAAATGTGCAGCTGCCGGAGCCCTTGATTGGCTTGGCTTTCAGACACAGGATACCAATTCCGACAGCATTCTGTTTGTTATCGGAGCAATAAGCCGCTTTCCCGGATTGTTCATACAGATCCGGCTGAAATTTAACAAAAAATGCGGATCTTGTGATACAATACAGGCATCGGACTCCGGAACGGACTGGAAAACGCCGCTTTTCTTTGCGCCCGCCGATCCCTGTGCGGATAACGCGGGCGTGTATCCGGAGAAGCCGTATTCATGCCCCCGCTCCGGTTTTGACACGCATCGCAGAAAGGAAATACAATGGTCAAAGAAGTTCTTCTGGTATTCAAGACGCACCTTGACATCGGCTATACCGATTATGCCGCCTCGATCAAGGAAAAGTATCTGAAAGGCTATCTTCCCGCAGCCGTCCGCGTCGCGCGGGAAAGCGAGGGGAGTGACTGTCCGTTTGTCTGGACGACGGGCGCGTGGCTGATCGAGGAAGCACTGAAAACCGACGACGGCACACTTGACGCCGCCATCCGGGACGGGCTCGTCACATGGCACGCTATGCCGTTCACTGTCCATACGGAATACATGAACCGCGCGCTCTTCGAGGCCTGTCTCGACGTCTCGCAAAGACTGGACGAGCGGTACGGGAGAAAGACGATCGCTGCGAAGATGACGGACGTTCCCGGACACACCGCGGGGATCGTTCCCCTGTTTGCTGCCTGCGGCGTGGAGCTCTTGCACATCGGGGTCAATCCCGGCACGCCCGTTCCGAAAGTCCCGGAGATTTTCCGGTGGCGGCACGACGGCGCGGAGATCACGGTGATTTACAGCGGCGAATACGGCGGCGTCTGCGAATACGGCGAGGTTGCGCTTGCGTTCGGATTCACCGGGGACAACTGCGGTCCTCAGGGCGGGGAGCAACTCCGGGCGGTCTATCAGAATCTTCGTCAGCGGTATCCCGGCGCGGCGGTCCGGGCAGCGACACTCGACGATATGGCAAAGGCTCTGCGCGGGGCGGATCTCCCGGTGATCGAGGGGGAAATCGGTGACAGCTGGATCTACGGCGCAGCGGCGGATCCGAAGAAGACGAGTGCGTTCCGGCATATCCTCCGGACGGTCCCTTCCTTTGCGGGCATGGATCTGAACGATTCGCTTCTGCTTGTCCCCGAGCACACCTGGGGCATGAGCCATAATTTCTTCGATCAGGAGAATAAGACGGACTGGAAACCGGACGAGCTGGAAGCCTGCTTGACGCGGGGGACGATCGAGCGTTCGTGGGAGGAGCAGCGGGAGTATGTTGTCCGTGCCGCCGATCAGCTCGGCGTGGATCTGACGGACGCCGTGACCGTGGAGAAGCCCGACACCTCCTCCATGACACCCTTTGACGGAAAGCCCCGCTCCGAGGTGTCCTATCAGCTCTTCACATGGGCGGACTACGAGCGGTATTATCACGCCTATGTGCGGGACAACAACGTCGGCTCCTTCCTCAAGGTCGGAATGCCATCCGTCCCGGGCGGGATTTATGAGCCCCATGTCACGGGCGCATGGCTGGACGGGGAGACGTCGGTGTTCCGCCTCGCGTTCGATTCCGAGATCCGCGATTTCTGCGGCCTGCCGGAACTGTGGCTGCTGGAGCGGGCGGATTATGTCGAACTCCGCTGGTTCGGAAAGAGGGCGAACCGTCTTCCGGAGGCGTTCTGGCTCAAACTGCCCGAGGTCAAAGACGGCGTGGAGCTCTTGAAGCTCGGGGAATGGATCGATCCGGAAAAATCGATCTACATGAAGACGCTTCACGCGATGTGGGCCGTCCGCGGACCGGAGTACGAGATCGAATCCCTCGACGCGCCGCTCGCCGCACCGTACGGAAGACGGCTTCTGACCTGGAACGAGCCGCTCGGGGAACAAGATCTCTATTTCAACCTTTACAACAACGTCTGGAACACCAATTTTCCGCTGTGGTATTCGGACGACGCGAAGTTCCGGTTTCGGATTTCCCATAGACCTTGACGGAGTGGCAGGGGCACGGGCTCAACCGTCTCTTCCCGCGTGACGGGATCATGCAGGCGGTAAACAGCCTTTTCTTCGGAACTGTTCCGCAGAGGGAGACCGCTCTCTCCGGAGGACGTTTGCTCTGCGAAGAGGCAGCGGGGGGCTGAGAAAGACGGTTTTTCGGGAGTCTGGATCCTTTTCGTGAAAAATGCCCGAAAAGAATGAGAAGAGAATTTGAAAATTTTTTGAAAATTTTGCCCGATGTGTGGGCGAAAATGAAAAGTGTAGGTTGACAATCAATTGAAGGTGCGCTATAATAGCTATGTATAATATTCGGGGAAGGGGAAGGCATGACCATCAGGGAACAGATTCTTGCGGTGGTGGACGAATATCAGAAAACGAACTCGATCACGTCCACGGCCCGAGAGATCGGACTCTCGACGGCGACCGTCCGCAAGATGCTATTGACTGCGGGGATATGGAGCAATAAGGCGTCCAACGATATTTCCATCATCAGGCGGGAGCATCCGGCCTGGGACAACAAGAAAATCGCCGAAACGCTCCGGATCTCGATCAAAGCGGTCCAGATGTATTCCCCCTACGAAGGGCTGAGCAGCTCGGTGTGGCCGGAAAACAACCCGCGCCCCTCCGAAAACGGAATTATCGACAGCGGTTCGTGCGGAGACGACGTCACATGGCAGCTCGAAAGAAACGGCACGCTGACCTTGTCCGGCTTCGGCCCCATGTGGAATTACGGCGGATCCTGCAACGGGATCTGGGGAAACCCAAGACCGAAATGGTGGGCGCGCCGGGACGGGATCAAGGTAAAGAAAGTGGTCGTCGAGGAAGGTGTCACGTCGGTCGGCGAATACGCGTTCTGCCAGATGATCGATCTCGAAAGCGTGCTGCTGCCTTCCACTATCACGGAGATCAGGGGAGGCGCGTTCTGCGGAGAAAACCACGTCAGGCGGTTCGTGATCCCGGAAAAGGTCATGTTCATCGCGTGGGATACCTTCTACTCGAACGTCCTGCTTGAGGAGATCCGTATTCCGGCGGGGGTGTTCAAGATCCAGACCTACGCCTTTCACGCCTGCATGTCCCTCAGAAGGATGTACTTCTACGGGGACGCCCCGCGATACGCCAAAAGCGCATTCGATATGTGTCCCGAGGGTATGGTCACCGTGTACCGGAAAAAGGACGCGAAGGGGTTCGGGGAAACGTGGGCCGGATACAAAACGGCGGAGTTCTGAACTCCGGTTCCGCACTCCGTCCGGTCAGGCCGCGTAATTCTCGCAATTCAAGGAAAAAAGCATGAAAATAAAAAGCATTCTCGGTGTGCTGACGGCGGTCCTTCTCGGAACGCTGCTGTGCGTCGGGGTATCGGCGGCGGATTTCGTTTCGGGAGGATGGACGTATGTTTACGTCAATCCGCTGAACGAGGAAGTTATCGCCGAGGAAGACCTTCTGAGCGCGTCCCGCAGGTCGGACGGGGTACAGACGGTCGTCGTACCGACGAAAGATTTCGTAAAGGTGGAATCGATCCGCGAGGCGGGCGAGTATGTCCGCAGTGCGATGGTTGACCGTAAGGACGCCGCCAACGTCCGGGTGTATATCGGGAAGTTAAGCGGTGAAAAGCTCAGCGAAGCGGTGCAAAAAACGATCGATGAAATCGTTGACATTGCCTTCGCCCACACGTCAAACCCGAAGGAAGGAGACTATCTCAGTTACCAGTTTGACAGGATCAAATGCGGGGATAAAAATGTCGAGGGCAGCGGTGTGAGGTACAGTGCCAGTCTGGGAGAAGCGCTCATTCCGCTGGAGATGGCGTACTACACCGACGCCGAAGAAGAGCGGGAAGTAGACGAGAAGGTGGATGAGCTGATCGGTCAGCTGCGCCTCAAAGAGGATCGCGGAGCGTACGACAAGGTCAGGGATATCTACGGCTGGATCGTCGCCAATGTGACCTACGACTCAGAACACAAAGGTAATTTGGATTACCTGCCCCAGTACACCGCGCACGCCGCGCTGTTCGACGGGACGTGCGTCTGTCAGGGATACGCGAACCTCTTCTACCGCCTCGCGCTGGAAGCCGATGTGGATGCCCGGATCATCAGCGGGAAGGGCAACGGAGAAAACCACGCGTGGAATATCGTCTGTCTTGACGGATGGTACTACCACCTCGACAGCACCTGGGACTCCCTTCAGGGAAAAGAAGAATATATATGGTTCCTGAAAGGCCAAACGTTCCCGAACCATGTCCGCAGCAACGGGACGGGACAGGGCGAACGGTTCGATTACACATCCGAAGACTTCAACAGGAAGTATCCGGTACCGCCGTTGGATTATGACCTTGTCAGGAGCGGGGATATCAAGCGCCGCACGGAGGACGGGAAGTACCTGATCGGCGACGTGGACGGCAGCGGCGAAGTCAATCGGGCGGATCTTCTGATCCTGTCCCGGTATCTTGCCGGATGGAAGGACTATGATCAAAAAATCCAGTCCATGGACGCCGCGAATGTCGATGGCGAAGGAGAAGTCACCGCCGTTGACAGAATGATTCTTTTACGGTATTTATCCCATTGGGATGAATATACACAATACTTTTGGAACGATCCACAATCGTAAGAAGGGGGAGGAGCGAAGAAAAAACGCAATCGGTTTTCTGACCAAATTAAATAAGGAGGTAAAAACAACATGACCCAAAGAAGAAGGATCCCGTTCATTCTTCTGGCAGCGCTTGCAATGGTCTTCGCTCTTGCGACGTCCGTTCTTGCGGCTGGCGAGCTCAACATCAAGTGCGATGACAGGACAGTTGATCTGGAAAACGACGATACGTTTGAAGTTGCTGTTAAGTCGTCAGGAACTTCAACGTACGCGACGGGCATGGTCGATGTTGAGTTTGATTCCGATGTGTTTGAACTGACGAACATCAAATTCAACACAAGCATCGCCCCGAACAACGCAACTTATCTTGAAAAAGACAAGGAAAACGCGATCACTGACACAACGACTGCCGAACAAGCGTATGAGTTCATTCAGCAAGCGAAAAGCAGAACGGAAGGAAAGCCCGTCGTGGTCACCCCGGGACAGTTCCGTGTTGATTTCGGCGACGACCTTGCAACACAAAACTTCACCGCGAACAACGACGATGTTCTGTTCACGCTGACCTTCAAGATCAACAAGGCTACGACTAAGGAAGGCCCGTTCACGATCACCCTCGATACGGTAGACGCATCCTATCTCGACGCAGAAGGCAATTTGATCAACGCCGTGAATCTGGAAGACGGAACGGTTAAGAACGGAACTGCCGCTATTACCGTAACGGTCATTGGACAAGGTGATAATATGCCTGCGTACTCATTAAACGACCATACACTGGATGTTAGTTATTTTATTCCGTGTAAGGTTGGTTACATTGATGAGGGCAAGTATGTATTCATCGACGCAACGACTACAGACGGTAAGCACTCTTATACTATTCCCAATGATGTTACCGCAGCGTTAGTGGTAGTAAAGGGTGATACAAATGGAGATGGTGAGATAACATTATCAGACTCCACAAGGACAAAAGCAGCCGCAAATAACAAAGTTACTTTAACTGACGTTGCTGCCTTTGCATCAGATGTTAACCTCGACGGAGAGATTACTTTAGCCGACTCTACCAGAATAAAAGCTGTTGCGAATAATAAAACAACGCTTGCATGGTAAGAGCTGTATAAACTGGAGGATCTAAATGAAAAATGTAAAAAAGGCAATAACGCTAATACTTACTTTGTGTTTATGCCTTGGCTCCATTACGACTGTATTTGCTGAGAATACTTTGGGGATTACTTATACACCCACTCTTTCGGCAAGTGAGTTCAACGAAAGTGCAGAGGATCAAACCTTCACTCTTACTGTTGACGCAAGTGAAGTAATCCAGTATGATGGATTGCAGTTCAAAGTTTATTATGATTCCCCCCTGCAAATTGTCAGCATCATCAATAAGGAAGTCGTATTAGGAGGTGCTGATGTAACAACTAATAAGGGCAGCGGAGCTGATGGCGTTGGTTTCCAGACAGAATCTGGCGAAAACGAATCAATCCAGAATCTTGGTGTCGTTACGTTCAAGATTCCCGGCGGAACCGTTGCTGGAACGTATAATTTCGGATTAGAGAAAATTGAAATCACTAAGGATTATGGCGAGACTTGGGAAAGCAAGGGAACTGTCCCGTGCTCTATCACCGTAAAGGCTGCCACTCCCGAACCGACGAAGTACGATGTGACCTTTGACGCGGACGGCGGCACTCCCGTTCCGGAAGCTCAGAAGGTAGAGGAAGGCCAGAAGGCGACCAAGCCCGCTGACCCGACGAAGGAAGGCTTCACGTTCGACGGCTGGTACAACGGCGAAACGCAGTATGACTTCAACACTCCCGTGACCGGCAAGCTGGAACTGAAGGCGAAGTGGACTGCAACCACTCCCGAACCGACGAAGTACGACGTGACCTTTGACGCAGACGGCGGCACTCCCGTTCCGGAAGCTCAGAAGGTAGAGGAAGGCCAGAAGGCGACCAAGCCCGCTGACCCGACGAAGGAAGGCTTCACATTCGAAGGCTGGTACAACGGCGAAACGGAGTATGACTTCACCGCTCCTGTTACCGGCAAACTGGAACTGAAGGCGAAGTGGGCTGCAACCGTAACTCCCGTGACCGAGTACGACGTAACCTTTGACGCAGACGGCGGCGCTCCCGTTCCGGAAGCTCAGAAGGTAGAGGAAGGCCAGAAGGCAACCAAGCCCGCTGACCCGACGAAGGAAGGCTTCACGTTCGAAGGCTGGTACAACGGCGAGACGGAGTATGACTTCAATACTCCCGTGACCGGCAAACTGGAACTGAAGGCAAAGTGGACTGAAACCGAAACGCCTGTGACCGAGTACGACGTAACCTTTGACGCAGACGGCGGCGCTCCCGTTCCGGAAGCTCAGAAGGTAGAGGCGGGCAAGACCGCAACCGAGCCCACCGCTCCGACGAAGGACGGCTACAAGTTTGACGGCTGGTACAACGGCGAAACGAAGTATGACTTCACCGCTCCCGTGACCGGCAAACTGGAACTGAAGGCAAAGTGGACTGAAACCACCACTCCTGCCGAAGGGGAATACACCTACGGCGAACCTGAATGGGATAAGAGCGACTTCATGAACGTGACCGCTACCTTCACCGCGAAGGAAGATCCCACGGTTAAGAAAGTCGTAAAGGCGACCTTGACGTATGAATTCGTCGCTCCCACTGTTGTGAAGTCCGGCGAGATCATCTACACCGCTAAGGCTGCTTCTCCCGACGGAACTTCTTATTCCACGACCTGGAAGGTTCTCGTTCCTCCGCTGTCTCCTTATAAGGACAACGGCCCGACTGTGATTCCGAGAATCGTTCCCACGGTTCCCACGAATCCTCCGGTCAAGGAACCTGAAAAGGCTCCCGCACAGCCCGCTCCCGCTCCGGCTGCTCCCGAAGCTCCCGCTATCGCGGACGAAGCTGCTGCGTTCCCGTTCACCGACGTTGACGCAGCCGGCAGCTTCTACAATGCTGTCAAGTTCGTTTACGACAACGGCATCATGAACGGCGTTGCGAAGAACGAGTTCGCTCCTTACTCCACGCTGACCCGCGGCATGATCGTCACGATCCTCTACAGAGTCGAGAAGGAACCTGCTGTTTCTTACTCCGGCGTGTTCACCGATGTTCCCGCTGACACCTGGTACACCGACGGTGTTGAATGGGCCGCGATGAACGGTATCGTGAACGGTTACGGCAACGGTAAGTTCGGTCCCGATGATCCCGTCACCCGCGAACAGCTTGCCGCTATCCTCTACAGATATGCAAACTTCAAGGGCTATGAGATCAAGACCAACGCCCTGATCGCGGACGACGCGGCTCAGGTTTCCGCTTACGCAATCGCTCCCGTCAACTGGGCGGTTGAAAACAATGTGCTTCTGGTTGCGAACAGCCTCGTCCGTCCGACTGAGCTTGCTCTGCGCTGGGAGATCGCTACTGCTATCCAGAACTTCTGCCTGAACGTAGCGAAATAAGCGTTGTTGAGATTCAGCAAGCGCAAAGTTTAGCACATAACTGAATGAGCAGCTCCGGCTTGGGATTTCCCTTGTCGGGGCTGTTCGTTTTTTCGTCATGAACTCCGCCCGGCCAAAATACGGCTGTCCGGAGTTTTTTGTGATCGGGCGTCCTCGTTTGGAAAGGGCGCGGAAGAGAACAGATTAAATTTGCGTGATCCTTTATGAAGATTTGTACAATTGTATTGACAAACGGACTGGCAATATTTATACTAAAGTAGAGAATAAATCCGGAGGTTTTTCGAAATGCGCGGACGCCTGATTTCTCTGCTTCTCCTTTTTGCCTTTCTTTTTCCCGTCCTGACCGGGTGCGGGGACGCTCGGAACGCGCAGGATACGGTTCTGACAAACGTGTTCCGGGGAACGGAATACCCGCTTCCGGAAGGCTGGAGTCTTTTAGCGGCTGTCCCGCCCCGTTACGATCCCGCGGAAGATACCGTCCGCTGTCTGGCAGGGCGCCGGGTGGAGCGGGTCATGGCGGACGGGGCCGTGTTTTATCCGCTCGAGCAGTCGCTTTTTCTGCTGACCGCGGACGGGGCGGCGGAACAGGAAGATTCGCCGTCTTTTCTCAGCGGGATCTTCGCGGATGACGGTCTCTGGGCGCTCGAGGAAGATTACCCCGACCGCTCCATGCACATCCTGCTGACCCATGAGGGGCAGACCGCGGCGGATCTGACTGAAATCCTCGGAGACGGCAGAAAGTACATCCGCGCGATCCGGGAAGACGACGGCGGTTTTCTGATCCTGACGGACGGAGCCGTGACCGGCATTACCCGCGAGGGATCCCCCCGCTTCACCGTGAACGGAACGGGAGGTTTTCTCTCCCTGCTTCGGGACGGAGACGGAACATGGTGGGCGGAAGGCAATTTCCGGGAGGGTCACGGGATCGCGCCGCTCGATTTTGGAGCGCGTTCCGTCGGGGCTGTCCGTCTTCTCCCTTCCGACGTGACGGAGCTGACGGACGGCGCGGACGGCGGACTGTACGCTCATGGGCAGGACGGGATTTTTCGGCTGAATCTGAGCGGGACCGGGAAGATCACCGCGGAGAAGAAGCTCGATTTTCTCGCCTCCTCCATCGACGGTCCGAACTCCGACCTGCTTGCCGTACCGGATGCGGATACCTTTCTTCTGCGGGAAATCCGGCAGGGGACGGACGGGGAGGGCGTTCCGGTTCTGTACCGCCGTGCCGAGGATATCGATTTGACAGAACTCACGACACTGGAGCTCGCCCATGCTTTCCCGCTGGACGCCTCCGTCCGTTCCTTCATCGCCGCGTTCAACAAATCCGGCGCGGGATGCCGGAACGTCGTATCGGACTACTCGGACCGGAACACCGATGAAGATCCTCTCGCGGGCGCAAAGCAACTTGCCTTTGAAATGGCCGTCGGCGAAGCCCGCCCGGATCTCGTGATCGGCGCGCCGGGAGCAGACGACGTGGACTTGCTGTGCCGGAAGGGTCAGTTTGCGGATCTGTCCGCCTTCATGGAGCGGGACGATTTTCTGACGCGGGACAATCTGTTCGGCGCGGTGAGAACGGCCTATTCACGGGACGGCAAACTCTGGGGACTTCCGCTCTGCTTTACGGTTTCCTCGCTCTGGTCCGTGCCGGAGGCGCTTGGATCCCATGCGGACGGAGGCTGGACGCTGGAAGAGCTGCTGGATTATGCCGAAGCTCTTCCCGAAGACACGCGGCTGCTCAACGGACTTTCCCGAGAGCGGGCGGCGGATCTTTTGCTCGGCCCCCTCGGATACCGGATCTTTATCGATCGGGAGCGGGGAACGTGTTCGTTTGACAGCCCCGTCTTTCTCCGCTGGCTGAATTTCCTTTCCGCCCTGCCCGCCTCCCGAGACGCGGAGAGGATCACGGACAACAGCGAGCTCCACCGTCTTTTTCACGAGCGGAAAATCGCGCTGGCAGAGGACTATGTGTATGATCATACGAACTGGTTCCGACGCGCGGCGATCTTTGACACGGGCGACGCCGTCCGGATCGGATACCCGTCCGAAAACGGAGACGGGGCGGCGGTCATGGCGGAATCCGTCTTCCTCATCACCGATTTCTGCTCTTCCCCCGATGCCGCTTGGGAATTCGTCCGCTTCTGCTTCCGGGAAAATGAAAACCGGAGCGGTCGGGACATCCCGGAGATTCCCGCGCTGAAATCCACCTTTGAAAAAGCCGTCGCGGAAGACTTGAACAAATCGGTTGCCGTTTACTTCGACGGAACGCTTCGGATCTTTGCTCCCGGTCCGGACAATCCTTCTGAGGAAGGGGAACTTGACACGCCGGGGATCCTCCGGAAAATCGATTCGAACAGCATGGAGCGGCTCAAGGCGGAGCTGGATCTTCCGTGTTTTCCCATCGGAGACGCTCTGCCCGGCGAGGTGCGCGAAATCATTGAGGAAGAAATCTCAACCTTCCTCGGCGGCGCGATCCGGGCGGAGGATTGCGCGAACCGCATCCAGTCCCGCGTGTCCATCTGGTTGGCGGAGCATCAGTGAGGATCCGCGGCGGTGGACTTGATTGCGGGAAGGGCTTCTGTTATGACAGGATCGGAACAAGAATGTGAAGGATAAAATATCGAGCATGATTTCTCTCGGGATGTAACAAAACCGTTCTGTTTCGGGTTATAGTATATGAATGAATACGATCGGAGTTTACGGGTCGATATCACGAAACGCTATGAGCTGGAGGCAGACATGAAACGATTCTTTTCCTTCTTGTTGGCTGTAGGAATTCTGTTTTCTTTCGGATGCAGGAAAGCAACCGGCGGTAAACCGGAGGAAACATCCGGACAGGACAGTGCGGAAACCTCCCCGCCTGCGGTTTATCTTGGCGAAGTGTTGTCCTTCCCGGAAGGATACAGCCTGAACAATTCCGTTCTGCCGCTTGTTCAGGAAGAGAGCGGATCGATCCTCTGCCTGGCCTCGACGGAGGAAAACAACGGTGATGACACAGAGACAGAGTATCGTCTCGTCACGGTCGGCACGGAATCGGAGGCGCTTCCCGTCCCGGTCGGGGCGGAGGAAGCAGTGGTCAGCGGTCTGATTCAGGAGGACTGCCTGACGCTTTTGACGGCGGACTGGTCTGAAACGGACAAAAAGAGGACGTATGCCCTCACCGTGTGGCGTCCGTCCTCGGGTGAAACGGAAAAGAGCGGGGAGCTTACATCCTTCTTCTCTCTCGCTGACAGGGATCCGTTTTTCGCTGTAAGCCACCTCGCGCGCGACGCATCCGACAGGATCTTCCTCGCGTCGGACAATGAAATCGTGTGCCTTGACAGGAATTTTGTCTTTCAGTTTTCGTTGACCGCGCCGGACACGGTAATCGGCTTGTCTTCGGATCGGGAGGGTCGGGTCTTTGTATGTACGGACGAAGGAAACGGCGCAAGAATCACCCAACTGGATTCTGATACGAAGTCTTTTGGAGAAAGCGCTTTTCTGACGCAGAGGATCAGCACGTTTGCCTTCGGTGAAGACCACGATCTCTACTTCACGACGGACAACGGTGTCTGGTGCGCGGACGGTTTGTTCGGCGACACCCCCGTGACAAACCGGATCCTCGACTATTCCTCCTCCCGGCTTTATCTTGCGTCCCTTCTCTGCGTGCTCGACGGGGACACTATGCTCTTTACCAAAGCGGATGAAAGCGGACGCCGGATTCCCATGCTGTACCGGAGGGCAGAGGGCTATGATCCCGCCGACAAGACGGTGATCGAGGTGGCTCATGTCGGTTCGCTTCCGATGTGGTTCGACCAGAAGATCCTGAAATACAACGCGGAGCATCCGGATGCCATGATCGTGACAAAGGACTGGAACGAATTCGCGGCCGGAGGCGATCCCAAAGAGGCGAAGAACAAGCTGGCGATGGAGCTCGCCACGGGAACCGTCCGCCCGGATATTCTGATCGGATGGCCGAACGATCCGTTTATCGAGCAGACTGTTAAAAGCGGTTTGTTCCAAGATCTCGGAATCTACACGAAAAACGACGCGCTTGTAAACGATGAAAACATCTTCGGCTGTGTGCGCCGGACGCTTTCCGACGAAGAAGGACGCCTCTGGGGGCTCGCAAGGGAATACCAAATCCGCTCCGTGCTCTCGACGAAGGAGCTTCTCGGGAAATACGGCGGGCAGACAAACTGGACGGTCGAAGAGTTCCTCGACTATGCAAAGACCCTGCCGTCCGGGATCTTTCTAATGGATGAGCTCGCGCAGGAGAATGCCGCGCGTCTTCTGTTCGGATCGGAAGGGTACGGCGCATTCATCGACACGGAAAGCGGCACCTGCGACTTCACCGATCCCGTTTTCATTCAATACCTCGAATTTCTGAAATCCCTCCCGAAAACGGCGGAGGAATCCCGCAGCCTGCCGGGGAATCCGCTTTCCGGTCTCGGCAAGGAAGAACAGTACCAGTATTACTGGACAGGCGGCATCGCGCTGAAAAACAAGTGGTTCCACAGTCTGAACGAATTCCTGTCGCTGGAAATCGAGTTCGGGACGAAGGACAATGTTCTGATCGGTCAGCCGACCTCCTCCGGGAAACAGCCGATCACGGTTCCGGATGTTTGCATAATGACTTCATTCTGTGAAAACGGGGAGATCGCATGGGATGTGATCCGTTCGCTCATCGATCAGAACGATTTTCCGGGAGAGTGGCTGCCGGTTTTGAAATCCGACTTTGAAGCGAAGGCACGGGAATATTACAATACAGATTTCATCTTCTACTTCGACGGCTGGGAAACATCCGCTCCGAAGGATCCGGCGCACCCGCTCACAAACGAAGCCCTCGAAAAGCCCGGGATTGTAACGGAGTTTACCGAAGCCGACGCCGCCTTTATCCTCGATTATCTCGACAATCAATGCGGATGCCCTCTTACCCTGTCCGTACATGAAGAGGTCACAGCAATCATTCAGGAGGAAATATCGGCATACCTCGGAGGTGTCGGTACGGCTGAGGACTGCGCGGCAAAAATTCAGTCCCGCGTCTCCATCTGGCTGGCGGAGCACAAATAAAGCCGATGCCCCTTCTGTCGATCGGACATAGGAAAAAGTCCTCTCGAACCCGCGCTGATTTGGGCAGAAGAACGGTTGACAGCGGGGACGGAACGCGGTATAATAAAAAGGATGAAATAATCTCTCCTTTGGAGAAGAAACGAAAGGAAAACGCAGTTATGAAAAAAGTCATTTCCGTTTCTCTCGCCCTTGTGATGCTCCTCGGCGCAATGGCAGGCACGGCCTCCGCCGCTCGTCCGTTCCCGGGGACGGATCTCCTCACCGTCGAGCAGGGCGGGGAAGCGGTCAAAGAGGGCAAGATCGATCTCTACAGAGTCAACGAATTCGGGGGAGCGGATACCTTCCTCGGCTCATACAAGATCGGCGAAAAAGGAATCGTCACCGCGGGCCGCCTGACCACCGGGCTGTACTGCTGGATCGGCGAGGACGGGACCAAGACCTGTTTCCGGGTCACCGGCGCGGGATTTGTGAAGACCGTCGTCAATCTTGCCGAAGCCGCGGCGGATGAACTCCCCGCGGAGGAACCCGCCATCCTTCCCGAAGAGGGAACCGAGGACGGGCGCGAGCATATGACCTATATGAGCGGCGACGGGTTCCAGATCCGCTATAACGCTCTGACGGTGGAGTCCCGCGAAATAGACGACCATACCGCCGAATTCGTTTACCTCGGCGAGGGGGACGGCGCGAACAAGGTGACCGTTTGCTGGATCGCCGAAAAGCAGCCGGAAGAAGCGCTGTACGAGACGACCTTCTCCTGGGGCGAGCAGGAATCGATCCTGAGAAGCGAGGGCTTCTTCCCGGGGACCACGGATAAGTGGGGATACTGGAGAGTATTCACCGACGGCGATCTGACAAAATGCGCGATTGCCGGGGAGTACAACGGCGGCGTTTTGATGTTCGAGATCGAAAGCGTTTCCACCGGCGACGAGGGACGCGACATGACCGTCAGCGATACCCTTGCGGAGATCATCGATTCGATCACCTATTTCGAGTTCGGCGAGCAGACTATGTACGACTACATTCCCGGCGTATATGTTGCAAAGGACGAGAGCGGCGCGGAGTACAAGGTGATCCTGAACGCCGACCACACCGGAACGCTGGCGCTTCAGGATTCCGTCGGGATCCTGTGGGGGAGCGTTGCGCTGACGGCTCCCGGCGCGTCCTATTCCTACACCGTCGAGGGCGAGAACCTTTACCTCGATCTTGACGGCGTTTGGCTCGAGTTTGCGAAGCAGATCGCGGAATGATCCGTCCCGATCTGCCCGGGACATGACCGAAAGCTCCTGTGCGGCATAACACCGCATGGGAGTTTTTCTATCTTCAAAAAGTCCATTTTTTTCTAATCGAATTGGACTCTGTCCGAGGACGGGAAAACCGTCGATCCTGCGCGCGATCCGGCGGCTGAAACCCTCTTTTGCTTCAATAAAGCGAACTATTTCTTCCAAAACTCTTGACAGCGCGGCGGATTTCGGGTAAAATTCTACATTGAGAAATCATCCTCTGAGGCAGCCGTCTCTGAGGGAAATCTTTGTCCCGGGGGGCGGGGAATGTCCGTTCTGCCCCTCCGGACACACATTCTGAGGGAGGTTTTTCAATGAAAAAGACCTTGCGATGGAGCATTCTTTTGAGCCTTCTGCTCGTGTGCCTGATGATACCCGTCATGGCGCTGAGAGCGGAAGCGGCGGACTACGGCTTGTCGGTCAACGGCGTACAAGTCACCGAAGAGAATAAGGACAACATTCCCTTCGGCGGAACCGGCAAGGCGTCCTACAACGACGGCACAAAAACGCTGACGTTTGAAAACGCTGAGCTGCTCAATGCTCCCGATCTCGCAGTAAATGCTCAGGATGACCTGATCATCACGGGCAAGCTTGAGTACACGGGCAGTAAGGTTGGCATCATGGCCGTCAAGTCGCTCACGATCATCGGGTCGGACACGAACCTCAACATCACCGCGCCGTCCGCGATCATAGCGGGGACTCTGACGGTTGAAGAGGGCACCGTCACCGCGAACGGCGGGATCGAAGCGAGCGGCAATATCACGATCAACGACGGCGAGGTGACCGCGAGCGGCAGGACGTACGGTATCCATGCAAATAAGGACGCGACCGGCGCTCCGCATGATATCATCATTAACGGCGGCACGGTAAAGGCGTCCCAAAGCGAGGATAACTACGCGCCCGGAGAGGATCACAGGAACGCGATCTGGGCCTCCGGCAAAGTCGAGATCAAAGGCGGAACTGTGGAAGCAACGACAAACGGAAAGTACGGAGTTGCGATCTACACAGAGACCGGCAATATCGAAATCTCCGGCGGAACGGTGACCACAACATTCACCAAGTTTGACGGAGCGGGAATTTTCGCCTACGCCGGACATATCATCATCAAAGGCAGTGAAACAAAAGTCAATACACTGTGCACAGCCTCGATAGGTCTGTATGGCATTCATACTTACATCGGTGGGGATATCATCATCGCAGACGGATGCAAAGTTACTGTCGAAGGTCCCGCAGACGGTATTTACGGCATGGGGGAAAAGATCGAAATCACCGGGAAAGATACGGTTGTGACGATCAATAACAGTCTTGCATGGAGCGTGATGGTAAATAACCTGACCGTGAGAGACGCGAAACTGGAGATAACAGACACCGATCCGGAGAATTATTCTGCCGTAAATATCAGCGGCAAAATTGAGTTTGATAATGCGAAAGTAACTGTAGACGCTCTTACTAACAAGGTGGGCATTGAGGGCGGCAGTATAGCGATTTCCAACGGAAGCGAGGTTTCAGCGAAAGCGACGAAGTATGGTCTCTGCGCTTGGACAGGGAACCTCACCGTCTCCGGGAAAGAGACTGTCGTGAAGGCAGAGGGCGGTACATCCGCGATATGGGCTGAAAACGGCATTATCACCATCGATCCTTTTCTCATTATTCGGAAACCGACCGACGGCACGCTCGGCACGGACAAGAAGCAGGTCTATAAAGCAGGCGGCACGACCCCTGCGACGGAAGCCGAAATCGGGAAGAAGGGAACGGATTACGACCTCTGGGTCGGCGGCGTACAGGTGAACAGCCTGAACAAGGACGACATTCTCGGGGACGGCGGCAAGGCGCAATACGATCCTGACACGAACACGCTGACGCTGAACGATCCGGAGTTCCCCGGCAAGTATGTGACCGACCAGTATATCGGAAGGGTTTGGAAAAACCGGGACGTCGTAATCTATTCCGAAGGTATCGACCTGACAATCAAGGGCACCGCGAATCTGAATATGCCCGGTATGACGTCCGGCGCTTATGACGGAATCATGATCAGAGACGGAGATCTGACCATCGCGGGCAGCGACATTAAAATCAATGTCTACGCGGTCGGTATTTCCGCATCTCAGGACGTCAGGATCGAAAACAGCAAGCTGACAATCACGATTCCCTCGGACGGCTTCGGCATTTCCGCGAAAGGCAAGCTGACAGTCTCCGGCGGCGAAGTTTCAGTTAGCGGCGACGTTTACGAAGGATTATCCGTGGACGGCCTCATCCTTGAAAACAACGCGACGGTTGAGAGCGATACGCACATGAGAGGCATAGGCGTCAAATATGCTGAAATCACGGACAGCACGCTGATCACGAAGAGCAGTATAGATGCTCTCAATTCCGGCAGTTATATCAATATCACCGACAGCACGGTGACGGCCACGGTATCGGGCGAAGCAGCCGATGCCATCGAAGCAGATAATATCACCATTTCCGGCGACAAGTCTCTTGTGACGGCGCAGTCCACCAGTGAAAATGTCGGCGGAGAGTATATGGGCTCCGGTATTCTCTGCGGCGATGATCTCCAACACCATGTGGGCAAGTTCGTCATGACGGGAGGCTCGTTGATTGCGAAAGCCCCGGGTGAAAACGGCTACGGTATCCTCGTAGAAGGAGGCGGCAGCGTCACCATCTCCGGCGACAAGACTGTTGTGACAGCGGAAGGCGGGGAGTCTGCGATCTTCGCCAAAGACGGCACGATCACGATTGCCAACCCACTCGGTATTTTCGAACCGAACGGCGGCGAGGAGAGACTCAAGGACGGCAGCTGCCAAATCTATAAATCCGACATGGAGACTGTCGCAACCCGCGCGGTGATCAAGAACTGCACATACTACGACCTCTGGGTCGGCGGCATGCAGGCGAACAGCCTGAACAAGGATGACATTCTCGGCGACGGCACGGGCTCTGCGAAGTACGACCCCGAGACGAAGACCCTGACGCTGGATAATCCCAACATCAAGGTGGTGAACAAGCCCAGCGAATCGATCATCCTCTCTGTTAACGAACTTACCATCAAGGGCAGCGCGACTCTGGAACACAGTGACGCAAATACGGCTATCGTTGCCGCGAAGGGACTCACCATTGACGGCGACATCACGGTGAAGGGCTCGAAGATAGGGATTTACGTCAGGGACGGTCTGTTCGTCGAAGGCGGCACCGTCGTTGCGGAGGCTGTTTCAAACGGTTTCTTTGCGGAAAGCGGCGATATCTTTATCAAGGGCGGCGACGTAACGGCAAAGGGCAAAACAGGTATTGAAGTCCGTTCGGGAGGAATTGAGATTTCCGGGAACGGCACCAAGGTGAAGGCTGAGGCGTCGGAGGAAGGGATCAGCGCCGGAGCCATCCGTATCACCGGCGGTGATGTGACGGCAAAGGGTGGCGACGTCGGTTTGTTTGCATGGGGCAAAGATATCACCATCTCCGGTGAAAATACCGTGGTCACGGCGGACGGCAAGAAAGCCGCCATTGAAGCGGTGAGCGACAAGATCGAAATCTCCGTCGGAGCCCAAGTGACCGCGACGGCGGCGGGCGCAGATGGATACGGTATTTACGCCTTCGGAGATATCACCATCTCCGGCGCAAATACCGTGGTCAAGGCGGACGGAGTACTTTGTGCCATCTTCGCGGAAAATGGTAATATCGAAATCACCGGCGGTACGGTGACTGCCACGGCGACGGATATACACGCCATTTACTCCGGCGCAGGCGACATCACCATCTCCGGCGAAAAGACCGTGGTTATGGCAGAGGGAGATCTTTCTGCGATCTACGCGGCAAAAGGCAATATCGGAATCACCGGCGGCACGGTGACTGCCACATCGACGGGGGAAACATCATTCAGCAATGGCATTTACGCCAGTGTTGGAGACATCACCATCTCCGGCGGAGCCAAAGTGAACGCCACGGCGGCATCCGTTGGCATTGTCGGCAATAAGGATATCACCATCTCCGACGCCAATACCGTTGTGACGGCGGACGGCAAAGCATCCGCAATCACTGTGAAAAACGGCACGATCACCATCACCTCCCCGCTCGGCATTTTCGAGCCCGCGGGCGGCAAGCTCGACGACGCGGAACAGAACGTCTGCACCTATGACGGCCAGATTGCCAAGCACGCGGTGATCAAGAAGTTCGATCCCACCGCGTCCGGCATGACCTACACCGTCACATGGCGCAACTACAACGGCGCGGTTCTCGAAACCGATACGAACGTCCCCTACGGCTCGATCCCGGATTACAACGGAATGACGCCGTACAGACCCTCGTCGTCCGTCTATAACTACTCGTTCAGCGGATGGACGCCGGCTCTCGCTCCCGTGACCGGGGACATGACCTACACCGCGAACTTCACTTCCACTCCGAACTTCGGCCCCGGCGGAACACCCGGCACACCCGGCGGCGGAACACCCACGGTCCCCGGCGGAACGTCTACCGGTATCCCTGGCGGAACGCTTCCCGGAATCCCCGGACTTCTTCCCGGCGGCACTCCCGGCACGACGCCCGGATCGGAACCCGGCACGACTCCCGGATCCACTCCCGGCTCGACGCCCGGCACGGATCCCGGTACGACTCCCGGATCTACACCAGGCGGCGGAACCGGACTCCCGTTCACCGATGTTTCGGCTGAATCCCCGTACATTGAAGACATTCAGTATGTGTACGAAAACAACCTCATGAACGGCATGAGCGAAACCGAATTCGGCGAAGAACTCCCGCTGACGAGAGGCATGATCGTGACCGTCCTCTGGCGCATGGAGGGAAGACCTGACGTGACCTATACGGGCGTCTTTGAGGACGTTCCAGCGTGCGAATGGTACACCGACGGCGTCGAATGGGCGGCGTCCCACGGTATTGTCCTCGGCTACGGCAACGGCAAGTTCGGCCCGAACGACAACGTGACAAGAGAACAGCTCGCCGCGATCCTCTTCCGGTACGCGAAGTACAAGGGCTATGACGTGAGCATTGGTGAGGATACGAACATTCTCAGCTATTACGACGCGTTCACATGGGGTCAGTGGGCAGTCCCGGCTCTCCAGTGGGCCTGCGGCACGGGCGTGCTCGAGGATGTCCCCGTCGGCATGCTCCGTCCTACCGAAGCCGCTACCAGAGGCGAAATCGCCCACGCGATCCACGTCTTCTGCGAAGAGGTTGCGAAATAAGCGAAACGGAAACCGCGAAACCGAAACCATAAAGAAAGCCGCTCGGAGCAAAATCCGGGCGGCTGAGTTTTTATCATGGGGGAAAATCTCACTCGGAGCAGGAAAGAATCCGCGGACGGAGAGGGAAGTCCTTACTTATTGCCGCGCGCAGTCCGAATCCTCTTTTTCCTGCACCGTAGAACGGCGCGGATCGCGTTGACCGCATTCCGCATGCAGGCGCACCGCTTTGTTATCCTTCAAACGGACTGTGGCAAGTTCCGGTATATACCCGCCCGGAAACCTCACTTCAACGTCCGTATCCTGGTCTCCCGCCAGTATGATGGTAATCTGGGCGCCGTCCCATGTCATCTCTTTCAAATACACATGACCGCGCAGACATACGCCGCGTACTGTCCCGCTCTGGAACGGCCATGCGGGCAGCAGCGAGATATGCCCGGGGCGCGAAAACACCAAGGCTTCGATCAGTCCGGAAGACAGGGCGCACGCGGCGTCGATCTGCTGAATCTCATATTCCTCAAACGGCCTTTTCTTCTCCCACAGCTTCGTCATGAGATTGCCGAACTCGTATTTTGTCAGGATGGTCTGAACGGCAGTTTTTACGATCTCTTTGTCCTTCAGCCTTGCGCCGATGTTCAGAACATGCCCCCAGCTCCAGCCGCAGCCTTCGTTTCCCAGATTGGTTTCCAGGCGTTTGCGGATCGCTTTCCGCGCCCCCTCGAACAGGACCGGATCATCCTCGGTCTGTAAGAACGGATAAGCGCAAACGAGATGGGACATGTGCCGGTGCTCCGGATGATCTTTGTACCGGGGATAAGCCCATTCGCACAGCGTACCGTCTTCCTGAATCATATAACGGGGCAGTCTGCTTAAAACAGCCTGAGCCTCCGGCATCGGTTCTTCACCGAGTTTTTCTCTTGCCGCGCAGATGTTGTCCGCCAGTTCCTTTACGCAGAAGATATCCATTGCCGCGTTTACCGTGGCCATTGACCATCCGATGACTTCCGGCGACATATAGTTGCCCGGCACGTTCTCCGGTGAATATGATGGACAGAAGACCCATTCGCCCTTGTCATCCCGGCGGAGCGTATCGTAATAAAACAGGATGGCCTCTTCCATGAAGGGCAGTGCTTTCTCCTTCAGATAGTTCAAATCCATGCTGTTCAGATACCGGTCGTACAGCATAAACGCCAGCCACGCCGCGCACGCAGTCCAGAACGACAGCGGGAAAGCCTCCGTCAGGTGCGTCATCAGACCCCGGTTTGTCGTTCGGCATGACACCAGAAAACCGCGCGCTCCGTAAAAGCGTTCGGCGTTCAGTCTCCAGTCGCCGCTGTTCCGGGCGATCAGTTTTTCGAGGCTGTCCATACTTCGCTTCATTCCGCGATCAAAAGCCGGCCACAGGCATTCTTCCACTTCCATGTCAAAGACATAATCCCCGAACCCGTGGCTGTCAAAGGCCGGGACCCAGCGTCCCATCGCGTGAGGCGGAAGATCGCCCGAAGAGGACGCGCAGAGATAGGCTCCCATATCGAAAACCCGCTCCAGCAAGGTCGGATCGATCGTACCGCGCCGGGCCGCCTCAAGCAGCGTTTCATTATCCGCATCACCGCTGCCGCCGCACAGTTCAAGACTGGCCGACCCGAGCGCTTCACGGTAATGGGGGAGATTTTCCTCGAGAAGCGCGGCATACGCGTCCTCCGGCTGTTCCTGTAAAACCTGCGTGTGCGGCTCGCCGAAATGCAGAAGGATCATCAGCGTTTCGTGTGAGGCGAAGGTTCCGGGGGACAGAGAGCGTACATTTCCCAAAAACTCAGCCGAACACTGCCAGCCGCCGCCGGATGTGTACCGTCCGGTCAAGGTCATGGTTCTTCCGTGGATCCGGACCGTTTCCTCCGCGACGTACCGTTTCTTCATCTTATCCGACAGAGGCTTCGAGGCTGTAAGCGGACTGATCGGCGGAACGGGTTCAAGACATACCGAAAACGATGCCGAGTTGTTCGGCTCGATCAGAAGAGCGAGAACGGGCTTGTTGAACAGCGCGAAGGAACGGATCGTCAGGCTTCCGTTTCTCAGCACCGTCTCACCGGTGGAAAAATCAAGTGACAGAACTCCGCTTTCCTTATCCCCTTCCGCCCGGATCACAAGCTGACAGGCCGGCTGAAAACAATCCGGATGACCGCGGGGATTGTCGGGATCCGGCGAAACGAGTCCGCGTTCCTTCGCAGTCTTTGCAAACAGGGCCGCCGCTTCCCACTCCTGTCCGGCGAGGATCATGGATCTTGCTGTCTCCGTGGCGTCAGCAAGATCCGGCACAGTGTCTATCCCGCTCCATGGAACAAACAGACGCTCGCTGTTGACCGTCATTTTGATCTGACCGTGTTCCTCATATAATACGCCGCTGATATACCCGTTTCCGATCGGGAAGCCGTTCTGCCAGCCTTCGGTGACCGTGCTCCGCATACCCCTGGTCCGTTTGATTTTGTCCATGATCCATCTCCTCGTATCCGCACAGTGTCCCTGTCTGCCAGTCCCATATACATCCGTCCAGATGCGGGACAGGAGCGGCATCGGATCAGCCCGCGCCCTTCCTGCCCGCACTTGAAGCGATACTGATCCGTTATTCCCCGAGCTCTTTCAGCTGTTCGTATAACTCATCGACCTGTTTGCGATACAGCTTTTCGTTCTTTGCGTAGAATGTGGTGAAGTTCGTCCTTATCGCTCTCCCCGGGAATCGGCGACTGGTCTGCGGTTTCTTCTTTTGCGCATGATGGAAAAAGAAGGGAAAGCAGCAGCAGGGCAACGATTCTGTTCTTTTTCATGGTTTGTATTCCTTTCTGAGAAATAGTTACAGATTTCGGCTTTTCTTCACAGACTTTGAAAAGAGGTACGGATCCCCGGGCGTTCAAAAGCGTCATGTGATTCTCGATGCCAACGGGAGCAATCATTCGCGCGTGTTGATCTCCCGTATCGGAGAGTCCGTAAAATCAACTTTGAGAACCTTCTCCTTTCCGTCACTCAGCAAAACGAATTCCGCGAGTCCCGTCCCCTGTACGCGGGCGGTCGATCCGTCGAAGAAAATCACCTCGTTCTCGTCACGGACGGGGTAGAGCGCGGCGTCTCCGAAGGTCAGTACTTTCACGAGCTGTCCCCACGGCACCGGGATTTCGTAGGAACAGTTTTCGAGCAAAAGCGTTCCGACTCCGTCCGGATCCGCCTTGTGCCAGTCCGTGGCGATGAAGTAAACCTCCCGGCCTCCGTTCTCCTTTTCGAACACGGTGAACTGAACGTTCCGGTCCCCTTTCGCCCAAACCTCTTCCTTTTCCAGACATTCTGCGGCCAGCTTGCCGATGACCTCGCGGCAGGCCGCCATGACTCCTTCGGATCCCGCGTATTCTTTCGCGTTGACGAAGCACAGCCGGCCCGCTCCGATCCTCTTTTCCGCGATCAGGGGCCTTCCCGCGTCGGTCCGGACAAGAACGTCGTCGTATTCAATCTCCTCGCATACGCTGACCGGATGGGAAAGATAGGTGTCCTTTACAAATACGCGCTCCTTTCCGTCCTGAAAGATATGATGACAGGCTACGGCATCCGCGCGGTTCACCGTCACGGACAACTGCGGCCACCCGATCAGAAGCGTCCCGCCCCGGCTCACAAATTCGTACAGCTTTTTGAGGTCTTCCGACTCCGCCCGGTTGTAGCCGATGGTGATCAGCAGGCGGTAGGGAGAAAAATCCTCCGCCTCGATGGGGACGATATCGACGTTTCCGCGGGGCGTTCCGCTGTAATACCCGATCTCTCGGTCGGGGCAGTTGACAACGTACAGGGTGTTCAGCACGCTCTTCGGATAGAAGCAGGTGAGAAGATCCCACGCCCGCTCCATGTCCGAGAAGCCGAACCGGGATATTCCCCATGTGCTCGCGCGTCCGAAGCATCTCCATCCGTCATACCGTCCGCTGACGAACGCGATGGGCGTATAGAACCGGCCCCGCCTCGTGTGGGTGGAGATGAATCGGTACAGATCCTGCTGTTCTGCGGTATGACGTTCACAGGCACGGGAAAACCGGTGGTGCGCGTAATAATTCGACTCCATGTGCCAGAGTCCTTCTTCGGTATTGATTTCGTCGATCCCCTGCATGTAGCAGATAAACAGGGCGAGCCGGTATCGGCGGAACCGGGATTCCGTGTCGTGTGGATCGGTGGACCACTGCACGGCCAGATGGGCGCCGATCTTCCCGCCGTACACCCGGCTCGCTCCCCGGAGCGCGGAAATCGTCAGCTCCGTCGGGGAGTACATGAGTTCCGCCCCGAGCCACTCGTACCCGGCCTGATAGAAATACTTGAACAGCATGGAAGGCCCGGTGTGGCGCAGAACGCCTTTCCTGCTGGCGCGAAGACGCCCGACGAACGCCTCCGCCGCGCTCTTCATGTCGTCCGGCTCGACGGGAGAGCGGAAGATGTATTGTTTCTCCGCCGTGTAATGGATATTATCCGGGATATACCGGAGGTGCATCCTGTCGGAGAACCTGCGGTCCATCCGGATATACAGATCGTAAAACATTTGCTGGGAGAGATCGTTTGTGACATCCCGATACCCCCAGTACGCAAACTGCCCGTCGAACTCATGGGTCTGCCGCCCGAGGAAGGAGCCGGAATCCAGCTCTTCGACCGAGGGATTGCAGTTGCAGCCGGGCAGCTCCCGTCCGTCGAGCATGTGGGAATAGCGGATCCCCATTGCGTCCAGAAAACCGGCAAGCTTCCGGTAAACCCCGGAATTCAGGGTTCTTGTACCGTTCCAGCGATAACTCGGGCGGATGGTGAGCAGATTGCCGATGTGCGCCGACAGATACCATTTCAGATAGTTCTCCACGCTGACGGGATCGACCGGGATATAGAGCATATCCCCCGTGCCGGTCAGAACGCCGTCGTTTTCCCGCTCCACGCACCGGGAAATCCCGGCCGTCTCTCCGTTCAGCGTGAAGGAAGGCCGGCTGACGGGAGACTTACACACCATTGTGACCGCGTTCAGTCCGTCGTGTCCGAGTACCGGCTTTCCGACAAGGGCGAGCGTATCCGATGCGAACGCGAAGGTCTCCCCCTGCTTTCCCTCCACGCAGACGGCAAAGGGCTCGCCGACCGTGACGCTCTCGGGTACCGACAGGATCGCGCCGTCCTTCTCCGTGATGAAGCCCCATTCGTGCAAAACATACCCGGAGGCGTCCCGGTAGTCCGAAGTACAGGCGACGGTGAGCGTGTTTTCGCCCTCCCGGATCAAATGGTCGGGCAGGGGGATCTCGGTCTCCGAAAACCGGTGACAGCGCTCAAAGATCTCCCCGTCGAACACCGGCACCTGATTCAGCGTGATTTTCAGCCCGATCCACTCGATCCGGGACAGATTCTGTCCGATCCAGTTGTACCCGCGCCGGTCCTCCGTATGGGGCAGGAACTGTCCCGCAAGATTGTGACCGCTCGACGAGACAAAGCGCGGCGCTTCAAATAGCACTTTCCCTTCGTAATCCTCGCCCTCGACGAAAAAGCCGATGTTGGCGACGCGCCCGGAATCGATCCCGATCTCTCTTTGGAAGCCCGTCCAGTCATACTCCCCCGCCGGAAGGTCCAGAACGAACACCTCGTCCGGATCCGGGACGGTCGAATGGCGGTCCACGCCCTCTTTCCGGTACCGCACCTCGACGGTGACGCGCAGATACCCGAAGATCTTCAGCCCCTCGGCCTTTGCGTCCACACCGAAGATCCAGCGGTCCGTACAGTCGTTCAGGATAAACATGGGCGTTCCGAGGGGCGCGACCAGCTTTTTGTATGCGATCTTCGGATAGGGGACGCGTTTTCCGGAATAATCGAGGCAGAAGCGGTCCCGGTTCGCAAGATCGCTTCGCAGGGAATCGTCGATGCGGCGGTATAGCATCTGATAGTCCGGCTCCGATTTCCAGAAGGGATCGATGTTGGTCTCTCCCGTCAGAAACAGCCGCCGCGCCTCTTTGCGTCCGGATCCGTCAAAGGTGAAGGTCACACTGTTCTTCGGCCGGATGCACACGTCCAGATCCGACATGATCCGGCTATACCGTTCAAAGCTCATAATCCCTCCCATATTCGCGCCTTCTCAAAAAGGGAAAGCAATCGGTCTTTACGAGACAAGCTCTCCCGAGTCCGTGAAAAGATTGTAGCAAACGCTCTGCCGCAATGCAAGACGTTTCTTTGATTTTTCACAAGAACATATATCGCTTGTTCTGATATGAGGGCAGTCCGCGCCGAACGGTCTGCGTAGGAAATGCGGCATGCAAGCCGGACAAGGAGTTCCGGCGGCACCCTCACCCATGCAATTGTAAACAGAAAACTCGCACAGGCAGAATACGGAAGTATCTTTGACCTGTACGAGTCTCGCTTCTGAATACCCTCCGGACGCCGCGTTCGAGGCGCTGACCATGTGGAGAAATCCGCAGTCATAATCGTCGGTTCCCGCCGTGACGGAACGCTTCATCGCGCTGACGGCGGCTTCCCCGTCGTTTTCCATCAAGGAAACAAGGGTGACGTCAAACCGCTCCTCCACGGCCTTATCCCGGCGGAACATCGCGTCGTTCAGGGCTTCTCCCGTTTCCTCCTCGATGCCGATCTTCTCGGAATGCGTCACCGCGCGGAAGGTATAGCCGTCGTATTTGACGTCCGGGAGATTGTCCGGAAGTCGGGCTTTTCCGTCTCGGGGATTTCGGCCGCTTCGTTCCCCGCTGCTTCAGGCGACGGCGCGGTCGTTTCTCCGGACGGTTCCGCCGCCGTTTCGGAGCAGGATGCGAGTATCGCTGCGGAGAGAAGCAGACAAATCACTCGTTTCATAACATCCTCCGATCGTTATGATTTTTGACATCTATATTATATAGCACAGGTTCAAAAAGAATGCAATAGACTGACGTCTGAGAACGGGACGACCTCCGCCAGCGTGAGCAGATTGCTCGTCTCGGACCAGCAGCTACCGTTGAAGACGCCGCCGACACAGCGTTCTCCCTCCCAGTCGGAGAGATTGACCCTCTCATTGATGAAGCCCGCGGGGAGTTTGTGCGATTCGATAAGCGCCGGATCGCCGTCCCGGAGCGCAGGATCCGTATTCCAGTCGTAGATCGGATTCTCGTCCGTGGACAGAAACTGCGGGATGGAGAGGGCAATATCCTCGATCAGTTCCCGGTACAGCGGATCCCCGGTCCAGCGGGCCAGCTTGAGCAGGCTGTCGCCGGAGAAGGTGCAGATCCCGGGCGCGGAATGCTTGTTCTGGACATTGGCGAAAACCGTGCCGACGGATTTCATGCCGTGCCGCCCGAACTCGCTCTTTTCCGGGAACCGATAGTTATAGCTCACCACCCAGCTGCTGCAGAAGTCGGCGCACTCCTTTGCGTATCCGAGCCACTTCGGATTCTGCGTCGTCTCGTAAAGGACCGCGAAGCTCTCGAGCAGGCCGAACGCGCTCTCGCTGTCCGGACACTGGAGGATCTCACCCGGGCCTCCGACGGTGTATCCCTTCGAGAGAAATCCGTCGTAATAGGACTGTGCTGCCTCTTCGGCGACTCTGAGGTATTCCGGCTCACCGAAATACGCGGACGCTTTCGCCAGTCCCGCGCAGGCTGAGGCCGGGCCGGCGGAGCCTCCGACGCGGATCTCGCCCGTATGCACATCGACAAATTGCCCGAACTGACCGTATTTCTTCCAGAGCCGGACAAATCCGTCGGCGGTTCTGCGGGCTCCCTCCGCAAACTCGTTCGGGATCGGGATCCCTTTTTTCTTCATGAGGTCGAAATGCTTGAAGAGGAAGGCAAGCACGTCGGCGGATTTTCGGAGCAGGTGCCACCTCTCCGCTCCTTCGACGTTGAAGCCGTCGCCGAAGAAGTTCCCCTCATTGTCCGCGACGCCGTGGAAGAAGCCGCTCTCGCACTGGGTGGAAAAGAGGAAGCACAGCGTGCTGATCGCCCGTTCCGTTTCGCGCTTTCCGCCGAGCTTCATCAGCGCGTACCCGCTCATGGCTCCCCCGACCCAGCCGGGCTGCCAGACCTGAAAATGGCTCCGGTCCGTGCCGACCATATAGATCCCGAGCCCTTCGTGCCAGTTCATTTCGTTGAACTTTTTCAACTGGATCTCCGCCTGTTTCTCCGGTGAAAGTGTCTTCGGGGGGGAGGCATCCATCCCCATGATTTTGCGGTTCTCGAAGAACACGCGGAAAAACCGGGCGAGGGATTCGCAGGGGAAGTCGAGGACCCGGCACGGGATCTCCGCCGGAAGATCCTCCCACTGCGAGAGATTTTCGAAGAGCTTTGTCATGCCGTAGACCTTCTCCCGTCTGGCCGGCCAGGTGAGGGGGATTTTCCCGCCCTCATAGGCAAGCCCGATGTTCCGCCCTTCGATCTGCTGTACCGTGAAGACGAGAACGGCGCGTCCGGCGGACGGGGAGAAAACGCCAACGCAGGGGACCGCCGCGTCGCCCGTCGTGACTTCGATTTTACCGCTGCCGTCCTTTTCGAGTCTGGGAACATCCGTAACTGTCACCTGCATATCGATTTTCGCGTCTTCCGGGCGGAACATGGGAGGGTAGGAATAAGGCAGGACGTCGAACTGATTGCCCGCGTAGCAGCAGGCGGGGATGAACACATAGTTGTCCGGGTTCCTGAAAGTGTCTATGATTTTGATTGCCATAAAGATTTTACTCCTTTGATCCGGTCAGAAAGACCGTTCCTGTTCTGCGGAAATCTGCCGCAGGCTGCCGATATATTGTGTCGGAGTCATGCCGGTGTAGGCCTTGAACACGTTGGAAAAATGCTGGGAGGAGGAGAAATTGAGCATCAGGGCGACCTCCGTGACGGGGATTTCGGTCATCAGATCGCACGCGTATTCGATTTTCGATCGGATGATGAATTCGTGGACGGTCAGGCCGATCTCCTTTTTGAACGACGTCATGAGGTGGGCGCGCGAATAGTTCAGGTGCGAGGCGATGGTGCTGATGTCAAGGGAAGGGGAGAGAAGGTTGTCCGTGATGAAGGTGACAGCCTCTTTTCCGAGCTTGGTCAGCGAACCGTACCGGTAGATTTCGCCTTCGATCTGCCGGTTGAACTCCGCCAGCTCAAAGACGAACAGCGTCAGGAGGGAGCAGGCGCGCGCGATGCTTTCCCTGTCCTCCGAACCTGCGAGGCGGTAGGCCTCCGGCAGACGGGAAACAATGGAGGCAGGAGGGCGGATCAGATGCCTTTTGAACCCGGCCAGCGTCTCTCGGAGAAGGCCGACCACCTCGGGAGTCTGATTCAGAAAACGCGGACACTCGTTGTCGAGCTGGATCCAGTACAGGGAGCCGCGCTGCTGATAGAACGGGCCGGACGAATGGAATTGGTGAGGAAATGTGATGAAAACCTCATCGACAAGGTGCTTGAGTACAACATCTATCAGGTAGCGGCCCGCCTTCCAAACATGGGGGAGGGTATCTCCTTCGGGGACGATCTCGGAACGCAGACCGGACTTGCCATCGGTGCGGAGAGATGGAGACGGCTGATGAAGCCCTGCTTCCGCAAGCTGTACGGCATGATCAAGTCGTACAAGCCGGATCAGATCATTTATATGCACACGGACGGCTGCATCTGGGAGATCATGCCGGATCTCGTGGAATGCGGCGTCGATATCATCAACCCACAGTTCCGCGCGAACGGGCTGGAAAACCTCGTCCGCGTCTGCCGTAAGGAGCGGATCATCACGATCGACCTCGACCTTGACCGTCAGTTGTTCCCCGTTGCCACCCGGTCCCAGATCTTCGACCACGTCGGTGCATGCGTGGAGTCACTCTGGATGAAGGAGGGCGGACTCGGCCTGAACGTATGGCTCAACTACGAAATCCCGCTCGAGAATATGGCCGCCGTCCTCGACGCGGTGGAAAAATACCGGAAGTACAAAGGCTGAGTGTTATTTCGTCCCGCCCGTACAGGTACGGATGTTGGAACATGACTGTAATTCTCTGTCGTATCGCACGAATACTTGACATCAACGCATATTTCAGCTATTTGAGTAATAACTATAATTGTCATAAACGGGGGATGGACCGATGAAAAAACGTATGAAATCGCTGATTTGTCTGCCTATGTCAGGCCTGCTGCTGCTGCCCGCTGTTTCATGCTCTCAGTCCGGGCAGAGGGATGGGAAGACGGAGACCGACCCGCCCGTAACGGCTGACCCCGAACCTGTTCCCGAGCAGGATGTCCCGGCGGAGACAGAGGCGGAAGAGATCGATGCCAATCTTCCGGACAAAACCTTCGGCGGAGAGCAGATCATGTTCCTCGACTGGAGAAATCCGGCTTATGACAAGTACTATACAAGCCGGGAGATCTATGCGGAGGAACTGGACGGGACGCTCATCAACGACGCGGTCTTCACCCGGAACGCAAAGCTCGAAGACCTGCTCGACGTCAAGATCGCCGAGACGAAATTGGAGGACTGTGCCTCTGTCGCGCGGAATTCCGTCAAGGCGGACGAGGCTTACTACAATGTTGTCATGCCCTATATGAACGAGACGATCGGTCTTGCGACGGACGGCCTGCTTCTCGATTTGAAAACCGTTCCGTGGATCGACCTCTCCCGGGGCTGGTGGGATCAGCGGGCGAACAAAAACCTGTTGATTGCCGACAAGCTGTTCATCACGACGGGAGATATCGCCATTCTCGACAACGAATGCACCCTGTGCCTGTACTTCAATAAGGAGATGCTCCGGGACAGAAACCTCGAGAATCCCTATGAGCTCGTGCGGGAGCACCGCTGGACGCTCGATAAGCTCCGTGAGATGACGGCAGGCGTGACGAACGACGCGGACGGCGACGGCCAGCTGACGAAAAAGGATGTCTGGGGCCTCTCCATTTCGCACAACACGCCGATGTGCATGTATTTCGGCGCGGGTGAGCGGATCGTGGACTGGAACGAGGAAGGGACGCTCGATTTCTGCCTCGGCTCCGCCCGGTCCGTGGACGTTTTCGACAAGATCATAGAGGTCTGCTGCGACACGAGCATGCTTTCCGCCCATACGGTGGGGGACACATTGTACGCGTCGGTTCTGCCGATGTTCAACGAAGGCCGGGTCATGATCGTGACATGGAACCTCTCCAGTCTCGCCGACACGCGGGAGACGGAATTTGAGTTCGGCCTCCTCCCCATGCCGCTGTACGACGAGGCACAGGAGGAATACAACCACATGATCAGCACGGAGCTCGTCAGCTCGGTCAGCGTCCCTGTCACCTGTCCGGATATCGAGGTGACCGGCGCGGTGCTCGAGGCGATGGCGTCCCTTTCGGTCTCAACCTTAACCGCGGCTTACTACGACAACGCCCTGAAGACCCGGTACATTCGGGACGAGGAATCCGGAGACATGCTCGATATCATTTTCTCTACCCGGGTGTACGACATCGGATACATCTATAACTGGGGGAGCTCTGCTACCCTGATCTCCTCCCTGTATGGCGCAAAATCCACCAACATCGCGTCCATGTGGGCGAAATTCGAGAAGAAGGCCCGGAAAGACCTTGAAAAAGCCCATGAAACCTTTGCGGCCCTGGAATGAGCGATCCCCCTCCCCCGAAGCGCTTCCGCCGCGGTTTTGATTTGCGGACTGTCACAAATGCGTTTTCCCATACTGCCTGAGCCGCGGGCGGTTTCGGCAGGACGTCCCGGATATCGTTCACACTGTTATGCGGAGATATCAGCTTTTCCCGACTCGCCGTCCGGCCGTCTTCCCAACCGTCAGTTGGAAAAATCTTTCCCTCCCAACTTCTGCTCTCTTGCGTGAAGCCGGAAAATCCGGTATAATCAGGGCAGAAGAATCCAAACGGGAGGCCATGGCATGAAGCTGAACGAAAACATTGCGGCGCTGAGAAAGAAAAAAGGGCTGACACAGGAAGAACTGGCGCAGGTTTTCGGCGTGACGAATCAGGCGGTGAGCAAATGGGAGTCGAGTCAGAGCTGCCCGGACGTCGCGCTTCTGCCGAAGATCGCAGCGTTTTTCAGCGTGTCCGTCGATGCGCTCATGGGCGTGGAGCCGTCGCTTACCCGGATCGTTTCGGCGGTGGAGGACTATGTCGCGCCGGAGGACAAACCGTATTTTCCGGATGAAAAAATCTGGGAGGCGTCCGTGGCCGCGTTTGCCGCGTGGTTCAGCCGCTGGGAGAAAGTGGAGGAGGAGCCGGAAGACATTCAGAAGGCGTCGTATCCCGGGAATGGAACTGCTTTCTGGGCGTACGGAACCGACGGAGGCGGCCTGCTCTATCCCCCGGGAATGTTTGTCTTTACGAGCACGGAAGAGGTACCGGCGGGGGTGGATCACGACAACGCCCTGTCCTTCTGCCGCTGTTTTGCGAAGGAGGACAACTGGCGCATTCTCGGGGCTCTGACATGGGACTGCCCGAAGAGCGCGGTGGAACTGGCGGCGGAAACGGGACTTGAAGCGGAGACGATCACAAAAGCACTGACAGAGGATTTCGGGAATCTTGTTTTTTCCCAATATCTCCTCGGTCAGACCCGCTGGTCCGTTTACGGATGGGTCAAGCCGCTCTTGCACATCATCGGGTACTATTGATCCCGCCTCCGCCCCGGAACGCAACCCACGGTTGAATCGAACTCAAGAATAAATCCATTGCGCCCGGTTTCCGGTTCTGGTATAATAGAACCATAAGGAAGCCGGGCCCGCTTTCTATCTGTACAAAACAGGAGAACGATATGGAACACATCGGACAAAAGATAAAAGATCTGCGCAAGAAAGCCGATATGACGCAGGATCGTCTGGCAGATTACCTCGGCGTGAGCGCACAGGCCGTCTCAAAATGGGAGCTCGGACAAACGGCGCCGGATTTGAGCCTCATCGCCCCGCTGTGCCGGGTGTTCGGCGTCACGGCGGACGAACTGCTCGGGATCGCGGAGGAGAAGGAGAACACGGAGAAACAACTCCTCGCCGCCCACCGGCACTGCATGAACAACCGTGCGGAGCTCGGGGCGTCGGACCTGTGCGGGTGCTTTTACTGCCGCCAGCTTTACCGCCCGCAGACAATCACGGAATGGGTGGACCGGGACGGAAACACCGCTCTCTGCCCGTTCTGCGGCATCGACAGCGTGATCGGATCGGCGTCCGGTTATCCCATGACCGCGGAATTCCTCTCCGCCATGTACGACCGCTGGTTCAAGCCGAAATCCGTTTCGGGAGCGGAAGAGAGCGGCATGACCCCCGGCGAATTCCGGGATTATCTGAACCGCGGCCTCGGGCGGGCGATCCTTCTGCTGGAAAAGGAAAAAGACAAGCAGATCTTCTGTGCCGTCTGGCAGAGGATGCTTCTGCACCCCGAAAACGAGTCCCCGGATAAGTCGGGTATTGTGCCCTATTACACCCGGAATCACGGACTTTATGACCGGGATCTTGCCCTCTGTTTCGATCCGTCGGGGAGGCTGGGAGAGGAGATTGCGGATAAGATCCTCGAAAAAAAGCCGCCGCGCTGGCACGCTTTTCAGCTTGCCTCCCTGCTGGGACGGGAAAAAGAGGTGAACGAGATCCTCAAAGAGGGTTTCGACGCGTCAACCTCCGTTCTCAGACAATGCCTCCGTGGTGAAACAGACCGCGAATGGGACGACGTCGCGCAGGGGTGGCTCGAGATCGCCGGAGTCCGGGCTTTCTGCGGGACGCCGAAGCGGGAGATCATCCATTCCGCTCTCTGCGACATCGCCGACCTGTTCTGCCTCGCGCCGGAGAGGGAGGAGGACTTGAAAACGCTGTTTTGGCGATATGAGGACGAACTGCGCGGGAAAAACTGGGATCTCTTCTGGGACATTCTTCTCGAGGAAAATCCCCTCGCCTCGGTCATGACGGTGACGGAGACCGCCCGCAGTCCGGTTCCGGCGCAGGAGATCACCGCCGAACGTTGTCTCGCCGCCCGGCAGGAGGACGAGGAGTTCGACGCCCTCGTCGATGGGTTTCAATACGCGTCGGACGAGGTGTTCTTCGCCGTGCTTGACGCTTATCTCGCCGAAAAGGCGGCGGGGAGCGCGCGGGCAAAGACACTATCCCTGTTTTTCCGTGATGTGTCCGGCAGGGACACCGGAGGGCTGCTCGCGCGGGTGAGGAGGATTCTGGACGATCCGGCTTTGCGGGACACGCCGGTTCCCCTCTGGCTCCTCGAATGCCTGAAACATACCCGCGATCCCCGGGTGCGGGAACTCGGGGTCGAACTGATGAACGCGGAGAGCGGGCAGCTGCGGTCATTCGGCCGCCACATGGTCTACGGTGCGAACTTCATGCCCGACGACGCCAACACGGTGGAAGAATGGCTGACAAATCCTCCGGAGATGAGCTATTCAGCCGCTTATGACGTGCTGGACGCGCTGAGAGTCGGCGCGGAGGGCATGCGGGAAAGCTGGTTCGGGACGCTGTACAGCGATGAATGGTTCCGCTGGCAGCTTGTGAAAGTCCTTCAAGAGAAGGAGCGTCTCCCGGACGATATGAGGGAGGAAAGCCTCTACGACGAAAGCCCGTATGTCCGAGCGGCGGCGCGGGGTGAACAGCCGGAGATACGGCGTCACTGGAGGCGCAAAGTGAACTGGAAGGAATGAGGTGCGGCGCGTTCGGTCGGAATACAAATCGGGAGCCGGATTCACAATACTCATAGGCGTCCCTCCGCACGGTGATTTTTCCTCAATCGGTGGTGAACGCCCACCGGGAATACAAGAAGACAACAGATTCCCGGTGGATGTTCCCCTCACCTGTCAAGGAGGATTCTCCGAGGGATCCGAGCTCTGTGAGAAAAAAGATGCGCCGGGTGGAGGAACATGCGGGATGCAAAATCACACGTTTTCATGACCTTCGGCACCCAAATGTCAAGCTATCGATAATAGATTTTTTACCGATGCGAAATCAGGCTCGCGGAGATGATTGTCGAGGTCAAGGCAAGGATCGCGGAGGGGAAGCGGATGAAGAAGAAAGGCACCCTCACGTCGTAAACCAGGTTAGGGGTTCGATTCCCCCATCCGAGTGAAGCCGGACAAATCCCGCTCCGCCAAAGACAAAGAATAGGGTTAGGCAGAAAAACGAAAGACTCAACGATTGTCGCTGCGCAGGTCACGGGCAAGGGCTTCTTCCGTTTCGCAGTGCGGGATCTTGACAGAATCTGCGTCAGGGTATATAATAAAATCCGGATCCTGTAAAGCTCAATTTATCAATACTTTTATTCAATCCCCCGGCTCTCCGATCGTTTTCTCCGGCTTTGCGTCAGGCTGTGCCGGGGACAGGCAGACGGGATATTTTGTCGTTCACAGCGGAGGAATGAACTTTTATGGCGGAGTACATAAACAAAACCCTCCTGTTTTTCGTCATGCTTCTGTTCGGAGGGATCGTCTATCTGCATACCCAGACGGGAATCTCCGTCGTTGACACCTTCATGTTCAGCGCCAACTTCATGATCTATATCGGGCTTCTGATCGGCTGGATGGATTCTGTGCGGGACAGGCTTCTGCCTACCAAAGCGCGGAGCTATATTCTCGCATCGGCGATGCTGAGTATTCTCTACCTCCTCGTCCGGATCTTGAGATTCCGCATTCTGACCGCGGTGGCCGTCAGACGGTATGCGGATTATCTGTATAATGTCGCGCCGATCCTGAATCCGACGCTGTTCCTCATGACCTGTATCCGGATCCGCAGAGGCGAGGGGGAAGAACAAAACGGAAAAGAACGGCTTCTGCTGATTCCTGCCTGCGCGCTGCTCTTGATGATTGTGACAAACGATCTGCATCAGCTGTTTTACCGTCGGCTCATTCCGCTCTCGGAGTTTCACTGTGTCGTCGGCACCTATACCTACGGGCCGCTGTTTTATATCATGTACGGATGGATGGTGGCGACGCTGGTCGCCGGGTTTGTGATCCTGGTCCTGAAAACATGGCGGCAGAACATGCGGGGGCTCCTCTCTTTCATCGCGGTCGCTCTCGTTTGGGGAGGAATGAATATCATCAACGCGGCGGTATTCACGCCCCGCAGTCTTATCCGCATGTATCACGCGCCGGAGATCAACGTGTTCGGTATGCTGGGTTTCTTTGAGCTCTGCATCCGGAACCGCCTGATCCCGTACAATGAAAACTACATCGGCTTCTTTGCCAATCTCGGCCTGCCGGTCCTGATCACGGACGATGCCTTCGCGCCGGTCTACGAGACGAATCTTCCGATCCGCGCGTCCGAAAAACAGCTTTCCGCGGCAACCGCGGCGCCGGTATATCCGGAAGAAGATACCCGGCTGTCGGGGATGAAGATCCGCCCGGGCTACGTTTTCTGGACGGAGGACGAAAGCGAGCTGCATCGGGAGAGCCTCCGTCTGGAATCCGCCAATGAGATCCTGAGCGAGGAGAACGACCTGATCGCCGTGGAAAACGAGCTCAGGGAGAAAAAGGCACATCTGGACGCGCAGGAGAAGATCTACGACAAGATCGCCGCCGCGCTGTATCCCAAGCAGAAGCGGATCGAGTGGCTGATGGCAGGCACGCCGTCTGCATCGGAGGACTTTGAGAAAACGCTGGCGGAGTGCTGTTTGCTGAACGCTTACTGCAAGCGCAAGAGCAATCTGCTCCTCCTCACGGACGAAACCCTGTCTTATCCGAACCGCGAGCTTTTTCTGGCGCTGCAGGAAACCGCGCGGTATTTGAACTGCTGCGGAATCCCGGCGGCCGCCACGGGAGAGGAATATTCTGATCTGTCGCTGGATTCCGTCAACGCGGTGTATGACTGTTTTGAGACGCTGATCGAAGCGCTTTTGCCGCAGATTCGGGGGATGACCGTTTCTCTGGCCGCCGGAGGCATCCGGATCGCCATGGAGGCGGATCGGGATCCGGAGCTGCCGAAAACGGCGCTTCCCGTGACGCGCATGGAAAGCGACGGCTGCTGGTTCCTGACCGTACACGCGGAAGGAGGCGGCGGCGAATGAGTTTCTCCGAGAATATTCTCCAGACCCCCGTCACATTTCTTCTCCTGATGGGCGCGCTCTTTCTTATGATCGGGCAGACCGCGGTCCTCCTGCTTCCCCGCGGGGAGGAAAACAGCCGCCGCCGGACGCTGACCGCCGCTCTGCATTTCGTGATCGGTTTTGCGGTATTTGTGTTCCTCTTCGACGGATATGACCTCGTCCATTACGCGCAGATACCGAGGGATTCCGTTCAGACCGGGTGGTTTCCGTACAAGCTGCCATGGCCGGTCTATGCTGCCCTTGAAATCGTCTCCGCGGGGATCATTCTCCATCGACTCCGGGAGTACAAACGCTGCCGGACAAGCACCGTGACCTCCGCCACCATCCGTCAGGCTGTCGATCTTTTGCCGGAGGGGATCTGCGTCAGTTCGTCGAAAGGCACGCCGCTGCTTGTCAATCTGAAAATGGACGCCCTGTGCCGCGCGCTGACCGGCGAACGCCTTTCGGACGCTGAGCAACTCTGGGAGTTTTTGGAGGAAAACGGAGAAAACCAGGAAGGCAAGCGGTTGATGAAGACTCCTCGGGGCGAGGCATGGCTCTTTGCCAGAGACGATCTCCCGATCGACGGGGTGATTTATAAGCGGCTGAACGCCGTCAACGTCACCGAACGGTACCGGATCACGGAAGAGCTCCGGGCGAAGAACGCGCATTTGCAGGAGGTCCGGCACCGTATGAGAGAGACTTCGGAGCTGTCCGCCGAGATGTTCGTGAAGCAGGAGGAGGCCGCGGCCCGCACCGCTCTGCATAACGAGCTGGGGCAGGTTTTACTGATGGGCCGCCGCTGTCTCGAGCATCCGGACACCACGGATAAAGCGACCGTCGCCCGGATGACCCGGGAGATGAACCGCATCCTTCTGAGGGAGCGGAAGATGCCGCAGCCGGAGAGCCCGGACGGTCTGCGTCAGGCAATCGACATGGCGGGCAGGATCGGCGTGACCGTCGATGTGAAGGGAGGTCCCGTCGAAGAGGAGAGGCTCCGCGCGCTTCTGGCCGAGGCGATCCGCGAGTGCGCCGCCAATACCGTCAAGCACGCCGAAGGGGACCGGCTTTGGGCACAGATCACCGAAACGGCGGCGTTTACGTCCTTCTCTCTCCGGAACAACGGCAAGCCCCCGAGAGGCCCCATCGACGAAAGCGGCGGCCTGCTTTCCCTGCGCCGGATGGTCGAAGAGGCGGGCGGCAAGATGATCGTACAAAGCCTGCCGGTCTTCTCGCTGACTATCGTATTTCTCCGTTCATAGTTTTCCGCGCTTCCTTCCGTACCGGGGCAGGGAGCGCTTTTTTTCGGATTCCGCAGGAAAATGGTACGAATGGGTGATGGTAAATCCGGACGCCTTCTGATATAATATGAAATTATAAGGGGATCTATGCCCTTTCGGCGAAAATCTCCCTGAAAAGAAACGGACGGCGCGCTTCGGCGTTTCGGGCAAGGAAGGTGAGGCTATGTGAATGAGCGCATCCGGGTCGTCGTAGCGGACGACCAGAACATCTCGCGCGGTTTTTTTGAAATGTATGTTCACGCCTCCGACCGCTATGAGCTCGCGGCTTCTTTCCGGACGGCGGATGAAGCCGTGGACTTCGTGGAGGAAAACGAAACCGATCTTCTGATCCTGGACATCATGATGCAGGAGGGGATCGACGGGCTGACGGCTGCCGCAAAGATCAAACGTGAGCACCCGGAGATCAAAATCATCCTGACCACCTCGACCTCCGAGACCAGCTGGGAAGAGAAGGCCCGGGCGATCGGCGTGGAGAGCTTCTGGTACAAGGAGTACGACAGTCACAGCCTGACGGACATTATGGAACGCACCCTGCGAGGCGAATCGGTTTATCCGTCGTCAGCGCCCGAGGTGAACTTCGGCAAGATCCGGCGGAGCGATCTGACGGAGCGGGAACTGGACGTGCTGCGGGAGCTGACCGCCAGCCTCACCAACGAGGAGATCGCGGAAAAACTGCACATCTCCGCCAACACCGTAAAGCGGCATCTGCAAAACATCATGGAGAAGACGGGCTTCGGCAGGCGTGTCGATCTGGCGATCCACGCGCGGCTTCTCGGCCTGGTCGTCCATGACAGCGAACGGATCAATTCGGGCGAAAGGAAATAAAACCGTGAAAAAAGACCTTGCGGCGCAAACCGGGTTCCCGGGTCCGGTGATCCGTGACGACAGCCGGACGCAAGAGAAATGATCATTTCCACGGTACAAATCTACTCGAAAGGAAGTACATATATGAAGCCAGGAATAAAGAAGCTGCTCAGTGTTCTCCTCTTCGCGCTTATGATCGCGGGAATGCTGACCGTGACCGTTCAGGCGGCCAGCGTCCTCATCGGAGACGTGGACGGCAACGGCAAAGTGACCAAGGCGGACTCCACCGTCCTGGCTCGGTACATTGCCGGATGGAACGGCTACGCGGCCCGGGTCAATATGTACGCCGCGAATTTGAACGGCGACGCCGGCGTCTCCACGGTGGACTCCATCATCCTGGAACGCTACCTTGCGGGCTGGAAGGGCTATGACAAGTACATCAAGACCGTGCAGATCGGCCCTCTGAACGTCAAGAGTCAGCCCGCGGGCGGATCGCTGACGGATGATGTGCCCTCCTTGACCCTGAGCACCGCCGCGACGGGCGGTATTACGCCGTACACCTACCAGTGGTACAAAGACGGCAGCCTGATTAGTGGAGCCGTCAGCGACCATTACACAGCCACGGAGGCAGGCAGGTACTATTGCGTTATTAAGGATTCCTATGGCCAGACGGCGACGACCAATACCGCGCAGGTGACGAGCAGCAAGCTGACCATCAAGAGTCAGCCCGTGGGCGGCATTGTCGGCTATACAAAGCTTTCCGTAACCGTGTCGGGCGGCAAAGAGCCGTACCGCTACCAGTGGTACAAAGAAGGTTCCGGTCCGATTCGCGGCGCGACCTCTGCCTCCTATTCGCCGAGTTCTGTCGGTGATTATTACTGCAAGGTGACCGACGCAAAGGGCACGACGATCACGTCAGATACCGCAACTGTCCACTCCGCGAGCCTGGCCATCTCGAAGCAGACTGAGGGCGGCACACTCGGTGTAACGCTCTCCGTAACCGTGACGGGCGGCAAGACGCCGTACAGCTACCAGTGGTACAAAGAAGGTTCCGGTCTGATCTCTGGCGCAGCCTCTGACTCCTATAAGCCGACGGCGGTTGGAAATTATTACTGCAAGGTGACCGACAGCACAGGCACGACGGTCACGTCAAAAACCATGAATGTCATTTATGGGCCGCTGACCATCACGGGGCAGCCTAAGAGCGGCGTTCTTTACGAGACGACGTTTTGGGTGACCGTGTCGGGCGGCAAGCCGCCGTACTACTTCTACTGGTGCTACGAAGACGGTATGGTAGTCAGCGGTGAGTACGGCCCGAGCTTCAAGCCGAAAGGCTCCGGCGGCTACTACTGCGAAGTGACGGACGGCAACGGGGATACGGTCAAGTCTGACATTGCGTATGTTTACACTACGGCGCTCAGCGCCTCGCTGAAGTGCTATTCCCAGACTGTGGGCCGGGAAATCACCGTATCGGCGTGGGGCGGCAAAGGGCCGTACAGCTACAAGTGGTACAAGGAGGGTTCCGGTCTGATCCGCGGCGCGACCTCCGACTCCTATACGCCGGCATCCCTGGGCAAATACTGCTGCGTGGTGACCGACTCTATCGGCAATACGCTCACGTCGGACCCGATCAGTATTATCTATGAGAGATTAAGGTTCACAAGGCAGCCCGTCGGCGGCATATTGGGCGAGGTGACGCTCTCCGTAGCCGTGGCGGGCGGCAAAGAGCCGTACAGCTACCAGTGGTATATTAAATTCGATGGCAAAGACTTCCGGCAAGGAGATGACGCAAAAGACGCTTCTTATAAGCCGTGGGATGATCCGAACAAATATGTGACTTTAGGCAATCCCGCACAAAGCTGAAATTCTCACTCATTAACCGGTTGGCTTTTCAAAAGTCGTATTCCGCTCTTGCTTTCTCCGCTTTTTGAGCGCAGAAAGTCAGGCCGCCACGGCTCTACGCCAGTCGGCTATAATCAGAT
>SVQK01000039.1 GCA_015065385.1 Oscillospiraceae bacterium | reverse complement strand
CCTCTGTCACATGTTTTTTCGAAACGGCTCTTGTCGCTTCTTGTTTTTGCACTCCTTTTTTCCTTGCAGCCTGTCCCTTGGTCGAGATGATGCAGTTCTGTTTTGTCCTTCGTTTTTCGGCGGGAGTTTCGGAAGCGGCTATGATTCCCTGTGATTTCGGCAAAAGTGATGCGGACGGTTTTATATTCTCCGTCTCTTGTGATGATTCTCCCGATCGGCACTCCCTCCGAGATGCCGACGAACGCGAAATTGTCGTTACTGTTCCATCCGTTGATCGGCATCCGACGGGTTTCTCCGGACGCGAGATCGACGGTGCAGACTGTGCCGTCCGTAGTGGCATACATGTCGTGCTGCCGCGTTTCGCTTCCCCGCCCCGTGGGAGCATCAACCGTATATAGGTATTGCAGTTCAAAGGGAAGATACCAGAGCGTTCCTTCGCAAACAACAGCCGAATAATCCGAGAAAACATGCCGGATATGCTCGGCGATCACGCGGCACTCCCCGTTTTTGTATTCTACCACCGCCGCGGGGGTAAAGCTCTCGCTCACTGTTTCGAATACGGTAACGGTCGGTTCATCGCAGAGGAAGTAGGTATGTTCCTTTGCGCAGAGCACAGAACGGATGTACAGGCCTTCGCAGGATATAAAGGATTCCTCCCCGGTCTCCCGGTCAACGACGGTACACGTCCCCGTCGGTATGTCGATCAGATAGTAGTTTGTTCTGTCGAGTGAGAACGCCGTCCCTACGGGGAGCATATCAAAGACCTTTTCCGGTTTTCCACCGGTCTTTTTGATGCGCATGATCTCGTAATACTGCTCCGAACCGTCTGAATACCGTGCCTCTCTCTCCGCGCCCGGACGGTAGTGACAGTTCTGATAATAGAGGGTTTCCCCATCGGTGGCGATTCCCTTTCCATTGCCGTAATTCCCGGTATTCTCCGTCTTGCAGATCAGCCTCATCGGTTGATTTCCGTGCGGGTCAACGGCATAGATGTTCTTTGCGTATGGATTATCCCCTCGCTCGGTTACGGGCGAATCCGTCAGCATATACAAAACCTCGCCGTCCGTGCAGAATTCACGCGCGGAGAAGAACGCATACTCCGGACAAATCCCGTCTCCCCCTTTGTGGTCGCAGAGGGGATCGCGGCAAAGTCCGGTCGGTCTGTCAAGGGATGCCGTATAAACGTTGGGCGCGACGGAATAAGTATCGAGGATGATCGTCTCCCCGATCTGGCATCCGTCGGGGCGGTTGTAACAGTAAACGGTTTCTTCCGTACGGTTGCAGCAGTAAACGGTTTCTTCCGTGCGGCGCGAACAGGCGGCAGGCAGGAGCAGGACGGCGAGGCATACGGCAAGTTGTATAAGCCGTTTCATTTCGTCCCCTCCCGTATCGTGATGATTTCCGCCTCGCCGGTCTCGCAGTCGATCCGGAGCAGCGAGCAGTTGTCGTGACCGTTCACCGGGAAGCTGTACCGGTTGTCACCGTCCCGGTACACGCCGTCTCCGTCCGGGTCCTCCCACCACGAATAGGTACAGAAGAGGTACCGTCCCGCGACAGCGACATCGATCGGGCGGAAGGAAGCGTATTCGCCTTCAAAGCGGAAGACGCGTTCGTCCTCCGAACCGTCGGGGCGGCAGCGGCGGAATTCCGTGCCGTACAGTTCCACCCGGTCCGACGCGTATCCGCCCACCCGCGCTTTTCCGAGGACCGTCGTCTCTCCGGAGAAATAATACAGCCAGTTTTCCGTCATGTAGAGGATATAATTATAATCCGCAAAATCGATCGTCAGACTTCTTTCCTCTCCCCCATCGAGCGGGAGGACGCGGACGGTATTGTTTTCGTGCTCCGTGATGTAGAGATTTGTCCCTTCCGTCGCAAAGCGCGTGTGTTCCGGCAGTATGGCGGATTTTCCCTCCAATTCGAGCCGGAGGACGGGCGAATCCGCCTCCGCCTCAAAGGAGAAGAAGCCCACGCCGTCCGAGACCCAGACGCGCCCGTCCCGATGGAAAAGAAGCGTGTACCATCCCTCAAAGAGCTGCTCCGTTTTCCCGCTCGATAGATCCATCCGCTCCAGCCCTCCGACCCAGCTGCCCTCTTCGTCATAGACGTTTGAGTTGCAGAAGCGGAGATTCCCGACAATCACTTCGGGGCCGAGGGAGAGCCGGTCGCCGAACTCCTCGACGACGGACCTTCTGCGCGTATCCGGCTCAAACCGCACGATCTCGTGAACCCTGTCCGCAACCTCAAGTCCCGAGAGCGTCATTTCGGTCACGGCATACTGCCTCAGAGCGAGGATCGAGCCGTCGTCCAGCGCGAGAAAGTCGCGGGTCCCGTAAAGCGAGCATTCCGGCGTGTCGTGCGCGCAGAGGGGATCCGAGCAGAGCCAGGTCACGTTTCCCGTCGTGCAGTTCAGCCGCGCCGGAACGACGTAACCACCCCATCCCCCGTCGAAGTACACATAATCCCCGACCGCCTGCAGTCCACTGCTGAAATTCCTGCAGCTGCCCTCATAAACACGGTCGTCCGAGGGGAGATAGACCCAATCCGAGCCGGTTTCCCCCGGATCATAGGCCGAAGGCGCGGGGGATTCTGCGCAGGAGGGGAGCAGGAGCAGGGCGGCGAGGGAAACGAGAAACAGTTTTTTCACGGCAAAATCTCCTCCGAACCGGTATAGGCATAGGTCAACATGCTGTCGGATTTCACGCCTGCCGCCATTTTTTCCTTTATTTCTTCAACATCATACAGCTCGAACCGCGCCCAGACCCGCCCGTCCTCGACAGCATAGAGGTCAACGATATCCGCGCCGCAGTCGGAGAGCACGTCCCGGCTTTCCATCGCCGCAAGGTCGAGGGCGGTGAGGCGGCCTCCGGACTGCGAATACTTCACCGTCCGGATCGGCTTGTCGTGGAGTTCTCCGAACTGCGCATGAAACGCTTTTTCCTCCGCGCTCAGCTCCCAGACGACGGAGCCGCGGTAGGAAAGATCGAGTGGAACATAGTACAAAATCCCCGCGTCCCGGTCGATGCGGAAAAGTCGTGTTTCCTCCCCGGCATTGTATTTCGGTGTCGGGACGGCTTCGCAGAGAATCTCCTCCTCACCGTCCGTCCCGCGCCGCACAAGCTCGCAGATACTTACAATTCCTCCGCTCGTAAAGGAAAGCTCTTCGTCAAACTCCCCTTCGATTTCCTCGTCGTTCTCCGGGACGGCAGTCCGGTCCGTGCGGCGGATATAGTACAGCCAGCCGTCGAAAAAGGTCAGGTTCCACGATCCGGCCTCCGGCTCGAAGACGGGAACGCTCTTCTGAAAGCCGTAGTCCGCCGCACAGAGAGAGCCGCCGGACACCTTGCTCCGGTAGTACACCGCGCCGTTGTCCGAGCCGACAAGAACCGGCTGCATCCCGTCCGGGTCGTCGATCACCGCGGTCGTCGATCCGTTCTTTTCGAGCCGCAGAACGGGGTGCCCGGTGATTTCGGTGTGCGGTTTCCCATCCGCTTCCACAGTAGTTTCAGCGGTCGTCGATGAGAGAAAGACCGTATCGCCGAGCAGCCAGAAATCGAGGATGTCCTGTTCCTGTTCATACAGGACGCGCACCTTTCCGGAAGCGACGTCCATCACGCGGAGCTGACAGACGGACACATCCCCGATCGTCTTCGTCGCTGTCATGGCTGTAAACCAGCACATTCCGTCCTTTACAATCATCCGGGATTTGGGGTGATTCACCCGCGCGGTACAGGTGCCGGAGTATTCGTGCATACACAGCGGATCGAAGCACAGGGGCTGCGTCTCCCCGGTTTCGAGCGGGGTGTAGAGCAGAAGGTTCCCGCCCGTGGAGTACAGCGTCCCGTCGGAATAGTACGCCTCGGAGGACGTGAGAAATGGAAGAGTCTCGGACGCGCGGGCGATCACGGTTTCCGGCTCAGCCGGTTCGGTTTCCACATCCGCCATGGTCAGCGGAGGCGCGGGGGATTTCGCGCAGGAGAAAAACAACAGAACGGCGAGGTATATGAGAACCATCTTCTTCATCACTTCAATTCCCCCAGATCCCGGATCACGTCAAGCGTCTCCGGATCGAGCGTTACGACGCGGTTGACGGTCTCGCCGGTGTCGTAAACTCTTCGCTCGTCATAGATCGTCCCGTAGAGAACGCCGTCCGCCGCCGCGAGAAGCGTCAGAGACTGTCCGGCCTCGATCCCCTCTCCGGGCGCGCGTTCTGTGATTTCCCCGTCCTTCACGCAGCCGATCACAAGGTTTTTCGTGATGAAGAAATCGTAATCCCGCTTTTCCGATCCGCGTCCGGTGGGCATGGGCTTTGTGGCAAAGTATTCGGACTCCGCTCGCACATACCATACGGCGTCCGGGCCGAAGAAATACGATCCCGAAGCAGCACTTGTCACTTCTTCAAACTGCTCCGTCTCCCGGTTCAGCCGGTAGAGGACCATCGTGACCGCCGTCTCGGTGACCTTCTCCCCCGAGTCCCGCACATACGTCCGCTCGCCGCCCCGCTCCGCCTCCAGCCACAGCTCCCCGAGAGCATAGTGCAGCCGGGACAGCAGAACATCGTCGGCGGGCGGGGGGATGACGGTCTTCTCTCCGGTTTTGAGTTCCGTGATCTCGATCCGCTGTCCCGCACTGGTATAGAGGTTGTCGGGGTCGGCTTCGGCAAACGAAATCACGGCGACGCGCAAGCCGTCCGGGGCCACTGCATAGCTCAGGCCGTGGAGAAACTTCTCGTCGAGGACTTGCTCCGGTTCTCCGCCTTCGACGGGCAGGCGCATGAGGACCGTGTATTCCGCCTCACCTTCCGGCGCGTCTTCGTCGATCCGCCTTTCCGGAAACCAGAGATACCCGTCTCCGGCCTCCAGAGCGGAGAAGTTCCGCCCGTCCGACGAGCGGGAGCACAGCAGCAGGAAATCGCTTCCGTCCCGGTTCAGAGACCAGATCTGTTTCACCGCCCCGCTCCCCGGCTTCTTCCCCGCCGTCTCCGGATCGAGAAGGAGCGAAAGATAGAGCTTTTCTCCGTCGGTTGCCACGGACCGGACCATCGCTCTCGTGTCGTCCGGGCAAATCCCATCACTCCCGTCGTGCGCGCAGAGGGGATCCGTGCAGAGTCCTCTCCGCGCCTCGGTCGGGGTATAGACCGTGATCTCACTCATGCGGAAGAAGCAGCTGTAAAACCGGTCCCCCAGCACGCATCCGTCATTCAGGTTGCGGTAAAAGAGACGTTCAGGGGCAGGGCTTTTTCCGCAGGAGGGGAGCAGGAGCAGCAGCACAAGCAGCATCAGACAACTTTTTTTCATTTCACTTCCCCCTCTTCGTCGATTTCCATGAGCGTCAGCCGCACGATCACCGATTCGCCGTTTTCGTCCGTTCCCTCTCCGACCGGGACCCCGTCCGAAAAACCGATCAGCGAGCCGCCTTCGACGCGGTACCGGTGTCTTTCTCCGGTGGCCGGATCGAGGGAAACCACCGTGCCGTCGCCGAGTCGGTAAATGTCCGTCACGACCGTCTCGTCCCCGTTTCCGGTGGGCAGTTCCTTCGTTTCCTCGTATTCGTAATAAAACGGCGAAAACCAGATCTTTCCGTCATAGGGGAACACGGTGCAGTACGCGCTGACGTCATCCGCGGCGATGAATGCCCGCCCGTCCCGGATCACGGCTATCGCGCTCCGGTCGATCCGCTCCGTCACCGTGACGGTGGCGAAGACGGGTTCCGCCGAACAGAGGAAGACGGCATATCCCTTTTCGCTGTAGAGCAGGGACCCGAAGCGCACCCCATCCGGCGCCGGGACGAGCGTGGATCCTTCGCCCCTCTTCGGTATGATCTCACACGCGCCGTCCTCCGCATCATTTGCGCGCGTCAGATAATAGTTTTCTTCGTCCACGGAAAAGCTCACCCCTACCGGCACAGCTTCGAATACGCTTTCCGAGCGACCGCCGTTCTTCGGGACGCGCATGATTTCGAGAACCTGATCCCCGCGGTCCGAGAATTCCGCATCCGGATCGGCTCCCTCCCGGTACAGGCTGTTCGCATAGTAGAGATACCGGCTGTCCGCGGTAAAGACCGACAGACCGTAGCTCCCGGCGTTTTCGGTCTGTGCGAGGCTGCGCATCGGTTTTACTCCCGCGGGGTCCACGGCGTATATCCCGTACCGCGGACTTCCGATTTCGATCTTCTTTGCGAGCATGAAAAGGGTCTCGCCGTCCGTGCAGAACCGCCGCGGGATCCCCATCGTTTCCCCGTCGGGACAGGGGCCGTTCGCTCCGTTGTGCGCACAGAGAGGATCCCGGCACAGTCCCGAAGGCCGGTCGAATCCGTCGTGATAGACGTTCTTTTTCCAGCTTGGGGCGTTGAGGACGATCATCTCCCCGATCTGGCATCCGTCCGGGCGGTTGGAATGGGCTGGGGGGGGAGATTCGGGAGAACACGCGGGAAGAAGGAACAGCAGAGCGGCAAGGAGAAAGAGCAATGCCTTTTTCATTTTTCTATTCATATACTTTTTCGATGCACACCGTCCCGTTTTCTGCCCGAAGCATACAGGAACGGTATTGACTGTCACCTGTTTCATAATATGATTTTTGATTGGACACATGCGCATACAGTTTTCCCGCCGCACCGCTCACAAGTTCGATTTCGTCTCCATATTCGAAATCATTCACAGTCAAATACTCTGTTATGTCGTAATTCAATGGGTCGATTCTGTAAAGCCTCTTGGTGGTGATAGCGAAATAGTCTTGTTGCTCGCTCTCTCCGTAAGGACCACCCGATATTTCTTTTGTTCCGAGATAATCACAATCAAATTCAGAGAACCAGATTCCCTCCTGAGTAAAGGTGAAGTCTCCCTCCGCGATCTTTCTGAAGTTGTTCTCTTCATACAGATACAGGACGGAACAATTCAGATTCCTGATCGCTTGGCTCCCGTCATTCCGAACCGCGGCAACAGTTCCCGGCTTAGTGGCGAGCAGATAAGTCTTTTCATTACATACGCACATTGTAAATGGGATGCCTTCAAACTCATTTGCCTCATAGATTTCCCGCTTTCCGCTTTTCTTATCAACGATGATCAGGCAACCAACACTGTTTTCGCTCAATAAGGTGAAATATTCGTTCTGCTCATCAACGCAAAATGTGCTGTGCATTGGCATTTTTTCGTCCAGAACGATTTCTGCCTTTTTCCCCTGAACGGGGAGGCGCACGACAATTTGATATTGATCTTCAGAATTGCTGGAATCATCAGTCTCCCGGTAAAACCCCTGCCAAAAATAGAGATAACCGTCTGAATATCGCATGATAGGGGATGTGCCGCCGCTCACATCGTATGTGTAGAGAAGTTGGAAGTCCGTCCCGTCGGAATTTAGCGAGTATATCTGCCGATAAAGGATATTGTCCGCTCCGGTCAAGGCTGCGTTCAAAACGCTCAGATAGAGTTTTTCACCGTCTGTCGTGATTGTTTTCTGCCACAGCCAGTTGTTATCCGGGCAAAGGTTGTTCACATCGTCATGATTGCAAAGCGGATCGCGGCAAAGACCGTTTCGTACTCCTTCCCATTCAGGATTCCAGACAAGAACTTGATTTCCGACGGATTGATAGAACGTACCGTTCAGCATACATGATCCATCCAGATTCAAAAAGTCGGATGTTTGTTTTTCTCTCCGACACGCGGATAGGATCAAAAGCACAGCAAACAGCAGCAGCAATGTCTTTTTCATTTTCTTCTCCTCTCACTCCGTAAACATCCTCTTCGCGGGCCACAGGAGGCAGGCTACGGCGATCCCGGCCGCGGCGATCCAGAGGGCGAGCATTGCCCAGCCGGAGCCGAAGAGGGAGAGCCGGGCGGAATCGAGGAATAGGGGCGTTCCGGCGAGCAGGGACAGAAAGCTCACCCGTTCCGCCGCCCGCCAGCCGAACGCCGCGAACAAGGCGGGCAAGAGCGTCAGGGCCACCGCCGAGCCAAGGACGGGCAGATACCGGGACAGAAGCTCCGACAGGGCGCAGACCAGCATCGCCATCATGAGGGACCCGAGTACCCGCAGAGCTGTGAAGAGCGCGGCGTACCCCGCGAGACTCATGACGCCCGCGTAGGCCCCGAACAGCTCCATCGATCCGAGGGGCGCGGAGGGGGACGGCAGGCTGTAATTCTGCGCGAGGAAGACGAAGTCCGTGACGCAGGAGAGGAGGGCGAGGACGACGGCGATCACGCCCGAGGAGACGAGCTTCGCCCGGAAGGTCTCCTCCCGCCCGCGCTTCGTCGCCCGGAGAATTTGTGCGAACCCGCCCGAGGACGAACGCGAGACAAATTCCCCGGCGAAGGAACCGGTCAACAGAAGCAGAACCGCCGTGTAGAGGAAGAGGTCCGCGTCCCCGGAGAAGAGCCTCCGCCAGCCCGTGTCATAGAGGAACCAACCGGAATCCCTTGTGGCAAGGTAGGCTTCGTGCGCCTCGATCGTGCGGAAGAGATCGGACCGCGCCTCGGCGGAGGAGTATTCGGAGAGGTATTCCCGGTATTCCGGCAGGCTGATTTCCTCTCTGAGATATTTCTCCTGCATGATGTCCTTCTTCGCCAAGAGATCGTTCAGCCGCGCGCGCTCCCCTGCGATCCATGCGGATTTCTCCGGGGTCAGCGGCCCTTCGAGCGCGGTCATATACTCCTTGTACACCGCGTCGGCGTAGGACGGCTTCGCTTCATAGAGCCGCGCGGAATAGACCCCTTTTGCGAGAAGCAGGATCAGAAGCAGAAAGAGCATCCGGGACGAGACGAGGGTCTTGAAGACCTCCGTCCGAAAGAGGGACAGGCTGTATGTGCGTTCCCGCCGCGCTTTCCCGAGACGGAGCCGGAGGATCCCGCCCCTTACCTTCGCGGAGGCAGTCAGGACGGCGGAGACAAGAGCGTCCAGCCACCCGATCCGCACGGCCTCCCCGCCCCGGACATGGCCGAGGATCGCGCCGAACGCACCGCCGAGGATCAGCAGGGCGAAAAGGACAATCATGACCGGTACATACCCCGCGCACGCGCCGAAGAGATTCGCCGCCCGGTACCGGGTGAAGATCGAATTGACCGACGCCGCCGTCACAAGGTTGAGATGCGCCGCCGCATGGGAAGCGTCGAGCTTTGACAGCAGCAGATTGATGCCGAACAGCCCGAGCCCGCCGAGATAGTTCAGCACCGGATGCCGCGTAAGGTTGGAGAGCGCCAGCATCAGCACGGAGAACACGGAGAACGCGAGCAGCTTCACAAGCACCGTCACGGTGAAATACTGCCCGACGGTGATGCGGTACGGCGAATAGGTGAACTGCGGCAAGGCCTGGAGCGCGTTCTCCGGGGAGGAATAGCCCACCCGCATCCCGAAGACGGCGAAGGACGTGCCGACGAACAGCAGGGTGAAAAGGACAGTGAGGCAGAGCATGACCGCGATCTTGGCCGCCGCCGTCTCGCCCCGTCCGCGCTTCGATACCCGGAGCACCGGCAGAAATCCAGCCTGCTTCTCCTGCGGAAAGATCACCGATCCCGCGAGGATCAACAGCAGGAACACAAACACGTCGCCGAGCCGGTAGTCGAAATACCCGCCCCAGCCGCGGACGTATTCGATCCCGATCCGCACCGTCCCCCGCATGGCCTCGTACCGGCGGATCACTTCGGTCTGGTATTTCCATGAGAAGGAGGACTCAGAAACGCCCATGCGCCGGAACTCGTCGAGGTTCGATTTCGCGGCGTCCGTCACCTTCTCCAGCCGCGCCGGATAGCCCTCGGACTGATCGATGGCCCCGTGCACGAGGGAGAAAAGCAGGGCGTCCGAAATCCGGTCGTCGTCGGAATAGCGGTTCGGCAGGGCCTCGGGCTCGAAATCCGGATCCCCCGTGCGCATCGCCTCGAAGAACAGCTCGTTCTGTTCCACCCGGAACGCCTCGATTTCCTGGTACCGCGCTTCGTATTCCTCCGGGTTTTCAAAATACCCGTCGAAGAACCGCGCGACCGTGGCGGTGGGATACGCCGCTTCCGCCGTTCTGCCCGCGGCTTTCCATGCGAGGAAGGAGTTCAGGGCAACGAACAGGGCGAGGAACACCCACACGACCCGTGCGCCGAGGAGCTTTTTCACCTCCGCGCCGAAGAGCTTTCCCGCGCGTGCGCCTCCGGCATGGGATTCTTCCTTTGCCGCTCTTTTCAGTTCTTCTTCGTCGTAAGCCAGCTCGATCCACCGCGCGTCCAGTCCGTTCATGGCACGGGCGAGATCGGCTCCCGTCAGTTTCCGTTTCATTGTTCGAATCCCTCCTTCCGCAGTTCTTCTGCCAGCTCCCGCCGCATTTGTTTCAGCATTCTCGATACCTTCGATGTGCCGAGCCCCGTTGCCCGGCTGATTTCCCGTCCACTCTCCCCGGCGAAGTACCTCCGCACGAAAATTGCCGCCTCGAGCTTCGATTTCCCCGCGAGATACCGGTTGACCGTGTCCGAGAGGGCGGAGGATTCGACAAGTTCCTCTTCAAAGGAAGCGGAGGACGCCTCCGCGATCTCGTCCAGTTCTATGAGCACCGCGCTCCGCTTGCCCGCGCCGGACTTTTCGATCCGGTTCAGAGCGAGGTTCCGGGCGATTTTTGCGGCGTAGGCTTTGAGAGACACGGGGTTTTCCGGCGGGATGGCGTTCCAGAGTCTTAGCCTCGTGTCGTTGAGGCACTCCTCCGCCGCCCCGGGATCCCCGGTCAGATCCAGCGCGATCTTGTAGCACAGCGCGCCGAGGGAGCGGTCAAATTCTGCGATCGCCCGCTCGTCCCGCGCGAAAAACAGGGCGACGATGTCCCGATCGGTCATGGGGTGCGCCTCCTTTCCGTAAATGATTTGTACCCATTTTCCGCCGTTTACTGCCAGAACGCCGGATCGACCCGGGTGATCTCCCCCGTTTTCCGGTCGATGCGGAAGTAGGACTCATGCGCCGTCATGTCTTCCTGCGTGACGCCTTCGAGCGTTTTGAGCTCTCCCGTCGGCTCGAAGTCCCGGCAGTCCAGCCCGTGCGCAACGATCCAGTCCTCCCCCGCGCCGACGATGCCGTAGAAATTGAAGCCTTCCGCGGTGATTTCCCCCGTCTTCTCCCCGGTCGCGGCATCGAAAATCAGGGTTCTGCCGCCCGAGATGTCCACGCCGAAAATGCGTTCCTCCTCTTTCGACCGCTTTGTGGGGAGGAAGGAGTAGAAAAACTTCGGATCCGCCGGGGTGACGACGATCAGGTCCCCAAAAAACCGAGGAGAAGAGCATACCCCCTCGGCAAGCAGAACGGCTCCGTCCTCACCGCCGTCCACGGGCGTCCGCCAGAGATCGTAAACGCGCAGAGGGGTAGTCCGCTCCGATTCGGGCAGATCGGCGGGCAGTTCCATCGGACGGGAGTTTTTCGTCTGATACACGAATCCGTCCCGGACAACAAGAACATGTTCCCAGATCCGCCCGTCGCTCATGCGGCATAAAGACCCGTCCATCCGTTCCGCATACAGCTTCCCGCCGTCCACAAAGAAAGTGTAAAAATCGTCCAGCCCTCCCGGCGCCATGTCCTCCGCTTCCTTTTCGAGTCCCGATCCGTCGGCGGGCGCGCGCTTGATGTGGTTTTTTCCGTCTCCGAAGGAGGGATCCTCGAAATAAGCGTACCAGAGCCAGCCGTCCGCAATACACCACGAGGAGGGAAGATTGTTCGATTCCCGAAAGTCGGCGATCCGTTTCATCGTCTGCGCGGCGTAGTCATAACAATACCACGCGCTCGGATCGTCCTCGTCGAAAAAGTACCCCAAGTTGAAAAACCAGACGAGATTGCCCTGCGCCGCGATGCTCATGATCTGCTTCTCTGCCAGCGGACAGCTTTTCTGATCCTCCATCCCGTGCAAGCAGAGAGGATCGGAGTGCAGGGACCCCGTGTTTCCCGTCGCCGGATCGTACCAGCGGACGGAGTTGAAGGAGCTGTGCAGTTGCTCCGCCCTTGTCCAGATCAGCCCGTTCGCCTGAACGGTTCTGCCGGCGTAGGCGGTCCGCCCCCGTTCACCGTCCGCCGTGCCGCGGGAACAGCCTGACAGTGCGGACAGAAGAAGCAGGAACGCTAAGAAAATAGTCAGCAGTTTTTTCACGGCAATACCTCCGAAAGGTGTTTTATTTTTTCAGCTCCGGCGAATCCCTTATCGTCCGCCGCTCCGGGTCAGCTTTCCGACATTCTGCGTGAGATTCAAAAGCGTTGTCTTGTAGCTGTAAGCCGGGGCGGTCCGCCCGGTTTTCGCAAGGTTCTTGAAAACGTCCTCGTCGTACCACGGATCGTAGATGCTCCGTTCCTCGTCACTAATAAACGGGAGGCTCTCGCCGAGCACCGTCAATGGGATGATCGAATCGTCGTACAGCAGGGGGTAGACAAATTCTTCCCCTTCGATTTCCCGGATCCGGAAAAGCCAGAAACTCCGCTGTTTCTCCCCGACCGCATCGGCGATCATCACAAGCCGCTCCCCTCTCCGCAGTCTCGGATAGCCGTAAACCTGTCCCCTCGGCGTTCCGGGATACCAGAAGCTCCCGTCCCCTTCGGCGGAGGTGTAGGCATAAAGCGTCCGCTTTCCGACGGTATCCGTCTCCCGAATCCCGGAAACGGTAATGGGAACAGCCCTCGCGCCGTCTCCGAGAACAGTGTGAGTTCCATGAAAGACGTCGCGGGTATAGAGGCGGACCAGCTTTTGATCCGGGGGAATCTGCCAATCCAAAGCGAAATACAAAACCGCCCCCGCGAGGGAGAGAAGCAGAACGGCGAGGATACACAGGACGGGGGCGGGAATCCTCTTCTTCACGGCATGACCTCCCAGACTTCTCCGGTCTCCGGCTGACAGGCGATCCATCCGGAAAAACCGGGCGCGCGCGTCCATTCGTTTTCATGAATGCCCGATGTGAAGAATATCCCGCCTGCATAGGCTGATAAAGACGTTGGAACGATCCCTTCCGGGAGGGACAGACGCTCGCACTCCCCCGTCACGGGATCCCATAAATAGAGCGCGGGATCGACCGTCACGGCCTCGATATAGTCCTTGTAACTCTTGCCGAGATCTGCGTCCTCCGGAATCAGCGTATAGGCAAAGCCGGATTCCGTCGGGAGAATCAGATTGAGTCGAAATCCTTCCGGCGGATCGACGACCGTTTCCTCCTGTCCCGACGCGGGATCATAGGAGACAAGTGCTCCGTGCTCTCGCCAGTACACCCGTCCCGCGCGCTCCGAGGCATAGAGGGGCGTCCCGCGGGTCTCGGCGATCAGGCGGTCGTCGCTGAAATCCGTTTTGCAGGAGCGGATCGTGCCGTCGTCGAGGACGTAATAAACACGGTCCCCGAGGCGAATGTATTCTCCGACGACCTTGTGCTCGTCCTTGCCGCAGGGCATCCGTTCAATCTTTTTCGTACGCAGGTTCAAACGGGTCAGAAGAAACTGTTCGTCGCCCGTCACCTCAAGCCACCAGACGGCGTCCTCCTCCGCGTACAGCCCGAAAAGATTCGATCCGTCGTTTTTATAAAACTGCCTGACGTCTCCCCCGAAGAGATCGGACGAGCAGACGGAACGAGCTGGGAGAAGGTCGTTCGTAATGTCAGCCTCTGTCCATTCGTCCCGTGCGATATACCACAGCCGATCCCCGGCCTGTACCGGGAGTTCGGTGAATACACAGGAACGGAAGGCGCATTCGGAATCCGGCGCGTGCGTACACAACGGATCGGAGCACAGCGTGTTGACCGTCCCGGCTCCGGGGGAGTACACCTGCGGGATTCCGCCCCCGTCTATGAAGATCCACCCGCGCCCGCAAAGAACCGCTCCGGGCAGCTCGGAGGAACGCGAATCCGACGGGAGCGAGGGGATCTCAAACGACGGAACAGACGGGATGGAGGAGGCTTTTCCCTCCTGCCCGATTGGGGTGAGTTGGACGGATTCGTATAGTTTTCCGCCGCACGCGGCAAGGAACAACATGCAAAGAAGCAGAGCAGGCAGTTTTTTCACGGCAAGACCTCCTGAAAGGTGTTCTTACTTCTATAGGACCGGATTTCGGCGGGGAAAATCGCAGATTCCGCAGTTTTTTGAAATCATGCTTTTCAGAGTTCGGAATATCCGCCGTGAATGCCCCGTTCCATAGAAAATGAAGGAATAAACGGACCGCTCAGTCGCCGTCAGCACGGACAACGATTTTACGGATCCCGCCCGTTTTGATATCGATCCGGAGAAGGGAGCAGCCGCTGTGCCCGTTCCCGGGGAAGCTGTACCGGCCCGCGCCGTCCCTGTACACGCTGTCGCCGTCCGGGTCCTCCCACCAGGTGTAATAGCAGTAGAGGTAACGTCCGTCGGAGATCGTTTCGAGGGGGCGGCAGGACGCGTACTCGTCCGCGAAGCGGTACACAAGCCGGTCGCCGGAGCCGTCCGGGCGGCAGAAACGGAATTCCTCTCCGTACAGGATGACCTCTCCGCTCTCATAGCCCGGAATCTCCGCCTTCCCGAGCACGGTGTCTGAGCCGGAGAAATAGCAGAATCCACCGTCCGCCGGAAAGAGCTTGCCCCAGCCGGAGGCGAGAGAGAGGGGGAACGAAACCTCCTGCCGCCCGGTGTCAAGCGGAATTACCCGGACGGCTCCGGCTCCGTCTTCGTACAAGGGATAATAAAACCTGTCCCCGTCCGTCATGGGGAGTACGGTGAAGGTGTACGGCGGCATATCCGTCCGCTCTGTGCGGCGCGTGCCGGCAGGATCATCGGCAGTGCCGTCGAAGGAGAAGAGTGTCTCACCGTCCGCCATGTATATTCGTTCTTCCCGGACGAGCAGGAAGAGACCCTGCTGCCCTTCGAAGATCATGTCCTTTTCTCCGTTCAGAAGATCCATCCGCACGACGCCGCCGGTCAACTCGCCCTCTTCGCCGCGGTCTGACGAGACATAGAAACGGTACTTGCCGACATAGGCTTCCGGAATGAGGGTCATGCCGCTGTCGTATTCCTCAAGGACGGTGCTTTCGCCGGTGAGCGGATCGTATCGTTCGAGGTCATAGACGCGGACATGCTCCACCCCGGTAAGGGTTTTCACCGGGTATGAATAGCGGCGGACGGCGAGGAACTGCGTGCGGCCTTCCAGCTCGACGGGCATGAAGCATACCGTGCCGTAGAACGGACAGTCCCTGCTGTCGTGCGCGCAGAGCGGGTCGGGGCAAACGGTCGTGATGTTTCCGCTTTCAAGATTGAGGCGCGTGGGGATCGCCTGCCCGCGGGTGCCGCCCCGAAAATAGAGGCATCCGTCCGCAATATAGAGATCCGAGCCGAGATGCCGGATGCCGCTGTCGAAACACGGAACGGACGGAGGCTCATAGGTCCATCCGTATGCCGTCGGCGCGGAATCGGACGTCTCGTCCCCGGCGGGATCGGGATACACGGGCAGCCGCGTCCCGCACGCCGTGAGCAGGAGGACAAGGGAGAGAAGACCGGCGAGGCCTGCGTTCAATAGATTTGTTTTCATCTGACAGCGCTTCCTTCATATGGTTTGAGGCTTCTATATATACCATAATTTTTATTTTCGTAAAGCAGAATATGCGGAGAAGAAAAGGATTGGCGGGCAAAAAGCGCGGAGCGGCCTTTTCACAGCGGCTGTCACTTTGCGAACCCGTTTCCGAGCTTTCACTGTATATGACCGGATTCCAACGGAATAATTGCAGAATCTGTAAGAGTGTTTCAGGAATCCCTCAGATCCCCCGCCGTGGCTTCGATCACCGCGACGCCGTCCTCACCGAGCCGGAGCTTCCATATCTCCGTATCCCGTTTTCCGTCGGATTCCACGAACGCCGCGTAATCTTCGAGCAGCGACCAGACAACAAGATTGTCTCCCTCTCCGCAGATCGCCAGCGGATGGATGCTCCGCCCATCCTCGGATGTCCATTCCTTGATGGATCCGTCATGCAGATCGACGCGCCGGAGCGTTCCCGTCCCGTTTTTCACCCACTCCATTGGCACGGTCTCGGCTCCGTTCCAGCTTTCCCGCACACCGTAGCTTTCCGCCGCGTAGGGCTCGTACCACAGCGCGCCGTCTGCAAACCGGTAGGACCAGAAGGTCACGTCGTCCGCGACTGTCTCCCATTCTCCGGAATCGCAAAGCCGCAGGGCCGAGAGGGGATAGAGGACTCTTCCGTTCACGTCAGTATAGGCTCCGTCCGCTTCTTCCGGGCGCGCAGGGGCGGCGAACGTATAGGTCTCCCCCTCATAAAAGAGTATCGGCCCGAACGTCATGTTCTCCTTTTGGACTTCCCGCCATTCTCCCTTGACTTTCCCGTCTTCAAGGTCGGCAGCCCGGAGTAGTCCGGTGCTTCTTTCCTCGACATACAGCGTCCGCCCGTCGGTATAGAACGCCTCGTCGATGGAAAAGCGTTCGTCCGTGACGGCTTCGGAGGCCCCGCCCGAACACTTCACCCGCCGGATCGCCGCAACTTGATCGGACAGGCTCTGCACTTCGGCGGTGGGATCATAGTCCTCGTTGTAGTATGCTGCCATGAACCAGACGTACCCGTCCGCAACGGCGATTTCCTTGAACTCGGCCCCGGTGGACGGCACATCGCAGAGCTTTTTCACCTTTTCCGTATCGGGGCGGACCGCGTACACGGCGCGTTTTCGTTCGCCCTGTCCGGTTTTCGGATCGATCTCAAAAAAGAACGAGCTGACATAGATCGATTCCCCGTCCGTCGCAAGCCCCGTGGACGTGTAATTTTGGCTTAGCAGATAGTCGGGGCAGGACGCCGTTTTGTGCTCGCACAGGGGATCGCGGCAGAGTCCCTGCCTGACCGTTTCGCCCTCCGCGTCGTAGACATGGAATCCGTAATACAGGGAATAAACCCGGTCCCCGATGGAACAGGTCGTCATGTCTCCGCCGATGGGGGAGGATGAATAAGGGACGACCGGATCATCCGTCTTTATGCTCCTGCGGCAGGAAGTGAGCAAAACCAGCATGGCGAGGAGCAGCGCGAATCGGTTGCGTTTCATGAGTTTCATCCTTTCGCTTTGACCTTTCACTCTATAAGACCGGTTTTTTCACGGTACATTTCAGGGTTCACGAAAAAAAGTTGAGATTCTGCGGATTTTTTCAATCGCTGCGGCGGGCAAGGCCGGCGGGGGCTGAGGGGGCGGTGTGAGGATGGGCGAAAAAGGCAGAGCGGCACAGAAACTGCACCGCTCAGACAAAGAAGCTATTTCGTTTCACTTGTGCTCCGCCAGCCAGATCGACACGCGGGACTGGATCTTCTTTGCGCAGTCTTCCGCCGAGCCGACGCCGCCGAGGAATGCCGAAGTCTCCTCATAGATGATGTTGAAAACCTCCGGGATCCCCGCCTCATATGCCGGTACGCCGATCTCGTCGAAGATCTTCACATACTTGTCCCTCTCCTCCCGCGTGAAGGTGGAGAGGACGCCGGGAAACTCCATTTCGTCCTCCCCAATGGCCTCGGAGAGCCTCCGGGTTTTGCCGGTATAGCCGTGATGGGCATAGAGATCCTCGAACTGCGTATCGTACCACGACCCGATCTCCCCGTGCTCGATGAACGCGTCAAAGGTGGAGACAAGCGCGGGGATCCCACCCTGGCCTGCGTCCCCGGAAAAGGCGCGGCGGATCAAATCCCACGCCAGATCGGGCGCTTCGCAGAAGGAGGTCATCACGAGCGCATAGCGGGTGTCCGCGATCGTCCCGGCGCCTGCCCGTTCCACCGGGACTGGATAGCCGATCATCGTCCAGTCTTTTGTCCCGTAAAGCGTGACGAACCGGCGGATCATGCCCACGCTGTTGATGACTCCCGCGTTGCCTCCGACGGAGACGCGGATTTTTCCGGACAGGCGCGCCCCGGCCAGCTCGTCGCCGTCCATCGCCCTATAGGGGGATTTCGCGCGGTATTCCGTGAAGGACGGGAGCGTTTTGATGAAATTCAGGTACCGGATGAAAACGGGATCCGTGAAGCTGCACACCGCGTTGTCCCGGTCGATGAACTGCATATAGGCTCCCGCTCCCATGAGCGTATGCATCTCCCGGGTGAAATCCAGAACGAATTCACATCCCTCGGGCATGGATTCGACATAGTCGAGCGCGTCCTCCAGCGTCCAGTAACCCTTTTCCGCATAGCTGCCCAAAAGCTCCGGGGTGGAGACGAGCGTGCGGACGGTGAAGTTCGGCGTGACGCCCCAGATACCGCCCGCCCCGTCGTCGAACATCCGCTCCACGCAGTCGAAGAGATTGTCAAGGTTCACCGTCTCGTCTGTTTTCAAAAACGGAGTGAGGTCGGTGTAGAAACGATGCGCAAGGACCTGCTGCATATACGGATCGGATCTGCCTCCGAGAAGGATGTCCGGCTTGTATAGCCCTGTGACCATATCCCGGGTGAGCTTGTCGGAGCCTCCCGCCGGATTTTCCTCGGTGTCGTACCGGGACCAGTCGTCCAGAAGCACCCGCACGTCGGGGTGCTCCCTGCGGAAATCATTCACCGCCGCCGTCATACTCGTCGTCAGACTGCCGAAACAGGCGACGGTCAGCGTTCGGGCGCCGGTCAGATCGATGTCCTCGCCGGGGGTGAAGCAGGTGAGGATGCCGCCATCAAAACGGCCGCCCAGCTGGAACCCCTTGTACACAAGCATATAGACCGCGCCGTCCGCGACAGAGACCGGCGAGGATTCCGCTTGGGAAAGCCCGGAGCTGAAAAAGTCAAGGATCATCTCGTCCGACGGATTCCCTTCCCCGTCGAAGGTTCTGCCCCAGACGCCGTCGTTGTTGTCGTAGCAGTAGACGTATCCGCCCGCGCCGTCCATCAGGTTGCCGCCGAGATCTCCGAGTCCGACAAACGGCCCCGAAGTCCCCGTCTCAGGGAAAATCTCCGCAACACGCGTGCCGCCGCTGTCGCCGATGACTCCGGCGAATACCCGGCCGTCTTCGGAGGTCACCATCCGAAAGATCTCATCCCCGCCCGTGTCGGGAATGACGGAGCGCAGAAGCGACCCTTCCGGCGAAAGAACGAGAATCTCCCGGTCCGACGCCGCGCAGAGCGATCCGTCCGACGCCCGCACCAGCCCACAGGTTGTCAGCGTCTGCTGATTGAAGAGGGAGAGGATCTCCGCGCCCCGCTCCCATTCGGATCCTTCCGCAAGGTTCAGGCGGGAGAGGTACGCCCGTCTGTTTCCGTTTTCGTCCTCCGAATGAAGCGTGCAGACCAGCTCGTCCGCCGTGAGAAACCCCGTACCGATCCCTTCCGGATCGTCCGGATCGTCGCGGAGGACGCGTTCCGTAACCTCGCCGTCCTTCGATACGGTGGTGAGGCGGATCACGGCATATCGGATCTCCTCCCCGTCCCGCTCCATCGTCACATACTCCATCGTCACACAGGTCATCCGTCCGGTTTCCGGCTCGCAGTACGGCTTGACGCCGGTGAGGACAAGGCGTTTTTCCTCCGACTGTGCGGCGGCTTCGTAGACATTCGTCAGGATGTTCGGGTCTGCCGTTTCGACGTTCTCCTTCTCCGCGTCCGGATTTTCTTCCCCTCCCGGACGCGCCGCTTCCTTCCGGCATGCGGACAAAGACAGCAGGAGAAACGCAAATACGGCTGAAAAGATTCTCACAATTTTCCTTTTTTTCATTGATGATCCTCCGTTTCAGGGCTTGTCGGACAACGGTTGCCGGGAATGGATTGGTTGTCGCTACTCTCCGTCCCGGGCGTTCTTTTCCCGCAGCTCTGCTTCTGCCCTTGCCCGCGCTTCTCTGACTATGCGCTCGGCCTGCTTCTGCTCCATTTTTTCCCGATATTTCTGGTATTTTTCTCCCTGCATGTACTCTTCCTCAGAGATGCCCAGTCTTTCCCACTCGGGAACCTCCTCCTGCGCCTCCTGTTCGGCCTCGAGCCGTGCCTGCCATTCCGCCGTAAGTCTTTCCAGTTCTGCTTCCGCAAGCCTCCGGGCTTCTTTTTCTTCCAGTTTCTCCCGGAATTTCAGGTTCTTCTCCGACATGTACTCTTCTTCCGTCAGGTTGTACCTTTCCCAGAGAGGGAGTTCCGGCTCGGGAACCTGTTCCGGCGTGTGATTCAACTGCGCGTCCAGCTCAGCTTGAAGCCGCGCCGCCTCTTCCGCGAGCCTCCGGGCTTCCTTTTCTTCCAGCTTTTCCCGGAATCTCAGGTTCTTCTCCGACATGAACTCTTCTTCTGTCAGGTTGTATATTTCCCAGAGGGGAATTTCCGGCTCGGGAACCTGTTCCGGCGTGAGCTCCAACTGCGCGTCCAGCTCAGCTTGAACCTGCGCCTGAAGCTGTGTCTGAAACTCCGCCTGAAGTTCTTCTTCAAGAATCCGTTCTTGTTCTTCCTCTTCGGCGGCAAGCGCATCTGCGCCCGCATCCGTTTGTTCCGTCTGTTCCGGCACCTCGGGCTCCTCCGGCTTCTCCTGCGCCGCCGTGGTGGCGAACACCGCCGTGATACTGCACACCGCGATGACGGCCGCGAGGGACGCCGCCCATGTGATTCTTCTGACCTTCATGATCGCACCGATCCTTTCCCTGATCGCCACCTGTCCGAACCCATTCGCGGGCAGGGGCGGCGAATTCTTCTTTTCCACAAGCTCCAGCAGCATGAGGGCATAGTCCCGCCTTGTGTCCGCGCCGAACATCCTCACCACCGCCTCGTCGCAGGCAAGTTCCATGTCCCGGTTGAAAAAGCGGTAGAGGACCCAGACCGCGGGATTGAACCAGTGGAGCGAGACCGCCAGCGCAAGCAGGAGCTTCGTCAGAGAGTCAAAATGCCGGATGTGCGTCAGCTCGTGGGCGAGGATGAACTCCAGCCGCTTCGTGTCCGTGAGATCCGTGTCCGAGGGCAGAAGGATCACCGGGTGTAAAACCCCGTAGGTCAGCGGTGACCCGATCCGGTCCGAACGCCGCACCTCGATCTTCCGGCGAGGGGAATGCGCCGCCAGCCAGTCCCGGGCAAAGTCCGATTCCAGAGGAAGGGACTGCCGGAACCGCTGCAAGGCGCGGACATAGAGCACAGCAAAGACCGAGAGGATCAATACTGCTCCCGCGATCCAGACGATCAGCCGCCAGTCCGGGGCAAACCGGGTGGAGCGAACACTTTCCTCCGCGATCCTATCCGCCGTATGAAAAGCTTCGGATATCGGACGCGCTTCGGTGAAACCGCTCTCATAGAAGGCCGTTCCGCCCGAAATGCCCGAGAACGCCGGGGAAGCGGGAACATCCGCCGCGCCTGCGCTGTCCGCACGGGAGAAGGTCCCCGTCAGCGACCGGATCAGCCTCTGTCCGATGCTCGCCGCGCTGATGGGGGACGGGAGCTCCACGGGCAGGAACAGCCGCAAGAGCGCGACATGCCAGAGAACGGTGAACGTCCGCATGGGCAGCCGCTTCTTCCCGACGGCGCGGAACAGGATGACCGCGAAGATCAGGACCGCGCCCGTGACGCTGAGTTCAAAGAGGTTCATTTTTGCTCTCCCGACAGCTCGTCCACCCGCCGGCGCAGACTTTCGATCTGCTCCGCGGTGAGCTTTTCCCGGCGGAGCAACGCGGCGAACAAAAGATCGACTGACCCGTCGAATACGCGGTCGATCATGTCGTCCACCTCCTCGTCCTGCGCTGTCTCCTTCCCGATGAGCGCGCGGCAGACAAAGCCCGGCTCGATCCGCTCGATCGCCCCTTTCGCAACGCACTTTTTGATCACGGTGTAGGTTGTGTTCTTGTTCCAGCCGATTTCCTCCCCGAGAATCTCCGAGACCCGCTTCGCCGTGATCTCTCCCTCCCGCCAGAGCACTTCCATGACCTTTCTTTCGGATTCAAACAGTTTCATCCTTCCGTCCTCCCTCATGCTGTCCGCAGGCGTCCCTGCAAATTCAAAAGACTATCGCGGTAGTCTGGCTCTATACTATCACAATAGTCTTTCGGTGTCAATATGGCGAGGCCACAATTCACAAATTGTTCATATGTGCGAACTGTTCCCTTCCTCGCGGTGAATGTCAAGATGGTCGGCAGCAGTTCAGAGGTCTTCCACGCCCCCTCTTATCTAATCTTGGAAAATCGAGAGACGAAAAAGCAAATGTCCGCTCTGTTCTCCGCTGTTTCACGTCCTTTTTCCATCCCACACTTCTGTCGGTTCACCCCAAAAGCTCCATCAGTTCCTCTCTCGACAAGCTCATGAGGGAGGTGTTTTCACCGCTGATGATAGCGTCGGCAAGTTCTCGTTTTGTCTCTTGCAGTTCTACGATCTTTTCTTCGATCGTTTCCGCAGCGATCAACTTAAACACTGTCACTTGTCGAGTCTGTCCGATCCGATGCGCTCTGTCCGTCGCCTGATTTTGAACAGCGAGATTCCACCACGGGTCGTAGTGAATGACCATATCTGCCCCCACCAGATTCAAACCTGTTCCTCCAGCTTTCAGGGAAATCAGAAAGACAGGTACATTTCCTTCATTAAAGGCGTTGACGAGCCGGATACGTTCCAACTTCGGGGTGGAGCCGGTAAGCGTATAGAACGGGATAGCTTCGCCTTTCAAATCATTCGCCAGCAACTCCAGCATGGAAGTAAACTGGGAGAACACCAACATCCGGTGCCCTCCGTCGATGGCGCTCTGGATCAGGTCCATGCACGCGGAACGTTTTGCGCTGGAACCCTTGTAATCAGAGTACAGCAAGCCAGGATCACAACAGATCTGGCGCAGGCGTGTAATCTCTGCCAAGATACGCATTTTATCCTCGCCGGAATCAGTGCTGGAATTCAACAACATCTTCATCCGGACGACCTGTGCATCGTACAGCTTTCGCTGATCTTCATCCATTTCCGTGCTTCGCGTCTCTTCCAGCTTCTCGGGAAGATCCTTGAGCACATCGGTCTTCTTCCGCCTCAGAATGAAGGGATCCGTCATCTTCGAAAGCTTTGCCGCAGGCTCCGCATCCTTCTGCTTCATGATCGGGCCTTCAAAGCGTGTCGCAAATTCCGATGCGGAATACAGAAATCCCGGCATTAAGAAATCAAATATACTCCACAGCTCAGAAAGACGGTTTTCGATCGGCGTTCCGGTCAGCGCGAAACGATGATCGCCTTTCAGGACACGGACTGCCTTGGACACTGCGGCCTTCTGATTTTTGATGTATTGCGCTTCGTCCAGAATCACCACAGAGAAGGAAACAGAGTCATACAGGGTAATATCCCGCTTTAATAGATCGTATGAAGTAATATATAGATCCGCTGTAAGGTCTTCCAGCAACGCCTTTCTCTGCTGAAGCGTTCCCGCTACGGCTTCCACCTTCAGACGAGGTGTGAATTTTCGGCATTCCTCCTTCCAGTTGTACACAAGAGATGCCGGACACACCACAAGAGAAGGTTTTGTTTCTCCATGATCGCGCTGCATCTGGATATATGCTAAAGCTTGCAGGGTCTTCCCAAGACCCATTTCGTCTGCCAGAATGCCGCCAAACCCTGCCTGCGAGAGTGTCGCCATCCATCTGAACCCGTAGAGCTGATAAGGACGGAACACTTCCATCAGATCCTCAGACGCGTCAAAATCGGAATCCTTGATCGTCTGAAATGAACGGATCAAACTCTTAAATTGCCTGTCGCTCGACGCCGCGATCTCATTGTGGTCCTCCAACAGCCGCTCCACATACAAAGCACGGTACTTGGGAACCTGAACCGCGCCTCGAATCAATTCCTCCATGGATACATCCATGGCACGGGCGGTTTCTTCAAGCTGGGCAAAGGCCGCAGAATCACTCAGGTCTACAAAGTCTCCGCTCTTCAAGCGGTGCCAGCGCTTTCTCTGCTGATAGCTTGACAGCAGTTCAAGCAGTTCTTCTTCTGTTAAGTCCTTGGTCTTGACCGAAAGATCGAGCAGTCCCCCCTCAACTTGTACAGAAAAACGCGGCTGGGGTGTGGGTTTGATGCTGATACGTTTGAGCGCGTCACTGCCTTTGACTTCCCCATATTGAGAAAGTGCAGCGATCCCATCCGTCAGTATATGTACAAGATTCTCGTCATCGCCGGGGCAGGTCAGCAACTTATTTTCTTGATCGTAATCCGAGAAGAAAAGGCGCGCGATCTTCGAAACACGCTGTTCCTGGTCTACATCCCGGTTCTTCCTGGGCAACGGAATTATGTCGTCGTTTAATTTGAATGTGAGAGTATCATAACTGACATCGATATCACATGTAATTGTATTTCTCTTTATGTCCAAATAAAAAGTAAACTGCGGTTCACGCGGGAGAAGTCCCCCTGCCAAGGAGCCGATATTGTCTGTAATAGTTATGTATGGATTACTTTGCAATGACGGCATCACGCGATAATAAAATTCCGCCAGTTTCTTTTCGCCGATAGTACAACGGAATGATCCGGATGAGTCCGCAATCTTTTGAATAGATGATAGAAAAGCAGGTCCTCCGTCCATCACACGGCCAAAGCAGGTTCTATCCAATGTATACTGGTGTAAACTGCCTCGCAGAAGCCGCGGCATGGAACCTGTGATTGAAATCCCGATCATACGCTTATCCGCCCATACAGGATCAAGCGTTATTTCAACTCTGGGGTTGGTTTCACCCACTTTCACGGTACACATCTCGCTGTGTGTGCCATATTGATAGAGAATCGTTCCCCCAACCGTCATGTCATATACAATATCCAGATCGCTCTCCTCCAATGGGATTCCCGTGCCTACGGAGAGTGTGGAGTAGCTATAGTAGGATCGATTGAGTTTGGCATTAACGCTTCTGACGGAACGGATTCTTGATAAAATAAGCTGATACCACCCTGTCGCTTCCTCTGTAAACGTTTCCTTGGAGAAATCAAGAATCATGGACTTAGACGCCGTATAAGTATTATCTTCGTCCACCGCACGGACAAGCCCTTCCAATCCCTTGACAGCATAGCATCGCTCCCCATTTCGTCCAATGTCAAAATTTAGCTTGAGCGTAGAGGTGCTTTTTTCATTCGTGATGCGCGGGACAAGAGTGATACAGGGGTCTTTCTTATTAACCGGCTCAGTGAGCGTATCCGGTGAGGTGTCCTGTGTTGTATTCTCACTACTCATCATAGTCAGGAACTGGATCCCCGAATAATCCGTCTCATCACCGGGATTATCCTGTATGATCGATTCCCTCAGTGCCAACCACATACCAAGAGCGTGACAGCACATCCGCCCCTGCCTGTTGTAAGAAGCCCAATATGAATACGATCTCAGACTTGAGCGGTTACAATCACATGCCAGCGTTATAATATCATCTTGGCTGATAACAATGTGGACAGCCTTTCCCGCATACTGCCCATTGGCTTCCAACATTTGCTTCTTATTGACCATGAAAATGGTGCTGTATTCCAAATCACATTTCGTTTTGGAAGCGATCAGTTCATCGGCTTGTTCTGTTTCATATTGATCCGTGTCCAATTTACTCTTCCGAAGAATGTGATCCGGGGGAAAGTATAACCCACTCGGAGCCGGAGAGAACTTTTTCAGAATATAGTCAATGGCGGGGAATGTATTGTCCTGCTTTGCTTTCTTTTCTTCTAATAACTTCTTCTTGCGGCGCTCTTCTGCCTGCCGCTCCATCTCTTTTTTTATCGAAGCCGATCGTTCTTCCTCGCTTTCGGTCATAATGAACGGGCCATGTGTTTGCTCCCACATAAGCATCAAACTGGCAAGATGGCGACACCGCTGACCCAACATCCCCTGCGAACAAGTGCAGGAATAACACTTATCAGAAGTGGCAGAGCCGCGGGTGTACTTTGCCGCAGTCTGTGAAGTCCAGCCAGGATAGCAGCGCAACTCCTTGGGCGTCGTAGGAGCGCGGAGGACTTGAACATGAAAGCCTCCGATCGTAGTACATTTTGCCCACGTTCCTGCCGGGTCACATTCAAAATCTGTAATTCTGTTTAATGAAATATCTAACTTTCCATAATCAAGAGTTATATCGGAAAAGTACTGTCGCCAGTTCCACTGAATCGTATTGTCGCTCATTTGGACTTGTTCCCCCAAGAGAGGTGTTTTCATTTGTAAAACTCCGTTCAGGATCGGCTTTCTTCAACTCGTACAGATACTTCGCAATCTCTACGCCGTTTTTCTCCCACCGTCCCATCGGCTGTCAAGAGAAGTCAGCGAGCCAACCTCTCCACAGAGGGTATATGGCGGAGTCCCTTGCACAGGTCCAGCCAACTGCGCCGCCTCACATTCGAGGACACCGGTCTGCTTCTTCTTAACGAGTTTGTTGATCTTCTGCGGGTCAAATTGATCCGGGCCTTGTAAGTCCGCTCCGTGCGGAGAGGCAACTTCATTGTATCATGCCAACTGCGGTTTGTCAACACAGGATCGGGTTTTTACACCCCCGCTCCCGATAGATCAGACAGCCCGGACATGTTCTAAGCCTTCCCTGTACGGAGCCGCCTCTCCCTGATTTCCTTCTCACGGCATCTCTGTGAGAGATCCGCACTCTTCCACCGATCTGCATTCGTTGAATCGGGCGAAACGGCGGATCGCTCCCTCTAGCACCGTTTTCAGCTTTTTCGTCCTGCGAACACCGGGTTCAAACCAAATATTCTTTATGGCAAGAGTCCCATTCTTCCGATCCGCCTCGATCCTCCCGATGAAAGATTCGCCCCAGACGATGGGGAGGGTGTAACAGCCGAATTGCCGTTTATCCGCCGGCGTGTAGATCTCCCATGTGTATCGGAAGTCCCAGAGAGCGGCGATCAGCGTTTTGTCCCACAGCATCGGATCGAGCGGCGCCAGAAACGCCATCCGGGCACGCCGGTCAAGCGTTCCGGCCAGAACGGACTGCATCAGCGGTTCATCTTCCGTCCGGTAATAGAACGTTGTCCGGATCCCCTCAATCTGAGCGGGTAAAACAGCTCCGGAGCATTCCAGCGCGGAAAAGGCCTCCCTGCGCCGTTCCGCGTTGAGAGACATGCCAAGAAAAGCAGCAGAGTTCTTGTTCCAGAGCAGTCCCACCGCACCGATACGCCGCAGAATCCGCCATCGCAGAAACGTCTCTTCGTCCGTACAGGGATTGGCAGCTCCGAGCAGCGAAGCGGGCAGATAACGTTCCGCCAGATCATAGAATTTCCGGGAACCGTTCTTATGGTGGATCACGAGCGTCCCGTCCGTGTAAAGCTGTTCCAATACGGATCGGGCCGCCTGTGACTTTCCGCTCCAGTTCCCGCTCCAGTGCATGGACGAATGCCAGAAGATCTCACCGTCAACAGGCAAAGTGTCGGATGAAACCGGCCCGTTTTCCCGGATATAGGACACAGCCTCCCGTTCCAACTCCTTCAGTTCAGGAAACGTCGAACCGAGCGCCCGGCTGCGTTCCCTGTAGGAGGAAAAAAACGGCCAATCCTCCGTCGGCCAGATGGAGAGTTCTTTGTCGGCGTAGTCCACCAGCCGTCTGTCTTTGTACAAAAGATCCGCCAGCATGGATTTTCGGAAACCCTTCACCCTTGACTGAAGCGTCAGCTCCGCGTTTTTGCCGCAAATATCCACAGGATCAAACTGAATGCACCCCGCCTGACGGATATACGCGAAAGCGCCCTCCTTGCCGGAAAAGCGCCATTCGCCCAGCAGCCCCTGCTTGGCAAGGATGAATTGTCTGGCCTGTTCTTTTGTCAGTACCATAGCCTCCTCCATGTTCCGAAAGGTCATTACCTGTATGCCGTGGCGGCAGTATCGAACGCAGTTTTTACGTCAGCGTTCATCGTGCCCCAATCGTTCAGGGCTTCTCATAGACTCCGCACTTTCAGTCCGATTATTATGACCGGCCCTCTCCGTCTTTTCGCACCGGTAAAGATGGTTGAAAACGGCTTGCGTCTTTGAGCCGCAGTTTTAGTTGTTTTGATGCGCTATTCTGTCTGTGCCAACACACTAACAAAATCATTATACCATATCACCTCACCAAATTCAATCTTATTTTCTCCGCCGTGAAAATAGCACTCCCTAAAGAACAAAAGGAAGAGAGAACCTTTCCTCTGTACTGCGAACACCTTGACAAACTATGCGGGGCCGAGTAAAATAAAAGTAAACATGGAATGCTTACGGAGGGCGTATCAGAATGCAGAATCAGTCTACCGGCGGATCCTCACAGGGGCCGCAGAATCCGACGCCGTATCCTCAGGGAACGCCATACACCGGACCTTTCCCCGTTCCCGGACAGTCCCCAAAAAAGAAAAAGAAAACCGGGCTGATCCTACTGATTGTTCTGCTGATCCTCTGCGCGCTTTCGCTGGGATTCTGCGGGCTTTTGCTGTGGGCTGACGATTATCCCGACTATGTGGACACACTTCCCGTAAATCCGGAGACTCCGGAAGACGTGGGGGTCACTCTCGAACGGCTTGCCGCCGAAATCCCCGCTCTCACACCGGACGAGGATGAGGAAGGCGCATACCTCTATGAGGCGGAGGGCGATATTCCGGTGATCCTCTCGGTTTGCGACGACTATGCGCGCAAGGCTGAGATCGATGTTTACCCGAGTGAAAAGGATACCCCTTCCGTCTTGGCCGGCGTCACGGGCGACACCGCCTATACGGCAGTCCTGAACGATTACAGCGTCTATGTCTACATGACCGTAGGAGAAAAGAACGTAAGGGCCGAGGTCCCGCGCGAAAGGATCACAGTTCGGGAAGGGAGTACAAGCTCCCCAAAAAGCCCGGAAACCGCCGTCATCCGCAAAGCCGCTTCGGTGGCCGCGTCCGCCGTGACCGCCGCGAGAGTCGCGGAACCCTACGCAAAAGGCCGGGACGATTACAATCACAATCACGCCGTCTACTTCATGGAGGCGGCGGACTGTCTCATTTTTTACCCGGCTCAGCTGACCGAAATGAAGGCGTTCGAGGATCAGAGCGTGATCTTTACAGACAAACGGAGCGCCGCGTCCTTATCCGTAAAGCTGGAGTTCAATCCGTACCGGAATATCGATGAGCTGATCTCTCTCATGAAAAACAGCCCGAACAACACCGTTCTCGCCGTCGGAGAGGACTGGATGGCGGCGGAGACGAAGAAGGACGGGACCGTTACATTCTCCTATACAGGCTTTGGATCGAAGTATATGGTCGAGGCGGAATTCAGCTATCCGGAAAAATACGGCTTTGTCTTCGGCGAACTCCGCGAGCTGATCCGGTGCCGCTTCATCGAGGGAGGCAAGTGGAAGAGCGAATCCCGGCCCCCGCGGAAAACCGTCCGGACGGAATACGGCGCGCCGGGTTATGGGATAGAGGATCTCTTCTATGAGAGCCACAACCTCCATCTCGCCCTGCCCGACACCCTTGACGAGCAGGCGGAGGAGGCTGATGCGCTGATCTTCCACGACTTCACGAACGGGCGCTCCGCCTCGGTCCGCTTCTTCGAGGTGGAGAAAGGCGCGGAGGACAATCTCTTCGACGTGTTCACCGTTGTGGCCGAAGACGGGGACGCGACGCTGGGGGACGACTATATCCGCTGGCACAACAAATACGGCGTCTTTGTCGGAACGGTGTACGACGGGGAAGCCGCGCTTCTGGAGCTGGAAGGCGAGGAAGCCTACCGTGCCTATGAAGCGGTGTACGACGAGCTGATCTGTGCCTTCGTCCCGGTCTATTACGAGCGTCAGCCTCTCTCACAGGGAGCGTGGGAGAATCCGGGACAAAAGAAGAACGAACAGAAGCCCGCGGAGATCCCGGGCGGCACGCCTGACAGCGGGAAAACGGCGGGCGGATCAAAAGGAAATACAAAAGATTCGCCGATCAAAGAAACATCGGACACCGCCGGGGGGAAGGTTTCCGTACCTGTGTCCGCTCCTCCGGCGAACGCGATCGACACCGTGATCCGGAAACAGGTTGCTGAGATCGCCGCGAAAGAGAGTGGACTTCCGGCGCCGTCCCTGTCCTCTTCCGCTGAACAGGCAGACGGCGGCTCCGATACCGGCGTTCCCCCGCAGGATCCGCTGATCTACCGTTCCGAGGCTGACCGCATCGCCGCAAATTCGACCGTCTGGGACTGGGACGACCTCGGGCCTTACAGCCGCGATTCCCTGCTGGACACGCTTCTGATCGTTCTTTCGTACAACGGCTACTACGAATGGATGGCATATGACGGCTCGAACGACGATCTGAGCGACGACATCGACGAGCTGCTCGACGACATATGGCTGGATTTCCCGGAGTATTTCACATGGGAAAACGCGGGATCGCCGGCGCAGGATCTCTTCCCCTACCTCTGCGAAGCGCTGGAGATGGAGGTCGTACCGGAATACCGCGCCCGCTCCGAAACGGCTCTTCCCGCCCCGAACTGGCTCGCCGACGCCTGGGAAGACGAAGATTTCAATGAGGACCGGCTTGACTGGGAGACGATCCGGTTCTATCTGGACGGCGGCTTGGACCTGCCCCCGTTCGAGACGCTCCTCCTTCCCGGGGTCATGCCGCAGCCGTATGATCCCGATCCTGCTCCGACGCCGGCAGAACCGGAGAAACCGACTGAGGTGCCCGCAGCCGAAGAACCGCTTGAGCCGGAAGATCCGGACGAACCGTACGGCGGCGGAAGGATCGTCTATTCTCTGGAGGAATACGGGATCGTTTTCGACGAGGAGGCTGTGCGGATGATCAAAGAGGAGATCGTCCGGCTGTACTGGGATTACGTCGAAACGGTGAGCGCGGAGGTCAGAGACGAAGGTTTATTCACAGTTGACGAATTCTATTTCCGCGAACCGCCGGATCAGGACCGCGTCGGATGGATCGAAGAGTACTGTCTCGGGCCCTATGAACTGCTGGACGAGGAGGGGATGATCCTCACCCTGTACGGAAACGGCATCTGGACCGTGAAGGAGGACGGCGCGCTGATCGAATGGGGCCTTTTGATCCCGGATTCTTCCGAATACGGAGACCTTTGGTATTCTCTGGATCGCGACGGGAATTTCGTGACCCTCTGGCAGTTTGATTCGAGTTTTTATCAATTCAGCAAGTACGGAAGAGCGGAACGTCCCGGCGACTTCGACTGGGACACGACCTCCTCCTATCTCCGCGGCGGAGAGGACGACGAAGACGCGGTTGAGGTCGAAGAAGAGGACGAGGACGAGATCCTTTATTCCTGGGAAGATCTCGGCATTTCCTTCGACAGGGGCGACGTGCGTGAAACGGCGGAAGAGCTCGACCGGTACTACCGGCATTACAGGGATCTGACGGGCGACTGGGGCGATGACATGTACAGGGAATACGAAAGATATCTCTTCAGCGGCCCGCCGGATCCCGACCATGCGGGAGAATTTCCCGAATATCTTGCCGGGATTTATGTCCTGGCGGATGAAGATCTGAACCCGGATCCCGACGTGCCGCGCATACTCATGATTTCGGAAAACGGCATCTGGGCGGAAGCCGAGGACGGCGCCGACGCGCTTTCAGAGTACGGGCTCCTGATCCCGGCTGAGACCGGTACCGATTTGTGGTACAGCCTCGACACGGAAGGAAATCTGGTTACCTTCTGGG
>SVQK01000038.1 GCA_015065385.1 Oscillospiraceae bacterium | reverse complement strand
TGAGCTCGCGTACAATAACTCTGATAAGGTTGGATAGCTAAATTGGTGTGCTGAAGGTAAGCAATACTGTATGGGTACAGCCTATCCTTTTCCCCTTTCAAAGTTCTTTGCCAGGCTTTCTCCGAAAGAAAGCCGCGTTTCTCTTTTTAGCTTGAGATTAGTATCAGTTTGCCTTGGTCTCGCAGTACACGCAGCGGTAGACCTCGTGCAGGCGGTCTGTGAGCCGGAAGACGTGATCCAGCTCCTGTTCCGTGGAGGTGATGCAGCGGGGATTCTTGCAGCGGATCACGTTCGTGAGCGTCTCGGGCATGCCGATCTCCCGCTTTTCTACCAGCTTGCCGTCCCGGATGATGTTGACGGTGGCGGACGGATCCACATAGCCGATCACATCGAAATTCACCGGGATATCCGCGTCGATCTTGATGATATCCTTGCGGCCCATCTTGCGGCTGACCGCGTTCTGAATGATGGCGACGGAGCAGTCGAGGGAACCGAGGTCGAGCAGCTCGTACAGGCGCATGGCCCGTCCCGCCGTGATATGGTCGATGACGATGCCGGTCTGGATGGAATCGATATTCATGAAGCCGCCTCCTCGAGCAGTTTGAGAATCAGGGACATGCGCATGTATTTGCCGTTCAGTACCTGCTTGAAGTAACAGGCGCGGGGATCGCGGTCCACGGCTACGGAGATCTCGTTGACGCGGGGCAGGGGGTGCATCACGATCAGATCCTGTCTTCCGAGCGCCATTTTCGCGGGATCGAGGATGTAGCTGTCTTTCAGGCGGAGATAATCCTCCTCGTTGAAGAAACGTTCCTTCTGAACGCGCGTCATGTACAGTACGTCGAGCGAGGGCATCGCATCTTCAAGGCTCTCCGTCTGTTCGTAGGGAATGCCGCGCGGCTTGATGGCCTCTTCCTTGACGTAGCTCGGCAGCTTCAGCTCCTCCGGGGAGATGAGCACATAGCGAACCCCGTCGTACCGGGACAGAGCGTTGATGAGGGAGTGGACGGTACGCCCGAATTTCAGGTCTCCGCAGAGTCCGACGGTCAGGCCGGAGAAGGAACCCTTTTCGCGCCGGATGGTCAAGAGATCCGCCAGCGTCTGAGTCGGATGGCAGTGACCGCCGTCGCCCGCGTTGATGACCGGAATGGTTGCGTTGTTCGCCGCTACAAGAGCCGCGCCCTCTTTGGGATGGCGCATGGCGATGATATCGGCGTAGCAGCTGATGACCCGGGCGGTGTCGGCCACGCTCTCGCCTTTGGAGGCGGAGGAAGACGCGGCGTCGGTCATGGACAGCACGTTTCCGCCGAGCTCGTACATCGCTGCCTCAAAGCTCATGCGGGTTCTGGTGGAGGGCTCGAAGAAGAGCGTCGCCAGCTTTTTCCTGCGGCAGCTGTCCGCGTAGTCGTCGGGGTTTGCGATGATATCCTCCGCCGTATCCATGAGGCCGTTCAGCTCATCCACGGACAGATCGAGAATGTCGATGACGCTCCGCTTCATTTGGTCCCTCCGATCCAGCTTTCGTCTGAGGGATTGTTCCGGAACGCGATGAGCCGGTCGATATCGGCGGAAGAAATGTAGTTCTCTTCAGCGGCGACCCGGGCGATCACGTCGAAATTGGTCAGCGAGACGTTTTTCACACCGGCCTCGGCGAGCCGTTCGATCCCCTTCTTCATGCCGTAGGTGAAGATCGATGCGATGCCGAGGACCTCCGCCCCGGCGTCTCTCAGGACGTTCACGACTTCGATTACTGAGCCGCCCGTGGAGATCAGATCCTCCACGACGACGACCTTTTGTCCAGGTTCGAGCTTTCCTTCGATCTGATTCTGACGTCCGTGATCCTTGGCTCCCGAGCGGACATAGCCCATGGGAAGTCCCATCAGATGGGCGGTGATGGCGGCATGGGCGATCCCCGCGGTGGAGGTTCCCATGAGGACTTCGACGTCGGGGTAGTTCTCCCGGATCACCGACGCGAGGCCTTCTTCCACATGGGTGCGCACTTCCGGCGCGGTGAGCGTCAGACGGTTGTCGCAGTAGACGGGGCTTTTGATTCCGGAAGCCCATGTGAAGGGCTCGTCCGGACGGAAGAAGACGGCGCGGATGCTCAACAGATCCTTTGCGATGGTTTTAGACAGTTCCATGATGCCTCCTGATTCAGTCAACAAATTCGTTCAAGCAGCGTTCGTATGCTTCGACGGGATCCGCGGCGGCGGTGATGGGGCGTCCGACCACGATGTAGTCCGATCCGATCTCCCGGGCGGCGGCGGGCGTCATGACCCGCTTCTGATCCCCGACCTCTCCGTCTGCGAACCGGACGCCGGGCGTGACCGTCAGAAATCCGCTCCCGCAGAGGCCATGGACCTTTGCCGCCTCGAGCGGAGAGCAGACCACGCCGTCAAGACCCGCCTTCTTCGCGTTTTCCGCGTAGTGCATAACCACCCGGTCGATGGGTTCCCGGATCCAGAGGTCGTTTTCCATGGCGGCCTGGTCGGTCGAGGTGAGCTGGGTGACCGCGATGAGCAGCGGACGGGTTCCGTCGGGCCGGGTCAGTCCTTCGAGAGCCGCTTCCATCATGGCGACGGTTCCCGCGGCGTGCAGATTGGTGATGTCCACGTCCAGCGAAGAGAGAACCGCCATTGCCTTTTTAACAGTATTCGGAATGTCGTGGAGCTTCAGATCGAGAAAGATCCTGTGCCCTCTCTCCTTGATCCCGCGGACAATGGATGGCCCCTCCGCGTAGAAGAGCTCCATGCCGATCTTGACAAAGGGTTTCTTCCCGGTGAAGCGGTCCAGAAACGCATACGTCGTCTCCGCGGACGCGAAGTCACAGGCGACGATCACGTCTTTTCCCATCAGTGCGCACCTCCTATGATGCTCTCGAGCGATTCGATTCCGTATTTCTCCATTACCGCGGGCAGCTCGTCCACGATCTTTTTCGACGCCCACGGATCGATGCAGTTGGCGGCCCCGACCCCCACGGCGGAAGCTCCGGCGAGCATCATTTCTACCGCGTCCTCCGCCGTTGTGACGCCGCCGATTCCGACGATCGGGATCTTCACGGCCTCGTAGACCTGATAGACCATCCGGAGCGCGACGGGGAAGGTGGCGGGACCGGAATAGCCCCCCATGCGATTGGCGATCACCGGCTTTTTCGTTCTGAGATCGATCCGCATGCCGTACATCGTGTTGATCAGGCTGAGCCCGTCCGCGCTCGCGTCTTCGCATGCCTTGGCGATGGAGACGATATCCGTCACATTGGGCGTCAGTTTCATGATGCAGGGCTTTTTCGTCACGGCCTTGACCGCCCTGGTCACCGCCGCCGCCCCTTCCGGAGTCATGCCGAAGGACGCGCCTCCGTTTTTGACGTTCGGACAGCTGATGTTGACCTCGAGCCAGCCCACCTGCTCCTCGGCGTCCAGGCGTGCGCAGACTTCGGTGTATTCATCCACGGAGAACCCGCTCACGTTGGCCATAACGGGTTTGCGGAAGACCTGCTTCAGCTTCGGAAGCTCCTCTTCGATCACCTTGTCCACCCCGGGGTTCTGCAGGCCGATCGCGTTGATCAGACCCGCCGTGCACTCCGCGATCCGGGGCGTGGGATTGCCGAAGCGCGGTTCCCGGGTGGTTCCCTTGAAGGAGAACGTTCCGAGACAGTTGATATCGTAAAGCTCGGCGAACTCATAGCCGTATCCGAAGGTTCCGGACGCGGGGATCACCGGGTTGTCCAGCCGGATCCCGCAGAGGGTGACGTTCAGCTTTCCCATAGGATCTCCTCCTTTTCGAGCACCGGGCCTTCCCGGCAGATGCGCTTGAATCCGGTGACGGTTTTGCAGGAACAGCCCATGCACGCGCCGAATCCGCACCCCATCCGCGCTTCAAAACTGAACTGACCCGAGGTGACGGTCGCGCGGTACACGGCTTTCAGCATGGGTTCCGGCCCGCTGGTGTAGAAATAGCTGTACCGATTGGGCAAAGCGTCCGTGACGAATCCCTTGACGCCGCGCGAGCCATCTGCTGTTGCGACCGTCACGGGGATTCCGAGCGATTTGAATTCGTCTTCGTAGAAAATCTCATCTGCCCGGTTGAATCCCAGAACAACTGAGGGAGACACTCGTTTTTCGATCAGCTTTTTTGCAAGAAGGAACAGCGGAGGGATGCCCACGCCGCCTCCGATCAGAACGGGATTCTGCCCGCTTTTCGTGAGGTCATATCCATTGCCGAGGCCGCAGAGTGTGTCAAGCCGCGCGCCTTCCCCGAGTCTGCTCATCGCCTCCGTGCCGTGGCCGACCACCTTGTAGAGAATGGTCAGCTCGTTGTCCCGGAGGTCGCAGACGGAGATCGGGCGGCGCAGATAAAACCCGTCGAGCCGGATATTGACAAACTGTCCGGGAGCGGTGAAAGCGGACATATCTCCGCCGAGTTTCATTTCGTACACCGCTTCGGTCAGAGCTCGGTTGGACCGAACGGTCAGGATCTGTTGATTCATGGAGTCCTCCCTTCGTCTGGTTGGAGTGAGCGGGATTTAGGCATCGATCGTGGAGATCGTCAGGGTGGTTTCCTCGAGGACGTCCAGCAGGACCCGGACGGTGTCGAGGGAGGTGAACATGGTGACGCCGCTCTCAGTGGCTGCCCGGCGGATCGCCACGCCGTCGATGGTGTGGAATCCGGACAGGATCGCGCGGGTGTTGATCACATAGCTCACATAACCGGCGCGGATGGCGTCCACCACTTCGCTCGATCCCTCGCTGGGCTTGTGGAGCGTGCGGGTGCGGACGCCGTGGTCCTTCAGGAAGGCGGCGGTCACAGTGGTGGCCTCGATGTTGAAGCCCATCTCATAGAACCGCTTGGCGAGAGGAAGCGCCTCCTCCTTGTCCTCGTCCGCAAGGGTGAAGATCACGGTCCCGTAGTTCTGGAGCTTCATGCCGGAGGCGACGAGAGCCTTGTACATCGCGCGGTGCAGCTTGTCGTCATAGCCGATCGCTTCGCCGGTGGACTTCATCTCGGGGGAGAGGTAGGCGTCCAGTCCCTTGATCTTATGGAAGGAGAACACGGGAGCCTTTACATAGAACCGCTTTTTTTCGTCCGGATAGAGATCGAACAGGCCCTGTTCCTTCAGGCTCTTGCCGAGGATGACTTCGGTTGCGATATCCGCGAGGGAGTAGCCCGTGGATTTGGAAAGGAAGGGTACCGTCCGGGACGAGCGCGGGTTGACCTCGATGATGTAGACCTTTTCGTCCGGGGCGACGATGAACTGAATGTTGTAGAGCCCTACGATCCCGATGGCCGGGCCGAGCTTCTTCGCGTACTGGAGAATGATCCCCTTCACCTTGTCCGAAATGGAGTACGCGGGATAGACGGAGATGGAGTCGCCGGAGTGGACGCCCGTTCTCTCGACGAGCTCCATGATCCCGGGGACGAACACGTCGCGTCCGTCGCAGATCGCATCGACTTCGACTTCCTTGCCGCTGATGTACTTGTCCACCAGTACCGGCTTGTCCACGTCGATTTCCACGGCGGTGCGCAGATACTTGACCAGCTCCGACTCCTTGGCCACGATCTGCATCGCGCGGCCGCCGAGCACGAAGGACGGACGGACCAGAACGGGATATCCGATTTCCGCGGCCGCATCGATGCCTTCCTCGATGGAGGTCACTGCGCGCCCCTTCGGCTGGGGAATGTCCAGATCGAGAAGCAGGTGCTCGAAGGAATCCCGGTTTTCCGCGCGCTCGATGGCAGCGCAGTCCGTGCCGATGATCTTCACGCCGCGCTCCATCAGGGGCTCCGCCAGATTGATGGCTGTCTGCCCGCCGAGGGACGCGATCACACCCTCCGGCTTCTCGAAATCGAGGATCGCCATGATGTCCTCGGGCGTCAGAGGTTCGAAGTAGAGCTTGTCGGCGGTGGTATAATCCGTGGATACGGTCTCCGGGTTGTTGTTGATGATGATCGCCTCGTAGCCGTTCCGCTTGATCGTCTGAACCGCGTGGACGGTGGAGTAGTCGAATTCCACGCCCTGCCCGATGCGGATGGGACCCGCGCCGAGGGTGACGATCTTCTTCATGTCGGAGAGGCGGGAGTCGTTCTTTCCGGTGTAGGAGGAATACAGGTAAGCAATATACTTGCCCGTGTGAAGCGTGTCCACCATGCGGAAGACCGGCTTGATCCCCAGCTCGATTCTCTTGTTGTAGATGGAAATCTCGTCCGTGTTCCAGAGGCGTGCGATCGTCTTGTCGGCAAATCCCATCTTCTTTGCGGCCAGAAGCGTTTCCGTGTCACCGGGACGGTTCCGCAGTTCTTCCTCCATGTCTACGATCTTTTTGATGGAGTCGAGGAACAGCTCCGTGATCATGGTCAGCTCGTGGAGCTTGTCCATCGGATAGCCGCGGCGGATCAGCTCGGTCACGGCGAAGATGCCGTCGGCCCGGAACTCCGCCAGATAGCCGGTCAGCTCTTCCTCGGTATAGGTGTCAAACTTCGCCATGTGGAGGTGGCAGACGCCGGTTTCGAGGGAGCGGACGGATTTCAGCATGCACTCCTCAAGGTTGGAGCCGATGCCCATGACCTCGCCGGTCGCCTTCATCTGCGTGCCCAGCGTGTTCGGCGCGTCGGAAAACTTGTCGAACGGGAAGCGCGGGAACTTCGCCACGATATAATCGAGGGAGGGCTCGATGGCCGCGGTCCCTCCGGCGACGGGAATATCTTCGAGCGCCATGCCCAGCGCGATTTTGGCGGTGACCCGTGCGATCGGATAGCCGGAGGCCTTGGACGCCAGCGCGGAGGAACGGGAGACGCGGGGATTGACCTCGATCAGGAAGTATTCGGAGGAGGTGGGATTCAGGGCGAACTGGACGTTGCAGCCGCCTTCGATTTTCAGCTCGCGGATGATCTTGATCGCGGAGTCGTTGAGCATTTTCAGATCGTGGTCGTTCAGGGAGAGGATCGGAGCCACGACGATGGAGTCGCCGGTGTGAACACCCACGGGATCCACGTTTTCCATGCCGCAGATGGTGATCGCGTGGTCGTTGGAGTCGCGCATGACCTCGAATTCGATTTCCTTGTAGCCCTTGACGCTCTTCTCTACCAACACCTCGTGAACTGGGGAGAGGCGGAACGCGCCGGAGCCGACTTCGACCAGCTCTTCTTCATTATAAGCAAATCCGCCGCCCGTTCCGCCGAGGGTGAACGCGGGACGCAGCACGACGGGATAACCGATCCGGGACGCCGCCGCCTTGGCCTCTTCCAAATTATAGGTGATTTCCGAGGGGATGACGGGCTCGCCGATGGATTCGCACATCTCCTTGAAGAGCTCCCGGTCCTCCGCGCGCTCGATCGAGGTGAAGGGCGTGCCGAGCAGCTCCGTGTGGCATTCCCTGAGGATCCCTTTCTTCTCGAGCTGCATAGCGAGGTTCAGACCGGTCTGTCCGCCGATGCCGGGAACGATGGCGTCGGGGCGTTCGTATCGGAGGATTTTGGCGATGTATTCCAGCGTCAGCGGTTCCATGTACACCTTGTCCGCGATCTGCGTATCCGTCATGATGGTGGCGGGATTGGAGTTCACGAGAATGACCTCGTACCCCTCCTCCTTCAGCGCGAGACAGGCCTGTGTGCCGGCGTAGTCAAATTCAGCGGCCTGCCCGATGACGATGGGGCCGGATCCGATGATCAGTACCTTTTTTACGTCCGTTCTCTTTGCCATAGCTTCTATATCCTCCTGAGATTTAGTTGCAGTTTGTGTTGACACGGGGGCGTTTATGCGTCCGGGAACGTCATTTCTGATAGACGACCTTCCCGCGGCATACGGTTTTCAAGCATTCGGCGTTCACGACCCATCCGGCGAAGGGCGTCGCGCGGCCCATGGAGAGAAAGTCGTCCGGATCGATCGCCGTCTCCGTATCCAGCCGCCAGACGGAATAATCCGCGTGAAGCGGGATCCCGAACCGGACGCGCGGATTCCACGCGAGCAGCTCCGTCAGCCGTTCGATCGACAGAACGCTGGGCTTCACCAGCTTCGTGTAGAGAACCGGGAAGGCCGTTTCCAACCCCACGATCCCGAACGCGCTCTTTTCCAGGCCCCGGGATTTCTCCTCCGCGGAGTGGGGCGCGTGATCCGTGGCGATCATGTCGATCGTTCCGTCGGCCAGCCCTTCGAGCAGCGCTTCCCGGTCGGAACGGTCCCGGAGCGGCGGATTCATCTTGAATCTCCCGTCCTCTCTGAGATCGGAGTCGTCCATGGTCAGATAGTGCGGGCCGGTTTCGCAGGTGACGTTCACGCCCTCAGCCTTCGCGCGCCGGAGGATGTCTACGCTCTCCTTTGCCGAGATGTGGCAGACATGGTAGGCACATCCCGTCTCTTTCGCCAGCTTCACGTCCCGGGCGATCGGCCCCCATTCGCTCTCGGAGCAGATCCCGCGGTGTCCGTGCCGGCGCGCGTAGTCTCCGTCGTGGATGTACCCGCCGCGGAGCAGGGAATTGTCCTCGCAGTGGGCGGCGACGATCTTTCCGAGCTTCGCGCACCGCTCCATAAGGGACCGCATCATCGATTCGCTCTGAACCCCGTGTCCGTCGTCCGAAAACGCGATCACGTCCGGAGCCATTGCCTCCAGATCCGCGCCTTCCTGTCCGGCCTCTCCGACCGTCAGCGCGCCGTAGGGCAGCACGTCGATAAGCGCGGTCTTCCGGATCGGGTCGAGAACCTCGTCCAGATGCGCGCGGCTGTCGGGAACCGGAGAAAGATTCGGCATCGTGCAGACGGCGGTGTAGCCTCCCCGGGCAGCCGCCATCGATCCGGTACGCACCGTCTCCTTATAAGAAAATCCCGGTTCGCGGAAATGCACATGCACGTCGCAGAAACCGGGAAAAACAGCTAAGGAACCCGATGAAAGAGCGGATTTGAAATCGTCGTCAAAACTCCGGCAAAGGGAAGAGAACTGCGCCTCAAGCTCGGATCTTGTGACCTGAATGCTGTCTGCCATATGCTTCTCCTTCCGGATGAACAGGAAAAACCTCGTCTGGCGGTGATGGAAAGGCATAAAAACAAGAGGGCGCGTCGCTCCGTCTGTGACAACCTTCCCGACCGCACGGGATCGGATTAAAGATCGTTCTTCATCTAAAAAATTATACCATGATTCCCCCTTTCTGTCAACCGGAGATTTGCACGGATGTGAGCGGATTTGCCGGATTTTTTATGAAGGTTTTGCCGATGGATCCGGGAAAAAAGCGGTTTCTCACGGAAAGACTTGACAGCGGGGCGCGCGATGTGGTATAATAACAAAACGATCGTTAAAAATACGGTTTATGCGCAAAATATGCAGTGATTCTGAATAAATACACAAAAGATAAAGGAGATCTTATGGGACTGACACTGGCGGAAAAAATACTGAAAGCGCACACCGTGGACGGCGCGTTCGTGAAGGGCGGCGAAATCGGTCTGAAAATCGATCAGACGCTCACGCAGGACGCGACGGGTACCATGGCTTATATCGAATTCGAAGCGATGGGGATCGGACAGGTCCGGACTGAACGGAGCGTAGCATACATCGACCATAACACCCTGCAATCCGGATTTGAGAACGCGGACGACCACCGTTTCATCGCGTCCGTGGCGAAAAAGCACGGGATCTACTTCTCCCGCCCCGGCAACGGCATTTGCCATCAGGTGCATCTCGAACGGTTCGGCGCGCCGGGCAAGACCCTCATCGGATCGGACAGCCACACTCCCACGGGCGGCGGCATCGGCATGATCGCCATCGGTGCGGGCGGACTGGATGTGGCCGTGGCGATGGGCGGCGGCGCGTACTACATCACCTATCCGAAGATCGTGAGAGTCACCCTCACCGGAAAGCTCTCCCCGTGGGTTGCGGCGAAGGACGTGATTCTGAAGCTGCTCTCCGTCATGAGCGTCAAGGGAGGAGTCGGCAAGATCATCGAATACGCGGGAGAAGGCGTTTCCACGCTGAGCGTTCCGGAGCGCGCCACCATAACCAATATGGGCGCGGAACTCGGAGCGACGACCTCGATTTTCCCATCCGACGAAAAGACTCTCGCCTTTCTGAAAGCGCAGGGACGGGAGGACTGCTGGATTCCCCTGTCCGCCGATCCGGACGCGGTCTACGACGAGGAAATTATCCTCGATCTTTCGGCTCTCGAACCCATGGCCGCCTGTCCTCACTCCCCGGACAACGTGAAGACCATCTCCGAGATCAACGCGGAGGCGGAGGGCGGAAAGATGAAGATCGATCAGGTCTGCATAGGTTCCTGCACCAACTCCTCCCTCGCCGATATGCTCAAGGTTGCGCACATCCTGAAAGGGCGGACGGTTCATCCCGACGTCTCGCTTGCCGTATCGCCCGGTTCAAAGCAGGTTCTGTCCATGATGGCGGAGAACGGCGCGCTGGGCACGATCCTCGAGGCCGGGGCAAGAGTGCTCGAATCAGCATGCGGTCCGTGCATCGGCATGGGTCAGAGTCCGAATTCCGGCGGAATCTCCCTCCGCACCTTCAACCGCAACTTCGAAGGGCGGAGCGGAACGAGGGACGCGAAGGTCTATCTGGTCTCCCCCGAAGTCGCGGCGGCCTCCGCTGTGGCGGGATACCTCTGCGATCCGCGCACCCTCGGTGAGATGCCGATCTTCTTCATGCCGGAGAAGTTCGCTGTCAACGACAACATGATCGCCCCTCCCGCTTCCCCGAAGGAGGCTGGATCGGTGGAGATCCTCCGCGGTCCCAACATCAAGGAATACCCGAAGACCGCTCCCCTTGCCGAAAACCTCCGCGCGGAGTGCTCGCTCAAGGTCGGCGACAACATCACGACGGACCACATCATGCCTGCCGGCGCGAAGATCCTTCCCCTGCGCTCCAATATTCCGGAAATCTCCAAGCACTGCTTCGAGGTCTGCGACGAGAGCTTCCCGAGCCGCGCCCTTGCCCTCGGGTCGAGCATTGTGGTCGGCGGTTCCAACTACGGACAGGGGTCCTCCCGCGAGCACGCCGCGCTGGCGCCTCTGTATCTCGGCGTGAAAGCGGTCGTCGTGAAGTCCTTCGCCCGGATCCACCGGCAGAATCTGATCAACGCGGGGATCCTTCCGCTGGAATTTGAGAACGAAGCGGATTACGACACCGTCGAGCGGGGCGACATTCTCGCCATCGAGGATCTGCGGGATCAGATCACGGCGGACGAGGGCGTCGTCGTGAAGAACCTGACGAAGGGTAAATCCTTCCGTACAAAGTGCCCGCTGAGCGGACGGATGAAGGACATCCTCCTCTGCGGCGGACTGCTCGACTATACGAAAGCGAACCTGAAAAAATAAGGAGCCGGTATGGACAGAATCAAAATGAAAACGCCCCTCGTCGAAATGGACGGGGACGAAATGACCCGCGTGATCTGGCAGTGGATCAAGGAAATTCTCATCGAGCCCTATGTGGAGCTGAAAACGGAGTACTACGATCTGGGCCTCGCGCACCGGAACGAGACGGACGACCGGGTCACGACAGAATCCGCCAAGGCTGCGCTGAAATACGGAGTCGCCGTCAAATGCGCGACTATCACGCCGAACGCCGCGCGGATGAAGGAATACGACCTGAAAGAGATGTGGAAGTCCCCGAACGGCACGATCCGCGCCATCATGGACGGAACCGTCTTCCGCGCGCCCATCCTCGTGAAGGGGATCGAGCCGTACATTCCCACTTGGAAAGCGCCCATCACCATCGCCCGTCACGCCTACGGAGACGTCTACAAGAACACCGAGGCGAAGGTTCCGGCGGGCGGTAAAGCGGAGCTCGTCATTACCGACGCGGAAGGGAACGAGACACGTCAGCTGATCCATTCGTTCGGCGAATCCGCCGGGATCGTGCAGGGGATCCACAACCTCGACGCCTCCATCTCCTCCTTTGCCCGGTGCGCCTTCCGGTACGCGCTGGACACGAAGCAGAGCCTCTGGTTCGCCTCGAAGGACACCATCTCAAAGACCTATGACCACCGCTTCAAGGACATCTGGGCTGAAATCTACGAAAACGAGTTCAAGTCACGGTTCGAGGACACGGGGATCGAGTATTTCTACACTCTTATCGACGACGCGGTGGCGCGGGTCATACGGAGCGAGGGCGGGTTTATCTGGGCCTGCAAGAACTACGACGGCGACGTCATGAGCGATATGCTCGCCACCGCCTACGGATCCCTCGCTATGATGACCTCCGTGCTGGTGTCCCCGACCGGAGCCTACGAATACGAGGCGGCGCACGGAACGGTTCAGCGCCATTATTACAAGCACCTGAAGGGCGAGGAGACTTCCACCAACTCCGTGGCGACCATCTACGCTTGGACCGGAGCCTTCCGCAAGCGCGGGGAGCTGGACGGCACCCCGGAGCTCTGCGCGTTCGCCGACCGTCTGGAAAACGCAAGCGTCAAAACCATCGAAGACGGCGTCATGACCGGAGACCTGTATCTGCTCTCGAAACTGGAGGGCAAGCGTAAGGTCAACACCCGGGAGTTCCTCGAAGAAGTCAGCGCGAGAATGTAAGACACCAAACGGAATAAAGAAAGCGGACGGGATCTCGCGGGATTCCGTCCGCCGATTTACGTTCAGAGCGATTCACTAAAGCCCTGCCAGATTGTATGCTGCTTTCTCCAACAGCTCCTCTGTGCGGGAGACGCTCTCCTCCGGCGTCATGGGACGATCCGCAAGGGCGAACACGGCGTCCATTTCCCGGTAGAGGGACTTTGGAGGATCGGCGATTCCGCAGAGACAGACGGTTTTACAGTCGGGGCGAGCCGATTTGGCAGTCCGGCAGACAGCGAGGGGCAGCTTTCCCGTGGCGGTCTGCGCGTCGGTTTTTCCTTCGCCGGTGATCACAAGATCCGCGTCCCGTGCGGCATCGGCGAATCCGACTGCGTTCAGGACGGTTTCCGCTCCGGGCGTGAGTTCGCCGCCGACGAGGGACAGCCCGTATCCGAGTCCGCCCGCCGCGCCCGCACCCGGAAGATGGGACAGCGGTTCCCCCACGATGCGGTCGAAGAGGTTCGAAAACCGGATCATATCCTTTTCCAGAGAGGGAAGGTCTTCCTCCCGCGCGCCTTTCTGGCGGGCATAGGTAAGAACCGCCCCCTGTTCTCCGGTCAGAGGTACGCCGGAATCGAACAGCAGCGTCAGACGGACTCCTTCAAGCAGACGCCGCGCCTCTGAGAAATCCGCGTTCCGGACCGATCCGAGGTCTTCCGTCCGGGGATCCGTCAATATTCGCCCGTCCGTGTCGATAAACCGGACGCCGAGCGCGGACAACGCCCCGATCCCGCCGTCCGAAGTTCCGCTGCCGCCGAGTCCGACAAGGATGTGCCGACAGCCTTCGTCCACAGCGTTCCGGATCAGCTCGCCGACGCCCCGGGTCGTGGAGCGGGGAAGATCCAGTCCGTGTTTCCGCGCGAGGTTCAGTCCTGCGGCGGAGGCCATGTCAAAGACCGCAGTTTGGATCCCGTCGAGAAGGCAGATTCCCATCGTCGCAGACACCGGATATCCATGCGTGTCGGATACCGCGACGGACCGAACCTCCGACCCGAGCGCGGCGTTCAATGCCTCTGCCGTTCCTTCACCGCCGTCGCCGACCGGGAAGACCCGTACGGAAGCATCCGGCCTGCGCGCGAGAATTCCCCTCCGGATCGCCTCTCCCGCTTTGGCGGATGACAACGCGCCCTTGAAGGAATCCGGAGCGGCAAGCACGGTCAGCGGTCTATTCGCCCTCATGATCGTAGTGACAGGGGGAGCGATAGAATTTTTGAAGATCGATCCCGAGCCGCCCGTCCTCGCAGCGCCGGAAGCTCCACGCTTTCAGCTGTTCGGGAGTGGCGGCGGTGTCGTCTGCGTAGATAAACGGGATCTCCGCCCGGTTGAGGAACGACATGACGCCGCGGATCAGAACCGTGACCGCCTCGTCTCCCTCCGATCCCGGCATGACCCCGACGGACTTGATCACCGCTTCTTCCGGGGAATAGGTGAACTGGCAGAGCGCGATCAGGCCCCGGACTTCCTTTGCGTCGTCCGAAAGCTCAACCGCGCAGAACGCGAAGGTGTTGTCGAAAAACGGGCAGCCCACGGACGCGGCCATCTCGGCCTGTAAGTCGCGGGACCGCACGGGTGTGACCTGAAACATGAATGCTACCTCGTGTGTCGGAATGATGGTTCAGATACTCTTCAAATACTCGATTTCTTCCGAAGTCAGCTCCCGCCACTTCCCGGACGGGATCCCTTTCAGAGAGAGCTTCCCAATGGCGATGCGGGTGAGGCGGGAGAGCTTGACGCCGTAGTGCGCGCAGATCCGGCGGATTTCCCGGTTTCTCCCTTCCCACAGCGTGAAGCGCACAACCGTGGAGGGAATCCCGCCCGGCTTCGCATATCGCACGAAATCCACGCCAAACGGACGGAGCATGTAGCCGTCCAGCTCGAAGGGCTCGGCCAAGGCTTCCAGATCCTCTTCGGTCAAAAGCGCGTTCAGCGTCGCCAGATACTGTTTCGGGACCTCGTGGGACGGATGGAGCAGGCGGTTGGCGATCTCCCCGTCGTCCGTGCAGAGCAGAAGACCGTCGGAATACAGATCGAGCCGCCCGACCGGATAGATCCTGTGCCTAACGTCCCGGATGAGATCGGCAACGGTTTTCCGCCCGCCGTCGTCCGACATGGTTGTGACGTAACCGACGGGCTTGTTGAGCAGGATGTAGGTGTAGCCGCTTTTTCCATTCTGTTCTGACGCGCGGGGTAGGACCGGCTTTCCGCGGAACGTGACGGCATCCTCTCCCGGGGTGATTTTCTGCCCGAGAACGGCGGGGATGCCGTTTACCGAGACGTTCCCCGCCGTGATTTCCTTTTCCGCCGCCCGCCGGGAGATGACGCCGCAGTCGGTGAGATATTTTTGAAGTCGAATCGGTTCCATAGCTTTATCCAGTCGATATTCACGGTGTCTGTCAGCCGCGGGAGAAGAGTTTTCGGAGCAGTCCTTCCGGTTCCTCGGGCTCGGATACGGTCTCATCCGCCAGCAGGGGTACGGATCCGAGCTCGGACCCGTCCGGAGCAAGAAACACCGCGCGTCCGATCTCCTCTCCGCACTCTACGGGAGGAAAGAGCATCCGTTTGGTTTCGATCACTGTGCGGTACTCCGGCCGGCCGTCGATGAAGACCCGCTCGAGTCCCGTATCGTTGACGGCGCGGACGGCTCCTTTTTCCGATCCGACGCAGGGAACGGGGAAGGAAATCCCGCCGGGTTCGGCAAACCGGATGCGCGTACAGCGAGGAAATGCCGCGTCGTAAAGGGCGCAGTGATCCCGCCAGTCGTCCGGATCGTTCAGCGTCACCGCGATCAGACAGACACCGTCCCGCTCGGCGGCAGTCACAAGACAGCGGCCGCTGTGCTTCGTGAAGCCGGTTTTGACGCCGATCACGTCGGATCGCTCTCTGAGCAGGCGGTTGTGGTTGATCAGGTATCGCGTCCCGTTCGGTTTCGGGATTTCGTGGCGCACGGAGGATACCATCTTTCGAAAGGTATCGTTCTCCATAGCGGAGGCGGTGATCTTAGCCAGATCCCTCGCGGTGGTATAGTGCGCCTCGTCGTCCAGTCCGTGCGGATTGGCGAAATGGGTGTCGGTCAGCCCGAGCTGTACCGCCTTTTCGTTCATACGATCCGCAAAAGCCGCAATGCTCCCCGATACCGCAATGGCCGTCGCTGCCGCCGCGTCGTTCGCGCTTTCCAGAAGAACCGCCCAGAGCAGATCTTCCACGGTCAGCTCCTCCCCCGGCGTCAGACCGATCCCGGAGCCCTCCATACCGCAGGCTTCGTCCGGGACGGCGACCTTCGTCTCAAGCGGCACGGCTTCCAGCGCGACGAGGGCGGTCATGATCTTGGTGGTCGAGGCCATCGGGAGGCGCGAATCCGCGTCCTTTTCGAAGAGGACCGTTTCCGTGGTCGGCTCAAAGAGAATGGCGGAGGCGGCGGAGGTTCCCGTATCGTTCGAAGCGTCTGCCGGAAGAACCGCGGCGCAGAAAAACAGGACTGCGCAAAAAGCAGAGTAGAGTCGTTTCATCGTTCGCTCCTGTGTTCCGTTCATTTTGGAGAAATGTCCGGCTGTCAGTATGCGCGTGAAAACGGCTCCTTATCCTCATTGCGGATTGTCAGATTTTATTCTCTTCGCCTTTTTTCGAGAAAACGCCCTTGATCCGCTCGATCAGATCGGGGGACCGCTCGAGGAATCCGACTACCTGGGAAACGGCGTCGGCGGGAGCGGCCGTGGACGCGGCGGAAGAGTTCACGTTGAGCACGCTGACGTCCCCGTCCTTATTGACCACCAGAAACGCCACCGGAGTGACGGAAACGCCTGTGCCTCCCCCTCCGCCGAAGTTGTTCGGCTTGTTTGAAACTTCCTTTTTCCCGGCGTAGTCGATGCCGCCGGACGCATAGCCCACGGACACCTTGGAGATGGGGATGATGGTGGTGCCGGACGCCGTCTCGATGGGATTGCCCACCACGGTGTTGGGATCCAGCATCGCGCGGATGGAGTCGAGAGAGGTTTTCGTGATGTCGCCGATTCTGTTGTTGTCTGCCATAACAGCCTCCTGTCAGTAGGGAGTGATCTGAGTACGTTTGAATTTATGTGCGGGACTGACTGATTTTCAGCTTGATAAACCAGATCAGAGCATGGATGCCGATGCGGAGGAAGGAGACGAGCCGGAGCTTGAAGCTCATGTCCACTTTGAACCGCGTCTTTTCCGAGAGGAAATCCGCCCGGACGGACACCTCTCTCTTCGGCCTGTGTTTCAAGGCGGTCTTATGATCCAGAAGTTCGATGAGTACCGCCGCCGCCGCGCTGATTCTGCCGTAATTCAGAGCGATGGCAGCCGCGTCCGGTCCTCCTACCGTGATCTCCAGCCGTTTGACGTCGGTGTGAAGCCACGAGGCCAGTTTTCCGAGCTCTCCGACGCCGAAGCCGACAAGGGAGAGAATGGTTTCGATCTTGTCGGAAGCGCGGGATTCGTCCGGATTTTTCGACGCTTCTTCCGCTTTCTTGGCGAGTTCTGCGGCCTTCTTCTTCTGCGCCGCTTTTTCCGCCTTCGCCGCTTTCTTTGCCGCCGCCTTTTCCGCTTTCTTTTTGGCTTTGGCGCGATCTTCCTCGAGCCGCTTCTGATGCTTTTTGTAAGTAAAATCCTTTTCTCTGAGCGGCTTCTTCGGCTTGGACGGCACCACGGTCAGCACGACGGGACCGAGGCCCGCCCGGATCCGCAGCTCGTCCTCCATACGGATATAAACCTTGATCCGCAGGGAGAAGATCAGCGCGAAAAACAGGACGATCCCCAGAAGAATGTACAGTACGATCACGTCTTGCGGGGCCTCCTTTCTTCGTTCCGACCGCGCTCCGTCATTCGGCGGTCTGCCCGGATTCCGCCGTCTTGCCCTCCGCTCCGCCGGATTCTCCTTCCGGTTTGCTTTCCGGTTCGCTTTCCGGTTCCTCTCCGAGGAAGGACTGGCCCGGGACGATTTCGATGTCTTCTCCGGTGTCCGTTTTCAGCCGGACCGCGGGAAGCTCTTCCAGCGCGCCGAGGCCGAAGACTCTGAGAAAGTCCGTCGTTGTTTTATACAGCGTGGGACGGCCCGGAGCGTCCAGTTTGCCGCATGGTTCGATCATGTTCTTCTCGATCAGGGCGTTGACGGCATAGGCGGAATCCACGCCGCGGACCGTATCCACAAAGGTCCGCGTGACGGGCTGGTTGTAGGCGATCACGGCCAGCACCTCGAGAAGGGAGGCGGAGAGACGCCCGCCCCTCCGGATCCCGAGCGCCTGCTTGATTTCCTCTCCGTACTGCTCCTTCGTGCAGAGCTGACAGGATTCGGGAAAACGGATCAGCATGACACCGCGGGGAAACTCGGGATTGTTGTACATCGCCGCCATTTTTTCCACGGTGTCCGCGCATTCCGCCGCGCCGATCCCGAGGACCTCCCCCAGCCGCGCGTAGGTCAGCGGATGACCGGCGGCGAAGAGACAGGCCTCGATCACCGCGAACCGCTCGGAGGGGGGCAGGACGTTTCCGTCCGGATTGAAATTCAGATTGTCCATTCTGCGTATGTCTCAATAGATGCCGGATTCCAGATTGGCCGCGGAAATCTCCTCGTCGGTGGCCGAAAGGCGCAGTTCGATGTGGGATTCCATGTCCGTCACACCCTCGTCCGACGGAACTTCCTCCAGCGTTACGATGTGGGACTTCAAAAGCTCCAGAATTCCGATGAATTTTGCGATGCTCTCGGAGCGGTTCGCGGAGGTCCGGAAATACCGGTCCAGATAGAGATTTTTCTTTCTCAGGGTCCGGATCAGATCGGTCATGATCGATTCCACCGGAATGCGCGGCGCGTGAACGATCCCTTCGAACGCGGTCTGAGCCGTTCTTTCCGTCATGCGGGTCTCCGTTAGGATCCTGTGCAGGGCGGCCCGCAGCAGCTCCGCGTCGTGATCCGCCACATAGGTCTTGTCGGGGGAGATATCGTCCTGCTCCTTCGCCATCCGGCCGCCGAACAGACTGTGCAGGTCGGCCAGCTCCGCCGCTGCCAGCTTGGCTCTCTGGTATTCCGCCAGAGCGTCGATCAGAGGCTGCCGCGGATCTTCGTTTTTCGACGGATCCCGCGGAAGGAGCATCCTGCTTTTGATGAGCATCAGCTCCGAGGCCATGTAGAGGAACTCGCAGGCCAGCTCCACGTTCTGTTCCTCCGCGTCCTTCATCCACGCGAGATACTGGTCGCATAAAAGGTCGATCGGAACGTCCGCGATGTCCATCTTGTGCTTTTCGACCAGAGTCAGAAGCACATCGAGAGGTCCCTCGTAGGCGTCGATTTTATACCGGATCTCTTCCATGGCGTCACCGGAACGCGGGGATGCGCGTCAGGATCCAGTTCATCGCCGCGTAGACGCCGTTCACCGCGACATTCAGCGGGACGGAGACGAAGCCGAGCCAGAGGAGGATCATCAGGCCGAGCTGGATGTACCGCTCATACTTCATGACCCCGAAATAGTACTTCGGCGGGAGCCATACCAGAAAGATACGGGATCCGTCGAGCGGAGGAACCGGGATCAGGTTGAAGATGCCGAGGGAAAGGTTGATGATGCAGAAAGCGTGCGCCATGCTGAACAGCGCCTGCCAGATCCCGTACCCGAAATTGGATTTCGGCGTCAGCGTCCCGAAGAGCAGGGCGATGACGTGGGCCAGCAAGAGACCGACGAATCCCATGACGAAGTTCGCCATCGGCCCGGCAAGCGCTGTCAGGGCAAAGTCACGCCGGTTGTTTTTGAAGTATCTCGGATTCACGGGGACCGGACGCGCCCATCCGAAGCCGAAGAGCACCATGGAGAGCGTGCCCATGGGATCCAGATGCTTCAGCGGGTTGAGCGTCAGCCGCCCGAGATTGCGCGCCGTCGGATCTCCGAGCTTGTACGCCATCCAACCGTGCGCCAGCTCGTGACCGCTCAGGGCGATCAGGATGCACGGCAGACTCAGGAGAAAGGAGATCAGGCTTTCGCGCGAGTTCAGGATGTTGAAGATTCTCAAAGGTGATCCTTTCCTTTCCGGGGTAGGTCAGCAGTCAAGGGCGGCAACGTCGGCGTACGTCTCCCGTCTTACGGCCACCCGCGCGGATCCGCCCGAGAGTTCGACCACGGGGGGACGCGGGATTCGGTTGTAGTTGGACGCCATGGAATAATTGTACGCGCCCGTCACGAGCACCGCGATGATATCTCCCCGTGAAGGCTTCGCAAGGGACACGCCCTCGGCCAGAAGATCCCCGCTCTCGCAGCAGCGTCCGGCGACCGTACAGGTGAAGTCGGCCTTTGCGTTCGCGCGGGAGGCGTTCAGCACGGTGTATTGCGACTGGTACAGGGCATACCGCGGATTGTCGGGCATGCCGCCGTCCACGGAGATATAGCTCCGGTACCCGGGAATGGTTTTGACGGTCCCGCAGGTGTAGAGCGTGCATCCCGCGGCAGCGACGATCGAACGGCCCGGTTCCATGACGATTCGCGGTTTCGAGACGCCGTACACGCCGCACATCCGGTCGATCTCCGCTCCGAGCAGGCGGATGTTTTCACGGTAGTCGATTTCGGGATCCGCTTCCGTGTACCGCACGCCGAAGCCGCCGCCGATGTTGAGCATTCCGGCCTCGTACCCGGTTTCGGAGCGTACCGCCGCGATGAATCCCAGCATGATGTCGCAGGCATCCGTAAAGGGCTCCGTGTCGAAGATCTGGGATCCGACGTGGCAGTGGAACCCGTCGAGGATCAGCCGAGGGGAGGCAAGGGCGCGCTTCACGAATTCCATCGCCTGTCCCGTGGCGATCGCCATGCCGAATTTCGAATCCACGTTTCCGGTGGAGATTTTTTTATGCGTGTGCGGATCGATGCCGGGGGTGATCCGGAGCAGGATATGCGGGCGGACGTCCAGCTCGGCGGCGATCCGGTCCAGCGCGTCCAATTCGTCCTCACCGTCCGCGACGATGTGTCCGACGCCCAGCTCCAGCGCGTACCGGAGGTCGGCGTCCGTCTTGTTGTTGCCGTGGAAGAACACGTTTTCCATCAGGAATCCGGCGGCGTGGGCGGTGAACAGCTCTCCGGGGGATACGCAGTCGGCGAGGATCCCTTCCTCCGCGATCAGCCGGTAGAGTCCCTTGTAGCAGAGCGCCTTTCCGGCAAACGCAGGCAGGGAAGTCTCCCCGAAAAACTCCCGGAATGCCTCCCGGTACAGCCTGCACTGCGCTCGGACGGCGTCGGTGTCGAGCAGATAGACGGGCGTTCCGAATTCTCTTGCCAGTTCAACCGCGTCAAGTCCCGCGACGGTCAGATGTCCGGTTTCGTTGAGTTCATAGGTAGGATGGAGAATCATATGCGGCCTCGATCAAAGTAAGGATGGGGTAGCAAGGTTATTTCACGTCCACGGCGTTGCTCATCGCCCGCCACAGTTCGTCCCGCCCCAGCCCGGTCTTGGAAGAGCAGAGGATCAGGGGGAGGCCGCGGGTCATCTCTCCCTCTTCCATCGAGGCGAGAAAGTCTCTGGTTTCGGTGGCGTTGAGCTTGTCGGCTTTCGTGGCCGCGATCAGATGCGGAAGACCGGTCTCGGAGAGATAGCAGAGCATGTCGAGGTCGTCCTTCGTGGGACCGGTCCGGCTGTCGATGAGCTGACAGACCAGCTTCAGCGAGTCGATATTCCGATTGTCGGTGAAAAATCCGTCGGTCAGGGCGGACCAGCGTCTCTTTTCCTCCGGGGACCGCTTGGCGTAGCCGTATCCGGGCAGATCCACGAGATACAGCCTGCGGTCCACGTCGTAGAAATTGACGGTGATGGTCTTTCCCGGTTCGCCGCTGACCCGCGCGAGATTCTTCCGATTCAGAAGGCAGTTGATGAGGGAGCTTTTCCCCACGTTCGAGCGGCCCGAAAAGGCGATCTGCGGCAGTCGGTCGGCGGGAAACTGCTTCGGAAGTCCCGCGGTGATTTTCAGCGAAACGTTGTTGAGATTGGGTTTCATGATCTTCCCGCCTTACAGATGCGTCCGCGGATGATTCGCGGGCTGGGGCGGAACGATGGCTGGGACCGAATCCTTCTCCGCGGATGGTGTCTCTCCGATCACCGGAAGAACGTCTGCCGGAGCGGGTTTCGCCAGAGCGGTGCCGAGCACGTCGGTGAGGGTCGTGCAGGGTATGAAGGTCACTTCATCGCGGATGACGGAGTCCATTTCGGCGGTGTCCCGCATGTTTTCCTGCGGCACGAGAATGGTCTTGATCCCGCGGGTCCACGCGGCGGTAGCCTTTTCTCTGAGTCCTCCGATGGCGAGCACCCGCCCGGTCAGCGTGATTTCGCCGGTCATGGCGACGTCGCAGCGCACGGGGATTCCGGACAGGGCGGAGACCAGAGAGGTGGCCATCGTGACGCCGGCGGAAGGACCGTCCTTCGGAACCGCGCCTTCCGGAACGTGGATGTGAATGTCCTTTGTCTTGTAGAAATCCTTCTGGATCCCGTATTCGGCGCAGTGGGCTCTGAGCCATGTGACCGCGATCTGCGCGGACTCTTTCATGACGTCGCCGAGCTGGCCTGTGAGCTCGATCTTGCCGCTGCCTTCCACGGGAAGGACTTCCACTTTCAGAAGGTCGCCGCCGACTTCGGTCCAAGCGAGACCGTTCGTCACGCCCACAAGATCGTTTTTCGAGACGCCGTCGTCGATGAATTTCCGCGGGCCGAGGTATTTTTCAAGGTCGGGCTTGTCGATGGTGAGGTTTTTCCGTCCCTCTTCCACCAGAACTTTCGCTCCCTTGCGGCACAGCGCGCCGAGTTCTCTTTCCAGCGTGCGGACGCCGGATTCCCGGGTAAAGCCCTCGATCAGATCCTCGATCGCGGCGTCGGTGATTTTCAGCATCCTGCGGTTGAGGCCGTGGCGTTTCAGCTGCTTCGGAAGCAGGTGATTCTTGGCGATGGAGAGCTTTTCGGTGGGCGTATAGGTGTTCAGCTCGATCACTTCCATCCGGTCCAGAAGGGGACGCGGAACGGTGTCGAGCGTGTTGGCGGTGCAGATGAACAGCACGTCGGAAAGATCCACCGGCAACTCGATGAAATGATCCCGGAAGGCGTGGTTCTGTTCGCTGTCCAGAACTTCAAGGAGGGCCGACGCCGGATCGCCGTGGACGTCCTGGCACATCTTGTCCACCTCGTCCAGCAACATGACCGGATTGAGACTCCCGCACTGGGTCAGCGCGTCGATGATGCGGCCCGGCATGGATCCGATATAGGTCTTCCGGTGACCGCGGATGTCGCTCTCGTCCCGGATCCCGCCCAAAGACACGCGGACGTACTTCCGTTTCATCGCGCGGGCGATGGATGCTCCGAGAGAGGTCTTGCCGACTCCGGGAGGGCCGACGAAGCAGAGGATCTGGTTTTTCAGTTCGGGATTGAGCTGCTTGACGGCCAGAAATTCAAGGATCCGTTCCTTGATCTTGGTTAAGCCGTCGTGGTCCGCGTCGAGGATCCGGCGGGCGGCGTCCACGTCGATGCGGTCCTTGGTCTTCTTGTCCCACGGGATGTTGAGGCAGGTGTCAACGTAATTGTAAATGACGGCGGCTTCCGGGGATCCGGGCGACATCCGGCCGAGCTTGACGATTTCCCGGTCGAGCTTTTCCCGGACCTTATCCGGCAGCTTGACGCCCTCCATCCTCTTCTTGAGCTCGTCGCCGTCCTCGCCCATTCCGAGCTCGTATTCGATAGCTTTGAGCTGTTCGCGGAGGTAGTAGTCCCGCTGGTTGTCGTCCATCGCCTGCTTGACCTTCTGGTGGATCTCGAGCTCGGTCTGGAGAAGATCCAGCTCGGTCTCCATGAGAAGCAGGGTCCTTTCGGCGCGGCGCATCGGGTCGTATTCTTCCAGAACCGCCTGCTTGTCCTCAAACCGGACGAAGAGCTGGGCGGCGATGAAATCGGAAAGAAGGCCGGGATTGGAGATGGAGCGGGCGGCCAGTTCAAAGCTCTGGGAAAAAGCGGGGCGGTACCGGAGCATCTCCTCCATCTTGCCCCTGAGTTCCGTGAGCATGGCTTCGACCCGCAGATCCCGGTCGGTGAGGTCGGCGGAGACGGTTTTCGTCAGAATATCCGCCGAAAAATACCCGTCGGCGTTCTTGAATTCGAGCACGGTCCCGCGGCAGAATCCCTCCGCAACGACGCGGATGATGCCGGTCTTCGGGTTCTTGACGGACTGCTTGATCCGGGCGACGCACCCGACGGAGTAAAGATCTTCTTCGGAAGGCTCCTCGGTTTGCACGTTCTTCTGGGTCAGGAGAAATACGTTCATATCGCCGGAGGTCGCGGCCTGACAGGCGTTCTTCGAGAACTCGCGCTCCAGCTCGAAATTGATGTTGTTGGCGGGAAAGGCGACGATCCCGCGCATGGGAATGACGGGAAGGGTCAGCCGTTCGATGTTTTCGCGGTAAGTGGGCATAAATGGGTCGTTCCTTTCGTCCCTTGTCAAGGGCACGGCAAATCATTCTGAAAACATACTTACTGCTTATTATACCACAAGGCAGCCGCTGATTTCCAGAGGAGAAATTGAATAATTGTAACATTTCTTTGTATTGACGCGGAGACGCGAATCTGATATAATGATACATAAATAAAGCGAGATACAGGAAAAGGGGGTGGGATCATGACGGAATCGGAGCGGTTTGCGGCGTCATTCCGGTCGCTCAACGACGAGCAGAGGACAGCCGCCACGGCGACGGAGGGGTATGTCCGCGTGATCGCGGGAGCCGGATCGGGAAAGACCCGCGCCCTGACACACCGGTACGCCTATCTGGTCCGCGCCGCCGGGATCCATCCCTCTAACATTCTCTGCGTCACCTTTACGAACAAGGCGGCGGGTGAGATGAAAAAGAGAGTCCGCTCGTTGGTCGGGGACGGATACGACACCTCCCTGATCACCACCTACCACGGATTCTGCGTCCGGGTCCTGCGCGAAGACATCCACCGCCTCATGTGGCCGAAGTCCTTCGCCATTCTCGACGAGTCGGATCAGCGGCGGATCCTCTCCGAGATCTATGCGGAGATGGAGATCAAGATGGATCGGGCTACGTTTGAAAAGATCCTCGATTCCGTCCACCGTCTGAAATCAAACGAAGACTACGTTCTTCCCATGATCCGCGGGGACGTGTCCGCCCTGTCTCCTCCGCCCGTCTCCCCCGTCGAGCCGGGAACGCCCCTCGAGAGTGAAATCGTCCGCCGCTACCTTGAAAAACAGCGGAAACTGTTCGGACTGGACTTCGACGATCTGGTCTCCTTCGCCTTTGCCGTTTTCCGGGATTATCCCGAGGTGGCGGAGAAATGGTCGGAGCGGCTGTACTACGTTCAGGTGGACGAGTTTCAGGATTCCTCGAAGCGGGAGCTGCGGCTTTTGAAGCTCCTGTCCTCCCGCCACCGGAATCTCTTTGTCGTGGGAGATCCGGACCAGAACATCTACGAATGGCGCGGGGCGGATATGTCGATCCTCGTGGACTTCGACAAGCATTTTCCGGGCGCGCGGACGATCCTCATGGACCGCAACTACCGCTCCACGGGAAATATCCTCCGCGCGGCGAACACTCTTGTGGCCCACAACCGGAACCGTTTTCCGAAAAATCTCCGGACGGAAGACGGCCCGGGAGCGGAGGTGATCCATCTCCATGCGAAAACCGAAGCCGAGGAGGGACGGTTCATTACCGACGAGATCCTCCGCCTGACAAGGGAAGAGGGAATCCCCTTCAAGGGTGTCGCCGTGCTGTACCGGGCCGGATTTCTTTCCCGGTTTGTGGAACAGGCTCTGACAAAGGCCGCCGTGCCCTATGAGCTGTACGGAGGCGTCCGGTTTTACGAGCGGATGGAGATCCGGGACACGCTCGCCTATCTCCGCTTGATCCGGCGGGACGATGACGACGCGTTCGAGCGGATCGTCAATACGCCGCGCCGGTCTTTCGGGAGGGCGAAAGTCGAGACCCTCCGGCTTCTCGCCCGTGAGGAAGGCATCACGTTGTACTCCGCGCTGAAGGATCATCTTGCGGAGCCGCTGTTCTCACGGTCCGGCGCGCCGGAGTTTGTCGGGATGATCGAAGAACTCCGCGCAAAAGCGGAAACCGCGCCTGTTTCGGAACTGATGCAGGAGGTTCTGACCCGATCCGGATACGAGCAGTATATCCGGGAACTCGGCAGCATGGAGCGGCTGGACAACCTGGCCGAGATGAAGCGGTCGCTCTGGGAACGGGAACAGGGATACGGGGAGTTTTATCCCTTGTCCGTCTATCTGCAGGAAGCCGCGCTCGAGAGCGACCGGGAAGCGGACGGCGAGGCGGACCGGGTGAAGCTCATGACGATCCATGCCTCTAAGGGACTTGAATTCCCGGCCTGTTTCGTGGTCGGATTCACCGAGGGGATCTTCCCGTCCGGCAGAACGCTGGAGGAGAGAAAGGACGCGGGGCTCGAAGAAGAACGGCGGCTGTGCTTTGTGGCCATGACCCGCGCGATGAAGCGCCTCTATCTCACCGAATCCGAGGGGGCGTCCTCCGACCGGACCACCAAGAGACCGTCGCGCTTTCTTTCCGATATCGGGGAAGAGAACTACCGGAGAATCGGCGTCGTTCCGAAGGAGCTGACCGAGCAGAGCGGAACAGGTGCGGCAATTTCTGCGGAAGGGACGAAACCTCAGGGGGAGCGGGTGGAGCATCCGATCTTCGGCCCGGGAACCGTCGAGGAAACGGATCTGAAAAAGGGCGTCTACTACATCCGCTTCGACCGATCCGGAGAACTGCGGCCCGTCAGCATGGACTATCAGTTCGGCGCCGCGCTGGATCTCGGACTGGACACATCTTTCCCCGAAGAACCGCTTCCCGCTCCTGCGCCGTCGGAACCAGATGTTCCCGAAGAACGTCCCTCCGAAGAAGCGCGTCTTCCGGAACCCGAGAGTTCGGACAAACCGGAAACGGAGCCGGCGGAACAGAAGAAGCTCTATCCGTGGGAGGAGTACGCCGAAAAGATCCCGCCGCGAGCCACCTTCCCTCAGGCCGAAGACACGCCGAGGAAAAAGGAAAAGCCCTCACGCCGGAAGAAGGAGGACGACAACCAGATCTCCCTGACCCTTCCGGAGGAGCCCTCCGCGCCGAAGATGCCCGATGCGTACCGGACTGCCGACTGGGCCAATCCGCCCGAAGGGGAGGAGAACCTTTGGAAACGGGAGGACGTTCCCCACGAAGGATGGGTCTGCGCGGCGGTGATCGACCTCGGGGAGCCCGTGGGAACCTGCCGCATGTGCGGACACCAGATCATCCGGTATGTCCACGTTATGCGCCATCCGGACTGGCCGTCCGCCGTCGGAGCGGGGTGCGTCTGCGCGGGACGGATGGAGGGAGACCCTGAAGCGGCGCGGGCGCGGGAGGCGGCGTTCAAGAACCGTCAGGCCAGACGCGAGACCTTCCTTTCCACAAAGATGAAGCGGAGCCGGAAGGGGAACGAATACTGCAAATACAAGGGCGAGCTCGTCACCCTTCTCCCGGACCGGTTTCGCCCCGGCTGCTGGAAAACCGCCGTTCGCGGGGATTATACGGCTCCCCGCCCGACCAGAGAAGAAGCTCTTTCGGATGCGTTTGACATTCTCGATCCGTGGGAACTTTGACGAGGGAGACATAAAAACAGGGGAATACGGTCACGTTCGGCGTGGGATTCCGTATTCCTCTGTTCTATTTTTACTTTGACGTTTTCCCGATCCCGTTCAGACGATCTTCGTTCCTTCAGCGGAAACCTCCGCCTCGATCTCCTGTCCGGGGATGCGGATCTTTACGGTCCCGGGACGGTCCGCGCGGACGGTGAGGGAAAGGATCTTCCCGTCCTTCCATGCGGCGTCAACGGTGTAGCCTCCCCGCGCCCTCAGACCGCGGAAGGATCCGTTCAGCCATGCCGGGACTGCGGGCAGAAGCGTGATCGCTCCGTCGTGGCTCTGCAAGACCATTTCGCCGATGCCGGCCGCGCCGCCGAAGTTCCCGTCGATCTGGAACGGCGGATGCGTGTCGAAGAGGTTGGCGATGGTGGATTTGGTGAACAGCAGGCGCACGTTGTCGTAAGCCTCCTGTCCCTTGCCGAGACGGGCGAAGAGGTTGATCAGCCACGCGCGCGACCATCCCGTGTGACCGCCGCCGGACGCCAGACGCCGGTTCAAGGTGACCTCGATCGCCTTGAAGAGCTCGGGCGTGTTCCGGGAAATCTGCGCGGCGGGATAGAGGCCGAACGCGTGGGAGATATGGCGGTGCCCGGGCTCCGATTCGTCGTAGTCCTTGATCCATTCCATGAGCTGGCCGTGCTTTCCGATCTGGAGGGGAGGCATTTTCGCGCGAACCTCTCTCGCGCGGCGTCCGCCCACAGGATCGAGGCAGAGGATGTCCTCGCACTCCGCGTAGAAGTCGAGCAGTCCTCCGATGATCTCTATATCCATCGTGGGCGAAATGGCGAGATTGACTCTGCGGCCTTCCGCGTCCAGATAGGCGTTCTCGGGAGAGGTGGAGGGACCGGAGTGGAGGTATCCGTCCGGACCTTCGAAAAGCGTGTCGATGAAGAATTCCGCGCACTTGCGGATGTAGCGGTAAGCGGTGTTCAGAAGGAAGTCCCGATCTCCGGTGTAGAGCCAGTGCTCCCACATATGATAGGCAAGCCACGCGCCGCCGAGAGGCCACAGTCCCCACAGCCCGTCCGCCGCCGCCGCGAATCCGTAGATATCGGAGAGGTGATGGATAACGGTCCCGCGCACGCCGTAGTTCTCCCGGGCAACCTTTTCGCCGCCCGGCAGGAGATAGCGGTTCATATAATCGAAGAGGGCGGAGGTACATTCGCCGAGGTTCGCCTCTTCCGCCTGCCAGTAGTTCATTTGCAGGTTGATATTGGTGTGATAGTCGCTGTTCCACGGGGGAGTCAGTCCGGTCGCCCAGACGCCCTGCAGGTTGGCGGGGAGCGTTCCCGGTCGGGAGGATCCGATCAAAAGGTACTTGCCGAACGCGAAATAAAGCGAGAGCAGGCTGTCGTCCCGGGCATCGGGATCACTGCGGAGGCGTTCCAGCCGTTCGGATACGGGGAGGGCGTCCACGGCGGGATCGGGCGCGTCGAAGGAGAGATCGGAGCGGTTCATGAGCGCGCGGTGGTCTGCGGTATGCTCTTCATACAGCGCGTCCCAGCCCTTTGCCGCGACCTCGAGACGATCCTCCGCCGCATCCACCAGATCATAGGACTTGAAGGCGGTGACGATCACCGTGTACAGCTCGATTTTTGTGGCGTTTGTGACGGAGATCCCCGCGTCAGACACGGAGCACTTGCCGTCCGAAACGATCTTGGTTTTCACCAAAAAACGGTTTTCTGTCGTGGCCGTGGCGGCAATGGCGGAGAGGGAATCGGAGGCAGCGATGAGGCGGATCACATTCTCCCGGCGGAAGCGGATGGACGCGGAAAACGGTGCGTCTGCCTCGTACCGACCGGCCAGAAGGCGCGCGGGATAGGAGGCGAAGAAGGTCCTCTTGTAGGAGACGCCGTCCTTTTCATACGCGACCGTGCAGACGCCGTCCGTCAGATCCAGATCTCTCCGGTAATTCTCCGCCGCGTCGTCGCCGTGGATCTTCACAAAGAGCTCGCCCGCGTATTCGTACGCCTTGATGCGGTTGAAGCAGTCTTTCATGTTCTCTTCGGCCCAGCGGTTCGCTTCGTATTCCTTGCCCTCGAGGAACAGGGAACGGACGTGCTCGATCATATCCGTGAAGCCGTCCACCTTCGTGTCCATGGGACCGCCGTCCCAGATCGACTCCTCGTTGAGGGTCAGTCTGTCCTCGGCGATGCCGCCCCATACGGAGAGACCGGCAGAACCGCAGCCCACCGGGGAAGTGTTGTCCCACTGAGACGCGGGATCGACGAGATGAAGGACGTAGTTCTTCATATAGGGTATTCCTCCTTGATTGATGATCCGCTTGCGGCAATTATTCGGATACGCCGGGTCAGACTTCCGAGCCGGATCCGCCGTCAGCGCCGGGGTCTTCGTCTCCGGGCAGCTCGTCGGCCTTTTTCAGCCGCGGGGCTTTTTTCGGGCGGACGCCGGAGAGGGGATTGTTCCGCATGGCTTCTTCCATGTGTTCGTTCGACACATGGGTATAGATCTGCGTGGTATTCAGCTGCTCATGTCCGAGAATGTCCTTGAGCACCCGGATGTCCACTTCGCCGGACTGATACATGAGCGTGGCCGCTGTGTGCCGGAGCTTGTGGGTGGAATAGTTTTTGTACTCCAGCCCCGCTTCCCCGAGGTATTTTTTTACCATCCACTGGACGGTCTTCACGGAAATGCGCCGGCCCTGCCCCGAAAGGAAGAGCGCGCTCTCACCCTTCTGCTTGGCCGGGGTCTCTCTCCGGACGGGCAGATAGGCGGCGATGGCGGCACGGCAGGCGTCGTTCAGATAGACGATCCTCTCCTTGGAACCCTTTCCGATCACGCGCATGGAGCGCAGCTCCCGGTCCAGATCGGGCAGGGAAATCCCGGCGAGCTCCGAGAGACGGATGCCGCAGTTGAGAAACAGCGTCAGGATGCAAAAGTCCCGCTCCCTTGTTTTCGATTCCGTATCGTTTGTCACAGCGTCCAGAAGGCTGAGGCTCTCGTCCACCGACAGGTATTTCGGAAGAGTCTTCTTCATCTTCGGCGTTTCGATATCGATCGCGGGATTGTTCTCAAAGAGATGTTGGCGCGAGGTGCAGAACTTGTAAAACTGCTTGATGGCGGAGAGCTTTCGGGCCATGGAGCGGCTTTCGTTTTCCCGGCCGTTGCGCACATAGGAGAGAAAGTCGTAGACCTCGCCCGTGCTGACGCTGGAAAAAAACTCCGTATCCAGTGCGGTCAGATCCGCGGACTCGAACGATTCTCCCTCCGTCGGCAGTCCGTTCCGCTCCGCCAGCAGCCAGCGGCAGAAGGTGCGCAGATCCAGCAGATATTCGGACACGGTTTTCTTGGAACAGCCCTGAACTACGTCCTTGTATCTGGCGAAATCCTGTATGACGGGGGGGAAGGAGGCGCGAAATTCGGCTTCGGTCATGAAATCCTCTTTTTCTCAAAAGTTACTCCTATATTATACAGCAAATCTGATGGTTTTAGTGTATATTCTGTAAATTTTTGTGAACGGATCCGCCCGCAAGACATTTTTTTGCGGCAAACAGCTGTAGCTATGCCCCCGAGAGATCCATGGATCCTCTGTAAATTGAACGAAACCAAGAAGAAAAAAGCAGCCGCGCCGCAGGAGACCCCCGGGCACGACTGCCGATTCGATGAACGGACTCTGATCCGGTCCTGTCAGCGTGTTTATCTTCTCTTTGCGATCCACGCGGAGCCGAGGACGGAGATCAGCACGATCACGCCGCCGCCGATGAAGGAGCCGCAGCCGGACTTTTTCTCATCGGTCGTCTCGGAAGAAGCGGGCGTTTCAGCCTTGGGCTCTTCCGCCTTGGGTTCCTCAGCCGCGGGTTCTTCGCTCTTCGGTTCTTCCGCGGGTTCCGGTTCGGGTTCCGGCTCCGGTTCGGGTGCGGGAGCGGGTTCCGGTTCGGCCTTTACGGGCTTCTCGCCGGTCTTCTCGCCGTACAGGGTCAGTTCGGACACCTGGAATGTGCCGGACGCTGTGCCTTCCGCTTCGAAACGGACAAACGCGACATTCTCGGCGGTTCCTTCTCCGTTGTAGTAGTGCTGGTTCGTCTCTTCGAAGAAGCTGTCGTCGCCGGAAGCCAGCTCGGTCCAGTTCTCGCCGTCCGCGGAGACGGAGATCGTCCACGCGCTCGGGCTTCTGCCGTTGTACTCGTGGTTGTCGTTCGCCGTCGCCATCGTGAAGCCGGTCACTTTGTAGGTGGCGTCGAGGGAGGCTTCGGATTCGGCCGGGAATTCGTTCGTGCAGAACTTCGTGCCGAGGTCGCCGTCCCAAAGGTTTTCGGGGCCTTCATTGCCGAAGCCGTTCGTGCCGTCTTCCCACTCGTAACCGGTGATCGGGGTCATGCCGACCGCAGCCGCCGCGTCCGCCAGCTTCTTGAAGCCACGGGATTCTTCGACGGGCTTTTCGGTCACCGTGACGGTCGGAAGAGCCGCGCCGCCGCGGTACTTCGCGTTGTCCGCCGCCGCGTTCTGCGCGATCTCAGCCGCCGACAGCACGCGGTTGTAGAAACGGACCGCGTACACGTCGCCCAGCCAGTTGCGCTGTTCGCTTTCGTGGCCGAGGAACAGGGTGTCGGCGATGTTCGTCTCAAGCGGGACGTTCTCGGAGACCAGCACGCCGTCCACATACATCAGGCAGTCCTGCGAATTGATGTCGAAGGTCACGGCTACGGTGGAGTCGTTCACAAGCTCCTTGCCGTCCTCCGCCATCGGTCTGTCCTTGTTCGCGTCGTTGTACTTGTATTCAAGGTTGTCGTTGGAGACGCGGATGAAGAGGGAGAAGTGGTCGTTGTCGGAGATGATGAGGGAGACCCAGTCGGTGGCCGGGAACTCCAGCTCGCCCGCGGCGAATTCCACCGTGTAGGTGTCGCCGTTCACCACGTCCACCAGCTGATCCGGGAAGTAGTTCCGGCAGGAATTGATGTGGAAGGACTTGTCCGTCCAGTAGTTGTCCTCTTCGGAAATGTCCACTTCAAAGTCAAGGCCGTTGCCGGAGGCGTCCTTCCAGAC